>CAZKAH010000001.1:0-24703 GCA_964550715.1 uncultured Opitutaceae bacterium
CTAGACTTTTCCGCGGAGCCAGACCCAGAGGTAGCCGATGTCCTCCGAGACGGCGCTGGTGCTCCGGTTGAGGGAGTCGCTGTCCCAGGACAGGTCGTTCCAGCGGAAAGTGTCGCCGGGCTTCGCCAGGTAGTCGGCCGGGCAGGGCAGGATGTCGACTCCCGCCCGGCGGAACAGGCCGGAAGCGCGCCGCATGTGCCAGGCGGAGGTGACCAGGGCGGTCGGCGCCGCGCCCACGATCGCCTTGACCGCGTGGGACTCGTCCTCGGTGTCGTGGGCCGTGTCGATCACGATGATCCGGCTGCGCTCGATCCCGAGGGAAACGGCCGCCTGGGCCAGGACCGCGCCATGGCTGGGAAAGCCGGGCGCCGCCGGGCCGCTCACGATCAGGCGGGCCTGCGGGAGAGCGCGGGCCAGGCGCACGCCCTCGACGAGGCGGCCCAGCGCCGCGGTGGAGAGCTTGTTGGTGGCGGAAAAAAGGCCGATGTCCCCATGGCCGCCGCCCAGGACGGCGATGTAGCGGCACCGGGCCAGCCGCGCCGGCACCGGGCCGCCTGCATTCACCTCCGGCGCCGGGGGAAACGGGCGCTCCAGCGGCTGCACCAGCGAGCTGCTGACATACTTGTTGCTGAACAGCAGGAGGAGCAGCGCGGCCATGGCCACGAGGCGGCGGCCGAGCCGGCTCAGCCGCGGCGAGAAGAGGTAGCAGGTGCCGACTGCGAGCAGGGTCAGGCAGAACGGCACCGGCATCAGCCAGAAGGAGACAAACTTCTTGAGCCAGAAGAGGGACATGGCGCGGATTGAATTGCTTTGTCAGGCTGAACCCGAGTGTTTTCTTTGGCTGAACCCCCTCAATAATTGTGAAAATCTCCCGTTTTCAGCTCGCCGCACGTGCGCTCGGGTATGCCCTGGCGCTCTTTTCCCCGATGAGGTCCCCGGCCCAGGCAACTCCGCCCCCCGCCCCGGCGGCGGAGGCGGCGTCCCCGGATCACGACGCCCGCATGGCGTGGTTCCGCCGGGCCAAGTTCGGACTCTTCATCCACTGGGGGATCTACTCGGTGCCGGCCGGCTCGTGGGAGGGCAGGGTCGTCCCGGGCCTGGGCGAATGGATCATGCACAACGCGCCGATCCCGCTGCCGCGCTACGAGCAGTTCGCGAAGGAGTTCAATCCGGTGAAGTTCGACGCCGAGGCCTGGGTGCAGATGGCGGAGGACGCGGGGATGAGGTACATCGTGATCACCTCGAAGCACCACGACGGCTTCGCCATGTACCACTCGAAGGTCAGCGCCTACAACGTCACCGACGCGACGCCCTTCCATCGCGACCCGCTGCAGGAGCTCGCGGCGGCCTGCGCCCGCCACGGCATCCGCTTCGGCTTCTACTACTCCCAGGCGCAGGACTGGCATGAGCCGAACGGCGCGGGGAACAACAGCGACTTCGGCCCGGACGAGCAGAAGGACTTTGACCAGTACCTGCGCGGGAAGGCGGAGCCGCAGGTCCGCGAGCTCCTGTCGAACTACGGCCCGGTCTGCCTGATCTGGTTCGACACGCCGCGGATGATGGACGTGGGGTCGCGCGGCCAGCGCTTCGTCGACCTCGTCCATTCGCTCCAGCCCGCCTGCCTGATCGACGGCCGGCTGGCCCCCGGCACCGGCGACTACACCTCGACGGGGGACAACGCCATTCCCAGCTCCGGGCTGAAGGGGGACTGGGAGACCCCCGCCACGACCAACCACACCTGGGGCTTCAAGCGGGACGACACCGACTGGAAGGCCCCGGGGGACATCCTCTTCAAGCTCGTGGACATCGTGAGCAAGGGCGGCAACTACCTCCTCAATGTCGGCCCGACCTCCGAGGGCGTCATTCCGCAGCCCGCCCAGGACAATCTCCGCACGGTGGGCCGGTGGCTGAGGGACCGGGGCGAGGTGGTCTACGGCGCGGGCCGCTCGCCCTTCGGGGCGGAGTTCGGCGACCAGGCCGCCCACGAGACCGACGCGGCGGGCAAGCCGCTCTTCCTGGAGCGCACCGAGTGGCGCTGCACGACCCAGCCGGGGAAGCTCTACTTCACGGTCTTCCGGCCCCAGCGGGACGGCCTCCGGCTGCCGGCCTTCCGTTCGGCGATCAAGCGGGCCTACTACCTGGGCGAAGCCGGCCAGCCCCCGCTCGCGGTCGACACGGTGGGCGGGGTCCGCTTCGTCCGGGTGCCGCGCAACCAGCCCAATCCCATCGCCAACGTCATCTGCGTCGAATACGAGGGCGACGCCCTCAAGCTTTAGGCTGTCCTCCCCGGATGGAATGCCTCTAGCTTGCCGGGCTTTCGCATGAAAAGAATCCTCCCCCTGGTTCTCGCCCTTTCCGCGCTGGCCGGCGCCGTCCGCGCCGCCCCCTACCAGGTCGCGGTCATCCCCAAGGGGACGACGGACGAGTACTGGAAATCCATCCACGCCGGCGCGGTCCGGGCCCAGCGCGAGCTGCAGGCCGCCGGGGTCGAGGTGGCCATCATCTGGAAGGGGCCGCTGCGCGAGGATGACCGCGAGCAGCAGGTGCAGGTGGTCGAGAACTTCGTCGGCCGCCAGGTGAGCGGCATGGTCCTGGCGCCGCTCGACGCCCGGGCGCTGGTCGCGCCGGTCGAGGAGGCGGTCGGCGCCCATATTCCCGTGGTGGTCATCGACTCCGGCCTCCAGTCCAAGCTCCCGTCCAGCTTCGTCGCGACCGACAACCGCGAGGGCGGCCGACTGGCCGCGCGGCGGCTGGGCGAACTCCTGGGCGGCCAGGGCCGGGTCATCCTCCTCCGCTACATGGTGGGCTCGGCCAGCACGGAGGAGCGCGAGGACGGATTTCTCGAGGTCATGCGCCGCGACTTCCCGGGAATCAGGCTGATCTCCACCGAGCAGCACGCGGGCGCGACCCGCGACAGCGCCAAGCGGGCGGCCGAGAACCTGCTCAACCGGTTCGGCGCCGAGGTCACGGGGGTCTTCGCCTCGAACGAATCCTCCGCCTCCGGCATGCTGCTCGCACTGCGCGACGCGGGCCTGGCCGGCGGCAAGGTCAAGTTTGTCGGCTTCGACGCGAGCCAGGTCCTCGACCAGGCGCTCGCCGCGGGCGACGTCCAGGGCCTGGTGGTGCAGGACCCGGTGAAGATGGGCTACCTGGGCGTGAAGACCCTCGTGGCGGTCCTGCGCGGCGAGAAGGTGCCGGCTGTGATCGACACCGGTGTCGGCCTGGTCACGCCGCAGAACATGAACGACCCGGCCCAGGCGGCCCTGCTGCATCCGTCGGTCGAGTAGGCGGGGCTCCCGGGCATGAGCGGACTGCGGCTCGTCGGCATTCGCAAGAGCTTCGGCGCCACGCGGGCCCTGGCGAACGTCTCGCTGGCGGTCGCGCCGGGGGAGGTCCACGCCCTGATCGGGGAGAACGGCGCGGGCAAGAGCACCCTGATGAAGATCCTGAGCGGCGCCCACGGCCCGGACGCCGGGACCATGACGCTGGACGGGGCGCCCTATGCGCCCGAGGGCCCGCACGACGCCCGCCGGAAGGGCGTGGCGATGATTTACCAGGAACTGAATCTCGCCCTGCACCTCACGGCCCAGGAGAACATCCTGCTCGGGATGGAATCGGCCCGGGGGGGCTGGATCGACCGCCGGGCGTCCCGGGAGCGCGCCCGATCCGCCCTGGCGCAGCTCGGCCATGCCGACCTGCCGCTCGACCGCGCCGCCGGCGGCTTCGCGATCGCCGAGCAGCAGATCATCGAGATCGCGCGGGCGCTCCTCGGCCGGCCGCGGGTCCTGATCCTCGACGAGCCGACGAGCAGCCTCACGCAGGCGGACGCGGGCAGGCTCTTTGGCGTCGTCCGGCGGCTGCGCGACCAGGGCGTGAGCGTCATCTACATCAGCCACTTCCTCGAGGAATGCCGGAGCGTGGCCGACCGCTTCACCGTGCTGAAGGACGGCGAGACCGTCGCCGACGGCCCGATGGCCGGGACGGGCCTCGACCGGATCGTCACCCTCATGACCGGCCGCGCGGTGACCGACTTGTACCCGCGGACCGCCTCCCGCCCCGGCGCCCCGGTCCTGGAGGTGACGGCAGCCCGCGCCGGGCCGCGGCTGGACGGCGTCAGCCTGCAGCTGCGGGCGGGTGAGATCCTCGGCCTGGCGGGCCTGATCGGCGCCGGGCGCACCGACCTCGTCCGCGCGGTGTTCGCCCTCGACGAACTGGCGGCCGGCGAGGTCTGCGTCGTGGACGCGACCGCGGGCCGGGCGACGCCCCGCCGGCGCTGGGCGCAGGGCCTGGGCTTCCTGAGCGAAAACCGCAAGGAGGAGGGCCTGATGCTCGGCCAGCCCATCGCCGACAATGTCACCCTGACGAAGCTGGGCGCCTTCGGTCGCCTCGGCCTGGTGAGCGGGAGCCGGCAGCGGGCGGCGGCCCAGCGCTGGATATCGACCCTGGCGATCAAATGCCGGGACCCGGGCCAGCCGGTCGGGCACCTCTCGGGCGGCAACCAGCAGAAGGTGGCGCTGGCGCGCCTCCTGGAGCACCCGGCGCGGATCTTCCTCCTCGACGAGCCGACGCGCGGCATCGACGTCGGCAGCAAGGCGCAGATCTATCGGATCATCGGGGAACTCGCGGCCGCGGGGAAGGCGGTCCTCATCGTGAGCTCCTACCTGCCCGAGCTCCTGGGCCTGTGCGACCGGATCGGCGTCATGTGCCGCGGGCGCCTGGCGGCGGTGCGCCCCCGCGGCGACTGGACCGAGGAGGAGATCATGCGCCTGGCCACCGGTGGCGCCTAGCTTGATGGCCACCCCGCTCAAGCGCCTCCTGGCCCGCCTCGGGCCGTTCCTCGGCCTGCTGGCGGTGATCCTGCTTTTTTCGCTGCCGGCGGAGACGCGGCCGTACTTCCTGACTTTCCACAACTTCAAGATCATCCTCACCCAGACGGTGATCGTGGCGATCGGGGCCCTGGGCATGACGATGATCATCGTCAGCGGCGGCATCGACCTGTCGGTCGGCTCCAGCATCGCCTTCACCAGCGTCATCGGGGCGCTCCTGATCCAGCACGGCTGGGCCGCGGCCGCCGTGGTCGCCGCGACGATCGCCGCGGGCGGGGCCATCGGGCTCGTCAACGGCGCCGCCATCGCGGGGCTGCGGGTGACGCCCTTCATCATCACCCTCGGGACGCTCGGCATCGCGCGCGGCTCGGCCAAGTGGCTGGCGGACAACCAGACCGTCAACTATGACGCCTCGCCGATCAACCGCTGGATGATGACGGCCAATCCCTTCGGCTACGCGCTCCCCGCCGGAGTCTGGGTGGCGCTCGTCCTGGCCGGGGCGACCGCGGTCCTCCTGCGCCGGACGGTCTTCGGCCGGCACATCTTCGCGCTCGGCTCCAACGAGGCGACGGCGCGGCTCTGCGGCGTCCCGACGACCCGGCTGAAGGTCCTGATCTACGCGGTGGCGGGGGGCTTCTTTGGGCTGGCCGGGCTTTTCCAGCTCTCCCGGCTGCGGCAGGGCGACCCGACCGTGGCCGTGGGCCTGGAGCTGGACATCATCGCGGCGGTGATCATCGGGGGCGCGAGCCTGAACGGCGGGGTGGGCGGGGTCCTGGGCTCCATGATCGGGGCCCTGATCATGGCGGTCCTGCGGAACGGCTCCCAGCAGATGGGCTGGCCGACCTATTTCCAGGAGATCATCATCGGGCTCGTGATCATCGCGGCGGTATTCCTGGATCGCATCCGGCAGGGCCGTCCTGATTGAATCGAGCCATGGCCGAATTCGACTTTGACCTGGTGGTGATCGGCGGAGGGCCCGGCGGCAGCACCGCGGCCGCCCGGGCGCGGCAGGCGGGCCTCAAGGTGCTGGTGGTCGAGCGCGAGCAGTTTCCGCGCTTTCACATCGGCGAATCGCTCCTGCCCATGGGCAACGGGATCATGCGGGAGACCGGGGCCTGGCCGAAGCTCGAGGCCGCGGGGTGCATCCGCAAGTACGGGGCGCTCTTCTTCTCGGCCAACGGCGACGCGGCGAAGGAAATCATCTTTGCCGACGGCCTGGTGCCGGGCCTGGACTACACCTACCAGGTCGACCGCGCGAAGTTCGACCAGCTCCTCCTGGAGCACGCCGGGTCCCTCGGCGCGGAGGTCCGGATGCGGACGAAGGCGACCGCGCTGGAGGCGATTCCCGGCGGCCATCGCGTTCTCCTCGAGGGCGAGGGCGGCGCCGGGGCGGTCACGGCCCCCTGGGTCCTCGACGCGAGCGGCCGCGACAATCTCCTGATGACCGAGCAGAAGCGGGCCTACGATCCCTCGCCGTTTCCGAAGCGCTTCGCGGTCTTCACGCATTTTCGCGGCGTGCATCGCCCGACGGGGGTGGCCGCGGGCCACACCATCGCGGTGCGGCTCGACAACGGCTGGTTCTGGCTGATCCCGCTCACGGCGGAGGTCACCTCGGTCGGCCTGGTGACGACGGCCGAGGCCATCCGGAAGGCCGGGAGCAGGCCGGAGGACGTGTTCGCCCAGGCCGTGGCGGCCGCGCCCAAGCTGAGCGAGCTCATGGCCGGGACCGAGCGCATCCAGCCGTTCCGCACCACGAACGACTACAGCTATTTCCGGCGCCAGCTGGGAGCGGAGCGGCTGCTCCTGGTCGGGGACGCGGCCGGCTTCTTCGACCCGATCTTCTCCTCGGGCGTGTACATGTCGATGTGGTCCGCCAGCCGGGCGGTCGAGCTCGTGCTGCGGGCACGGCGGGAAGACCGGGTGATCAGCGCGGCCGAGCGCGCCGGCTACACGCAGGCGATGAAGCGCCATGCCGCCGTCTTTCAGAAATTGATCGCGGCGTTTTACGACAACGACAGTTTTGCCGTCTTCATGAGCAACGGGAAGCGCTGGGGCATTGAGCGCGCGATCGTCTCGGTCGTGGCCGGCCACGCCCGCATGACCTGGGCGATGGCGTGGCGCTTCCGGGCCTTCCTCATCGTCTGCTGGCTCCAGCGCCGCGGTCTCCGCGCGGCCCCCCCGCTGCGGTATGCGCCGAGCGTCCTGGACCCGGGGCGCCCGGAGCCGGCGGCATGAGCCGCGGTTTCGTCGCCTTCGAGCTGGCGGCCAAGGTCGCCGCGGTGCTGCTCTGGCGCCCGGCGCCGTGGGCGGCGGCGGTTTGCTTCTTTGGGCCGGACCTCTGGCTCGTGCACGCCCTCCTCGCCCCGGGTGCCCAGTCGCTCGTCCGGGTCTTCACCCATTTTGCGCCCGAGGGATCGGAAGTCCTGCTCACGATCGACGACGGACCGGACCGGGAGGACACGCCGCGGATCCTGGACGTCCTGGACCTTCACGGGGCCCGGGCCGGGTTCTTCCTGATCGGCTCCCGGGCGGCGCGGGCGCCGGACCTCGTGGCGGAGATCCTGCGCCGCGGCCACACGGTGGGCCACCACACGCACACGCATCCGGCGGCCTCCTTCTGGTGTGCGTCGGCCGCGCGGTTGCGCGCGGAACTCGACGCCGCCACGGCGGCCCTGCGGGCGGCCGGGGCCGAGCCGCGGTGGTTCCGGCCGCCCGTCGGCTTCAAGAACGTCTTCCTGCGCCGGGAGCTGGCGGCGCGCGGGCTCGTTTGCGTCGGCTGGAACCTGCGGACCCACGACTGCCAGGGCCGCGATCCCGCCCGGATCGCCGACCGCGCCCTGGCCCGCGTCCGGCCCGGGGACATCCTCCTGATGCACGAGGGCGGCAGCGTGGCGGCGGGCGTGCGGGTCGCGGCGATTTCCCGGGTGCTCGCCGGGCTCCAGGCGCGGGGGATCCGGTGCGTGGTGCCCCGGCAGGAACAGTTGCGCTGAATCGCCGACCCGTTATCCCACACTACACGAGATGCCGACCGCTCCCGAGACCCGGACGGGCCTGCTTCCCCTGGAAGTGGAATTCGACGCCCCGCTCGCCGCGGTCAGCGACGACGAGACGCGCGCCCGCCTCCGCCTGCCGCTGGTCCGCCTGGGCGGGCTCGCGGCCGAGTGCCTGTTCACGGGGGCGCGGCCCCTGGGCGAGAAGGAGGGATTTCGGGTGTTTGCGGCGGGCGACCTCCTGGTGGGCTGGTCGGTTCAGCCGGTGGGCTCCGACCCCGCCGCCTCGGGCCGCGGGATCTACGGGCGGCTGCTGGCCGCCGCCCGGGGATGGCAGCTTTGCCGGATCTGGAACTATGTCCCGCAGATCAACGGGCTGCGCGGCGGGCTGGAAAACTACCGGGCCTTCAACGCCGGGCGGGCGGGGGCGTTCCAGGACGCCCTCGGCGCCGACTATCCCGGCGCGCTGCCGTCGGCCTCGGCCGTCGGCTGCCGGGGCGACGCGCTCGCGGTGGTCTTCGTGGCGGCGCGCAGCCCGGCCCGGCCTTGCGAGAATCCCGAGCAGCTTCCCGCCTACCGCTACCCGCCCGAGCACGGGCCCAGCCCACCGAGCTTTGCCCGCGCCACGATCACGGCTTGGGCGGCCCGGCCGCTGATCTTCATTTCGGGCACCGCGGCGATCAAGGGCCATGCCACGGTGGCGCCGGGGAATTTCGACGCTCAGGCGGCCTGCACCCTCGACAATCTCCGGCTGATCTCCCGGGCGGCGGGCCTCGGCGACGCCCTGGGCGCGGGCGGCGGCTTCGAGCGGCATTTCAAGATCTACCTCCGCCGGGCCTCCGACCTGCCCGAGGCGCGGGCGCGGCTGAACGGCACCCTGCTGGACCCCCGGGACCGCGTGATCTGGCTCGAGACCGACCTCTGCCGCGCGGACTTGGACCTCGAGATCGAGGCCACCCTGGTCGGAGCCTAGCGGGCGGCGAGCAGGGCCTGCAGGCGCCGCGAGTCGGGCTTGCCGCGGGAGGTCAGGGGAAACTCCGGCACGACGATGATTTTCCGCGGGATCTTCCAGGGCGCCAGGGTCAGGCGCAGCGCCGCCCGGACTTCCTCGCCCGCCAGTTGCCCGGCGACCACGGCGGCGAGCGCATCGGGCCTGGCCGGATGCACGGCCACCAGCGCGTCGCGCACGCCGGGCAGCCGCCGCAGGGCCCGCTCGACCTCGGCGGGGTCGAGGCGGCGGCCCGCGACCTTGACCATGCGGCCGGTCCGGCCGAGGAGGACGAGCTCCCCGTTCGCAGCGGGTTGGGCCAGGTCGGCGGGACGGTGGCGGCCCGCGCCCGTGGCGCCGCGGGGGGCGGGATTGCCGAGTGTGTGGACGGCGGCGCTCTCGACCGTGAAGCGGCCGCCCCGGCCGAACTGCACGCGGACGCCGCGGAGCGGCCGACCCACGCTGCGTCCGGAGAGGGTGGCCTCGCCGGTGCGGTCGTAGGCGATGCCGCCGGTCTCGCTGGAGCCGTAGAAATTGTGGATCTTGAGCCCGAACCGGGCGTGGAACGCCCAGGCGGTCTCGGGCGGCAGGGGGGCGCCGGCGGAAATCACGGTCCGCAGGCTGCCCAGCCGCCCGGCCGCGATGTCGGCGCCGGCGAGCGCGCGGAGGACCGCCGGCACCGACGGCAGCAGCGTGGGCCGCCATTGCTCGATGTCGGCGGCGATGGCCTGGGGGAGCGCCGCGGCGGCGCAGAGGAGGGCGGTTCCGCGGGAGAGCAGGGGCAGGACGAGGTTGCCGAGGCCGTACGAGTGCCCGAACGGCAGGTGGGCAAAATTGAGGTCGGCGCCGCGAATGCCCATCGTCGCGCAGACCTGCCGCGCGTCGGCCAGGAGCTGCGCGTCGGTGAAGGCGAGGGCGCGCGGCGCGCCGGTCGATCCCGAGGTGAGCTTGAGGTAGCGCCGACCATCGCGAGGCAGGAGCCCGGTGGCGCCGGTGGGTTCGAGGGCGCCGCCGCTCCAGCGAAAGGCGGCCCCGGCGGAGAGCGCCTGGGCGCGCTGGGCCTCGGCGGGCTCGCCCGGCTCCAGCGCCGCGATCACGGCGCCCGCCTTCACCAAGCCGAGGAAGACCCGCAGCCATTCCGGCCCGTTCGGCTCGGCGAAGAGCACGAGCCGGTGGGCGAGAAACGCGCCGTGCTCCCCCGCCCAGGCGGACGCCAGCTGGTCGAGCTCCCGGCGCGTCCAGATCCTGCCGGTGCCGGCGTCGATCAGGGCGGGCGCGTTGCGGTTTTGCCGCACGGTGCGATTCCAGGCCTCGAGCAGCGTCATGGCGAACCGGGCGGCCTGCTCCGCACGTGGGGTTCGAGCTCGATGGCGGCGAGCGCCGTCAGGACGATCAGGGCCACGGTGAGCCCGAGGGCGTGGACCACGGGGATATGGCTGAACCCGAGCACCCCGAACGAGACCGCGGCGCACAGGGCCGAGAGGCGCACCGGGACGGGCGTGGGCGTGCGGGCGCGCGCGCTGTCCGACGAGAAGATCGAATAATTGTGCGAGAGGCAGACCCCGAGGAACGCGCCGAGGAGGTGGAAGAGATTGAGGGTCTGGCCGAGGAGCCCGAGCAGGCCGAAGACAAAGAAACAGGAGCCGGCGGGAATCAGCGCGATGCGCAGGCCGCGGCGGAACGGATAAATCGCGAACACGCTCGCAATGATCAGCGCGAGCCCGACCAGGCTCAGGCGCAGCGCCGACCAGCGGTACCGCGTGAAGAGGTCGTCGAGCGACTGCAGCTGGTCGACGCTCACGGTCTGGAGGGCCGCGGGCCAGGCGGACCCCGCCGGGCGGTCGGCGAGCGTCATGAACCACGGCAGCGGGGGGCGGGGGCTGTAGAGCTGCCCGATCGGTCCCGCGAGGGCCGGGGCGAGATCGGTGTAGAGCCCGGCGTAGTCGCCGCCCGGGGGCGGCGATCCCAGGCGGGCCCAAGCCTCGAAAAAGGGAGCGAAGGCGTCCGGGCTGAAGCCGTGGCGTCCCAGGGCGTCCCGGAAGTCCGCCGGAAAGCCGCCGAGCTCCCGCAGGCGTCCGGGCAGGGCGCGCCAGTCGTCCTCCGTGGGAAAGACCGCGCCCAGGCTCGCGAACTTGGCGCCGGGGTCCGCCTTCGCGGCCTGGGCGAGGAAATCCTCCAGGTGCTGCCGCGCGGCCGGCAGGGTGTCGCCGTAAGTGAGGTAGACCGCCCGGCCGGACCCGTCGCCGAACTTCGCCCGCACCGCCGCGTCGTTGGCCTGCAGCTCGCGCGCGGGGATGTCCAGCTCGCGGATGTCGTCGCGCCAGTGGAGCCGCCAGGGCCCGAGGATCGCGACGGCCGCCGCCAGGGCGGCGGCCAGCCGGAGGCCGGCCCGCGCGCGCCCCGTCGCCGCCGGCCGCGGCGCGAAGCTCCGCCCCTCGAGGAAGGGTCGCCGCAGCTGGGCAAAATAGAGCATCGCCGCTCCCAGGGCGCAGAGAAGGCCCGCGCTGACGAAGAGGCCGAGCTGCCGGATGAGCGGCAAGTCCGACCAAAGGAGCAGCGAAAAGCCGATGACGGTCGTGAGGCAGCTCGCGAGCAGGGGTTTCATCAGGCGCCCGAGCTTGGCGGCGTAGGTCTCCTCGGGCCGCAGGAAGGGCTGCATGTAGATGTAGAACCCATAGTCGACGGCGACGCCGGTCAGGAGCGAGCCGATGACAAAGACCAGGAGGTGCAGGCGCGGAAAGACGACCGTCGAGGCGGTCCACGCGCCGAGGAGGGAGCAGAGGATGACGGGGGCCAGGTGCAGCAGCTTCCAGCTCCGCCGGACGAAAAGCGCGGCGACGGCCACCACCGCGGCGAGCGAGATGAGGTTGAGCGCCTTGATCTCCGCCTCGATCCGGGCCCGGCTGGCCGCGGCGAAGCGGTTCACGCCGGTCCACTCGAGCTGGACGCCCGGATTTCCGGCGCGCGCCTCGGACGCGGCCTGCGCGACGACCGCGAAAACGGGTGCCTGGCCCGCGTCGGCGAGCGGAGAGGGCGCAATCCGCGCCCAGACCAGGGCCGCGCCGCCCGCCTGGGAGGCGGGGGAGCCGATGCCCTGGGCCTGGTCCAGCAGGCGGGGGACAAGGAGCAGGGGATCGCGCGGGATGAGCTCCTGCAGCGCCAGGGCCTCCGGGCGGTTGAGGAACGCCTCGAGGTCGGCCGCGGCCCTCTCGGCGAGCCAGCGCGAAAATTCTCCCGGGGGCCGGCCGGTGGCCGCGAACTCCCGCTCCTTTCCGCCCAGCCAGGAGGGCAGAAGCAGCGTGAGCCGGCGCGCGAAGAGGGCGGGTCCCAGTCGGCTTTCCCCGGCCGCGTCTTCCAGGGGAGCCGCCTCGGCGAAGAGGGGAGAGTGCGCGAGCGCGGCGGCGAAGCGGCGTGCGGCCTCGAGGGGCGGTTGGCCCGGGGCGGAGGAATCGGACAGGGCGAAGAGCATGACCCGCGACTGGACGTTGCCGGCGAGGTCGCGCACGAGCCCGAGCTCGGGGGACCCCTCTTCCGGCGGGATCAGGTCGAGGACGTCGGTCGAGATCTTTCGGGCGTAGTCGAGATGCAGCAGCCAGCCCGCGCAGACCGCCGCGAAAGCGGCCAGCGCGAGGCGGGCGGTCCAGGGTTGGCGCAGGGGATCCACCGGTCAGCGGAAATAACGCGCGAGGTCGGCGGCCGGGAAGGCCGCCCCCTCGAACGGGGCCCCCAGGATGATCTCGATGCGGATTCCGGCGTTCAGCTCGATCCGGCCCAGGACGGCCTGGTTTCCGCTGACGACGATCGAGCGCAGGCTGCCGCCGAGGGCCGGGTCGCGCGGCGCCAGGGTCAGGGTCCAGGCGTCGCCCTGCCGGTCACCCCGTAGGAGGAAGTCCCGGGCGAGTTCAGCCGGGTCGAACCGCAGCACCGCCCCGAGGGCGGCGGTGGCCGCCTGGGCGCGCCGGTCGGGGGGCGCGGCGCGCTGGCCACCGCCCTCGCGGACGAGGACGCCCCGCGGGTCGACGATGACCACGCGCGCTGCCGGCGCGCGGTATTCCAGGCTCAGGCCGAGCCCCGGGGCGATCCGCACGATGCCGGACAGGACGAGCGGCCTGGGCCGGAAGGGGAAATATCGCTCCTCGCTGAAGGGAACCTGGCGGCTCCCCGCGGGGGCGAGGCGCCGAAAGAGCTCCTGCCACACGGGATCGTGGGCGGGATCGGCGGTGGGAGCCGCCCGCGCTGCCACGACCAGCGCACCGCAGAAAACGGGGACGAGGAGGCGGCGGATCATCGCGGGGCGGTCCCGGCGCGCCCCCGCCGCAGCCGCCAGACCCCGGGCCAGCGCCAGAGCGCGAGTTCCAGCAGCAGGCGGGTCTGCAGCCAGATCAGGACGAGGTTGTCGCGCCCGTATCGGAAATGAGAGACGCCGCCGTCGGATTTGGCCAGGTAGCGGCAGGGGGCCGGCAGGTTCAGGGTCGGCGTCCCGTCCCAGAACATCCGGACCGCGATCTCGTGGTCGAAATCAAAGCGGCGGGCCCAGCGGGTCGAGGCCAGCGCGCGCGCCAGCGCCGCCGCGGGATAGACCCGGAAGCCGAAGAGGGGATCGTCGATCCCCCGGCCGAGGATCTCGATCCAGGCGAGTCCGATGCTCAGCTTGCGCCCCTGGCACCGGGCGGTCGGCGCCTCCGCCCCGAAGATGGGGCGCCCCAGGACCAGCGCCGCGGGATTGGCCTGCGAAGCGGCCATGAAGCCGGGCACGAGGTCGCCGGGATGCTGGCCGTCCGCGTCCATCGTCAGGACGTGGGTGAAGCCATGTGCGATCGCCAGGGCGAGGCCCGTGGCGATCGCCGCGCCCTTGCCGCGGTTTTCCGGGTGGTCGATGACCCGCACGCGCGCATCGCCGGCGGCGAGGGCGCGGACCGGCTCGGCGCTCCCGTCGGTGCTGCCGTCGACGACGACCCAGACGGGGCTCCAGTGCCGGAGGGCCTCCGCGACCGTCGAGGCGAGCCGGGGGCCTGTGTCAAACGACGGGATCAGGACGAGGTGGGTGGTCGAGGTCGTCATGGTCGTCAGGCGGGGTTGGCCAGCCGGGCCGAGAACCGCGCGGCGACGGCGGCCACGATCTCGCCGGTGGCGCCGTCGCCCCGGGTGGGGATCGCGCCGTCGACGTAAATGTTGAAATGGGCGGGCAGGCGCGGGGCGCGCCACCAGGGCTGGCCGCGGGGCAGCACTTCCCGGTCGACCCGGATGGCGAGGACCTGCACCGGCACGCCGGCCCGCCGGGCCATGAGGACGAAGCCGGGCTTGAGCGGATTGAAGGCGGTCCCGGAGGTCGTGCGCGTGCCCTCGGGAAAGATCAGCAGGTTCTGCCCGGCCCGCAGCGCGGCCGCGGCCCCGTGGATGAGGTCGATGCCGGCGTTGCCCGAGACGTAGCCGGCCATGATGGCCGCGGGAGCGAGGCAGGGATTGCGGAGGAGGGCGGGCTTGAAGATGCAGATCGCGTCGGGGAGCCGGGCGAGGACCAGCGTGGCGTCGATCAGGCTCGGATGGTTTGCGACAACCACCGCGGGCCTGGGCCAGGCGGCCGCCTCCGGGCCGTGCCAGGTGACCCGGACGAGCCCGAGGGCGCTGAGCCAGGCGGTCCAGGCGCCGAAGAGGCGGCGGATCGTCTCCCGGACGGCCGGCCCGCGCGCCTGCCGGCCGGGCAGGAGGAGCAGCACGGCGCACACGGCATTCAGGGCCAGCGCGACGCCCCCGAAGACCAGCAGCGAGACGAAATACATCGGGGCGTAGTAGAGTCTCATGGGCGTCGGGACGGCGGCATCATGCACGAACCGGCGGGTTGAGCGGCAAAAAATTATGCCAGCGGTAGGGGTCCTCCCGCAGCAGGCTCTCCACGATCCCGAGGAAGCCCTGGAAGTGCTCCCGGGCGCGGGTGAGGTTTGATTCCTTGGAGCCGTCATCGGGCTCGAAGAGGGGGGAGCTGTGCACGAGGGAGCCGGCGGGGCCGCGGGCCACGCTGGCGGAGAGCATCACGGGCCGGCGGAACAGGATGGCGAGGTGATAGATCGTGAAGGGAAAGAGCCGCCGCGCCCCCAGGAACGCGAAAGGCTCGGTGCGGGCGCTGTGGCCCAGCCGGTCGCACTTCATGGCCACGGAGGCGCCGGACTGCACGGCCTCCTTCAGGGCGAACAGCATCGCGCCGGGCTCGTTGACCCAGATGAAGGTCACGGCCCCCCCGAGCTGCCGCGAGATCAGCTCGAGGTCGTGCGAATTCTCGACCCGGAGGCGGATCATGTGCACGTGGCGGTTGAAGCCGCTGAGCATGAACCCCAGGAGGTCGGAGTGGCCCAGGTGAAAGGTGCCGAAGAGGGCGGGCCGGCCCGAGGCCATCAGGTCCTCGAAGGGTCCGTGGGGCGGCGCGCCCACGCACCGGTAGGGTTCGCCGCGCGACACCCGCAGCGCGAGCATCAGGGTCTGCATGAAGGCGTAGAAGTGGCGCCAGACCTCGCCCAGCCGCGCCGGGCGGCCCCGCACGACCTCCAGGTACGCCCGCGAATGGCGCCGCGGGCCCGGCATGGCGGCGACGGCCACCCAGGTCCCGGCGCCGAGGAGAAAATCGAACACGGCGCGCGGGAGGAGCGCGTCGGCCCGACGCAGGAAGGCAAAGCCCCAGCTGGGGCCCGGGTTGCGCGGGGGGGCGGGGGGGAGGTCCGGTTTCACAGCCAGGTGAGGACAAGGCGCATCCCGGGCGCCACAGGCTGGTCGAGGGGCCGGCGGTCGCGCAGCGCCGCGAAGAATTCCGCGAGGGCGAGCTCCCCGGCCGGGGCGGGGCTTTCCTCCAGCCGGAGGGTGCCGAGGGCAGCGGCGCGGTCGGCGCCGAGGGCCAGGGCGAAGGCGAAGCCGACCGGGCTGGCCGTCCCGGAGTCTCCCGGCGGGAGGATCCGCTCTTCGCCGCCGCAGAGGATCGTCCGGGGGGACGGCGCGAGGAGCGCCGCCTCGACGGCATGGGCGACGAGCTGCGCCCGGCCCCCGAAGGGAAAGAACTCGCGCACGGGCTGCTGGCGGGCCACGAGCACCTGCTGGATGGCACTCGGGTGAATCGAGGTCTGGAAGAGGGTGGGGCTGGCGGTCGGAAAGCTGGCGAGGTAGTCGTGGAGGGCGCGGCTTTCCCCAAAGCTCGAGGCATAGACCAGCGCATCCTCCTCGGCCGGATGGAGGGGATCGAGCACGCTCCCGAGGAGCAGGCCGAGCTGGGTCATGCGGCGGGTCGCGCCCCGCGGGAAGAGGGCGCGCAGGCGCTCCCGCGTGGCGGCGGTCTCCTCGAGGCCGGGATCCTCGAACTGGAGGGCGTGGAGGTGGCGCTCAATCATGGGTGAGGAGGCAGGCGGCGTGGGCCCCGCCGAAGGCGTTGCTGGCGAGGACGACCCCGTCGTAGTCCCGGGTGGCGAAGGGTGCGGTGGCGACGGTGTCGACAAAGCACGGCGGCGCGCTGCCGACCGTGCCGGGCGCCTCGCCGCCGCGCACGGCGGCGAGGGCCAGGGCCAGCTCGACCAGGCCGCAGCTCCCGAGCGTGTGGCCGAGGGCGCCCTTCCAGGAAACGAGCGGAGCCCCGGGAAACTGGCGGGCGAACGCCTCCGCTTCCAGGCGGCCGGCGTCAAGGGTGCCGGTGCCATGGCCCTTGAGCCAGACCCGCCGGCCCCGCGCCGCCGCCGCCACCGGCTCCAGGGCGGCGGCGAAGCCGGCGCCACCGGCGCGGTTGGCGGTGAAGTGGTGCATCTCATTGTGCAGCGTCTGGGCCGAGAGGCTGAAGCCCGCGCCGTTTCGGCCGAGGACCGCGAAGGCCGCCCCGTCGCCCAGGCCGATCGAACCCGTCGGGCGCACGGCATAGGGGGCGGGCAGCTCCGGGTTGAGGATCTTCAGCGCGTGAAACCCGCCGGCCACGAAGGGACTGATGAAATCGAACGTGAAGACGAGCGCGCGTTCCGCCCGCCCGGCCTGGAGCACGCGGCTCGCCTGGCGGAGGCCCAGGTGCGCGGATACGCACGCGTGGGAAAGCACGGCGACGTTGCCGCCCCAGCCGAAGCGCCGGCGCAGGCCCTCGACCAGCGCGAAGGGCGTGCAGAATTCGAGGTGGCGGCGGTCCTGGTCGCGGCTGAAGGCATAGAGGCTGCCCACCCCGAAATTGCTGCTGGTCACGAAGACCGGATGGCGCGCGTCGCCCCAGGGCGCGGCTGGCACGGCGCCCGCCAGGCCGTCGAGGCAGGAGAGCCAGGCCGGGGGGGCGGTCTCGTCGAGCCGGCGGCCGGGCAGCGTAGCCAGGGGCACGGCGTCGCCGCCGGCCTCACCCAGGACCGGCTGCAGGGTGAGGGCCCGCCGGCCCGCGCGCAGCGCGTCGCAGGTCGCGCGCGCGTCGCCGAAAGGCGTCCGGCAGTCGGCGGCCTCGATCGGCACGGGCGGGTGGTCCGTCGCGCGGGTCACACGTCTTCAGCGCCGGTCAGCCCGGCGGACGACCCGGCGGCGCGTGCAGGCGGATGTAGGCGGCCAGGTGCGCCACGCTGGTCAGCGCGGCGCGGGATTCCTCGGCGCTGGCGATCTTGACCCCGAACTCCTTCTCGACCGCGACCACCAGCTCCAGGGCGTCGATCGAATCGAGGCTCAGGCCCGAGCCGATCAGCGGGGCATCGTCCGCAATGGCCTCGGGAGCGACATCCTCGAGCTTCAGCGTGGAGACAATGAGCTGTTTGAGGCGGGATTTGAGCGGGTCGCCCATGAGGGGAAGAGGATGATTGCGCGGGCTTCCCGTCGGCAAGAAACATCGGGAACGGGCGCAGACCCGCGGTTAGGGCTCGAGGCTGACCTCAAGGAGGACCGTCTTGCTGGCTGGCCCCTCGTCGCGGAGGACGAGTCGGTACTGGCCCACCGGTTCCGGGCTGGCGTGCCGGTAGGAGAGCGTCTTTTCCTCGGGAAAACCGGGGAGCGGGCCGGCCGGGGCCGGGCCATCGGCCCCGCCTCCGACGATGGAAATGGCAATCGGCATCTTGCCCTCGACGGTCGCCATGATCGCGACCGTGCCGCCGAAGGGGACGGCGAAGGGCAGCTCCACGGGGCGCCCGGGATGGGTCTTGAACTTGCCGGCAAGGACCTCGGTGTTCGTCCGGACCAGCTTGACCAGCTCCGAATCCAGGGGCGTCGCGCCGCCGGGATGCACGTCGAGGGCGCTGCTGCGGCCGAGCAGGACGCCGCTCCCCAGGGCGAGCGCGGTCAGCGCCGTGGCGGCGGCGATCCGCGGGCGGGCGACGCGCGTCCGGGTGCGCTGCCGGGCCGAGCGGCGGAGCAGGCTGGAGGTGAAGGCGGCCAGGACGCAGTAGGCGATGAAGAAGCCGAGCGCGAAGCGCGGGACCGCGGTCACGCCGCCGTCGGCGGACTTGATCGCGTTGAGGCTGAAGACGGCGAGCAGGACCGCCGCGACGACGACGTCGGTGAGCGACCACTTGCCGATCGCCTCGAGCAGCCGGCCGACCTTCTCGCGCTGGGCCGCCGAGGTCTGCAGAAGCGTCACCAGCACGGCGCACCCCTTGAAGATGGGGGTTCCGATGCTGAACCCGGCCAGCAGCGCGCTGATCATCCAGTTGCCGGAATGGAAGAGGGAGCCGACGGTCGAGAGGATGCCCTTGGAGTCCGTCTCGATCACGAAGCCCCCGACCAGCATGTGCTGGCCCTTGACCGCGGCGGTGAGCACGGGGCAGGAGATGCCGATGATGAAGAAGATCAGGGAGACGGCGAGCAGGTCGTAGATCTGCCGCTCCGGCGCTCCCCGGCCCGGTCCCGGCCAGAATCGGGAGGCGGCGAGGAAGAGCACGCTAACGGCAACGAGGCCGACGCAGGCAAGGGCGGAGGCCCCGGTTTCCCGCTGGAGGCGGGCGATCAGGTCCACGATCTCGCGCTGCATCGCCGCCGCCTTGGCCTGGTTGGTGATGTTCTTGTTCGTGATCTTCAGCAGGAAGGAAGTGACGACTCCCATTCGCCCCGGGTTCAGGTTCACGTCCATGTTGGTGACGGCATTCAGGTCCTGCTTGGCGGCGATCTGGCCCAACAGGGCGGAGATGGCGTGCTCGTGGGCCGCGATCCTCATGCCCAGGGCCGCCGCCACGAGGAAATACAGGGCGACCAGGCCGAGGCGTCCGCTCAGGATACGAGGTTGCGACGCATTCATCCTGGGGCCGGGTGCGGACGGGAAAGATTGGGGAAAGTTGAAATGGGACCTGGCCTAGGACAGCCCCCGGGCCCGGGAGTGCCCGGGCAGTGTGCCCCGCGGTCGGCTTTGTGCCGGCTGGATCGCGCTGTACAAGGCGCGTGGGCCCGGCTGGGATCCCCGCCATGAAACTGCGCTCGCTTCTGCCCCTGCTCCTGGCTTCGCTGGCCCCCGCGATGTCCGCCCAGACCCCCGCCGCCTCTTCCCCGAAACCCGCCGTCGGCTCGATGGTGCTCGACTGGACCAAGCTCGCGGTGATCCCGACCAAGACCGGCGAGCGCCGCTCCCTCTTCGACGGGCCCACGCCGACCTTCGTCAACGCCGAGGGCCATGTGACGACCCTTAATCCCGGCGAGGCCCCCCACGAGCCGCACCGGCATCCCGACGAGGAGCTGGTCATCGTCAAGGAGGGCCTGATCGAGGTGACGATCAACGGCCACGCCCAGCGCGCGGGACCGGGATCCGTGTTCTTCTTCGGCTCGGAGGACCTCCACGGCATGCGCAACGTCGGAACGACGCGGTCGACCTATTTCGTCTTCCGCTTCATCACGCCGGCCTCGGCCGGTCCGGCGAAGGCGCCCTGAGCTGGTCGCGAGGCCTCAGCCCCCTGCGCCCGCGAGCCCGGGCGCCAGGGCGCCGCGGCAGCGCTCGAAGACTTCCTGCTCGGCCCGGAGCCAGTGCTCCAGGTCCCGCCCGCGCACGCTGCCGCTCTCCTGCGAAAGCTCATCCGCGCGTTGGGCGACTCTCAACTCCAACTGCAGCAGGCGGTCGTCCTCATTGGGGACGGCTGTCGCGCTCAGATCTTGCTCGGGGGTTTTCATAGCCTGACGAATTGACCGGACGATTGACCGAAGGTTCGAAAATACCTCGCCAACATAGGCGCCCGGCGCCGAATTTCAACCGGCCCAGGTCACAATTGCGCGAAGCCGCTCAGAGAGCCTGCACCGCGACGTTGCCGCCGCTGGAGTGCAGGATGAGCCGGGGCCCGCCGCCGTTGACGGTGCCCGAGAGCCGGCTCCGGCCGCGGTTGGCCTCGACGTTGGCGAGGGTGAGCCCCTCCGCCTCCACGTGCCCGCCGCTGGTGGAGGCATCCAGCGTAAAGGAAGCGGTCTTGGCGACGGTGGCTTCCACCCGGCCGCCGGAAGTCCTTAGTTCGCAGTCACCTTTGATCGCCCCATCGACCCGGGCCTCGATGCTGCCCCCGCTGGTCGAGGCATGGACGGTGTTTTCGGCCAGAGGCACCCGGATGTTGCCGCCGGAGGTGCTCAGGTCGGCCGGCCCCACGGCCCGTTCCACGAGGAGGCTGCCGCCGGAAGTGTGCAGGCGGACGGCGCCGCGGCCCTCCGTCACGGAGATATTCCCGCCCGAGGTCGAGGCATCGACGTCGGCTCCCATCCGCCCCAGGCGGATATTGCCGCCCGAAGCATGGGCCCGGAGGGTGCCGGTCAGGTCGCCCACGGTGATGTTGCCACCCGACGTCCTGAGCTCGGCCGCGAAGGAGGCCGGGACGGTCACGATGAAATCGACCTGGACGGGGGGCCACGAGCCAATGGAGAAGCCCAGGGGCTGCGAGGGATATTCCGCGGCGGCGGTGATCGCGTTGCCGTGCTGCTCCAGGGTCAGGTTCAGCCGCTGCAGGATCTCGCCGGCCTCGGCTTCGGAGTCGGCGCGAATCCGTTCCCGGACGGTGATCCGCACGACCGCCTCGGTCGAGGGCTGCACGCTGATCTCGCCTCCCGCCGTCGCGACCTGGATCGAGCCCCCCGGCTGCACCGCGAAGGATTTCTCGACCGTGTGCTCAATCTTGGCGTGGGCGGGCAGGACCGCAGCGGCCAGGAAACCGGCCGCGAGCAGGAAGAAGGATCGTTTCATGGGATGACGCCATAACACCGGATGCACACGGAAAGTTGCAGAATAGTCTTGTGCCCAGCAACGTTGCCACTGGAAGCGCGTCTGCCTTTCCACCCCATGATCCCCCGATCTTCGCTGCATTTTGCCCTGCTCCTGGCGGCCGTCGCCCTCCCGGCTTCCGCAGCCGTGATCGGCATCAATCCGCCTGCGCAACCCCTAACGATGGAACGTATTGCGGATTTGCCGGCGGAGCTGCGGGGCCCCTGGATGGATTACCTTTCGCGCTCGAACGTCCGCCGGGCGGCGGACCACGCGTTCGTGGCCGCCGAGCTGAAGGCCGCGGGGCGGGTCCGGCCGGTCGTTCCGCGCGAGGGCCGGGGCGGCATGCCCCTGAACCAGCCGGCGGACTGGTATGGCAAGGCGGAGGCCCGGAAGACAGCCGATGTGATCATCTCCTACCAGACGCCCAACGGCGGCTGGAGCAAGAACCTGAACATGCGCGACCAGGTGCGGCAGCCGGGAGAGGGATTCATCGCCGACAATGCCTCGCCGGTGAAGCCGGTCCCGGGCGATTTTGGCACGTCGAATGAGCCCCACTGGAACTATTTCGGGACGCTCGACAACGACGCCACGACGACCCAGCTGCGCTTCCTGGCCCGGGTCATCACGGCGATCGGGCCGGACCGGGGCGCGGCCTACCGGGCCTCGTTCCTGCGCGGGATCGACTATCTCTTCGCCGCCCAATTCCCGAATGGCGGCTGGCCCCAGGTCTGGCCCCTGCAGGGCGGCTATCACGACGGGGTCACCTACAACGACGACGCTGTGGTCCAGGCACTCGAGGTGCTGCAGGGCGTCGCCGATGGCACGGGGATCTATGCCTTCACCCCGCCCGAGCTGCGTCCGCTCGCCGCGCGCCGGGTCGCCCGGGGCGTTGCCTGCATCCTCAAGAGCCAGATCGTGACGGACGGACGGACGACCGTCTGGTGCCAGCAGCACGATCCCCTGACCCTGAAGCCGGCCTCCGCCCGCAACTACGAGCCGCCCGTGCAGTGCACCGGCGAAAGCTCGGGCATCGTGACCTTCCTGATGAGCCTGCCCAATCCGAGCCCCAGGGTCGTTGCGTCCGTGCACGCCGCCGCGGCGTGGTTCAAGAAGGTGGCGATCCACGACCAGGTCTGGAGCCGCCGGAAATTCGGCGGCGGCGGCGGCGCCCCGGGCCCGCGGCCGGCTCCCGGCATCACGCACCTCCTCCCGCAGCCCGGGGCCCCGCGGCTATGGGCGCGCTACTACGAGACCGGCACCGATCGCCCCGTCTTCGGCGACCGGGACAAGACCATCCACGACCGGATCGAGGAGATCTCGGTCGAGCGCCAGAACGGCTACCAGTGGTTCAACAGCGAGGCGGAGGAAATGCTGGCGACCTACGCCACTTGGAGCGTGGCGCATCCCCCGGCGGTCTCTCAGTAGATCTCCGGCACGATCATTTCCGGCGGGATCGGCTCCCGGCGGTAGTCGGGATGGTGGACCCGGGGCGGCAGCGTGATCGGCTCGTGCCGCACCTCGGAGTACTTCACCTGGGACAGCAGGTGCCTGATGCAGTTCAGGCGGGCCTTCTTCTTGTCCTTCCCCTGGACCACCCACCAGGGCGACTCGGGGAGGTGGGTGCGCTCGAACATCACCTCCTTGGCCTTGGTGTAGAGCTCCCAGCGCTTGCGCGACTCCAGGTCCATCGGGCTGAGCTTCCATTGCTTGAGCGGGTCATTGATGCGGCAGCGGAAGCGAAATTCCTGCTCCTCGTCGGGAATCGAGAACCAGTACTTGATCACCTGGATGCCGGACCGGACCAGCATCTTCTCGAATTCCGGCACGGAGCGGAAGAATTCCTCGTACTCGGCATCCGTGCAGAAGCCCATCACCCGTTCCACGCCGGCACGATTGTACCAGCTGCGGTCGAAGAGCACCATTTCGCCCGCCGCCGGCAGGTGGGCGACATAGCGCTGGAAATACCATTGGGTCTTCTCCCGGTTGGAGGGCGCCGGCAGCGCGGTCACGCGGGCGACCCGCGGATTCAGCCGCTGGGTGATCCGCTTGATCACGCCGCCCTTGCCGGCGGCGTCGCGGCCCTCGCACACGATGACCAGGCGATGGCCCGCCTCGACGATCCAGTCGTGCATCTTGACCAGCTCGCCCTGGAGGCGGAAGAGCTCCTTGAAATAGTGGTTCCGCGCCGCCCGATCCGAGTCCTGCTTGAGCGGCCTCAGCTTCCCGCCGGGCGTGAGGGTCTCCCAGTCTTCCCGCTCCATCTCCAGCTCCTCATCGTAGTCATCAACCAGGTCGCGGCGCACGCGCCGGATGAGCTCGGTCTCGTCGGTGGATTCGTCGTTGGCCATAAATCGCGGGGCTAGGGGGCAGGGGTGAAGCGCATGGTCGGAGCATCTCAACGCAGCAGGTCGAAGGCCAGAAAGCTGCGTGACGAAACCGTGAATTTAACGGCGGGGTGCCCCGAAAGGCAAACCCCGCCGGCCATTCCACCCGCCAGGCAGGTATCTGGCCGAAGCCCCCGGACCTGGCCCGCAGGCCGGCCGAGGCGGGCGGGAAACCAGCCCTCGCCTTAGGCGGGCATCAGCGCCGCCGAAATGACCTCCCGCTCGGCACGGAGCCAGTGCCGGAGGCCGTTGCTGCGGGCCTTGCCCTCGTCCTTCCAGAGCTGATCCGCGCGCTGCGCGATCTTGATTTCCAGGCGCAAGAGGGCGTCCTCGGCAGGTGCGAGGGACCGCTTGGCGGATGGGGACTTAGCTTTCATGGCCGGAAGGGGTGGGGCGGACGCAGTAAGGGGGTAGTCCTATTTCGGCACAAATTCACCCTTCCTTGACCGGAAACTCGGCCGTCGTTGCACCCCGGCCCGGTCAAACCGGGCCGGGTCAGCCCGCCTGCCGCCATTTCGGTTGTGGCAGAAAATGCCGATATTGGGGTTAGCCGGTGCCCTGGCCGACCTGGGACCGGCCCGACCCCACCATGCGCCCGCTTGACCCCGTCGTCTTCTCCGAGCTGCCCTTGATTCAGAAGATCATCGAGGATGAGACCTGGCTGGAGGGTGAGCGTCGCCGCAGCTGGGTGTCACCCGAGGATCCGGTGGTCCGGGAAAACGTCTGCCGGGTCATCCTGCGCATCGGCCGCGAGCTGCGGGAGTCGGTGACCGCGATGCAGCGCGCGTCCCGCGGCGAGGCGGCCTAGGCAGGGCCGGCTTTCCCCGGGCTGCATCGGGGGGCCCGGAAGACGGTGGAGACGGCTTCGCACCGGAACGAAGGGGCGCGAGCCATTACGGCACCAGCGCAGCCCGGGGCTGTCCATGGCAGCAGGGAGCCTGCTTGCGGCCCGGATTCCGAACGAAGCGGCGCGCGGCTCAGCTCCCGCTGGGAAAGATCAACATGAAAAAAAAGCCCATCCAACCGATTCCCCCGGAAACTTCCGACAAAGCAGACGACGCGGCGATCCGATCGCTTCCCGTTCATCCGGTCTCCCACCCACGCGCCGAAAACCCGGACGAGGCGACGGGATCGCTTTCGCGCGACCCGAGCGAGCCGCCCGGCAATTACGGCACCCGCAAGCCAACGTTCGAAGGCAACGACGAACAGGAGGTGGCGGAAGAGCTCGCGGAACAGGGTGTCGAGGCGGCCGAGGAAGAGCAGGCGCGGGCCGCCCGCTCCCGCTTTCCCTCGGCCTGAAGACCTTAAAGCGGACAGACCTCAAAGGGGACAGGCTCAGACTGATGGATCGTATCGGCCGGACCTCAAGA
>CAZKAH010000001.1:24803-313366 GCA_964550715.1 uncultured Opitutaceae bacterium
GACCCACGAGACCTCAAAAAGGGGACAACCCCAAAAGGAGGCCTCAAAAGGAACAAGACCTCAAAGGGGACAGGCTCAGACTGATGGATCGTATCGGCCGGACCTCAAGAGGGACAGGCTCAGACCCACGAGACCTCAAAAAGGGGACAACCCCAAAAGGAGGCCTCAAAAGGAACAGGCTCAAATTCACGGGTCGCATCGGCCGGGAGCTGCATGAGACCTCAAAGCACCTCAAAAAGGACAGGCTGGGACTGACGAGTCGTACCGGTAGGGTTGCGCGAGTCGGTGATGCCAGGCCTGCCCGGGTTCAGGGCGCGTCCAACAGGAAGCACGCCGACACCGGCCCGACTTTTTCGTTGTGATATTGCCAGACGACTTGCTTCTCCGGTGTGACCTCAAACACATCGGGCAAGCCCAGGAAATTGCTCACGATGGTATTCCCGTTTGGCAGGCGCTGGGCAGTGCCCAGGTAGTGGAGTTTGAAGTCCGCGGGAAGATCGGACTGGCTTAACGTCCAGATGATGCGGGCGCTGGAGTCGAATTCATAGACCGCCACCCCATATCCGCCGGTGACCAGCGTATTGCCGTTGGGCAAACGAAAGGCGCCGTTGACGCCGCGATTCCTGGCGGGAGGGAGCACGAAGGTCTGGAGCGTCCTCCCATCGGCATCCAGCTCGCGGGCGACGCCATCGGAACCGTAGGCGACGAGGTAGGTTCCAGCCTCGGTTTTTCGCGCCAGTCGGAATTGGTGGTGGGTGGTTTGTGTCGAAACCAGCTTGATCTCATGGGCGATCGTGAGGTCGCGGTTGATCTCGAAGAGGCGCTTGGAGCCGCACTCGCAGATGAGGACGCGATGGCCCGGCAGGGGTTGGCAGGAGTGAACCTCCACGCCGGGGCCGGCCCTATATTCCCAGGTGATGGCACCGGTAGCCGGATTGAGCTCGCGCACCCCGCCGTTATGGCTCGCGAGCAAGCGGCCATCGGGCAGGAGCCAGCTGTCTTCGCCGCTCTTGCCGACCGTGTATTCCCCGACGACCTCGCCGCTCGCCGCGATTCGGTAGACCTTCCCCTGCACGGGCGAATGGGCGAGAAAGGCGTGGCTGATTCCCGTGGCCGATACGACCCCGGGAGGGAAAGCCTGCGCGGGAGCAGCGGGTGTTTGGGCGGAGGCGCCGCGGCCGGAGCCGCCCAGCAAGAGGCCGGCAGCAAGGAAAACAAGCCCGCCGCCTTCGCGGCCACACCGGGGGATTCCGTTTTTCATCAGGGCAGCGGTAAGCCATTTTACCGTCTAGGGTGGCGGCTGCACGAAAAAACCGCCCCGGATCGCCGCCAGCCGGATCATCCCGCCCAGGAGTCATCAGAAGGGACAAGGCATCAGAAGGGACAGGTTTAGAAGGACGACTAGACTTGTTACTATGGAGGGGCGTGAGAACCCCGCGGATCAAGATAGCCCCTGAAGCTGGTGAGGCGGCTTACCACTGCATGACTCGGACGGTAAACGGGGAGCGACTGTTCGACGACACGGCAAAGGAGGTATTGCGGAAGCAGCTCTGGCTCCTGGCGGATTTCTGCGGGGTCCAGATCGTGACCTATGCGATCCTGTCCAATCACTTTCATGTCTTGGTCAGGGTGCCGCAGAAGGCGGCGATAGCTGACGCGGAGCTGCTCAGGCGATATCGCCTGCTCCACCCGCGGCCGTCCCACTATCAGACGAAGCGAATCAAGGTGATTGAGGACCAGTTGGCTGAAAACGGTCCGGATGCGGCGGAATGGCGGCGGCGAATGTTGGCCCTGATGGGTGATATCTCCCAATATATGAAACTGCTAAAGCAGCGGTTTTCGATCTGGTTCAATAAGACTCACGAACGCTTTGGAACGCTGTGGTCCGAGCGGTTCAAAAGCGTCCTGGTGGAAGGCGCGGGGAGGGTGCTCGAGACAATGGCCGCGTACATCGACCTCAATTCCATCCGGGCGCGTCTGGTGGATGACCCCAAGGACTATAGATTTTGCGGGTATGCGGAGGCCGTGGCGGGACGGGAGAGCGTTCGCCTAGGGTATGCGTCGGTATGCGGAGGCAGGAAGTGGACGGAAACGCAGGCGGCTTATCGCAAGCTGCTCTTCGGGACCGGGGCGGGTCTGCGGGCAAAAGGAGGAGGAGTCTCGATCGAAGCCTTCAAGAAGGTCATGAGCGAAGGCGGCAAGTTGCCACTGGCGGACGCGCTGCGTTGCCGGATCCGATATTTCACCGACGGGGCTGTGCTGGGGACCAGGGCATTCGTCGAAATTCAGTTGGCTGCTTATCGCGCAAGAACCGGCAGACGGGAGACGGCTGGCCCCCGCGTGCTGCCGCCGGTCGCCGACTGGGATGAGCTCGCAGTATTGCGGAAGGTCCGGGAACCAGCGCTGGCCTAAAGCTGCCTTCCACCCATTTTTGCGATGGTCGGCACGGGATTGGCCGACATCCCTGGCGTCAAGGGACAGAAGGCGCGCTATCCGGTTTCTGGAGTTGCGGGCGTTTCCGTCGGGATATTTTTGAACCTGTCCCTTTTAGGAAAAGAGTCTCTTGAGCCTGTCCCTTTTGCCAAGCGGAGGCCGTTTCCGATTTGCCTGATGGATTCTCGCAAGTGGTTGGCTGGCATCGATCAGGCTATTTTTGCTTGCCGCTGTCCTCGAACTGCCAAGCGTACAGGCATCAGCGATGCCAGAGTAGCTCAGTGGTAGAGCAGAGGACTCATAAGCCTTTGGTCGCCGGTTCAATCCCGGCCTCTGGCACCAGTCTTCGCAATGCGAAGACTGCCACGGCATAGAGGAACGCGCGAAGCCGGGCGCGTTGCACCGATGAAAATTGCCGTCGCACCGCGAAATCGAGGGGCTCCCGGCGGTCCTTAGCTCTTCAGCAGCGACTTGAGATCGGCGACGGACAGCTTGGCGGATGCCGCGTCGCTGGCCTCGAAGATCCCGGCCAGGAGGGCGCGTTTTTCTTCCTGCAGGCCGAGGACCTTCTCTTCGACGGTCCCGCTGGCGATGAGCTTGTAGCTCGTCACGGTGCGGGACTGGCCGATGCGGTGGGCGCGGTCGGTCGCCTGCGCCTCGACCGCCGGGTTCCACCAGGGGTCGTAGTGCACGACGGTGTCGGCGCCGGTCAGGTTGAGGCCGGTACCGCCCGCCTTGAGGGACAGCAGGAAGATCGGCACCTCGGCCGAGGCCTGGAAGCGGTCGACCTCGGCCTGCCGCGCGCGGGTGGTCATCGAACCGTCGAGATAGCAATGGGCCAGGCCCTGGGCTTCCAGCTCGGGGCGGAGCAGGGCGAGGAGCGAAGTGAATTGCGAGAAGACGAGGACCCGGTGCCCGTCGTCGACGGCCTCAGCCAGGAGCTCGAGAAAGGCCTCGAGCTTGGCCGATTCGGCGGGCGGGGCGGCGGCCCCGGCCATGCCTTCCGGAAGCAGGCGGGGATCGCAGCAGATCTGCCGGAGCCGCAGGAGCTGGGTGAGGGCCGCCAGCCGGACCGCGGCCTCGCTGGCGCCGCCGGCCTCAAGGTCGAACAGCTCCCGTTCACTCTTCTCCTGCACGGCGCGATACAGTGCGGCCTGGGCGGGACCGAGCTCGCACCACAGGACCTGCTCCAGCTTCTCCGGCAACTCGGGCGCGACCGCCTGCTTGGTGCGGCGGAGGATGAAGGGGGCGGTCTTGGCGCGCAGGCGGTCGTCGTACCAGCGGCGGTCGTCCCCCCGGGTGCCGGCGGGAACCGGATCGAGATAGCCGGGCAGGAGGAATTCGAAGAGCGAGCGCAGGTCGTCGAGGGAGTTCTCCAGGGGGGTGCCGGTGAGGAGGAAGCGGCCGCCCGCCCGGAGCGACCGGAGGGTGCGGGCGTTCTGGGAGCGGCGATTCTTGATGTGCTGGGCCTCGTCCGCCACGACGCAGGCGAGCTCGATCCCGGCAAAGACCTCCTGGTCGCGCGCGAGCGTCCCGTAGGAGGTGATGATGAGGTCGTGGGCCGGAAAATCCCCCGGCGCGAGGCGCTGCTCGCCATGGTGGACGAAGACCCGCAGCTCGGGTGCGAACCGCGCGGCCTCGCGCCGCCAGTTCTCCAGCAGCGAGGCGGGGCAGACGACGAGGGAGGGGCGTCCCGGCTCCCGCGCGGCCAGCGCGGCGAGCAGGGCGAGCGCCTGCAGGGTCTTGCCCAGGCCCATCTCGTCGGCGAGGACTCCCCCGAGCTGCTGATGGTAGAGATACCAGAGCCAGGCCGCGCCGAGGCGCTGGTAGGGGCGCAATTGGCGCTCAAGCCCGGGCGAATTGGGCGCCGGGGCGAGGGCGGAGAGCTGGCGCAGGCCGGCGCTACGCTCCTTCCAGGCCGCGGGCGGCCGGAAGGCGGGTGAAAGCCCGGCGAGGAGTTCGTCGAGCTCCGCGACGCGGGCGGCCTTCACCCGCTGGGTGCGCCGCGGGGCGACTCCCGCCGCCGGATCGCCCGCCAGCGCCTGCTGGATCTCGCCGACCCGGCGGAGCCGCTCCGGATCGAAAAGAAAGATCTTGTCGTCCACCTCCAGGTAGCCGCGGCTGCCGACCATCGCCTCGCGGATTTGCGCCTCGTTGGCGGCCCCCGCCACGAAGGCGACGGTGACGTCGAAGTCGGCTCCCTTGCTGCCGGCCGCGCAGATGATCTCGACCGGCCGGAGATGGGCCGTGTTCCTCTCGAAATTCGGGGTGAACTGCGCTGCAAGCTCGCCCCGCAGCCTTGCGCCCTGCTCGGCCAGGAGGTTCAGCACCTTGTGGCGGTCCCGCAGCCACCACTTGCGGTTCGACGGCTCGAGCACAAAGCCCCGGCTCCGGACAAGCTCGAGCGCCTCGGCATACGAAGGATGCTCCGTTGAGGGCAGGCTGAGCGCGAGGAAGTGCTCCCCGCCATCCACGATCAGCGGCGTGGCCAGGGGCCGGGCGGTCCGCCGGAAGGAAGCGGCGGTTCCATCGGCGACGGGAGTGACGGCCGCGGCCGCGGGCGGCTCATCCAATTCTCCGCTCACCGCAACCAGGAAGGCGCCTTCCCAGGCGAGCGGCTGGCCGGGCTGGCTGGCCCAGAAAAAGACCGGTTGGCCCGCGGCGGCGGCGATGAGTTCGCGCAATTGGCGGCGGGTCAACTGGAGGAAGATCCGCAGGGCGCCCTCGGGCGCGGCCGCCCCGGTGATCCGGGTCAGGAGCGCCAGGACCGGCAGGAGCGCGGGCGGCGGCGCGGCTGGGAGGTCGAGCTCCAGCTTTACGGCAACCGCATTGCGCGCGGCCGCTGCGCGCAGGTTGGGAGGAAGCAGCAGCCGCAGCATGGATCGGACAGGCTAGCCTCCGGCTAGCCCTCGTCCATGAAAACCAGCACCCCGCTCGCGTTGTCGGGGCCGCCGCGGCGAAGGGCCAGTGCCACGAGCCGCCGCAGGACGTCGGCGGGCTCGCCTGCGCCGCCCATGAGACCCGAGATCTCCGCGTCGGTCATCAGCCGCGAGATTCCGTCGGTGCAAAAAAGACAGCGATCGCCCGGGGCCAGGCGAAGGGTTACGAGGTCGGGAACCGGGTCGGGCGGCTGCCCAATGCACCGCACGAGCGCGAGGCGTTCAGGCGCGGGCAGGATCTCGCCCCATTGCCGGGCCTGATTCTCGGCCGAATGATCCTCCGTCACGCAGCGCAGCTTTCCCTCGTGCCAGTGATAGCACCGGGAATCACCGACGTGGGCAATCTCGAGGCGGCCTTCGCGCCGGCAGCCAAACGTGAGCGTGGTGGCGATCCCAAAGAGGGGACTGAGCCGACGGCCGGCTTCGGCCACCTGGCGGTGGGCCTCCGCCACGATGGCCGCCAGGTTGGGCGGGGCCCCCGGCCGCATGGCGTGAAGCTCCCCGGCGACCGCCTGCATGGCGATCTCCGCCGCTTCCGCGCCATGGGGCAGGCCGCCGACCCCATCGGCGATCCCATAAAGCCCCAGGCCCTCGTCGCAGAGGCAGCGGTCCTGGTTTTCAGAACGCAGCCTGCCGAGATCGGAAAGGGCGGCCGCGCGCAGCTGGGGAATCACCAGACAAGACTGAGCAAAGGAACCCTGGCTTGCAACTTGGCGGTGGAGCTTCCGATGTCCCCGGGCGAGAAGGTGACCTCGCTGGCGGTGGTCATGGGCGACCAGGGAATGTCTAGTTCCTGAAAATCGGGGCGGCCGATGGCCTTCAGCTCGAAGCCCGCGGGGAGCATCCAGACGTAGAGCGCGTCCGTCCGGCGTTTTTCGTCCGCCTTGATCGCGGCATCCAGCGCATAGAAGCCGCTGTGGTCCTGGAGGGAGGCACGGAAAGCCGGGGAGACCTCCGGCGTGATCGGCTGCGAGGGGGGCGCGGCATTGGCGGGAAGCGCCACGAGCTCGGGTTGATAGGGAAAGGAATTCAGGACTGCGCGGGTCGGCGAAATAGTCGACTCGTCGGCGAGGACCACGCAGCCGAGGAAGCTGACAAGCCAGACCAGGCTGCGGAAACGATGGGTATTCATGATGCCTACTTAGATATCACCGCGCGCCCAAAGGTTGCGCCCAGGCCCCGATCTCCCATACCCAGTTCGCCTACCTGCCTTGGCCCGGACTACCCCGGGACTTCGTCCCTAGGGGCCGCCCTACCGTGCACCCCGGTCGGGATAGCCCGGTCCCGGCTCGGAAGGGGAGGACTCTTTCCTTCCCGGGCTGAGGCCGGGTCGCAGTCACCTTGAGGTCACCGCGGCCAGCGTTTCGGGGGGGCCCAGGTACGACGGTCGCAGGCCGCCAAGGTCGACCACGATCCTTTCCAGGACGACGCCGGGATCGACCATATAGATCCTGAGCGAATGAGGGCCAGCCGTGGCGAAGGTCGCCCGGGTCTGGGTGGTGGTCGTATTGTCGAGAACGTTTTCCTGCCAGGCGCGGCTGACGCCGGCTTCGGCGCCGGTGCCGGCCTGGATCGTCACGAGCTGCGGGGCGGCTCCGTCGATCGCCACCGCGAAGCGCAGCCCCGAGCCATAGACGAGGGGCTGGGTCGGGACCAGGTCGTAGTGCACGGTCGCTTCGCCGGCGCCGGCCAGATTGAAGCGGTATTCCAGTGATGGCGCGGCGGTGGCGGCCTGCGCGGGATCGATCGCTGGCGCGGTGGTGGGAAAGACGGCCATCGCGTTGCCGACTGTTCCCAGGCCCGGGATTAGCTGCCAGGCGGCGCCAGGCTGGTCCGACTTGGCGGAATAGTCGCACGCGAGCATCGAGACGGCCCCGTCGACCTCGGCGAATGCACCCTGGCGCGGCTTCCGGTCCGAGAGGGGAGGAAGTCCGGGCAGCGGCGGTCCCGTCGGCCCGCTCCGGTCCCCGGGCGGTTGGGAAAGGGCCTGCAGCTCGGGCGCGAGGCGGAGAGTGGCATTGCGATAGGCGCGGGAAGCGAGGAGGGGATCATCCTCCATGATGCCCCGCCACTTTCCGCCGCCCAGGTCGTTGTTGTAGTGGTCGGCGAGCGTGGTCAGTGCGGCGGTGCCGGCATCAAACTGGCCGACCCAGTCGCGGGCGGCGGCGGGATTCCGCCCCAGGGAACGGGCGGCCATCTCGCCGGCGACGAACCGCCGGTTGGCCGCCTCGGATCCGAGGACGGGGTACTCCACCAACTCATAGAACGCATCCTGCAGCCCGGCCGGAATCGCGGCCGCGAGCTTCCGCGTCCTGGCCGCGAGCTCCTGATAGCGGGCCAGCCGCTCGAGTTCCTCGGGGTCGGTGAGGGTGCTTTGCCGCGGTTTTTCCCGACCGAGATACCACTGCAGGTGCTCGGGCTTCCGCTGGTAGCCGAGCCGATAGTAGTCCGCCAGGACCCCGGCGATCTCCGGGACGTGGTCGGGGCCGAACTGCTCGGCGGCGAAGCTTTCCAGGTAACCCGGCAGCGTCTTCCGGTTCCAGCGGTCGATGTCCCATGCCATCTGCAGGAAGAAATCGATGCCGATCTCGCCGGGCTTGAGATCGCCCACGTTGAGCATCCAGAATTTCCGGATCCCGTGGTCATAGGCCTTGCTCAGCTCCTCCCAGATGAGCGGCGGCGGGGTGGTGTTGAGCCAGACGTAGGAAAGGGGGCTGCCGAGATACGATATATGGTAATAGGCGCCAAAGCCGCCCGGGCGCGCCGCGATCTGCTCCGCGGTCGGGTAATAGCGCATGTAACCGAAGTTATCGTCCGGAAACACAATCGTGACGTCCGGCGGCACCTTCAGGTCGTGCAGGTAATAGGCCAGCACCTCCTTGTAGGGGCAGAAGATCTGCGGGACCCGGGCGGGATCGGGGTTGACGTATTTCGCGAGAAGCCCGCGCTGCACGGCGAAGATCTTCTCGAGGGTGTCGACGATCTGCGTTTCGCCGCGCGGGCCCTGCATAGGGCCGTCGTGGATGCCCCGCATCCCGATCGTGTAGAAGTTCTCGTATTTCCCGTTCGTGCGCAGGCGTTCCTCCCAGTAGTCCGTCACCCCCTGGGGGTTGGTGAGGAAATTGTAGGCGGGCTGGTTGTCGCGGGGCCATTCGCCGACGTTGTTGCGCAGGAGCGGCTCGCAGTGGGACGAGCCCATGACGATGCCATAGCGGTCGGCGACGACCCGGTTCTCGGGGTTCAGGTTGAAGGCCGACGAGCATTCATGCATCGCCGGCCACAGCGTGTTGGCCTTGAGGCGCAGCAGGAGCTCGCAGATCCTGGCATAGGTCTTCGGGCCGATGTTGCCGGTCTGCGGCTCAAAGGTCTTCGCCGCCCAGGGTTGCAGGCCCCAATCCTCGTCGTTGATGAAGATGCCGCGGTACTGCACCGAGGGCGGCCCGAACTTCCGCGTGCCCGCGGCCACGAAAAGGCGGTCCCGGTGCGCGGGCGTCACGTCCGCCCACCAGGACCAGGGCGAGACTCCGATGGCTCGCGACAGCTCGAAGACCCCATACGCAGTGCCGCGCCGGTCGCTGCCGGCGATGACCAGGGAGCCGTCCACGGTGGCGATGCAGAAGGTTTCCCATTGGCCGCGGAGGCGGCCCGCGTCGAGCCGGCCGGTGGCGACAAGTCTATCGATCAGCGGGCTGTGCCCGAGCGTGCCGACGATCACGGCGGAAGCCGAAGATCGGTCGGGCGTGATCACGAGGACGGGCCGGCGGCCGGTCACCCGCCCGACGTCCTCGGTGAAAAGGCCGGCGGCCAGCCGCACGCACTCGAAATCAGACGGAGCGACAAGGATGGAGGCGGCCTGCGACCTGTCGGCCAGTCGGAAATCTCCCGGCGCGCCGCTGTCCCTCACCCAGCCAGGATCGGCGGCCAGCGCCGAAGAGAGGATTGTCAGCCCCAGGGCGGGGAAAAAGGCCAGTTTCACCACCGCATAGTCACGGCGGGACTGGGACTTGCGGCAATTTCAATCGCGGCGGCTGCGAACAGGGACAGGTTGTTGGGTACGGTTGTCGGGTACTCCGCGCCCCCGGAAGGGACAGGTTGCTAAATTCTGGCCAACCCATCCGGATTCGGCACCCTGGTGAATGCATGTAACTTTTCCGGTATTCGCGTGTATTCAATGAATTCCATGATCCCGCCCCGTTTCATCCGATGAGCGACGACGCCATCCTGAAGGTCGACCGCTTGACCAAGACCTATTCCACGGCCGCCGGGCCGCTCACGGTCCTCCACGAGGTCAGCTTCGAGCTGGCCGCCGGCGCCAGCCTGGCGGTGGTCGGGCCCAGCGGCAGCGGCAAGACCACCTTGCTTGGACTTTGCGCCGGGCTGGACCGCGCAACGAGCGGGACGGTGGCCCTCGCCGGCGAGTTCCTGAACGGCCTCGACGAGGACGGGCGGGCCCGTGTGCGCAACCAGCATGTCGGCTTCGTCTTCCAGAATTTCCAGCTGATCCCGACCCTGACCGCCCTGGAAAACGTGCTCGTGCCGATCGAGCTCCGCGGCAGCGGCGGCGGGGCCTCGGCGGAGCACGAGAAGGACAGCCGCGAGCTCCTCGAGCGGGTCGGGCTGGGGAAGCGCTTCGACCACTATCCGGTGCAGCTATCCGGCGGCGAGCAGCAGCGGGTCGCGCTGGCGCGCGCCTTCATCAACCGGCCCAAGATCCTCTTCTGCGACGAGCCCACGGGTAATCTCGACGGCGACACAGCCCAGACCATGGTGGAGCTCATTTTCGGCCTCAATCAGGAGCGGGGCACGACCCTTGTCCTTGTGACCCACGACCTCGACCTCGCGCAGCGCTGCGGGCGGATCATCCGCTTCCGCAACGGGGCGATCGTCAGCGACGGCGCCGGTTCCCGGGTGACGTGAACTTCATCCTCAAGATGGCTTGGCGCGACTCGCGCGCCTCCCGCCGGCGGCTCCTGCTGCTCTCGCTTTCGGTCGTCTTCGGGATCGGCGCGCTGGTCGCGATGGGCTCGGTCATCGCCAATCTCCGCCGCGCGGTCGACGGCCAGGCGAGCAGCCTGCTCGGCGCCGACCTGGCCATCTCCGGGACAATCCCGGCCTCCCCGGACTGGGGGCCGGCCCTTGCCGCCCTGCACGGGGAAGCGGGCCGCGAGCGCATTTTTCCCGCCCAGGTCACCGCCAACGGGGTCGCCCGCCGCGCGCAGATGCGCGCCCTGGAGGGCAATTTCCCCTATTACGGGGATTTCACCACGGTCCCGGCCGACGCCCCGGCCCGGCTGCGCAAGGGCGGCAAGGTCGTCATCCTGGCCGGCAGCCTCATGGACCAGCTGCACGTGCGCGTCGGCGATGTCATCAAGGTTGGGATTGAGCAGGAAGGCTTTACGGTCATCGGCGAGATGGAGACCTTCCCCGGTGAACTGGCCGGGTTCAACGTCCACCCCCCTCTCGCGTTCATCCCCTTTTCCGCCCTTTCGGCGAAGATGGGCGGCGCGCCCAACCGGGTGAACGTGAAGCTGCCGCCGGGGGCTGATTCCGAGGCCGTGGTCAAGGGGCTGAAGGCGAAGTTCGGCGACGACCGCCTGATCTACGCCACGGCCGACGCGCAGCGCAAGAACATGGGCCAGGCCCTGACCGGTCTGGACGCGTTCTTCCGGCTGGTGGGGTTTGTCGCCCTGTTCCTCGGGGCCATCGGGGTGGCCAGCGTGGTCCACGTCTATGTGCGCCAGAAGATCGCGACCGTGGCCATCCTACGCTGCCTGGGGGCCACGGCCCGGCAGACATTCGCGGTCTATCTCCTGCAGGGGCTGGCGCTCGGGCTCTTTGGCTCGGTCGTCGGCGCCGCCATCGGCCTCGCGGCCCAGTGGCTGCTGCCCCGGCTGCTGACGGACATCATCCCCTTCCGAATCGATTTCTTCATCTCATGGCCGGCGGTCGCGAGCGGCATGACCTCGGGGCTCGTCATCTGCCTCCTTTTCACCCTGCTGCCGCTGCTGTCCGTCCGACGCGTGCCGCCGCTGGCGGCCTTTCGCTCGGCGCTGGTCGAGCGCGCCGCGACCGCCTTCGATCCGTGGCGGATCGTGATTCTCCTCGCCATCCCGGTGGCGGTCGCAGGCTTTGCCGTCTGGCAGACGAACAACGTCAAGTTCGGGATTGGCTACGCGGTCGCCCTCGGGCTCGGCTTCGGCCTCCTGACGGGCACGGCCTTCGTCGTGTCCTGGGCCGCGAAGAAGTGGTTCCCGCGGCGCCTGCCCTACATCGTGCGCCAGGGTGTGGCCAATCTCTACCGCCCGAACAATCGCACGGTCCTCCTGCTGCTGTCCATCGGCCTGGGCGCCTTCCTGATGATCGCGCTTTTCCTGTCCCGGACCGAATTGCTCAACCAGATCCGCGGCCCGGCGGGCGGCAACCAGCCCAACCTGATTTTTGGCAGGGTCGAGGAGGACCAGATGGAGCCCCTGGCCAGGATTGCCGCCGCCCAGGGCGCGCCGATCGTGCAGCAGAATCCCTTTGTCCGGATGACCCTCGTCAAGGTGAACGGGCATCCGCCGGGACGGCAGTGGCTGCAGCCCAACGGCAAGCCCCGGGAGGTCGTCGCGTCGTATCGCGATCACCTGCTCGACAACGAGAAGGTCGGGGAGGGCAAGTTTGTCCCGCGGACGCAGCCCGGGGCGGCGGAGGTGCCGATTGCCCTCTCGCCCCTGCTCCGGCGCCCGCGCCCCGGCGAGCCGCCCCGGGCGGCCGGCGGGACGCCGGACCGGCCAGGCGTCCATGTGGCGGTCAGCCCGGCGAAGAAGCCGGCGGGCGCCATTGAGTCGCCCGATCTCCTGCGGGTGGGCGACATCCTGGAATGGGACGTCCAGGGGATTCCGATGCGCACGCGGATCGCCGCGGTGCTGGTCCCGTCGGGCCAGTTCAACCTGAACCTTGAGCGCTACGACGTGCTCTTTCCCGACGGCGCGATCAACGGCGCCCCCAAGTTCTACCTGGCGGGCGCGCACGCCACGACGGCGGCGATCGCGCTCAATGTGCAGCAGGCGGTCTTCGCGGCCTTCCCCAAGATGCAGGTGGTGGACATCAGCATGATCGTGGACACGATCTCGCGCATCTTCGGCAAGATCGGCTTCGTCATCGGCTTCATGGCCTCGTTCATCATCGCGACCGGCGTCATCATGCTGGTCAGCGCCATCCTGACCGGCCGCTTCCAGCGGATCCGCGAGACCGTCCTCCTGCGGACGCTGGGTGCCTCCCATCGCCAGCTGCTGCTGATCCAGATGGTGGAATATGCGATCCTCGGGATCCTGGCCTCGCTGGTGGGCGCCATCCTCGCCGTCGGGGGGAACGCGCTCCTGGCGCACTTCGTGTTCAAGATCCCGCCCTCGGCGCCGCCGCTCCTCCTGCTGGCCTGCACGGCCGCCGTCACCACGGTGACCCTGGTCACCGGCTGGTTCACCAATCGCGGCATCACCGATCATCCGCCGCTCGTGGTCCTCCGCCAGGAGACCTAAGGCCCCTCCGCTTTTCCCGATGAAATCCAAAAACACGCTCATCTTCCTCCTTTCCATCATCGCCCTGGGCGCCCTGGCCTTCGCCTGGAGGGAATCCCAGGACCTCGCCGAGCTGCGGGCGACCGCGGTGGACCCGGCGGAGCGGGCCAGCCTGCAGAAGCGGGTGTGGGACTCGGAGAAGCACGTCAAGGAGCTGGAGGGTCGGATCGCCACCGGCCAGCCGGGCCCCGCCGGTCCGGGCACGCCGGCCACGGCCGCGGCCGGGGCCGGCCGCATGGGCGGCGGCGGCCTCCTCTCCAATGTCTTCGACCGGATGAACGACCCGGAGGTGCAGCGGCTCATGGCCGAGCAGATTCGGGCGCAGATCGAGCGCCGCTACGCCAAGCTCTTTTCCCAGCTCAACCTGCCGCCGGAGAAGCTCGAGCAGTTCAAGGGCCTGCTGGTCGACCGGCAGCAGTCCGCGATGGACGTCCTGGCCTCCGCCAACGAGCAGGGCATCACCGATCCCCGGGATTTCCAGAAGCTGGTCGAGAGTTCCCAGGCTGACATCGACGGCCAGATCAAGTCGACGATCGGCGAAGCCGACTACGCTCAGTTCCAGGGTTTCAACCAGTCGCAGGCGGCCCGCGGGATGGTGGGCCAGCTGCAGGACAACCTCCGCAATTCCGCGGCGCCCCTGACGAGCGCCCAGTCAGACCAGCTGACCCAGCTGATGGCCCAGTCCCGCGGCGCGGCGGACGCGGGCGCGCCCCGGGGCCTCAACGGCCCGGCCGCGATCACCGACGACACAATCACCCAGTCGCAGGCCTTCCTTTCGGCGCCCCAGGTCCAGGCCCTCCAGCAGATGCAGCAGCAGCAGCAGGCGAACCGCCGGCTCCAGCAGATGATCCTGCAGGGCCCGGACGCGGCCGACTCCGGCAAGGGCGCGCCGGCTGCTAGGCCAGCGCCTTGAACAGCACCTTGGCGTTCCGGCCGCTGTCCTCGTAGCTCTTCAGCCGGGTCTCGGGGAGGATGTCCTTCTCCGCCTCCTGGAAGCCGCAGACGTTGCTGAAGAAGCCGAAATTCTGGGTGGAGAGGGCGAGGGCCGTCTGGGCGCCCCGCTCCTTCGCCTGGAGGCAGGCGTACTCCACCATCTTCTTGCCGATGCCGCGATTGTGGTAGAAGGGCACGACGTAGAGCGAGCCGATCTCGGCCACCTTCGGCGCATCGGGATAGAACTGGAGGGTGACGCAGGCGATGATGTTCTCGTCGACCTCGAAGACGAAGAACTGGTCGATGTTCTTCTCGATCGACTGCTGGGTCCGGTGGACGAGCTCCTCCCGCCGCACCGCGTTGCGCGTGAGATTGTAGATGTGGCGGACGTCCCGCTTGGTCGCCTGGCGGATCTGCTGGTAGTCGTTGCCGTAGACCAGGGAGCCCACGCCCTCGTTGGAGAATATCTCGTTGAGCAGGCTGTCGAAGACCCGGCCGTCGACGATGTGCACCCGCTGGGTGCCGGTCTCGATCGCCTTGACCGCGTGCGCCGCCTTGCTCCGGCTCCACTCGGCGATCTGCTCGGGATGGTCCTGCAGCTGCGTCCGCAGCACGCCGACGGCGATCTCCCGCCGGACCTCGCCGCCGATCTCGAGGCCGACCTGGGGCGTGAGGTAGATGATCTTGGTGGCGTGCAGCGCCTCCGCCAGCTCGGCCGCGAGCAGGTCGGAATTGACCCGGAGCGACCGGCCGTCCGGGCCGAAGGCGAGCGGGGAGAAGACGGGGACGACCTGCCGCTCGATCAGCTCGGCGATGAATTCCCGGTCGATCCGCTCGACCTTGCCGCTCAGCTGCTGGTCGACGCCCTTGATGATGCCGACGGGCAGCGCCCGGATGGCGTTGGTCAGCACCGCCTTCAGCCCGTTCTGGGTGAGGCCCTCGATGACGTAGTGGGAGACCCGGGAGGAGGCGCGGATCGCGAGGTCGAGCGTGGCGGGGTCGGTCACCCCGGTGCCGTCGGCATTGGAGATCGTCACCCCGCGCAGGTCCGCCAGCTCCTGGAGCTGGTGGCCGACGCCGTGGACGAGCACCACCTTGATGCCCAGGCTCCGGAGCACCGCGAGGTCGACCAGCAGGTTGCCGAAGTTCTCGTCGGCGATGATCGAGCCGTCGATCGCGATCACGAAGATCTGCCCCTGGAAACGCGGCACGTACTGCAGGATCCCGCGGAGGTCCGTGGGCTTGATCGTCGTCGCCTGCGCGGACGAAACCGGAGCGGGGGAGCTGGAGTTCAAGGGACGGGTAAACAAGGACCAATGGCCCCGCGCGTCAATGCACTTGCACGGTCCAGGCCCGGCCTGCGCGCGCGCCCGCCAGCGTCACGCGGTAGGTGCCGGGGGCCAGCGCGCCGGCGGCGAACGACAGCTCGATCACCTCGGCCCGCGCGCGCGTGACCAGGCCGGCGGAGAGGAGCTCGCAGTCGGTCACGACCCAGATCTCGCCGCCCTTGACGTAGAGCGCCGCGGTCGCGAGGTCCTGGTGGCTGTCGTCCCGCGTGCAGGAAAACGTGATGCGGTAGTTTCCCCCGTCGGCGACGGGCGCCGCGGCCACCGCGCCGATGGTCGCGGGGAGGAGGGGCGGCAGAAGCAGGGTATGGAGGAGGTCCGCCGGCAGGCCGCCCGCCGCCGGCTGGACGGGGGCTTCCGCCACGATGGGCCGGGGATCGGCGGGCCGGTCGACGCGGAGGGTGATCCGCTGGTAGCCGAGCTCGGCGAGCTGGGCGCGCTGCTTCGCGTCCTGGTAGGGCAGGTAGCCCGGGCCCGGCTTGCGGTAGTGCAGGGTAAGGAAGGTGTAGAGCGCCACGAAGACGGCGATCGCGAGGACGATCCACTTCATCGGCCAGGGTCGGCGGGCGGGCGGCATGGGCGGGTGAGGAGGAGAGCGGAGATTGCCCCGTCCCGCAATAGGATTGCCCCGCGGGACGCGGCGCGCTTCGCTCGCTGGTTCATGCAATTCTGGTCCCGCTATTTCATTCCGACCCTGAAGGAGAGCCCCGCCGACGCGGAGATCGCCTCGCACCGGCTGCTGGTGCGGGCGGGCCTCGTGCGCAAGCTGGGAGGCGGCCTCTACACCTACCTGCCGCTCGGGTTCCGGACGATCCGCAAGCTGACGCGGATCTGCAGCGAGGAGATGGAAAGGGCGGGCGGCATCGAGCTGCAGATGCCCTACCTTCATCCCGCCGAGAACTGGGAGAAGGGCCCGCGGTGGGCCACCGCGCGGGAGATCATGTACCGCGCGGACAGCGCCGGCGCCGGCCAGCGCGGGGCGCGCGAGCCGGAGTTCGTCCTCGGGCCGACCCACGAGGAGGTCATCACCCCGCTGATGAAGAACGAGCTCTCCAGCTACCGCGACCTCCCGAAGACGTTTTTCCAGATCGGCACCAAGTTCCGCAACGAGATCCGGCCGCGCTTCGGCCTGATGCGCGCGCGCGAGTTCCTGATGATGGACGGCTACTCCTTCGACGTGGACGATGCGGCCGCGATCCGGAGCTACCAGGCGATGAAGTCGGCCTATGAGAGCTTCTTCCGCCGGCTCGGGGTGCAGGCCATCTCGGTCAAGGCGGACACCGGCGTCATGGGCGGGGACTTCTCCCACGAGTTCATGGTCCCGGCGGAGGTGGGCGACGACGACATCATCTACGGGGAAAAGAGCGGCTACGCTGCCAACCGCGAGAAGGCGACGAGCGCCCTGGTCCCGGCGGACCTGGCGGACGCGGCGCCGGCCGGCGCGGTCGAGAAGTTCGCGACCCCCGGGATCGTGACGATCGCGGCCCTCGAGGCGGCCCCCTACGCGGTGCCGGCGGACCGTCAGTTCAAAACCCTCGTCTACATGGGCGACGGAAAGCCCTTCCTCGTGATCCTGCGCGGCAGCGACGAGCTGGAGGAGGCGAAGCTGGGCGCCCTGGGCTTCGCCGTGCGCCGGCCCGCGAGGCCGGAGGAAATCGAGCCCGTCCTGGGTGCGAAGCCGGGCAGCCTGGGGGCGGTCACCGGCACGATCAGGAATCCCTCCGCGCTGGCCGGAATCTTTGCCGACCAGGCGATCCGCCTGACCGGCAACGGCGTTACCGGGGCGAACGAGGACGGCTTCCATCTGCGGAACGTCAATGTGCCGCGCGACCTCGCCATCACCCGCTTCGGCGACTTCCGGCGCGTGCGGCCCGGCGAGCCTTGCCCGGAGTCGGGCGAGCCGCTGCAGTCGCGCCGCGGCATCGAGGTGGGCCACATCTTCAAGCTGGGGACCAAGTACAGCGAGAAGTTCGGGGCAACCTACACCGACGACCAGAAACAGACGCACCTCATGGTCATGGGCTGCTACGGGATCGGGCTCAGCCGGACGATGCAGGCCTGCATCGAGCAGGGCCACGACGCCGACGGCATCGTCTGGCCATGGAGCATCGCCCCCTTCCAGGTGCTGGTCTGCCTGCTCGATCCCGATCTGCCGGAGGCCCGGGAGCTGGGCGTGAGGCTCGCCGCCGCCGCCGAACAGGCGGGGGCCGACGTCCTGGTCGACGACCGGGCGGAGCGGCCGGGCGTGAAATTCAAGGATGCCGACCTGATCGGCATCCCCCTGCGGATAACAATCGGCGGCCGTGGCCTGAAGGAGGGCGTGGTCGAAATGAAGTGGCGCGCCCAGAAGGAGATAGCGAAGGTCCCGGTGGCCGAGGCCGAGGCGCGGGTCGCGGCGGCGGTCGGGCAGGGGGCGGCGGCAAAGATGCTTTGAAATCCGGCCGTTTTTCCCCATGTTGGTGGAAACCAATCGTGGCGGAAACCAAGACGCATACCTTTCCCACCCAGCAGGCGATGCCCCGCCTGCAGCTCGCCAGCGCCTGGCGGGTGGTCGTGCTGAACGACCCGGTAAACCTGATGTCCTACGTGGTGATGATCTTCAAGAAGGTCTTCGGCTTTGACGAGACGACCGCGCGCCGCCACATGCTCGAGGTGCATGAGCAGGGCCGTTCCGTCGTCTGGACCGGCCTGCGCGAGAAGGCCGAGGCCTACACCTTCACCCTGCAGCAGTGGCACCTGACCGCCGTCCTGGAATCCGATGGAGCCGTTTGAGATCGCGCTGAGCCTGCCGGTGGTCGCTCCGCTGCTCGACGTGGTCAAGGAGCTGGCCGACGGCCTGAAGGAGTCGCTGGCCGCGCCGCCCGCGCTGCCCGAGACCGACAGCGTGTTCCGCGACCTCTGGACCCAGGAGCTCCTGGCCGCGCAGAACGAGGAGGTGGCCGCGCTCCTGGCGCTCTTCAACGAGGAGTTCTTCACCGAGGGCGTCATCGCGCTCGGGCCCGGCAATGCCGAGGCGATCGCTCGGGCCTGCTCGGCGATCCGCCTGCGGCTCCGCGAGCGCTACCTCCGGCCGCTGGGGGACGAGGCCCTCGAGATCGGCGAGGTGGAGCTGGCCCAGCTCGACGCGCCGACCCGGAAGGCCTTCATGTGCTACCTCTTCCTCGCGACCATCCAGGAATACATCATCCAGCGGCTGGACGAGAGCATCATCGGCTCCTGATTCCGTATTTGACCAAAGGGGACAAGCCCCTACCTTCCAACCCGACACCCTGCAGTGTTCGAGGTGCTTTCAATAACTGCTCGTTGCCTTTGAAATATTACGGGAGCCGTAACGTCGCGGAAGCTGCTAGGCCGTACATCGGAAAGCAAACGCCGCGGCCGGGGTTCCCACTTTAACATAAAAAGGTCCTGAGCCTTTGGGCATGCGGCACAGGCGGGGTGTCTCTTTTCTTTCCAGCTTTCCACCATGGGCCCCACCGAAATCAATGCGCTCCACATCGTCCACGTCGCGGCGGTGCTGGTGCTGATCGCCTTCACGTTCTACGCCTGCGCGGCTCCGCCGGAATCGCGCAAGCGGGTCCTGGCCGTGACCGGCCTCGCCTTCCTCGTCCTCGCCCTCACCGGGATCCGGATGTGGCAGGGCCTCTACAGCTTCGCCTTCCTGGGCTGGATCTTCGTGAAGATCGCCTGCGCGCTGGGGATCGCCGCGCTCGTGGGCGTGGCCTACCGGCGCCGGGCCCAGGCGGGACTCCTCATGGCCGTCGTCCTCGGCCTTGCGCTCATCGCCCTGGTGATGGTCTACACCAAGCCGTTCTAGGCGGCTAGTCCGCCGTGGCGGCGGCCTGCTGGCGGATGTCGGCGGAGGAGGCCCCGGCCAGGAAATGCCAGGAGCCGCGCGGGACGCTGAATTCCCCCGCGGCGGCGTTCCAGCGCCGGAGGCTGTCGTTGGAGACGCGGAAGACCACGGTCTTCGTCTCCCCCTTCGCCAGCGGGACGCGCTGGAAGGCGCAGAGCGATTCGTGGTCGCGGGGGCGGCTGACCGCCGGCTCCTGGGCGTAGAGCTGGACCACCTCGTCCCCGTCCCGCTCCCCCGCATTCGTCACGGCGACCGTGGCCTCGAAGCGGACGGCCCCGCCCCCGGGGATCCGCCGCACCAGCAGGGGCCCGTAGGCAAAGCGGGTATAGCTCAGGCCATAGCCGAAGGGATAGAGCGGCGAGCCGGCAAAATAGCGGTAGGTGCGCCCGGCCATGCGATAGTCCTGGAACTCGGGCAGGTCGGCCGTGCTGCGGTAGAAGGTGACCGGCAGGCGCCCGGCGGGATTGACCCGGCCCAGGAGGACGTCGGCCACCGCGGTGCCGCCCGACTCGCCGGGATACCAGGCCTCGACCACGGCGTCGCTGTGCGCCTGGGCCCAGGGAATCGCGACGGCGCTGCCCGACATCAGGACGAAGACAACCGGCTTGCCGACAGCCTGCAGCTCCTTGAGCAGCTTCTCCTGCACCGCGGGCAGCTCGATCTTCGTGCGGTCTCCGCCGTGGAAACCATCCCGGTCGACTAGCATCTCCTCGCCCTCAAGCTGGGCGGTGAGCCCGCCGACGAAGATGACCGCATCCGCGGCCCGGGCGCTGGCGAGGGCCGGGGCATAGCCGGAATCCGCCGCCGGTGTCGACCAGTTGAGGGAGATCCGGGCGCGGGCGCCGGCGCTGTGGTATTCGAGGCGGATCGGCACAACGGCGTTTTCGCCGAGATGGACGACGGTCGAGCGGTTCTGTTCGCTGGCAGTCCAGGCGTCGATGACCAACTTTCCATCGAGGTAGAGCCGGAAGCCGCCGCGGCCGGCCACGCTCAGGCCGTAGTCGCCCGCCATGCCGCCGAGCAGCCGGCCGGTCCAGCGGGCCGAGAAATCCGCCGGCACGCCGTCGGGCGGAAAGCTGGAGCGGCCGTCGTCGAAGCCGACGGGCCGGTCCCGCCGCCGCGCCACCGGCATGCCGGCCAGATCCCCGCCGGCGAAATACTCCCCCTGCAGCCCCGTGAGGTCGTTGCCGGTCTGCAGCTGGGTGGCCGGGACCAGGACCGAACCCGGGGCGGCGGCGGTCCAGTCGCAGCCGCGGACGTAGTCGACCGCCACCCCCGGACCCAAGGCGGCGCGCAAGCCCGCGAGGAGGGTGACCGGCGCGGCCGGCGTGCCGTTGTAGTTGCCCACGAGGGCGGCCAGCGAGTCGGCGTTGGGCCCGATCACCGCCACGCGGTGCAGGGCCCCGACGCGCAGCGGCAGCACCCCGTCGTTCTTCAGGAGGACGATCGCCTTGCGTGCCGCCTCGAGGGCGAGCGCGGCGTGGGCGGGTGAGTGGTTTTCGGACAGGGGAATCGCGGCATAGGGCACCCGCTCCGCCGGATCGAAGAAGCCCAGCCGGAACATCGTCCGCAGGAGCTGCCCCAGGCGGACGTCCACCTCCGGTTCCGTCAGCAGGCCGCGCCGCACGGCGTCGGCGATGGCGGACTGCTCCTCCCCGCAGCGCAGGCAGAGGCCCGCCCGCACCGCCAGCGCCTCGGCGCCGGCCGCGTCCGGCGCCACCTTGTAGCTGGTGTAGAGGTCGCGGATCGCGCCGCAGTCGGAGACGACGTGGCCCTGGAAGCCCCATTGCCGGTAGAGCAGGTCGTAGAGCTTGCCGTTGATCGCGCAGGGCTGGCCGTAGAGGGAATTGTAGGCGGTCATGACGGCCTCGACGTGCGCCTCGCGCACGAGGGCCTCGAAGGCCGGCAGGTAGGTCTCGTGAAAATCCGCCGGATCGGGCTCGGCGTCGAACCCGTGCCGCAGCGTCTCGGGCCCGCTGTGCACCGCGAAGTGCTTGGCGCAGGCGGCCGCCTTGAGGGTGCGGGGATCGTCGCCCTGCAGCCCCCGGACGAAGGCCACGCCCATCCGCGAGGTGAGATAGGGATCCTCCCCGTAGGTTTCCTGGCCGCGGCCCCACCGCGGGTCGCGGAAGATGTTGATGTTGGGGGTCCAGAAGGTCAGCCCGAAGTAGCGCTCCCGGTTGCCGTGCGCGACCGCGTCATTGTACTTGGCCCGCGCCTCGGTGCTGATCGAGTCGGCCACGGTTCGGACGAAGCCGTCGTCCCAGGTCGCGGCCAGGCCGATCGCCTGCGGATAGACCGTCGCCACGCCCGCGCGGGCCACGCCGTGCAGCGCCTCGTTCCACCAGTCGTACTGCGGGATGCCCAGCCGCGGCACGCCGACGGATCCGTTCTTCATCAGCCGGGCCTTTTCGTCGAGCGTGAGGCGCGACACGAGATCCCGCACGCGCGCCTCGATCGGCTGGGAGGTATCGCGGTAAGGCGGCAGGTCGGCGGCGGCGGCCGTGCAGACGAGCGCGCCCCAGGCGACAAGGGAGTAGAGCAGGCGCATCGCTGATCATTTGCATTGGCGGGCGGCCAACGAAAGGAGAATCTTGGTCGTATGATGGAGCAGAAGCCCATTTCCCTCTGCGGCCTGTGGGTCGACGACGACGGCCGGGTGCACACGACGGTGGCCACGGCCGACGGCGGCCGGGAGGACCTCCCGGGGACGCTCCGCCCGTTTGCCTGGCTGAAGGACTTCCCCGTCGGGGAGCCGGTCGCCGGGATCACGGTCGAGGAGCTGCGCGGGGAGGGGGCTTTCCGGCACCTCGTCCACGCGGATTCGCTCGCGGCCTACGAGGGGTTTCTCGCCTTCGCCAAGGAATGCGGCGCCGTCGACGCGATCCGGCCGCTCGAGAGCCAGTTCCTGCTGCAGCAGCGGGCGCGCCTGTACCGCGACCTCGGCTTCGGCGGCTTGCGGCGCTGCCAGCTGGACATCGAGACGGACTCGCCCGAGGGCGGATTCAGCGACGCCCGGCGGGCCGGCGACCGGGTGCTGGCCGTCGGCCTCCGCTGCGGCGGCCGCAACCGGCTCCTGGTCCTGGAGGCGGAGACCCCCGCGGCGGAGAAAAAACTGCTGGAGGAGCTGAACCGCGCCCTCGCCGAGCTGGATCCGGACGTCATCGAGGGCCACAACATCTTCAAGTTCGACCTCGACTACCTGCGCCAGCGCGGCCGGCTGCACAAGGTTCCCTGCGCCTGGGGCCGGTATGGCCAGGCGGCGACCTTCCGCAACAGCCGGATGAAGGTGGCGGAGCGCTGGATCGACTTCCCGCGGTGCGACCTGGCCGGCCGTGCGGTGATCGACACCTACCTCCTCGTCCAGCTCTACGACCTCACCGCGCGCGAGCTGACCTCCTACGGACTGAAGGAGGTGGCGGTCAGCTTCGGCATTTCCCCGGAGGAGTCGGCGCGGACCTACATTGCGGGCAGCCGGATCGCGGAGACGTTTCGCGCCGACCGCGCCCGGTTCTGCGCCTACCTCGGGGACGACCTGCGGGAAACAGAGGGGCTGGCCAACCTCCTGCTGCCGACGTATTTCGAGCAGGCGCGGGAGTTTCCCATCCTTCTGCAGGAGGCGGCGCTGCGGGGGACGACCTCCAAGATCGACCTCCTGTTCCAGGAGGAATACTACCACGCGCGGCACGCCTGCCCGGTGCCGCCGGCGGTGCAGCCCTTCGAGGGCGGGTACACCCGCAGCTTTCGCGAGGGCGTCTTCCGCCACGTCCTTCACTTCGACGTCGCCTCGCTCTATCCGAGCCTGCTCCTCCAGATCGGCCGCAATCCGAGGACGGACAGCCTGGGTGTCTTCATCCCGCTCCTGCAGTCGCTGCGCGACTACCGGCTGCGCTACAAGCAGCTGGCGCGCAGCGCGCCGACCGAGGCGGAGCGGGCGGAGGCGCAGGCGCGCCAGTCGGCCTTCAAGATCCTGATCAACTCCTTCTACGGCTACCTCGGGTTCTCCGGCGCCCGCTTCGGCGACGGGGAGCTGGCGGCCGAGGTCACCCGCCGGGGGCGGGAGCTCCTGCAGCAGCTGATCGAGGAGTTCTCCCGGCACGGCTGCGAGATCCTGGAGGCGGACACCGACGGCATCTATCTCTCCTCCCAGGACTACTACGAGCGGCCGGAGGCCCTGCTGGACCTCGTCGCCTCGATCCTGCCCCGGGGGATCGAGCTCGAGTACGACGGGCGCTATGCGGCCATGTTCTGCTACAAGTCCAAAAACTACGCCCTCTATGACGGGGAGAAGATCACGCTGCGGGGCAGCGCGTTCCGCTCCCGCGGCATCGAGCCCTTCCTGCAGCGGCTGACCGACCAGATGATTTCCTTTCTCCTCGGCGCCACGCCGGAGTCCCCGGTGGCGCTCCTCGACGACTGGCGCCGCCGGATCGCCGAGCGCACGGCGCCTGTCCTGGAGCTGGCGAAGAGCGAGACCCTCGGCCAGAACCCCGACGCCTACGAGCGGTTCATCGCCGAGGGCGGCAAGCCGCGGCGGGCGGCGGCCGAGGCCGCCCTGCAGCTCACCCCCCGCCCGCGGATGGGGGAGCGCGTGAGCTACTACATCACCGCCAAGCAGAAGGGCCGGACCTCGGACTGGCAGCGGGCCCGGCCGGTCGTGCTCTACGACGCGGCCGCGGCGCCCTACGATCCGGCATACTATACCGACAAGCTCGACGACTGGCTGGAACGCTACGGGACCTTCCTCGGGATCAAGCCCGCGGGGGGGGTCCAGGGCGAGCTGCTCTGACCGGCGCGGCCGGTCAGGTCCAGCTCAGGTCCGTTTTGGAGAAGGGGAACTCGCGGATGCGCTTGCCGATGGCGGCGAAGATGGCGTTGCTGACGGCGGGCGCGAGCGGCGGGAGGGCGGGCTCGCCCAGGCCGGTCGGCGGGTAATCCGTCTTGACGAAGTGGATGTCGATCTTGGCGGGGGCGTCCGGCATCCGGATCATCGGGTAGTCGGTGAGGTTGCTCTGGACGACCCGGCCCTGCTCGATGTTGAGCGTCTGGTACATGGCCGTGCCCAGCCCGTCGATGATCGATCCCTGGACCTGGTTCTCGGCGCCGCTCAGGTTGACGATCTGGGAGCCGACATCCACCGCGGCCGTGACCCGGTGGACCTTGAGCTGGCCATCCGGCGAGACGCTGACCTCGGCCACCTCGGCGATGTAACCGGCGTGGCTGAAGTAGTAGCCCAGCCCCAGGCCGGAGCCGCGCGGGAGCTGTCTTCCCCAGCCGGACTTCTCGGCGACGGCCTTGACCACGCCGCGCATGCGCTCGGCATTGTAGGCGCCCATCATGGCGCGGGGGCCGGGATCCATGACCATCTTGCGGTCCCCGAGCACGGCGAGGTTGAAGGCGACGGGGTCCTGGCCGGCGGCGTGCGCGAGCTCGTCGAGGAAGCTGCAGACAACCCAGGCGTGGACGTTGCTCCGCGGGGCGCGCCACGGCCCCTGGGGCACGTTGTTCGAGAGGGCGGCGGTCTCGAGCCGATAGGCCGGGATGAAGCGCGCGGGATAGTCCGCGGCGCCCGAGATATAATGCGGGTCGAACCCGATCTCCCGATGGGTCCAGGCCGTCAGCTTGCCGGCGGCATCCACGCCGCCCTTGAGGAAGTGGAAGCCGCCGGAGCGGTAGTGGTCGTGCTGCAGGTCGTCCTCGCGCGTCCAGGTGAGCTTCACCGGGACCCCGGCCTTCCGGGCGATGGCCGCGGCCTCGACCGCGGGGTCGGCCTGGAGGCGCCGGCCGAAGCCGCCGCCGATCCGGGTGATCGTGACCTCGACGTTTTCCGACGGGACATTGAGGTACCGGGACACGGAGCGGTTCACCTCGCCGGGATTCTGGGTCGGGGAGAAGACGCGGACCCGGTCGCCCTCGATGCTGACCGTGCAGTTCTGGGGCTCGAGGTTCAGGTGGGAGACGAAGGGATAGGTGTAGGCGGCCTCGACCACGTGGGCGGCGCCGGCCAGGGCGGCCTCGGGGTCGCCGTCCTGGCGGACCTGCTTCAGGCCGGTGCCGGCCCCGGCGGCCATTTCCTTCGCCTGGCTGCTCCAGCGGGCCCAGCTGTCGTTGGCGTGGATGCCCTCGTCCCACTTCACCTCCAGTTGCTTGCGCGCGCTGAAGGCGGACCAGGTCGATTCGGCCAGGATGGCCACGCCGGGCACCATGCCCGAGCTGACATCGCCGAAGCTCTCGCTGATCACAAAGGCGTCCTTGACGCCCGGCAGCGCCTTCACCTGGTCGAGATTGGCGCTCACGACCTTGCCGCCGAAGACGGGGCAGCGGGTGTAGACGGCGTAGAGCATCCCCGGCAGCTTCTGGTCGATGCCGAAGAGGGGCTGCCCGGTGACGATCTTGGGATTGTCGACGCCGCCGATCCGCGAGCCCAGGAGCTTGAAGTCCTTGGGGTCCTTCAGCGCGACGGTCTCGGGATCCGGGACGGGGAGGGTGGCCGCCTTGGCGACCAGGTCGCGGAAGGCGAGGGTCTTGCCGGAATCGCGGTGGTGGACTTCGCCATCCTCCGCATAGCACTCGTTCGCCGGAACGCCCCAGGTTTGGGCCGCGGCGGCGATCATCATCGCGCGGGCGGTCGCGCCCGCACGGCGCAGGGTCAGGTAGGATTGAGGCGTGGAGGTGCTGCCGCCGGCGGATTGGTTGCGACCGTAGGCGGGGTCCAGCGGGGCGCTGACCACCTTCACCGACTTCCAGTCGACGCCGAGCTCCTCGGCCACGATCATGGGAAGGGAGGTCTTGATTCCCTGGCCGATCTCGGGCCGGGCGGAGAAGATCGTGACCGTGCCGTCCTGGCCGATCCGGATGTAGGCGTTGGGCGCGAAATTGCCGTCGGTCAGGCCGGTGATCTTGGTCACCTCGGCGGCCCCGGAGGACTTGAGCGAGAAGCCGAGGACGAGCCCACCGCCGGCGAGGGCGGAAAGGCGGAGGAACGAGCGCCGGTCGAGGGCGGGGGCGGGGCTCGCGCGCATCAGGCGGTCCCCTTCCCCGCGCCGGCGAGCTCCGCGGCCCGATGAATCCCGGCGCGGATCCGGGTGTAGGTGGCGCAGCGGCAGAGATTGGCGGCCATCGCGCCGTCGATGTCGTGGTCGCTCGGATGGGCGTTGGACGCGAGCAGGGCGGCAGCGGTCATGATCTGCCCGCCCTGGCAGTAGCCGCACTGCGCGACGTCGAGCTCGCACCAGGCCTTCTGCAGGGGATGCGAGCCGTCGGAAGACAGGCCCTCGATGGTCAGGATCTTCATCTCGGCCGCGACCGAGACCGGCGTGAGGCAGGCCCGGCCGGGCGCGCCGTTCAGGTGGACGGTGCAGGCGCCGCACTGGCCGACGCCGCAGCCGAATTTCGTGCCGACGAGATCGAGGTGATCGCGGAGCACCCAAAGCAGGGGAGTCTCGGGGGCGACATCCACGCTGCGCAACTGGCCATTAACATTGAGGGTAAACTTGCTCATGGGAAAGCGGATTGGGAGCCAGACGTTGGCGCCGCCGGAACGTTGCCACGAGACGCAGAAAAGCGCCCGGCGTCAACAGCGCGTGATCAGTTTCCGCGCCCGGCGACCCAGTCAACGACCGGCGCATCCTTCTCGTTCCGGGCCACGACGGCGAGGAACTCGGAAGGGAGGATATCCCTCGCCTTGAAGAACTTCCGGTCGCCGCCGCAGCAGTACATGAGGCTGGCGGGCAGCTCGCCCCGCAGCTTCGCGCGGGCCTTCGGGATCAGGCGCGGCAGCCAGGCGATCCCGCGGACCGCCTCGTCCTTGGGGGGCAGGGCGGACTCGTCCAGGACCGCGGGGGAGGGCCGGCCCTGCTGGACGTTGAGGAAATAGTCCCGGCGCACGAGTTCGATCCCAAGGGCGAGGTCATACCCGGGCTCGCCGTAGTTGGCCTGGTCCTCGGCGTAGTCATAGAGATGCTGCGCGGCGAGGCCGTTGGCCGCGAGCCACGCCTTGTCGTCGACGGAGAAGAAGGTCTCGGCGCCGCGCTGGCCGCGCGCGTAGAGCGCGGCGGCCTGGTCGTAGAGGGCGTGGAACCGCTGGGCGAAGTCGTAGTTTTTCATGACGCCGCCAACCTTACCGGAATTTCCCAAAATGCCAACGCCCGCGCGGATTCCCCTCAGGCGGGCTTGAAGTCCATCATCCGCTTGAAGCGGTCCACCCGGTCGACCACGACGTCGAGCTTGCCGCCCAGCTCGTAGCGCTTGTGGGTCTTCCGCCCGACCAGCGCGTTGCCGGCGTTGTTCAGGAGGTAATGGTCGCCGCGGAGCGAGTCGGCCGAGATGAACCCGAAGGTCATCGACTCGACGAGCTCGATGAAAAGCCCGTTGCGGCGCACGTCGGTGATGACGGCCCCGAAGACGGTCCGCTCCTTGCGGTCGAGTTGCCGCTCGAAGAACTCGAGAAGCTTCACCTTCACGCTGTCGCGCTCGGCCTCGGTGGAGTTCTGCTCGGTCAGGCTGAGGTGCTCGGCCAGGCTTTCCACCCCGCGGATGTCGTAGCTCGCGTGGCCCTCGGGGGCCGCATGGCCGCCGTGCTTCACGATGTAGCCGCCGACGACCCGGTGGACCACCAGGTCGGAGTAGCGGCGGATGGGGGAGGTGAAGTGGGTGTAGTCCTTCTTCGACAGGCCGTAGTGCCCGTCGGGCGTCGCGCGGTAGACGGCCTTCTGCAGGCTGCGCAGGAACTGCGTGCGGAGGGTGTAGCCCTGGGGGTGGGTCTTCAGGATCTCCAGGAGCCGGCTCACCTCCTGCCGGAGGGTGAGGTCCCCGACCTGGATGTTGAAGGTGGCGAGGAATTCCCGGTATTCGCGCAGTTTCTCCCCGTCCGGGTCGTCGTGCACCCGGTAGACCGAGGGCAGGCGCTGGCTGCGGGTGAGCCGGCCCACCGCCTCGTTGGCGGCGAGCATGAACTCCTCGATCAGCTGGTGGCTCTCGTCGTTAACGACGCGCTCCAGGCGGTCGGCATAGCCCTGCGGGTCGACGAAGATCTTCGTCTCCGGCATGTCGAGGTCGAGGCTGCCGTGGGCCATGCGCTCCTTGCGCATCCGGCTGGCGATGTGCCAGAGCGACCGGAGCCAGGTCTGCAGGTCGGTGAGCTCGGCGTCGGTCAGCTCGCGGAGCGCCCGGCCGGTCGAGCCGGTCTGGTGCTTGGGCGGGAGGGGCAGCGCGCGGATGGTCTCGAGGTCGTTCTCGAAGAGGAGGGCGTGGGCCTGCTTGTAGGTCAGGCGCTTGCGGCTGCGGATGACCGTGTTGGCGAAGGTGGTCTCCTTGATCTTGCCGTTCGGGCCGAAGGTGAGAAGGACGGCCTTGCAGAGGCGGTCCTGCGCCTCGACGAGGGAGCAGAGGCCGTTCGACAGCTTCTCGGGCAGCATCGGGATGACCGTGCCGACGAGGTAGGTGGAGTTGCCGCGCCGCTGCGCCTCGCGGTCGAGGGCGGTGCCGGGGCGCACATAGGTCGAGACGTCGGCGATGTGGATGCCGACACGGACGTCGCCGCCCGCCAGGTCCTCGAGGGAAAGGGCGTCGTCGAAGTCCTTGGCGTCGTCCGGATCGATCGTGAAGACGGCGAGCTTCCGGTAGTCGAGGCGGTTGACGAGGTCGCGCGGCTGCACCTTGTCGGGAATGCCCGCCACTTCCTGCTCCACCGCCGGCGGGAAGGAAGTGTCGAGGCTGTACTTCTGGAAGATGCCGAGGAGCTCGGCCCGCGGCTCGTGGGTCTTGCCGAGGCGCTCGATGATCTCGCCGGGGATCGGCAGGTGCCGTTCCTTCCAGTCGCCGAGGCGGACGACGACCTTGTCGCCAGGTTCCGGCACGGGCTGGAGGCCGGAACGCGCGGGATCGGGCACCGCGATCGGGTTGATGAAGCGGGGATCATCGGCCACGACGGCGAAATTCCGGCCGCGGCGGGTGAGGTTGCCCACGATGGTGTCGCGCCCGCGCTTGACCACGCGCAGCACGCGGGCGGCGATCTCGCCGGCCCGCTTGGTCGCGACGCCGGGCAGCACGCGGACGACGACATGGTCGCCCGGCAGCGCCAGGCCCGTCGAGTCGGGGGACACCTGCCAGCCGGCCTCCTTGGCCGCATGGACGGGCGTCAGCGGCACGACGAAGGCCGAGCCGCCGGCGCGAAACTGGATGCGTCCGATGGGATCGGAGTCGCGCGGGGCCGTCTCGGCCCTGGGCGCGGCGGGACCGCCCGCACGCTGGCCGGGGCGGCGCGGGGTGGAATGGCGGGGCGAGGAGGTCTCCTTCGCCGGGCCGGCCTCCGCCGGCCGGCGCTGGCCCTGGTCGCGGCCGCGCGCGGGCTGGCCGGCCTGGGCCGGGTTCCGCTGCGGCTGGCCGCGCGAGGACGGGTCCCGGGTCCGCTGGGGCTGGCCGGACGGGGCGGAAGAACGCGCGGACTGGGCGTCCCGGGAGCGCCCGGGGGCCCCGGGGTGGCGCGGCTGCTGCTGCCCGGACGGACCCGGGCGGCGCGGCGACTGCCCGCGCGAGGCGGACGAACGGGCCAGGGCGAGGCGCCCCCCGGCCTCGAACACGGCGAGGCCCCGCGAAAGGAGAGAATCTATTTCCTGGGCGAGCGCGGGGCGCTCCTTTCGGCTCAGGCGCAGGCGGCGGGCAAGTTCGGCCTCGTCGGCGGGGACATAGGCGGGCTCGCGCAATTGGGCGAGCAGGCGATCACGTAACATCATATAAAACTAGCGGGGAACCGACTTCCAAGATTTGGCTGTCAATGCGCCAAAATCTGAAGACTTCAGCTGAAGCGGATCACATCCGCTGCGGTGACGTTTCGGTCAACCCCGCTTTACTGGGTGCTAGTAAAGCCTGCTTGGGCGGGAAAGCGACAAAAATCGGCGGAGGGACCCCGCCTAGGGCATCCGGTTCAGGCCCTCCGACCGGACTTTCCAGGTGCCGTCCTGGGGAAACCCAGGGGCGGGAACGGGGGGACCGCCGTCCCAGCCGGCCGCCATCAGCCCGACGGCGTCGAGGAGCGAGGCGTTGACGGGCAGGAAGGCGGGGCAATCGAGGGGCTCGGCGGCGCGCGGGACGAGGCCGTTGTTCCGGAACCGCGCGGCCGGTGAATCGTTTGTGACGATGCCGACCGCCGCATCCGTCTCGCCGAGCCGGGCGGCCGTCATCGCGCCCTGGCCCATCGACCAGCTGACCCACCGCTTGATCCCATTGCGGCTCCTCCGATTCACTTCATCGAAGGTCCGGCGGGCGATCGCCGGGTCGACCTTGGGCGTCTGCGGCAGGTAGCCCAGCGCCATGAGCTCGGAGGTCGGGATCCCGCCCGGCTGGCGGTAGATGTCGGGAGAGGTCTCGATCTCGAGGTACTTGCCGTCGCTGACCGGCAGCGGCGAAAGCTTGGCCATGATCTCCGTCCAGCCCGGCTCCGGGGGCAGGCCGAGGCGCTGGAGCCAGGTCTGCGCGACCTGGAGGCCGTAGTACCAGTAGGCGAGCTCGAACGCGGGATTGCGGGTGTCGTTCTCCTCGGTCTTTTCGCTGACCGCCTTGACCGGCGGCCCGAGGACGTAGCGGTCGGTCGCGCGGTCATAATAGGCGAAGGAGGCGAGGAAGCGCGCCGACTCGAAGACGAGGTCGCGGTATTTCTCCAGGGTCTCGCGATCGGGATGCGCGCGGTAGACCAGCTCGCACAGGTAGATCGGGTTCGGCTGGTTCCAGATGATGAAGGGGTTGATCGTGCCGGGCCCGGTGCGCCCGTCGGGTCCGCTCATCTTCGGCCAGCGGACGCCTTCCAGCCCCTGCGAGGCGGCCACGGCCACGCCGGCGGGCAGGATCTTCCGGTACCAGGCGAGGCTCTTTTCCAGGAGCTCGACGTGGCCCCATTCGTAAAACTGCGCGTCATGCCAGAAATACATCTCCGAGTTGTGCTTCCCGTACCAGCTGACATGGACGAGGCCGCTCTCGGCCGGGGGCACGCTGCCGGCATACTCCACCTTCATGAGGTACTGCGAGAGGACGATCCGGCGCTCGAGTTCCGCCGCCCGCGGATCCGTGCTGCCCGACAGGTCGACGACCCCGCCCTTCATCCAGTAGTCGTGCCAGCCTTCGGCGCTGGCGCGGCGCGCCTGGTCGAAGGACGGCGGCATCTCGCGGTTTTCCTCCGCGGAAAAGCGGCAGCTGAGGGCCAGCGTGTCCCCCTCCGCGCCGGCGAGGACGAATTCCTGCGGTGCCGGGCTGGCGACCTCCGCCTCGCCCTGCCAGCCGAGCTTCACGTAGTAGCGGCTGTCGTCGACCTGGCGCTGCCACTCGATGAAGCGCGGCCCGCGCTGGACGATCTCGGTGCGGTGCCGGCCGGGCTGGTCCCAGACGAGGGGAGGCTTGTTCTTGACGCTGATCTTGTACGCATAGGGAAAGCGGATCCGGACCGAGAGGGCGCGGCTCGCGACCAGGGGAGACTGGATCCGGATCGCGACGAGGCTCTCCGCGGGATGCGCCACCGTCTCAACCGTCACGGGCTGGCCGCCGATCGTGTAGCGGCTGCGGATCACGCCCGACCAAAGGTCGAGCGTCTGGTCGACGGCGGCGAGGTCGCCCGGCGCCAGCGGGCGGCCCTGATAGCTGAGGCCGATCTGCCCGAGCGGGAGGGGATGCGGATTCTCCCGAAAATAGGCGCCGGCCGGGCTGTCCTGCAGCGCCGCGTACTGGATCGTACGCCCATGGAAGGGATAGGGCTTCATCGCATCCTCGAGCTTCAGGCCCGCGACGTTGGGCGTGGAATGCCAGGCCCAGGTGGCGCGGGTTTCCAGGGGGACCCCGTGGTCGTGATAGAGCTCCCCGAAGGACTGCAGGCCGGTCACGTCCGCGGTGAAGGCGAAGTCGCCGTTGCCGACGAAGAGGGGGTTCTCCGGATCGAGGTGATCCACGTGCACGGCGTGGCGCGCCACGAGCGCCTCCCGGTCGATCGCCGCGGCGGCGCCGGGGCGGGGTGCCGCACCCAGCAGCGCAAGCAGGGGGACCGACGGCCGGAGCAGGGCGGGGAAACGCATGGTTATTTTGAGGTTACGGAGCAGCGTGGAGCACCGGCTTATTCTCGACAAGGTTGCTTTCGGGGGGCGTAATTCCACCGATGAGAATCGTGCAAGCAGCCAGCGAGCTGTTTCCGTATGTAAAGACGGGCGGGCTGGCGGATGCGGTGGGGGCCCTGGCTTCCGCGCTGGCGGAGAAGGGCCATGAAGTCTCGGTGTTTCTCCCCGGTTACCGGAGCGTGCTGGAGCACCCGGACGCGGCCCGGGCGGAGCGCAAGCTGCAGCTCAAGGTGGAGCTGGGAGACCAGGTGGTCTCCGGCGAGGTCCGGGCCTTTTCGCCGCGGGCCGGGCTGACGATCTACCTGATCTGCCGCGAGGAATTCTTCGACCGCCGGAACCCCTACGGCACGGGCGAGCGCGACTACGAGGACAACGCCGACCGCTATATCTTCTTCTGCCGGGCGGTGGTGGAGACGATGCGGCTGGCCGACCTCCAGGCGGATATCGCCCACGGCCACGACTGGCAGGCCGCGCTCCTGCCGCTGTTCCTCCGCGCCGCCGAGCGCCGGCACGGCCAGACGCTGGCGATGAAGACGGTGTTCACCATCCACAACATCGCCTACCAGGGGGTCTTCCCCGCCGCCACCTTCGCCCGCACCAGCCTGCCCGAGGAGTTCAACGCCATGGACGGGCTGGAGTACTATGGGCAGATCAACCTCATGAAGGGCGGCATCCTCTTCGCCGACCGGGTCACGACCGTGAGCCCGCGCTACGCCCAGGAAATCCAGACGCCCGAATTCGGGGCGGGGCTCGAGGGGGTGGTGCAGACGCGCGCCGAGGACATCGCCGGCATCCTGAACGGGGTCGACACCGCCATCTGGAATCCCGCGACCGATTCGCTGCTGCCCGCGCGGTACACGGCGGCCGATCTCGCGGGCAAGCACGCCTGCCGGGCGGCGCTGCTCAAGCGCTCCGGGCTCGACGGGCGCTTCACCGGCCCGGTCTTCGGGATGATCTGCCGGCTAGTCGAGCAGAAGGGCGTCGACCTCGTGCTGGCGAACAAGGATTTCTTCCTGAAGGAGAACTGCCGCCTGGTCGTCCTCGGCGCCGGCAGCCGGCGCCTCGAGGGCGAGCTGCGGGCCCTGGCCGAGCAGGCGCCCAAGCGCATCTCGCTCAGCGCCCGGCTCGACGAGGGGATGAGCCACCTGATCGAGGCGGGCAGCGACTTCTTCATCATGCCCTCGCTCTTCGAGCCCTGCGGCCTGAACCAGATGTACTCGCAGATCTACGGCACCGTGCCGATCGTGAGCCGGGTGGGCGGGCTGATGGACACGGTCACCGACGCGGACGAGGATCCCGCCGGCGGCACCGGCCTGATGTGCGCCCCGACGGCCCCGGGCCTGCGCGACGCGCTGGGGCGGGCCCTCAGGCTTTTCGCCGACAAGCCGCGCCTGGCCGCCGTGCAGGCGCGCGACTTCGCGCGCGACTTCAGCTGGAAAAACGCCGCCTCCGTCTACGAGCGGCTGTACCAGGACTCGCTCTAGCTAGCGTCCGGTCGCCACCGGCTCCACGGGCACGGGCGGCGGATTGCGGTCGGTGAACTGCATCTGGTGCCAGTAGGGATAGATCCGGGGCAGCGCGCTGGCGGCGTCGAGCCTGGCCATCTGGGCCGCCGTGAGGTTCCAGCCCACGGCGCCGAGGTTCTGGCGCAGCTGCTCCTCGTTGCGCGCGCCGATGATGACGTTGGCGACGGTCGGCCGCTGCAGGAGCCAGTTGAGGGAGATCTGGGGGACCGTCTTGCCCGTCTCGCGGGCGACCTCGTCGAGCGCGTCGACGACGCGGTAGAGGTATTCGTCAGCGACTTGCGGGCCGTATTCCGCGGTGGCGTGGAGCCGGCTCTTCGCCGGCAGGGGCTGGCCGCGGCGGATCTTGCCGGTCAGGCGGCCCCAGCCGAGGGGACTCCAGACGACGGCGCCGACCCCCTGGTCGAGGCCGAGCGGCATCAGCTCCCACTCGTATTCCCGGCCGATGAGCGAATAGTACGCCTGGTGGGCGACGTACCGGGAAAGGCCGTATTTCTCCGAGACGGAGAGGGACTTCATCAGGTGCCAGCCCGAGAAATTGGACACGCCGAGGTAGCGGATCTTGCCGGCGCGCACGAAGCCCTCGAGGGTCTGGAGGACCTCCTCGACCGGCGTGAGCGCGTCGAAGCCGTGGAGCTGGTAGAGGTCGATGTAGTCGGTGCCGAGGCGGCGCAGGCTGGCCTCGATCGCCCGGGTCAGGTGGTGGCGCGAGGAGCCGACGTCGTTGGGCCCGTCGGCCATGCGGAACGTTCCCTTGGTCGAGATGATCACCTGGTCGCGGCGGCCCTTGATCGTCTGGCCGAGGACCTCCTCGGCCAGGCCGGACGAATAGATGTCGGCGGTGTCGAACATGTTGATGCCGGCCTCCAGGCAGATGTCCACCAGCCGGGTGGATTCCTTGACGTCGCTGCCGCCCCAGCTCTTGAAGAAGTCCCCGCGGCCGCCAAAGGTGGCCGTGCCGAAGCTGAGCACCGGCACCTTGAATCCAGAACCGCCAAGTTTACGGAATTCCATGGCCTAGAAGTGGGCTCGTTTTCGGCGGAAAGGCCAATGCAAAGTGCACGTTTGCGCTGGCGGTCCGGCCGGCGCGCTACTTTCCCGCCGCCCAGCCGCCGTCGATCATCAGGCAGGAGCCGGTGACCATGGCGGATTCGTCGCTGGCGAGGTAGACCGCCGCGGCGGCGACTTCCTCCGGTCGGGCCATGCGGCCGTTGAGCTGGGTCGCCGCCATGTCCCGGTAGGCCTGCTGGGGATCAGGGTATTCGGCGATGCGGGCCTTGACGAAGGGGGTTTCCACCCGGCCCGGGCAGATCGAATTGAAGCGCACGCCCGTCTGGGAATGGTCCATCGCGAGCGAGCGGGTCAGCCCGACCACGGCATGCTTGGTGATGTTGTAGGCCAGGCGATCGCGCACCGCGACGACCCCGCCGATTGACGCCAGGTTGACCACGCTGCCGCGCCGCCGCCTGAGCATGGCCGGGACGAAGGCCTTGCAGAGGTTGAAGGGCCCGCGGACGTTCACCGCATAGAGCCGGTCGAGATCGGTCCCGGCCGTGCTCAGGAGGTTGCCGACGTGGCCGATGCCGGCGTTGTTGACGAGGAGGTCGACGCCCGGGAGTTGCTCCGCCAGCGCGAGAACCGCCCGCTCGTCCGTCACGTCCAGCGGGACGAACTCGGCCCGCCGTCCGGCCTTCCGGAGGCGCGCGACCGTCGCTTTCCCGGCGGGCGCGTCGCGGTCGGCCACCCAGACGCGCGCGCCGGCGCGGGCAAAGGCCTCGGCAATGGCCCGGCCGATGCCGGAACCGGCACCGGTAATGAGGGCATTTTTCCGGGCAAGGCTGAACGGGGTGGATCCTTTGGGCATGGAAAAAAAAGGGGGAACGCGGTCCGGACGAGCCCAACCCTGCCTCCGCCGGCGGTTCCGGGGCGAGGAGAAAATTCCGATTGGCCCGGAGAAGACCGGAGGCCGCGCTCGGCCTGGTGAACCCCCGCCTCTGGCGCCTACCCCTTCTCGCCGTCGTGCTGACCGGCGCGATCGGCTTCTGAGCGGCGCGTGCCTCACGGCCCCGTGCGCTTGAGGTCGGCCACCCGGGCCTGGAAGTCCGCCAGTTCCTTCTCATAGAGCGGGACCAGCTGGGTCCAGTGGTAATTCTCGGGCTGGCCGTTCCGGCCGCCTCTCACGGGAATGCTGCGCTGGTTGGTCTGCAGGGAATTGGCATACAGATAGGTCTGGGCCGTCAGCTGGGCCAGGGCCTTATAGTGGTCGAGGCTCTCGCCGAGGAGGACGGCCGCCTTTTCCATGTCGCCGATGTCGTGGCTGTGGCCGTAGCGCAGGACCAGCATCGCCGCCTGCGCCTTCGCGGCGTAGTTGAGCGCCATTTCCCGGATGCAATGGATGTCGTTCAGGAGCCGGCCGAATTCATCGGCGTTGGCGGTCACGTGGGCGGCCGCCGCGTCGATCTCCTTCTCGGCCTGCTCGGAATAGTGCAGGATCTCCCAGATGACGCGGGGCGGGGTCTCCCCGCGGTGCGGCTGCTTGGCCCAGTCCCGGTCGACATACTCCTGCAGGCGCTCCCCGGGCGGGGCCATGGACTCCCAGAGCTGGACGTTGGCGTGATATTTCATGGGGTCGACCAGCTGGTCCAGCGTCTCCCCGAGGGACATGGTCTCGCGGTTTCCCTCCGTGATGCCGAAGCGGCGGATGATCCGGGGCGCGACCTCCCCGGAATCGTTGTAGGCCGCGAGGATGTTCTCGGCCGCGTCCGCCCCGTAGGCGGTGGCCAGGCGACCGACCCAGTAGGCGTGATCCTCCGAGTCGGGAATGTCCGGATTCCACGCATAGCGTGCCCAGGCCTCGAACCAGATCCAGTCCCGCTGGTACTGCAGCAGCGGGTCGGCCAGCTTGTCCGGCGAATCGGGCCAGTTCCAGTAGGAGAGGGGGTAGACGTGGAGGCCCCGGGCGCCGAGCCGGTCGCGCATGGCCTGGACGCTGCTCTTGATGAAGCGCTGGGCGCCGTACCGGAAAGGCTCCAGGTTCGCGAGAAGGTGGACGTTGGCGATGTGGGTCTCGGCCAGCTTGCTCATCTCCAGGTGCAGCGCCTGCGCGGGGCCCCGCGGCTGCCAGGTGGTGAGGGATTCCCCGTTGAACTTCCCCTCGGTGTCGATGCGGGGATAGACCTTGAGCGCAGCCGGCAGGACGACGGAGGCGTCCGTCCCATGCGTGCGGAGGATGAAGGGCGGATGGCCGGTCACACCCGCCGCCGCGAGGCCGTCCTGGTAGGCCGGCAGGATGACCCGGGTGAACCAGTTCACCTGGTGGTCGATGCCCTGGAGCGCCTCGCCCAGGCAGGTCATCAGCTCCACCTGCGGGTATTGCCGGACAAACTCCGTGATCGATTTCCGGGTATAGTCCGCGGCCAGGTCGCTCGGAGCCTCCAGATGGGTGGGGAGGTGGTTGTGCTCGGCGAACGGCTTCGAGAGCTCGATATTGTAGAACATCTGCACCAGGGTGATGCCGCGCTTGTCCGCCTCCCGGATGAGGGTGCGGTACATCGCGACATTCCGCTGGTAGCCCGCCTCGGACACCTCGAGCGCGTAGGGATAGTCCGGCAGCTTGACGAGCGAGGCGAAGGGATGCCCGCTCCACAGGTAGAGGGTGTTCATCCGGTTCTCGGCCAGGAAATCGAGGTAGCCCCGCCAGAATTCCTGATCGTAGAAGAAGGGAAAGAGCTCCGGGGAGTACGGGTACTCGTACTCGCTGTAGCCGGGGAGGATCGTCATCTTCTGCATCCCGATGCAGGGGCCGCGCAGGCGAAAGGCGGGGGCTTCGCGATCGTTCACCTTGTCCGGCAGGGCCCGGGCGGCGCGGACCCGGCGCGCGAGTTCAAGGCAGCCGTAGAGCATCCCGGAGTCGTCGGTTCCGGCCACGACCAGGGTTCCACCGGCATCCGTGGCCAGGATGAATCCTTCCGCGCCGGGATCGGTCGCCGCCGGGTCGAGATGCGGACGGATCCAATCGTCGCTGAACTTGCCGATCAGGATCTTGGGGCCCGCCGCCATGCCCCCTTCGGGGGAACCCGCCACAAGGTTGCGCTTGGCGTCGTTCCCCAGCGCATCGCGCAGACGGGCGAGGCCGTAGTCGACGCGCGGTGCGAGGGGAAGATTGACCAGGATCTGCAGGGTGGGCTCCGCGGCCTGGGCCCGGATGGCGGCTGGGGTCGCGAGCGCGGCAAATACGAGGGCGAGGCGGAATTTCATGGGAGGCGGCGGATGCGCAGGGCAAGATAGGGCAGCGAGGGGAGGGCGACGACGCGGCTCTCCGCATCCAGGAACGTGTAGTGGTCCTTCTTCTTGGCGGTGAAGGCCCCGGGCACGGGCGTGCGCCTCAGGGAGCCTGGAACCGTAGGCGCAGGCTGCCGCGAAAGACACCCGAGAGGGTGGCAGGCTGGGAATGGGGGCCGATCAGGTCCGGCACATGGTTCTTGTTGGCCATGGCCGGGATGACGGAATAGGCGCCGATCCCGAGGGGCGGAAGATTCAGCATGGGGCCGACCCGGCCATCGTTCGGCCGGTAGACCCCCAGGTACGGGCTGTCGCCCTCGTTGAGCAGGGCGAGGTCGCCCTCGGTCGTGCTGAGCACGGCCCATTTCCAGCCACTGAAGAAACCCTTGAACTCGGGATAGATCCAGGTTTCGCCGGGCACGGTGTCGTTGTAGGCATTCTGCCAGACGTCGAGTGCGGTGCCCTTCAGCCGATTCTGCCACACGTGATAGGGGCCGCCGCCGAGCCAGCGCTTCGCCTTCACGTTCTTTTCCGGGTAGTCGAAGGCGACGCCGAAGATATCGGCCGTCCCATCGAAGATGCCAGCGTAGTCGAGCTGGAGGTCGCCCGAATCGGAAATGTGCCAGCGCACGGCGTGCAGCGGGCCGGAGTAGGTCGCCTCGACGGTGGCCTGGGAGCCCGCGACCGACGCCTGGAAGCTGGCGAGCTCATGCGGGCCGGAAACGTCCGCGAAGTTCCGGGCATGGCGCCGGTAGGCGACGAGGTGCGGCCCACGAATCGAGAAAGTCCGGCCGGCGTGGCTCAATGCCGCCAACTCTCCCGTGACGGGATCGAAACGGGCCTCCACGGAACTGCCGCGCAGCACCAGGAGTCCGTTTTCCTGGAAGCGCTGGAGGGGTTTCGCCCGTTCGGTCGGAGGCGGCCCGGCGTAGGCGAGGGCCGGCTGCCAGCTCCATGACCAGGTCCACAGGATGCGCCCGGCCGGATCCTTCGCGGCGACATAGAGCGCGCCGGCCTCCCTCCATGATAAGGGCAGGGGAAGTTGCAATCTGCCCGTCCCGTGGGGCGCGACCTCCGGGCCCCGGACCTCGCCCTTGGCGATTGATTCATGACCGTTGTGCGCGCCCTGGCCGGGCAGGGGAAAGCGGACCAACTCCCAGCTGAAGGTGCAGCGATCGAGATCGGTGAAGTCGTAGTCGTTCTCCACCCCGAGGCCGCCGGAGAAGTCCGCCGGCAGCTGGTCGGGCCCCACCTGGACAGGGGACCAGATCTGCCTGACGGCGTAGAAGCTGCCCTCGCGCTCGCGATGGGGACCGACGATGCCGTCCGGCGCCCAGCTGTCCTTGGAGTCGAGCCGGCCGTTCTGATCGGTGCGGACGGCGGATTCGTCGAGCAGCGCCCAGATGAAGCCGCCGGCCGCCAGCGGCTGGTGTCCCATAATGCTCCAGTAGTCCTCGAGGCCTGCGCCCGCGCCGCCGTCGTAGTTGCCGTGCAGGAACTCGGTCGGCATGAAGATGTCGGGCCCCTGGGCGAGCAGCGCAGTCTGCGCATAGTTGCGGTAATGCGCGGTGTTCACGTTGCCGAAGAGCGCCCAGGGATGGAGGACGTTCCGATGCTGGGGGTCCCACAGGCCGAACTGGCCGTCGTTGGCGAAGTTGTTGCCGCCCTCGTTGCCATTGTCCCAGAAGAGGATGCTCGGATGGTTCACGTCGCGGCGGACCATCTCGCCGATGAGGCTCGCGCCGGTGGCGGTGTCGTAGGCGCCGTGCCACCCGCCCAGCTCGTCCAGGACGTAGAGCCCCAGCTCGTCGCAGGCCTCGAGAAAGTCGGCGTCCGGGGGATAGTGCGACATGCGGACCGCGTTGAGGTTAGCCTCCTTCATCAGCCGCACGTCGTCATAGCAGATCTGCCGGCTGAGCGTGCGGCCGCTCTCGGGCCAGAAGCTGTGGCGGTTGACGCCCTTCAGCCGGATCTTGCTGCCATTGAGGTAGAGCCCGTCGCCGGCGCGCACTTCGAAGGTGCGAAAGCCGAAGGGGGAGGCGAGGGTGTGCCGCGAAATCCCGTTGCTGGCCAGCGTCAGCCGCAGACGGTAGAGATTGGGTGTTTCCGCAGTCCACAGCCGGGGATGGTCGAGCCGGGCCCGCAGGGTGACCTTGGTCGCCATGGGGCCGACCGGCGCGGAGAATTCGGCGCCCACCGGCTTCCCCTCCGCGTCGACGACCTGGCCGCGGACCTCGGCGCCGGGGTCGAGCCCCCGACCGAGGTAGACCTCGGCGGCCAGCCGGCCGTCCGCGCGCGCATCGATCGCCGTGCGCTCAATGAACTGGGCCGGGACCGCCTCAAGGCGGACGGGTCGAAAGATGCCGGCAAAATTCCAGAAGTCGGCATACCGCTCGGCGTCGTTGACGCTGGGGTTCGCGGACTTCTCGCTGACCGTCACCTCGAGAAGGTTGGCCCCATCGAATTTCAGCAGGGGGGTGATGTCGTATTGAAAGCGGTAGAAGGCGCCCTGGTGGACCGGCCCGGCCGACTGGCCGTTCACCTTCACCTCGGCATCGGTCATGACGCCGTCGAAGACCAGCCGCACCCGTCCGTCTTTCCAGGCGGCCGGGACGGTGAAGGAGAGGCGGTAAAGGCCCCGGTCAGCGACCATCCGGTCGCGCGAGGGATCCTGCTTCGAGGGGCGGTGGTCCAGCCCGTATTCGTAGGTGCCGAAGCCCTCCTGCTCCCAGCAGGACGGGACCGGGATTTTCGTCCAGACCCCCGCCTTCCGACCGCCGGTGCACATGAAGTCCCAGGACTTGGCGTCATCCTTGCCGGTGCCGGAGAGGTACTGCACCTGGGTTTCCGCCGGCGCCGCCGTCAACCGGGGCATTCCAGCCACGCTCAGGGCGAGGAATGCGGGGAAAAAAACGCGGAATGAGCCGGGGAAGCGCGGTCGCAGGGGTTGCATCACGTTAGGGGCTATTGAAAACTAAGCGGGGATGCGATCAACCCCAGATTCCATGCCGGCCCGTTGCGGGTGGCGCGGGCTGGCGGGCTGGCCGGTGGCAGCCGTCATGCTCGTGGTTTTCTGGCTGCTGATGCTGGCCAGCCTCCGTGAGAAGAGCGTCACGACCGATGAGATCGTCCATCTGACCGCCGGCTATTCCTACTGGCGTTTCAACGACTACCGCCTGAATCCCGAGAACGGCAACCTGCCGCAGAGGGTAATGGCGCTGCCGCTGCTGGCGGGCTCATACCGGTTCCCGCCACGGGAGACGGAGGCCTGGCGCACCTCGGCCGAATGGGCCGTGGCGGATTCCTGGTTTTATCAGCTCGGCAACGACGTGGCGGCCATGCTGCGGCGGGGCCGGGCCGCGAGCGGCCTGCTGGCGGTGGCGCTGGGCGCCCTGGTCTGGGGCTGGTCGCGCCGGCTTTTCGGGCCGTGGGGCGGGATGCTCTCGCTCCTCTTGTTTGTCCTCAATCCCTCGATCCTGGCCAACGGCGCGCTGATGACCTCGGACACGGCTTGTGCGCTCTTTTTCCTGGCCGCCACCGGGGCGCTGTGGCGCGTGCTGCACCGGGTGTCACCCGGCCGGGTGCTGGCGAGCGCCGGGCTGATCGGCTGCCTCTTTCTGGCCAAGATGTCGGCGATCCTCATCGTGCCGATCGCGGGCATACTGGCGCTCGTTCGCCTGGCAACGGGGCGGCCGCTGCCCCTTCGCTGCGGCCCTCTGCGCCGGCACGTCGCCAGCCGGGGCGGGCAGGCCGCGATCCTAGCGGGAGTCTTCGTCCTGCACCTGCTCATCGTGGCGACGGTGATCTGGGCCAGCTTTGGCTTCCGCTATGCGGCGTTGGCCGAGGGGGCGCCGGGACCGGATCACCTGCGCGATCCCTGGGAGCAGGTGCTGGGCATCCCGGAGCCGGCGGCCCTGCTCGAATCGCTGGACCTGGCTCCGGAGCAGCGGGCGGCGGCCCGGCAGGCATTCATCGCGACGGGGGTGCGGACGAATGACTGGTCGCCGGCCGCGGCGGCCGCGCTCGCCGAGGTCCGCCGGACCGTCCTCACTTCCTCCCAGGGTGCGCGCCTGGATGTCGCGAGGGCGACCCCGCCGGCGCTGGCGCCGCGGCTGCTCGATTTCATCCGGCGCCACCGGCTCCTGCCGGAGGCCTATGTCTACGGCTATGCCACGACCTGGAAGTACTCGCAGTACCGGGGCGCGTTCCTGAATGGGCAATTCAGCCTCTACGGTTGGCGGTGGTTCTTTCCCTACACCTTTCTGGTGAAGACGCCGCTGCCGGTCTTCGGGGTGCTCCTCATCGCGGCGGCGGCGGGATTGGCTCGGTGGCGGCAGACGCGGCGGCATCCCGGTTCAGCAAAGGGAACGGCCTACGGGACCTGGCCGCTCTGGACGTTTTGGGCCGTGTATTGGGCGGCGGTGATCCCGAGTCATGTCGACATTGGGCACCGGCATATCCTCGCGACGTATCCGCCGCTCTTCATCCTTTGCGGCGTGGCGGGCAGCTGGGCCGCTGGCGCTTCGGCCCGCTTTCCCCGCTGGATCCTGGCTTTGCTCCTGGGCCTGCTCGCCGCCGAAGTCGCCTGCCGGTTTCCGAACTACCTCGCCTATTTCAACGCCATCGACGGCGGGTCGGCGCAAGCGTACCGCCACCTGGTCGACAGCTCGCTGGACTGGGGGCAGGATCTTCCCGGCGTGCGCCGCTACCTGGAGGCACATCCCGCGCCGGGGCCGGTCTACCTGGCTTACGCGGGGGCGGGCAGCCCCGGCTACTACGGAATTGCGGCGCGCCCGCTTTACCCGCGGACCCAGCCGATGATGACTCTGTCGTTTCCCGCGGCCCGCGAGCAGGCGCTCCGCGAGGACCTCGGGCGGCGAAATCCGGACTATGAGATCGCGGCGGCCGGTATCCGGGATGGGATCGAGACCGTCGCCTTGCTGAAAAAGGCGGCGGCCCTGCGGCTCGAGCCCGGGACCTATTTCATCAGCGCGACCCTCCTGCAGCCCGTCGAATACAATGCTCCCGGTCCGTGGGGGCCATGGAACGCAGTCTACGAGGCCACCTACCAGGGCCTGGTCGCGCGGAGCCGGCCGCTCCTGGGCGACGACCCGGCGGAGCGCAGGGCGGCTCTCCGGTCCGGCTCCCTGGGCGAGTGGGGAAGGACCCTCGACGATCTCGACGCCTATCGGTTCGCGCGGCTGACGGCGTATCTGCGCGAGCGGGAACCGTCCGACTCGGTGAACTACTCAATTCTGGTCTATCGCCTGACCGGCCCCGACCTGACCCGCGCCTTGGAAGGGCCTCCGCCCGCTCCGTAGCACATTGCGACCCGGGTGGGTTAGACCCCATAGCGGGCGATCGGGCTTCCCGGTACTCTCGGGGGTATGAAAGCTTCCACTTCGGGTTTACTTCCCTTCACCCGTCCCGTTTCCGCCGGACTTGGGTCGCGTGCCGCCGTCAACGTCAGCGGCCCTGACCAGAGCCAGATCGCCATCGACGCCGGTCGCATCGACCGCTTCACCGCCGGCGACGAATCCGCGTTTGTCGAAATCATGCGGGACAACCACGACCGGCTCTTCGCCATCGTCCTCAACATGCTGCACAACCACGGCGACACCGAGGAGATCGTGCAGGACACCTTCATCCGGGCCCACCGGGGCCTCGCCACCTTCCGGCGCGAATCCTCGCTGCGCACGTGGCTCTACCGGATCGCGACCAACCTCGCCCGCAATCGCTATTGGTATTTCCAGCGCCGCTTCCGCCACGCCACGGTCTCGCTCGACTGTCCCCTCGAGAGCTCCACGGGCGGTTCCCGCGAATTCGGCGACCTGATCGCGAACGGCTCCCCCGATCCGGCCCACGAGGCGTCGCAACAGGAGTTCGGCGGGCTCATGAGCCGCTGCATGGCGCAACTGGAGCCCGCGCACCGGGGCATCCTCACCCAGCGCTTTGTGAAGAACCTGTCCTATGCGGAAATCGGTGCGGCCCTGGGCATCCGGGCCGGCACGGTCAAGAGCCGGCTGGCCCGCGCCCGCCAGCGGCTGCGCCTGCGGATGGCCGAGACCTGCCCGGAGATCTCCCTGCACGAGTGGATCCGGCCCTATCGGGACATCAACGCGGGCTCGACGATCGCGGCGGCCTAGGCTCGGCCACATCTTCATCGACTTTGAACCGGACCCACCCATGATCGGGCCCGATGGGGTTGGCTCTTCCCGAGCCGCCCCCGCGGCCGTGAAGACCATCAAGACCCTCCTTGCCGACGATCATACGATCGTGCGGGAGGGGCTGCGCTCGCTCCTGCGGGCCGACAGCGGAATCGAGGTCGTCGGCGAAGCCCACAACGGGCGCGAGGCCGTGAAGCTGACGCTGGCGCTCCGACCCGACATCGTGGTCATGGACATCGCCATGCCCCTGCTCAACGGCCTCGAGGCCACCCGGCAGATGCTGGCCGCGGCCCCGGCCACGAAGGTCATCATCCTTTCCGCGCACAGCGACGACGCCTACATCGACCGCGTCGTCGCGGTGGGCGCCTCCGGATTTCTCATCAAGCAGACTTCCGCGCAGATCCTGGGCACCGCCATCCACCAGGTGATGGCCGGGAACCACTTTTACAGCCCGCAGGTCTCGCGGCGCGTGCGCGACCACTATCAGAAGCCGGACAAGGCGGGGGGACTGCTCGTGAAGAAGGCGACCGGCCTGACCGCGCGCGAGCTCGAGGTGATCCAGCTGGTCGCCGAGGGCCAGCCCAACAAGCAGGTCGCGGCCGAGCTGAACATCAGCATCAAGACGGTCGAGAAGCACCGGCAGCACCTGATGGACAAGCTGAACATCCACGACACCGCGGGCCTGACGCGCTATGCGATCGCCCAGGGGATCATCGAGAGCAGCGTGCAGCTGACGATCGTCTGATTTTTCAGGGTCGCCGCCTGGTTCCAGGCTTGAGGCGACGGGGCGGGCGGCGTGAAGCATCCCTTATGGGCGCTCCGGTAGTCAGAAATGACTACATTAGGCGGTCTACCATCAGCCGATCCGGCCAACTCTGCCTCAAATGGTCCTTTAGGCTCCTCGATTGGTCCCGATTACGACGGAGACAGGAAAGAGTCCCGCCCTTCGAACCCCCAACGGAACCAACAATATGAACATGGCCGATATCAGCTCACGCGCCGCCCAGCAAAGCCTGGCGAGCAGCTCCTCCCAGGAAGCGACCGAGACCCTTGCCCAGACGAAGCTCGAGGCCGCCAAGGGCGACCCGCAGGCGATCCAGAAGCTCACCCGCATCCAGGCCCAGCAGGCCGGCCAGGACGCCGACAAGGATGGTGACAAGGACAGCGGTGGGGCGGAAAGCGCGCCCATCGACACGAGCGTCGTCTTCACGGCCAAGGCCTGAGGACGGCGAGTCAAGACCTAGCGCGCCAGGTCGAGGTTGGCGCGCGCATTTTGCAGGCCCGGATTGAGCCGCAGGGCCTCGGCCAGCTCGGCGGCGGCTTCCCGCCGGCGGCCCAGCTGGAGCAAGGCTGCACCCAGGTTGCCGTGGGCCTCGGCGAGGCCGGGCGCCAGCCGGACGGCCGACTCATATTGGGAGACGGCGTCCTGGGTCCGATTCAGCAGCAGCAGGGCGTTGGCGTAGTCGCACCGCGCGTTGGGATCGCCGGGCTCCAGCCGCACGGCCGCTTCGTATTGGCCCGCAGCCTCCGGGAGACGCCCGGCCTGAAAGAGCGCCAGGCCCCAGTTGTAGTTCACCTTGGCCAGCGCGGGATCCATGCGCAGCGCCTCCGCGTATTGCGCGACGGCCTCGTCCCACCGGTGGGCCTGGGCCATGGCCACGCCCAGGTTGTTGTGGGCCTCGGCGAAGCCAGGCTTCAGGCGGAGCGCGGCTTCGTCCGCCTGGATCGCCTCGGGTATCCGGTCGACCTTCAGGAGCTCGGTGCCGTAGTCGTAAAGGGCCTGGGCGTGGTGCTCGACACTCGCGCAGAGGTTGAAGGCCACCGACCCGGCGAGCAGGAGGCCCCAGCCCCAACGCGCCGCGCGCCGACGCGCCGGCTGGCCGGCGAGGGTGCGTTCCAGGCCAAGGATGCCGATCACGGCCAGGAGGATGAGGAGCGAGAGAAATTCAGGCTCAAAGCGGCTCGAGACATAGTAATAGAGGCCGAGCGTCAGTGCATTGATGACAAAGAGAGCGAGCACCCATCCTGAATAAGTGCGTAGGAGGGAGCCGGCGGGATCGTTCCGGCCCCGCCAGGCCAGCGGTGCGGCCAGCGCCAGCCAGGCGAGCGGGAGGTCGACGAGGACTCCATAGGGGTTCTCGACCGCGCCATGACCCGGGGGCAGGGGAGGAACGGTCACGCGCCCGATGAAGGGGAAGGGCCAGGCCAGGCGCACCGGCTCCAGGAAGTAGACCCGCAGGTTGAAGAGGAGATAGCTGAGGCTGAAATGGCGCTGGTTGGCCTGGCGAACATCGGCCGTGAGCTGAAAATGCTGACCGAATTCCCCCGCGTGGCCGAACCGGAGTCCGTTGTAGAGCACCAGGCCGAGGCCGCAGCAGCCTAGCGGAACCAGGGCGGCGACTCCGAGGCGGATGAGCCGCAGGGCAGAAGGGCGTTCAGCCGATCCGTGGAAGATCGGCGCCAGCAGGATGACAGCGCCGACGAGCAGGGAGGGCCGGGCTGCGATCGCCAGCCCATAGGCGGCGCTGGCGGCCGCCAACCAAGTCTCGCGCCGCCGGTCCGAGGCATGCAGGGCGCGCCAAACCGCGGCCAGCGAAAGTACGACGGCCATCTGCCCACAGCTGATCGCGACTTCATAGACCTCCGCCCGCGCGAGGAGCACCGGCGCGCCCGCGGCCAGGCCGAGGGCCAGCGCACCGGCCGCGACCACGATTCCGGAAACCTCCGGAAAGTACCGTCGCCAAAGCCCGCGCAGCACGCCGACGCTGGCCAGAAACCCGACTGCGCAAAACAGGGCGGCCGCCTCCCGGTGCCAGAGGTAGTGGCCGGTGAGCGCAGCGAAGGGCCAGAAGAGAACCAGCGCGGGTCCAATGCCGAAATAGAGGTAGAAGTGACCATGGAAGTAGCTCAGATCGTGCAGCCGGAACGCGAGCGACCGAAAGCGGGCGTTGGCGTCCGGATCAAGGGGATCGGCGAGCTGCCCGAGCCCCGGAGGCACGGCGACGGGCAGACTGAGCTGGCCGGCGCTGAATCCGCGCGCCAGGAGATTATAATAGGTGTCGTCGGCGGTTGGCGCCGACAGCTCCATCAGGCCCGATTGCGATGCGCAAAAGTAGACTGCAATGACCGCCAGACAAATAGTGCCCAATAGCCCGAATTTTAGGCTGATGGTCCGGGCTGGCTCGCGCGGAGGGGCCGGAGATTGGGGCACATTCAAATTGAAGCAGGATTGGTCACGCCTTGGCAAAGCCGCTTCGACTTGTGAACTATCTGCTCGATACCGACGTCATCTGTGAGCCGACCCGCCCAAGGCCCGATCGCGCGGTGCTGGCCTGGCTTTCCGGGATGGACGAAGACCGCCTGTACATCAGCGCCGCGACCCTGGCGGAGGTGCAGCGCGGCGTTTCCCGGCTGGCGCGGGGAAATCGGCGGGAAGGGATCCAGCAATGGCTGGATTGCGATGTGTTGGAGCGTTTCGGCGATAGAATCCTGCCGGTGGACCATGCCGTGGCCGTGCAGTGGGGGCAGATCATGGCCGAGGCTGAATCCAACGGACGAACGATGAACCTGCTCGATGGCTTCATCGCGGCCACCGCGATGGCAAAAGACCTGACTTTGGTGACCCGCAATATAGCCGATTTCCGGGATTCGGTCCCACAAATCGTCAACCCGTGGAAGGATCACGGCGGGTGGTGAGCTCGCGCCAGTTGAGACCGAGGTCGACGACAAGAAGTGAAGCCAGGGTGAAGGCGATGACGCCAACGGTCGCGAAAGTGTCGCCGAGGTGGCTCCAATAGCGGGGCCAAAGGTTCAGCACGCGGGTTGAAACGAAGGTAAAGGTAACGGCATAGGACCGGGCCATCCATTGGCGATGCTGGACGATCTGGCGGTTGCGCGCGGCGATGAACGCGGCGGTGGTACAGGCAATCCAGGCGGCCGCCTGCATGAGCGTTCCGGCAAAGGCCGGACGGCCGGCGGCAAGGTCGACGCCGGTTGCGGCTCCGACAAAGACGGCGCCGACGTAGATTCGGCCGAGAACGCGATGGAGTCGGAGATGACGCTCGCGGATCCGCGAGGAGAAATTGATGGGGCCGATGAGGAGGGCAAAAATCCCGGCGAGCGTGTGCGGGATGAGCATATGGCGGTCGGAGATGACCTGCCGCCGGTAGGCGTGGTACATGGGATAGTCCGTGACCAGGAGCACTTCCGAGGTGATGAAAACGAAGAGCGTGGTCAAACCAAGGCCGATCCAGAGAACGGTCTTGAATCCGGAGCGTTTGGCGGCAGGCGCAGGCAGTGCGGAAGTTGTCATGATTCCCCTGGCACGGGGATCCCGCCTGACGTGGTCGCACGCACGGGGGGGGTTGATGACAGATTAGTCACATTCGCCGCAAGAAGCGAAGAAGAGGTTGGTGGCCGTTATAGCCTGAAGCTGGAGTTTGGCTTTGCCTCACTCAATGCCCTTATTGGCAGGTAACGATTTACGGAGCAAAGATTCGCACAATAAATATTATGTTAAATAACGTGATCGCGGAAATTTGCGCTAGTCTCAGCGCTTCTTCTGCGGTTTTTTATCCAGTCTACAACGGAGGAGTTACTTGGGATGCGATCGGAAGGGCATCTGCTCCTTAAGCCGACCGGCTTCGCATGAAGATATTGTCGACGGCCTTCGACACATGCGCCCAGTTTGCCTGGTAGGCCGCGATGCTGGCGCGGCTGGAGGCCGCCGCAGCCGGGTTTGCCTTGGCGGATTCCGTGGCGCTGGCCAGGGTGGCGTTCAACTCCTGGGCAATCTCCGCGGTCCGGGCGCCCGCTTGCGCCTGCGACGCCAGGGAGAGCCGCAGCTTGGCGTTGTCGGCGGCGAGCGTTCGGACATGGGCTGTCAGGGCCACCGCGATCACCAAAGCCGCGGCCACAAGCACACCGCCGCCGCCGATCACGGGCGGCTCAATCGTGGAAATCCACCGCGTGGAATTCCCCGGAACCGGACTGCACGACTTTGTCTTTGGCGGTGACCTGGGCATCCTGCATGGTAATGTTTACGTGCATCTTGTGCTCGGCGAAACTGATCTCGTCAATTTGACCGGGTGAAATCAGGATTTCCTTGCCGGAATACCAGGGCCCGGTCTTGACCATCACCTCGTGAATCGCCCAGGTCTTGGGATCGGAGGTGAAACCGCAGACGTGGCCGATGATCCCGTCGAATGACTCGACGCCATAGCCGTCTACTGCCCGGGTGCTGCGCAGGTGATTGTCGTCCTGATCGTGCTGGAACTGCGGGGCCGCGGCGTCGGGCTTCGCGGCCGGCAGCAGCACGGGATAGCTGCCAATGCCCCAGGACCAGCGGCCTTCCCAATAGGTCGGCCAGCCGAAGTAGCGGTAGTACGTGATTTCGTACTGGCGCGAGACCGGCAGCTGCGTCTCGATCGGGGGACTGTTTTGAATCTGCTGTCGGGTCAGGTTCAACGGCGGCGGCATGCCCTCCTCGTAGATGGAACCGAAGGCGAAGGGCGACAGGAGCACCTTTCGTCCGTTCAGCCAGGAGCCGGTTTCCGCGACCACGTACCGGATGACCCAGGCCCTGTCGTCAAAGTAGAAGTCCGTGATATGGCCGATGTCGCCATCCTGGGCGGCCAGCTTCGTGCCGTAAAAGTCCTTGATGTTTTTCGGCATGATCTCAGTTCGCCGTCGGCGAGTCCGCCCGTTCCAGGAGCTCGACCTGGCGCTCCAGCGAGTCGCAGCGGTAGGCGAGCTGGCCGACGACCAGGATGAGGCGCTTGACGTTTTCGTCGGTGGTGGCGGGGAGGATGTTGTTCGCAACTTCGCGCAGATCGGCGAAATTGTTTTCGGCGGGGAGAAGGGACATAGGGAGGAGGGACGGGCGGGTTGACGGGATGCGCTCCTTAGCGCCTGGGCTTGAAGGAATTTTGGTGCAGGCGGATATGGCTGTCGGCCTTGGAGATGCCGGAACTGAGGCAGGCCCTGGCTTCGAGCCAGTTGTCCAGGTCCCGCCCGGCGGCGAATCCGCTCTGGTCATAGAGGTGATAGGCATAGTCGCGGATCTCGTCTTCGGTCAGCGAGGCGGAGATGTCTGAGGCGTGGGGGGATTTTGTGCTCATGAGATGGGTCGCGGGTCGGCCGCCGGGCTGAGAATGCGCTTATCGCCGGAATGGGTCTATAGGGTATAACCCTCCTCAGGCGGCGTTGGCGCGGCGGTGCCCGGGTTCTCCCGCCGGCTCCCCGTCAACGGGACTTGAGGCTCCTCGAGGTTGTGCCGGCGCGGTAGGTGACCGGCACCTGCCAATCCGCGTACCTTGGATCCAAGGTCCGCATCGCCTTGACCACCTCCTGCCGGAACGTGGTTTCGATCAGGCTCCCCTGCCCCGGCCAGATCTTAAAGTGAACGCGCACGTGCCGCCAACTGCCGCCTTGGGCGGTCTCGATCTCGCCGATGATCGGTTCCGCCAGGATGATCGCCCCGAACTGGATCCACATGCCGACCGCGATATTCTCGACGATTTGGAGCGCCTTGGGCGCGTCCGTGTCCGGCGGAATCTGGGGGTCGGCATAGGCGTCCACTCCCCCGTGGGGAAAGCGGCTGACATTTCCGATCGTGCGGTTGGGAATGAAGACCTTCTGGTTGTAGAAATTTACGACCTTAGTGAAGCGCATCCCGATCTCCGAAACCCGACCGATCACACTGGTGGTCGTTCCCACGACTTCGACCATGTCGTTCACGTCCAGCGCGTCCCAGAAGATCAGCGTCAGGCCGATGACGATGTCCTGCACCAAGCCCTGAGAACCGAAGCTAATGGCCAGGCCCAGCACGGAGGCGCTTGCCAAATAGGCCGTCAGGCTGAAGCCGAATTCCTGCAGAATCAGGCCCACAGCCACAAAATAGCAGAGGAAGGCGACGCTACTGGCCATCAGCCGCGTCATGGTGTCGAACTTGGGCTTTTGGGTCGCAGCGCCTAGGCGACCCTTCTGCCCATGGCTCCGGATCAACAGCCATTCGCTGGCGCGCCGGATCGCCCGGGCGGCAACGTGCGCCAGGAGCGCAGTCCCGATAATGATCAGAATCCGCATGCCCGCGGACGATTCATGCACGATAAAGTGGCCGTAAATCCGGCTCAAACCGTCAAAGGCCGGCAAGGTGAGCGGTGGAATTGGCGACAGGGTGCTCATGATGATCTGGTACCGAGCCGCGACGCGCCCGGCGCGGAGTGGCGGCAGGCCGAAGCAGCGGATCGGCGGGCTTCCCCGGCCGAACTAGCTGGTGGCCACATGAAGCCGGACGTCGACATTTCCGCGCACGGCGCTCGAGTACGGACATAGGAGGTCCGCGGCTTCAATCAGCCTTCTCGCCTGGTCTTCGGGAAGGCCGCGGGTCACGACAAAAATGTCGACGTCCAACGTATAGCCTCCCGCCGCATTCTGGCCGATGCCGACCTCCATCGAGGTCTGGGTGTCGCGCGCCACGAGCTTGAGGCTTAGCGCGGCCGCCTGCAGCGCGCTGTCGAAACTGACCGCATAGGCCGCAGCGAAAAGCTGCTCGGGATTGGTCTGCTTCCGGCCCGAGTCCGGCCGGGCCAGGTCGACCGAGAGGGCGCCGTCGTCGGATCGCACATGGCCGGCCCGGCCGCCGGTCGCGGTGGCGCGGGCTTTGTAGGATATTTTCATCGGCACCGCGCTCTTCCTCACGGGTGCCGGAGAAAGCGCAGCTCGATCTGCTGGCGATCGCCCTCCCGCCGGAGTTCGCAGAGGAGTGGCAGGCCCCGGCGCGTAACGCCAAGATTCCGGCGATAGTGTTCGATCTGGCGGACTTCCTCGAGCGCGGTTTCGTCGAAGGAAGGTTCGGCCTTCGCGTCGGCCCGGACCTCGCCCAACAGGCCGCGCAGACAGTAATACCGGAGCAGATTTGGATGTACGTCGAGGAGGCGGGCGGCGGAATCGAGTGAATAGGTCCCGGCGGCGTGGCTGGGCACACAAACGAGGGTCAGCGTGGAATTTGAAAGAAGGATGAAGTTATTCATGACAGAGTTCGGAAAAGGTGGATGAATGACCCGCTCTCATGCTTAAGCCCGATGTCCCATTCGGCGGACTAGAATGCGCTAGAATTCGCGCTGGAGCTATGGGGTATTACCCTAGCGGACATGGACCGGGCTGGCCCGACCGTCCTGCCAATCACCCCCCTGCAACGCCGAGAATTCGACCGATGAGCGCGGTCACGGCCATCGCCAGGGCACCACCCACGGTGACCCGTAACGACGCGCGGCCCAGGGGCGCCCCGCCGAGGTAAGCACCAAGCGCGCCGAGAACAGCGAGGCTCAGCAGGCAGAGTATCGCAATGAAAGGAATGTGCAGCGATGTCGGTGCGAAAAAAAGGGCCGCAATTGGAATCGTGGCGAAGAACGCAAAGCTGGCGGCGGATATCCACGCGGCTTGCAACGGACGCGCGAGTGATTTCAGGTCGATCCCAAGTTCATCGCGCAGGTGCGCGCCAAGCCGGTCACCTGCGCTGAGCTGAACCGCGACCTTCATCGCGAGATCTTTCTCCAGGCCTCGATTCTCATAGATCAAGGCCAGTTCCTGCAATTCGGCTTTCGGTGCGTCCGTTAGCTCCTGCGTTTCGCGGCCAATGTCTGCCTGTTCCGCATCCCGTTGCGAGCTGACCGAAACATATTCTCCTACTGCCATCGACATTGCCCCGGCAACAAGGCCCGCCACACCTGCGACAAGAATCGCCCGCTGCGATGCCGACGCAGCGGCGACACCAATCATGAGGCTCGCGGTTGAGACAATGGCGTCGTTCGATCCGAGCACCGCGGCACGTAGCCACCCTATGCGCCCGCTTTGATGCATTTCGCTTTGCTTCGTAGGGACGTCAGGTTTCGTCTTCATGTGTCGCTGCTTTCCTCCACTCTAAACCACCCGTAGTACGATTTTCCCGCACGTGTGGCCGCGCTGACTGAGTTCCTGGCCGCGAGTCGCATCGGAGAGAGGCAGGATCGTTTCCACGATTGCCTTGATTTTCTCGGCATCGGCGAGCCTTGCGATTTCGGCCAGCTGGGTGTCGTTCGACTGAGTGAACACGAAGGCCTGCCGTACGCCGTGGGCCGCCGCGGTCTCGGGAGAGGGCGGGCTCGCGATGGAAACGAGGATACCGCCGGGCTTGATAACCTTCCAGGAGCGCGCCTGCGTGTCACCGCCGATGGTGTCGAGGACCGCGTCAACCGGCTGGACCGCTTCCTCGAAACGTTGGGTGTCGTAGTCGATCACCTGGTCGGCTCCGAGCTTGCGCAGGAAGTCGTGGTTGCGCTCCGCCGCGGTGCCGATCACGTGCGCGCCCCGCCATTTCGCCAGCTGGACGGCGAGGTGCCCCACCCCTCCGGCGGCGGCATGGATGAGCACGCGCTGACCGGCGGTCAGCGCCGCCGCCTCGAAGAGGGTCTGCCAGGCGGTCAGGCCGGCCAGGGGCAGGGCGGCCGCGTGAAGATGGTCGATCGATTTTGGTTTCAGGGCCACCTCAGATTCCTTGATCACGATGAATTCCGCATAGGCCCCGTCGCGGGACGGATCGGGCCGGCTGAAGACCTCGTCGCCGAGCTTGAGCCGGGTGAGCCCGGACCCGAGGGCCTCGACGACGCCGGAGACATCCCACCCCAGGATCAAGGGGAGGGTGTGATGCAGCATGCCCTGGAGCAATCCGGCCCGGACCTTCCAATCGATGGGATTGATCCCGGCGGCGTGGACCCGCACCAGCACCTCGCCCTCGTGCGGATGGGGCCGCGGGGCGTCCTCATAGGACAGGACCTCCGGGCCGCCGTAGGAATAGATGCAAACTGCCTTCATGGTCTTCATGGGGACTTGGTCACAGGGCCCGGGGAGGTCAGGTCCCCATACGAGCGACGGACTTCCTCCACGTGGGCGCGGTAGGTTTCGGCGTCGCCAAAATCAAAGAAGTGCCGGTAGCGGCTATGCGCGCATTTCAGGCAGCGGGCGTGCTTGATGGGGCACCAATGCTGCTCGGTTCGGGCGGCGATCTCGGTGAAGTAAGCGAGGATGCCGTTCACATAGCCGCAGTAGTCGCAATTCAGCTTCTCCACCAGGTTCAGGTACGAGAGGTGGTGCCGGTCGAGTGCCACGTAGTCGCGCCGCCGCACTTTCGGAATGCCGTAGATGGGAAAGCAGATGGCCTGGTAGAGGGAGCCGACCAGGTCCATCAGCGCCACCGGGATGAGGCACATCCAGATCACCGGCGCGGTGACGACGACAAAAAAGCGCGAGTTCCGCAGGTACCGTCCCAGGCCCTCGCGGAATTGCCGGTGGCGCACTTTGGCGGCCTCCGCGAACCGCACCGTCTGATGCCGGATCCGATAGCTGAATTCGGCCTCTTTCCTTAGGGTCTCGTGCACGAGCTCCCGCTCGAGGAGTTTGATCTGGGCGAGCAGCTGGTCGATTCGGTTGGGCATACGGTGGGGGCCAGGCGCCGGAGGAAGGCTCCGGGGAGCGGTCCTGGGTGGAGGCAAGGCCGACGTTCCGCCGAGCATACCAGACCGCCGCCCGGCGGGCGATGGGGTGTTCTAGGTATGCGGGGGATTCGGCTGCGCCCCGGGGCGGCGGGAGCGGGCCTGTGGGTTTCACCCCATGGTGCCGCGGTGCCGTTTCCCCTAGACTGCCGCAACCCGCCACGCCGGACGGCCACCGCCAGCCCATGAAAAACATCCTCGTCCCCATCGACTTTTCCAATGCGACTCCGTCGGTGATCAAGGCGGGCCGGGTCCTGGCCCGCGAGCACCATGCGCGGATCGTGCTCATCAGCGTGGCCCCCCTGCCGGCGCTCGCGGAAGTGGCCTCAATGGCGGCGGAGGATTTTGTCGGTAGCGCCGAGGGCCCGGTGGCGGCCAAGCTGGCCCACTATGGAGACAAGCTGAACGCCGAGGGTTTGGAGACGCAGCCGTTCGAGCGCTACGGCCCCCCGGCGGAATGCATCGTGGAGGAAGCCCGGCGGATCTCCGCCGACTATATCGTCATGGGCTCCCACGGCCACACCGCGCTTTACGAAGCCCTGGTCGGAAGCATCACCGGCTGGGTCCTCAAGCATGCGCCCTGTCCCGTGGTCGTCGTGCCCGTCCTGGGGTTCAGCCCTGCTTTCACTTCGGGCCGCTAGCCGCTCCGTCATCCGGGCGTTTGGCGAATGGAGTGACGTAGGGAAATGCCTTAGCGGGATACCGCCGCGGCTCCAATTATCGGATGGCCCCGATTCTGGTAGTTTCAGGGCATGCAAACCGCAATGGCGCCCGCCTCCCCTGTCGTCGACGAAGACCTGCTCCGCGACTATGCTTATCACCTCTATTTGCACGAAGGCTGCATTCCCGGCCGGGAGATGGACGTTTGGCGCGAGGCGCTCGCCTGTCTGAGGGGCCGGATCCCTCCCCTGGCCGGACTTGCCTCGGGACGCGCCGGGTAGGAGCCGGTACGGTGCGAAACCCCGATCTCGCGCATGCGCACAAACCGATGTCCCGGGGCTGACCGGGGCCACCAACGCCCCTCGACCGGAGGTGCCTGGTGAAACTGCGCCTGGGCTCGCAGATCCTGCTGAGTTTTTTGCTGCTGGTGGCCCTTTCGCTGGCGGCCGTCGGCCTGCTTTCCTATCGGAGCGGCAGCAACAGCCTCAAGGCGGCCGTGATTTCCGAGGTGGCTTCACGGGCGGTCGACAAGCAGGCGGCCACGGACGACTGGATCGCCGAGCGCCTGGCTGACATGCAGCAGAACGCCCGTCGCGCCGACATGGTGGAGAAGGCGGCGGACCTGGTTGACGCCCCTCGCGGCTCGGTCGCCGCGGGCCGGGCCCGCACCATCCTCCTGGGGGAGATTGAGCCGCTGGCGTCCGGGCCCGACCCGCCCTTTCTCGAGGCCTTCGTCATGGATCCGGTTTCCGGGCTAGTCTTGGCCTCCACCCGCCCCGCCGAGGAAGGAAAGCTGAAGGCCGGACGTCCCTATTTTGACCTGGGCAAGGCGGACCTCTATCTGGCGCCTCCCTACCTGTCCGCGGACCTGGGCGCTCCCGCCATGACCGCCGCGATTCCGCTGTGCGCGGCGAACGGGCGCGTGGTGGCCGTGTTGGCCGCCCGGCTGAACTTTGCCGCGGTCAGCGAGATTGTGCAGCGGCGCACGGAGCGCCACCAGACCGACGACGCCTTTCTGATCAATTCCAGCCGGTTTGCGGTCACGCAGCCCCGCTTTATCGCCGAGCCGGTGGCCCTGCGCCGCCCGATCGATTCGGAGGCGATCCGCCGCTGCGCCGCGCATGAAAGCGGCGTGGTGCTGGCGCCCGACTACCGCGGCGTACCCTCGATCGCGGTTTACCGCTGGGACCCGGTCCGGCAGCTGGGCCTGATCGTGGAGATCGACCAGGCGGAAGCACTGGCTCCGGTGAGAGAGTTTGGCCGCTGGGTGCTCCTCATCAGCGGCCTGGCGCTGGTGGCCACGGCCGCCCTCGCCTACTTCCTGGCCCGGGGGATCACCCGGCCCCTGCATGTCCTGCAGGAGGGCGTTCGGGGATTTGCGGCTGGTACGATGCACGAGCCGCTGGCCGACTCCTCGAGCGACGAGGTCGGGCTCCTGGCCCGGGAGTTCAACCGGATGGCCGAATGCGTGGCGAGCCGGACGTTGGATCTGGTCAACGCCAACCTCGCCCTGCGGGCGGAGACCCTCCAGCGGGAGGAGGTCGAGGTGGTGCGGGAGCGACTGGCGGCGATTCTCGAGTTGACGAGCGACCTCGTGGGCATGGCCGATCCGTCGGGGCGGCTGATCTACCTCAACCAGGCCGGACGGGCCAAATTGGGACTGGAGCCCGCCGAGGACGTCACCGGCTTGGCCATCTCCGACTTTCTTACCGATCCCACGCACCATCCCGTGCTGACCGTGGGCATACCTGCCGCCATGCGCGACGGGACCTGGAGCGGCGAGACGGTCCTGGTGAGCCGGCAGGGCCTGGAAATACCCGTTTCGCAGGTGATCCACTCCCACCGCGGCCCGACCGGAGAGATCGAGCTGCTGTCGACCATCATGCGGGACATCACGGAGGTCCGGCAGACCGAGGCCAGCATTCGGCTTCACAGCGCCGCCCTCGAGGCGGCGACTAATGCCGTCGTGATCACCGATGCGCGCGGCACCATTGCCTGGGTCAATCCCGCCTTTTGCCGGATCAGCGGCTACAGCTTGGAGGAGGTCCGGGGAAGGAATCCCCGCCTCTGGGCCTCCGGGATGCAATCTCCGGAATATTACCGCACCCTGTGGCGCACCATCCTGGGCGGAGCCAGCTGGCGGGGGGAGCTGGTCAACCGGCGCAAGGACGGCAGCCTCTACACGGAGGACCTCGTGATCACGCCGGTGCGGGACGCGGCGGGTAAAATCCAGCATTTCATCGCGATCAAGGATGACGTCTCGGAACTCAAGCAAAGCCTGGCCAAGCTCAACCGGGCCCAGGTGGAGCTCGCGGCGAAGAACCGCGCCCTCGACGTCGCCCTGGTCGACGCCCGGGCGGCGACCGCGGCCAAGGGCACCTTCCTGGCGACCATGAGTCACGAGATCCGCACCCCGATGAACGGCGTGATTGGAATGCTCAATCTGCTCGCGGACACCCCGCTTGCGCCGGTGCAGCAGGACTTTCTCGAGACCGCCCGCTTCAGTGCCGAGTCGCTGCTTACCGTGCTGAATGACATCCTCGATTTCTCGAAGATCGAGGCCGGCAAGCTGGCGCTGGAGGAAGTCGATTTCAACCTGCGGGAGATCCTGGAGGGAACCCTCGAGCTGTTCGCGGGCCGGGCGCAGGAAAAGGGGCTGGAATTGGTCAGCGAGGTCGAACAGGACGTTCCCGCCGTGTTGCGCGGCGATCCCACCCGGCTCCGGCAAGTGCTCCTGAATCTCGTGGGCAATGCCCTGAAGTTCACCAGCCAGGGCGAGATCGTGGTCGGCGTCGGCGCCCAGCCGGAGGGACCCGGCAGCCTGCGGATGAAATTCTCGGTGCGGGACACGGGCGTCGGCATCGCGGTCGCCACCCAGGCGCGGCTGTTCGAGGCCTTTGCGCAGGCCGACGGCTCGACCACCCGGAAATACGGGGGCACGGGGCTTGGCCTGGCGATTTCGCGGCGAATCGTCGGCATGATGAAGGGCGAAATCACCGTCGCCAGCGAGGTGGGCCGCGGCTCGGTCTTTTCCTTCTCGGTCCTGCTGCGGCGCAGCCCGTCGGTCCAGCCGACGCCGGCGTCGGGCCTGATCGACGAACGGGTGCTGGTGGTGGACGACAATGCGGCGGCCCGCCAGGCGCTGAGCCGCCAGCTGGGAGCCTGGGGGATCCCCTGCACCACGGCCGCGGATGGCACCGCGGCGGTGCGCCTGCTGCGTTCCGCCGCCGGCGCCCACGAGCCGTATCCCCTCGCGCTGGTCGACCTGCAGATGCCGTCGATGGACGGATTGGCGCTCGCCCGGCTCATCAAGGACGATTCCGCGCTCGATGGCACGCGGGTCGTGCTGCTGGTCCCGCTGGGGTTTCGCCTGGAGGACGAAGTCCGGCTCGCCGCCGGTGTCGATCATTGCCTGCACAAGCCGGTGCGGCAGGGCCAGCTCATTGAATCTCTCGCCCACACCGCGCCGGGGGCGCTCCGCGGGCCCGCCCCGCCCCGGGAGGTCGCCGCCACTCCGGACCGGCCGCCCATTCCGCCGCTGCGGATCCTGCTGGCGGAGGACAATCTGGTGAACCAGAAGGTGGCGCTGGCGCAGCTGCAAAAATTGGGGCAGACGGCCGATGTCGTCGGCAACGGCCGGGAGGCCCTGGAGGCCCAGGTGCGCTCGCCCTATGCTGTCATCCTGATGGATTGCCAGATGCCCGAGATGGAGGGGTACGAAGCCACCCGGAGAATCCGGCAATTCGAGGGGGCGCCGGGCTTCGTCGGCCGTCCCGCCTACATCGTTGCGATCACCGCGAACGCGATGGAGGGCGACCCGGAAAAATGCCTGGCGGCCGGCATGGACTCTTTCCTGAGCAAACCGGTGGTCGAGGCCGACCTGGAGGCGGCGTTGCGGCAAGCCTCCGCCAAGTGCCGCGAAGACGCCGCCGATGCGTCCAGCGGGTCCCTGGGGGCGCCCAGGTAGGGCCGGGCCTCCCCCTCCCCCGCCGGTGCGCAAGCGCGCGCAGATCGGACATGAAACGCACGAATCTTGTCAAATTCTGCGGAGCAGGAGGGAGGCGGCGCAGCCATAGTGGGGCCATGAAAACGATCCTTGCAGCCATAGATTTCTCGCCGACCACAGAATCGGTTTTGAACCTGGCGATCCAGCTGGCCCGGCATGAGCAGGCCAGGATCATGGTCCTCCACGTCAACCCGACGATGCCCGGGATCCCCTATGCCGCACTCACGCCCGATGCGCTTGATGTCATGGTGACGGCGGCGCGGGAGAAGGCCCGGCACGAATTGACCGAGATTGTGCATCGGCTTGGCCTGCAAGGAATTGAGAGCGAGACTCGCCTGATTGTGGGAGACCGGCCGGCGGCCACGATTGTGGAGACGGCGGGAAAAATATCGGCTGCCTGGCTCGTCCTGGGAGCGCACGGCCACGGCCGGGTCTACGAAGCCTTCATGGGCAGCACGGCGCTGATGGTGGTGCGGAAGGCCCCCTGTCCCGTGGCCATTGTGCCGGCGGCCGTGGTGGAGTTGAAGGGAGCGGGGGTCCAGGCGGCGACGGCCTTGAAGTAGGCGCGGCGGGGTGCGATAAGACCGCCGGCGCCTCGGCATGTCCCTCCTCAAATACCTTCTGCTCGCGACCAGCTCGCTGTTCGTGATCGTCGATCCGTTGGCGGTCGTGCCGGCGTTCATCGCCATGACGCCCGACAATACCCCGGCCGACCGGATGCGCATGGCCCGGCTGGCCGCCGTCGTCATGGCGGGCGTCCTGTTCGTGTTTGGCTTTGCGGGACGGTGGATCTTCCGGTTTCTCGGCATCACGATGCCGGCCTTTGAAATTGCCGCCAGCATCGTGCTCCTGCTCGTGGCCCTGGACATGTTGCGGGCGCAGCGTTCCCGGGTCGTGGAAACGCGGGAGGAAACGGCCGCCGGGATCCGGAAGCTGGACATCGCGGTTACTCCCCTGGCCATCCCGATGCTCTCAGGTCCGGGCGCGATCTCGACCGTCATCCTCCTGCAGAACCAGGCCCAGAATCCGGCCCAATCCATCGCCCTGTGCCTGAGCATCGTCGCGGTCTCGGCCGCCACGTACGCGATTTTGCGCCTATCCGCCCATGGCATGCATTGGCTCAGCCCGATCGCCCTCAACATCGCGATTCGCGTCATGGGCCTCCTGCTCGCCGCGGTTGCCCTGCAATTCATGATCAATGGCGTCCTGGGCGTGCGGGCGGATTGGCTGGCCCAGCCGGCCCCGTGAGGGGCGGCGCCCGGCTGCGCGCGGAGCCGGCCAGGGCCCGCGGCCGACAAGATTGGCGGGAAGTTCGGCAAGCGATGCGGAGCGGCCGGGAGGGTGTCGTGGCACCATGGGACAGATTCCCCCGGCCGCGAAAACCCCCTCTCCATGCGCTCCAAGAACCGTGCGTCCCCTGCCCCGGCCCGGCATCCGGTGGTCCCCGCCGGCATCGGCCTGCGCTGGATCTGGCACTACAGCGCGCTCTGCGCGCTCCGGGACCGGCTGCGGGGCGAGATCGGGCGGCACTCGCAGGAGGCGACGGAATCGTCCGGCCCGGGCGGAGATCCGGGCGACGACGCGGCGATTGAGTTCGAGCACGAGGCGGCCTTGAAGCTGCTCGAATCCGAGGAGAATGCCCTGATGGAGATCGAGGCCGCCATCGAGCGCCTGCACGGGGGCACCTACGGCGTTTGCGAGGCGACCGGCCGGCGGATTCCGGATGCGCGCCTGCGCGCGATTCCCTGGTGCCGGTACGTGGTGGACGAACAGGCGCGACAGGAGGCGGCGCGGCGCCAGCTCGCCCCGGCCAAATTTTTGCCATGACCGCCGGTTTCCGCGCTCCCCTCATCCGCTTTCCCCTCGCCTCCGGCCACATCCCGCCGCGATGGGCCTGGCATTTCCGGATGCTGCGGATGCTGCGGACCCGGCTGCAGCGCGATCCGCGGGCCGCGGCCCGCCCGCCTGGTCCCGGAACCACGGATGATCCTCTGCCGGGGCGCCAGGAGGAGTTCGAACTGGAAGCGACATTCCGGCGGCTCATTGCGGAAGCCAACGCGCTGGCCGAGGTCTGCGCCGCCTTGCGGCGGTTGCATGAGGGACTCTACGGCTATTGCGACGCGACCGGCCGGCCGATACCGGCCGCCCGTCTCCGGGCCTTTCCCTGGTGCCGCCAGGCGGCGGCGGTGAGAGGGCAACTGCTGGAATCCAGTCCGGGTTCGCGCCCCTTGGCCGCCGTGGACCCGCGCGGCATATCTTATCGTTTGTCTCGGGACTAGCCGAGGGACCCGGGGGTGGCCCGGGCCTGATGGCGGCGGTCGTCGCCGCGCAGTTTCCGGACATGTTCCTCGAAGCGGCGCCGCACGGTGTGGAAGGCCTGGTGCACGGCCGCATGGGCGTCCTCCCCCGCCTCGGACCGGTGGCGGACGACCAGCGGGCCGCGCGGCAGGCCGATTTCGAAGCAGATGTCGTAGCCGGAGGCGTGAAGATGGCGATGATCCACCCGGGCCACCGTGACCCGGCAGTGCGTGATGCGGCCAAAGATCAGGGCGAGCTTGGCGACGTTGTCCCGAATGGCGCCCTCGAGGGCGGGTGACGAGTCGAGGTGGAGGAAGACGACCTGGACCGAGGGGGAAGGCGGGAGGGTGGTCATGGAGGTTCGGGTTGCGCCAATATAGGCGCTCGCGGCCGGAGACGCTCGTCGTTCCTTGCCGAGGGTGCGGCATATCTTGTCGCGGGCCGGGAGCGGATCGGCGACCAGCCCGATCCGGAGCGCATCGTGGCGGCGGTGGGACTCATCCTCCGGCGGTTTCCGCCTTCCGGCGACTGAGGCTGGCCGACCCTTCCCGCCGGGACCGCGGGCTGCGCCCCAACCCGGGGCGGCGGGCCCACGGCAACCGACGCAGTGCAATCGACAAGATTCGCGGAGTGAGCGGCCGGGCTTTGCGGGATAGTACGGTCAGACCAACCCCCTGTCCTGATGAACCTCTCGACCACCTATCTCGGCCTCAAGCTTCACAGTCCGATCATAGTGGGAGCCTCGCCCTTCACCGACACGGCCGAAAGCGCCCTCCAGCTGCAGGACGCCGGGGCGGGCGCGGTGGTGATGCGTTCCCTGTTCGAGGAGCAGATCTATCTGGACGTGGTCTCGCACGACCGGCGGCGGAGGGAGACCAGCCCGGAGGAGGGCTCCTATTTTCCCTCCCTCTCGGAATACCAGCAGTCCCCCGATCAGTACCTTCGGCAAATCCTATTCCTCAAGTCCACGCTGACGATCCCGGTGATCGCCTCGCTCAACGGCTGCCATCCGGGCGGCTGGCTGGACTACGGGCGCCGCTGCGAGGCGGCCGGGGCCGATGCGATCGAGCTGAACCTCTACAGCATCTCGGCGGACCCCGGCCTGTCGGCGCTGGACATCGAGGAGGAGATGCTGGCCGCCGTGCGCCAGCTCAAGGGCACCGTCCGGATCCCGGTGGCGGTGAAGCTCTCCCCGTTTCACACCGCGCTGGTCAATTTTTGCCGCGGCCTCGAGCGGTGCGGCGTCGATGGCATCGTGATCTTCAACCGGTTCTACCAGCCGGGGCTCAATGCCGACGACCTCGCCTCGGAGCCGCACCTGCGCCTGTCCAACCCCGGCGAACTGCTGCTGCGGGCCCGGTGGACCTCGATCCTGGCCGCGCGGGTCCGCTGCTCGCTGGCCGTCACCGGCGGGGTGCATGGGGCCGGGGATGCGGTCAAGGCGTTCCTGGCGGGGGCGCATGCCGCGCAGGTGGTATCCGCGCTGCTCAAGAACGGGCCCCACTTTCTCGCCACGATACTTGAGGGGCTGCAGCGCTGGATGCGCGAGCACGGTTTCGCGAACCTGGACGAGTTCCGCGGCGCGCTGAATCTCGACCGGTGCCCGGACGCCGCGGCCTTCGAGCGCGGCCACTATCAGCGCCTGCTGCAGAGTTGGAAGATCTGAGCGACCCGGTGCAATGGAATTGCTCGAGGCCATCTTTCACCGGCGGGCGGTCCGGAGCTACCTGCCGCGTCCGGTTTCGGCCTTCCTCGTGCAGGAACTCCTGCGGGCGGCGACGTTTGCGCCCAGCGCGGTCAATCAGCAGCCCTGGGCCTTCCTGGTGGTCCGCGGACGCACGAAACTGGCCGAGTTCTCGGCGCGGGCCAAGGCGCACCTGCTGGCCTCCCAGCCTGGGGCGTTGGAGCTGTACCGCCAGGCCGAGGTCATCACGGATCCTGACGCCAATCTCTTTTACGGGGCCGGCACGCTCGTGGTGGTCTACGGCAAGCCGTCGCCCTATCCGGCGGCGGAGAATTGCTGCCTGGCGGCCCAGAACCTGATGCTGGCGGCCCATGGCGCGGGCCTCGGCACCTGCCCGATCGGGTTCGCCCGCCCGTGGCTGGACCTGACCGAGGTGAAGGAGGAGCTGGGCGTGCCGCCGATCTATGCCGCGGTCATGCCGATCGTCGTGGGCTGGCCGGCCGGCCTGCCCGGAACGGCTTCGCGGCTGGAACCCGAGATCATCAACTGGATGAAAGATCCGGATGATCGCCGGCCCTAGGGCGTTTCCGGTCGCCTCTTGGGCCGAAACTTTGCCTTTCTTCGGCGCGGGCGCTGCCTAGGATGGCGCCCGTGAGCTCGGTGTTTCCCGGCGGGGATCCGCGGACGGCGGACAACGTCATCCAGCTGAAGTTGCGCGACGTCGCGCAGCTGTTCAATTCCCTTGATCCCTCGCCCTTCAACGAGAAGGACCTGGACCATGACGCGGAGGAATTCATCGTCGGCTGGGCGCGGGAGTTGCGCCATCACGACTCGCTGCGGCTGGTGCTGCACCTGGAGAACCCGCTGGCGCCCCCCGCCACGGCCGCCTCGGTCTGTGAATCGATCCGGCATTATTTCGCCTATCGCGCATCGATCAACCGGCTGGAATTCCGCCAGCTCCTCCAGCAGGGCCGGACCAGCCTGCTGATCGGCACCGGCTTCCTGGCCGGCTGCCTCCTGCTGGGCGAAATGATCTCCCGCCGCGGGGAATCGGGCGCCTTCTGGTCGGTGGCGCGCGAGGGCCTGACCATCGGCGGCTGGGTCGCCATGTGGCGGCCGATGGAGATCTACCTTTATGACTGGTGGCCGCTGAAGCGCCGGGGCTCCCTGCTTGCCAAGCTCAGCCGGATCGACGTGGACGTGCGCCCGGGCGCGCCGGCATCCTAGCGCCGGGCCGGCCGCCTAGTCTGCGGGCGGTTCGCCCTCGGGAGAGAAGGCCATGACGATCACGCCCAGATAATTCTGGGCGATCATGGGATTGGGATCTTCCCGCCCTTGATTCAGCCCCCGGGTGGTCCAGCCGTCGATCTGCAGGCGCACGAGAAAGTGGGCCGCCCGCTGACCATGACCATCGATGAACACGGCGGTCATGCCCTCCTTCAGCTGGTCGTAGGGGATTCGCTCCACGACGACCAGCGTTCCGGGCGCGTAGAGCGGCATCATCCCCGCGCCGTACCCGTCCAGGACCGCGGAATTGGGCCGAAGGCGGGCATAGTATTCGGCGGCGGAACGGACCTTGTCCACGGGCAGGACGACGGCCACCGGCGAAAGCGCGATATACACCTGCGCCCGGGAATCGTCCCTGCTGCAGCCGCCGCGTTGCCCGCCGCCGAAGAAGGCTCCCAGCGTCAGGATCAGGCCGACGAGGACGACCTGCCGGCGACGCCGGGCGGCGGCGGAGGGCCGGGCGGGAAAATCCGCCGCGGTCGGCGGCTCGGATCCCGCGAGATTCGTTTTCATGGAAGTATTTTACCCCCATTTCGGGGCGCCGCTCCGCAGTTCTTGCAGGAGAATGGGCGGAAATTGCCGGTGCCGGGGGGGGGTCCCGGCCTAGGGAAATCCCCTAGTGAGATCGCGTCCCGCCTCCAATATACGGTGGGTCCCGGTTCTGTTACGGTGGGCCCATGCAAATCGCACCCAGCTTCTCCCTCGCACCGGCAGACTCCACGAAGTCCGACCGCGACCTGGCCACCCAGCTCGAAAAGTCCGAGATCTATCGCGACTACCAGAAGGCCTTTGAAGCCACCACCGGCTTCCCCCTCGATATCCGCGGGGTCGGGTCCTTTCAGACCCCGCTGCAGGGTTCGCGCCGGATCAACGCGTTCTGCGCCCTGATGGCCGGGCGGAACAAGAGCTGCTCCGCCTGCCTCCAGCTCCAGCAGCGCATCGAGAGCGAGGCGCAGGCCGGGGCCGCGACCATGGATTGCTTTGCCGGCCTGACCGATTCCGCCGTTCCGATCCGCGTCGGGAACCGGGTGGTGGCGTTTCTGCAGACCGGCCAGGTGCTGCGGCAGAAGCCGACCGCCGCCCAATTCAGCCGCACGGTCCGCCAACTGGGCGACTGGGGCACGGCCGCCGAGGTCAAGGCCCTCCAGGCCGCCTACTTCGAGACGAGGGTCGTCGCGAAGTCGCAGTACGAATCCGTGCTCCGGCTCCTGGAGATCTTCGCCCAGCACCTTTCGGCCCTGAGCAACCAGCTGATGGTGAGGGAGAGCGCGGCGGAGGCGCCGGCGATCTCCCGGGCCCGAGCCTTCATTGCGGAGCGCCAGGGCGACGAGCTCTCGCTCCTGCAGGTGTCGCAGGCGGTCAACATGAGCTCCTTCTATTTCTGCAAGATCTTCAAGAAGGCCACCGGGCTGACCTTCACCGAATACCTGGCCCGGACCCGGATCGAGACCGTGAAGCATCTCCTGCTGAATCCGCACAAGCGCGTGAGCGAGGCGGCCTATGAGGCGGGCTTCCAATCCCTGTCGCAATTCAACCGGGTGTTCCGCCGCATCGTCGGCGAGGCGCCGACGGACTACCGCGACAGCCTGCACGCCTCCTCCGGATCGGCCCTCGGCAGCGCCCGGATGGCCTGCGCGGTCTAGGCCCGGCTGGCCCGGCTTCCGCGGCCTCGCTGATGGTTGCCGGGACCGCCGCCGGGGCCATCAAGTTATGCGTTCCAAATTGCAACGGGTGCGGAGCCGAAAACCGTCGCCGGCGCTACCGTGGAGGGAGCCCAATCCCCGCCTTACCATGAAGACCATCCTCGTCCCCATCGACTTTTCGCCCGTCAGCAAGCCGGTCATCAACGAGGCGGTGGCCCTCGCCCGCGCCCTTCGGGCCCACCTGATTTTCATCCATGTCGTGCAGCCGCCGGCGTTCGTGACCGACTATGCCGGCATGACCCTGGAGGACACCGCCCAGCTGATGATGGATGCGCGCCAGTGGGCGGGCCGGGAGCTGATCCGCCTGCGCGCAAAACTCCGGGCCCAGCACGTGAAGGCCGGAACGATCCTGGAGACCGGAATGGCGGCCCCCTGCATCCTGGCGGAAGCCAGGAAGCTCGACGCCAGCCACATCGTCATCGGCTCGCACGGGCATACCGCGTTCTTCGACCTGCTGATCGGCAGCACGACGCGGGGCGTCATCAAGCGGGCCGAGTGCCCGGTGGTGGTCGTGCCGGGCCTGCGGCCCACCGGGCCGAAGAAATCCCGGCGCGCCTGAAGCGGCCATGAAGAACATCCTGGTTCCCGTTGATTTCACCGCGTCGACGCCGGCGATCCTCGAGGCGGCGGAAGGGGCCGCCCGCGGCGCCCACGCGCGAATCCTCCTGCTCCACGTGATCCGCCCGCCGATCGTGGCGAGCGCCGACGCCGAGGCGGTGCGGGGCACGCTGATCTGCAATCACGACGAGGCGGCGCGGAAACTCGGGGAGTGCGGCCGGCGCCTGGCCGGCGACGGAATCGAGACGGAGACGATCACGCGATTCGGGCCGGCCGCCGATTGCATCCTGGAGGAGGCCCGGCGGACGCATCCGGAATGCATCGTGATCGGCTCGCACGGTCACACCGCGATTTACGAGCTGTTTATCGGCAGCACGACCGCCGCGGTCCTGAAGCGGGCCCCCTGCCCCGTGCTCGTGGTCCCACCCGGCCGGTCGCGGCCGCCGGTCCCGGCGAAGCCCTAGGCGGTTGGCCGGAAGGCGGGTCTCATCCCCCCGGTCACCAGCGCCAGGGTCAGGAGCGAATTGAGCGGCATCAGGATGGCCGCGACCAGCGGCGTCATGGCCCCGGCGACGGCCAGCCCCACGGCCAGCCCGTTGTAGGCAACCGAGAAGGCGAGGACCAGCCGCTGGGTGCGGCGCCGGACGCGGTTGACGGCAAGAAGGTCGCGGATCCCCCCGATGCCCCGGCCCAGGTAGTAGAAGTCGGCCTTTTGCGACAGGACGCCCCGATGGATGACGGGCGTGCCCCGGCAGAGCGCCCGGTCGAAAGCCAGGCTGTCGTTGGCGCCGTCGCCCAGCATCAGCGCATCGGCCGCCCCCGGGCGATCGAACCAGCGGGCCTTCGCGTCGGGATCGAGCCCGCCGGCAGCGTGCCCCGGGGGCAGCCCGAGGGCCGCAGCCAGGGCCGAGACCTTTTCCTGCCGGTCGCCGCTCAGGATGTGGAGGGAAAACCCGCCGGCGGCGAGGGCCTGCAGTTCGCGCGCCGCGCCGGGGCGGGCGGTATCGGCGAGCTGGAAGCGGGCCACGATCAGGCCGCGGTGGACCAGGTCGGTTGTGGGCGTGCCGCCGTCAGGACCCTCCGGGCCGCGCCAGCCCGGCCGGCCGAGCGACCAGGGGCCCAGTTCCAGCCCCGCCCCCACCGTTTCCGCCGGTTCCCCAGGAAGCGGATCGACCGAACCGAGCGCCAGGAGGTGCTCCAGCAGGCATTGGCTGACGGGATGGGCGCTGTCGCGGACGAGCGCATGGAGGGCGGCGCGGGCGGACGGGTCCAGGGACACGAGGCTCTCGGGATTGCAGAGGACGGGGGTCTCGAGGGTCAGGGTGCCGGTCTTGTCGAAGACGATGGCGCGGACCTGCCCGAGCTTGCCCCAGAGGTCGTTCTCGCGGACGTAGACGCCGCGGCGGCGGAGCGCGGTCGTGGCCATTTCGTCGGCGAGCGGAAATGCCAGGCCGATCGCGCAGGGGCAGGAGACGACCAGGACGGCCGTGACGACCTCCCAGGTCCGGGGGCCGTCGCCCGTGCGCCGCCACCACACGAGGCCGGCGACCAGCGCCGTCCCGAGGATGCCGATGAGATAGGCGCGCACGATCTTTTCCAGGAAGGCATGTCGCCAGCCGGCGCGGGCGGACGGCTCCAGCAGGCGGGCGAGGAGGGAGTCCGCCCACGCCTGCAGGGCCTCGAGGCGGATCTCGCCGCGGCCGACGTTGACCGCGCCGGCCGGCACGCGCTGGCCGGCCTCGAAACGGCGGGGCTCCCCTTCCCCGCTGATGGAGGCCAGGGAGCAGAGGGCGGCCGAGCGCTGCAGGCGGGAATCCACCGGCACGGTCTGACCCGGGGCGAGCAGGTAGGATTGGCCGGACCGGAGCTGCTCGGGCGGGAGTTCCCGCGATCCCTCGTCCGCCAGCCGGACCCGGCGCGGCTTCGGATGCTGGCTGAGCAGGCGCCGCTGGTTGCGCTCGACCGCCGCCAGCTGGGCCCAGCGCCCGACGAGCATCAGCACGATGAACGTGGCGACAAAATCGCAGTAGACGAACCGTTCCTGGCCGGTGAGCCACCCGTAGAGCGATCCCAGGTAGGCCCCGACGATCCCGATGGAGATCGGCAGGTCGAGGTGGAGGATGCCGTGCCTCACGCCCAGGGCGGCCCGGCGGATGAAATAGCTGCCGCCGGCGAGCACGCTGAGGGTGGCGAAGGCCAGGGCCAGCAGTCGGAAGAGCCCGGCATAGGGCATCGCCCGCTGCAGGCCGAAGTAGGCCGGGAGGGTGAAGAGCATCACGTTCATCCCGAAGGCGACGCAGAGCCCGATGCGCCTGACCAGGTCCCGGCTCTCCGGATCGGCGCGGTCGGCATCCCAGGGACCCAGGAGGTAGCCGAAGGATTGGAGCTGCCGGGCAAAGTCCGCGGCGTTGAACTCCCCGGCCGTCCAGCGGAGCCGGAGGGAACCGAGCTGCGGATTGGCCATCGCCTCGCGCGCGCCGGGACGCTGCTGGAAAAGCCGTTCGATCAGCCAGATGCAACCGGCGCATGAGACGCCCTGGAGCTCGAGGATCAGCTCCGGGGTTCGGCCGGAAGCCGCGGTTTCCGCCGCCCGCTGCGCCTCCTCCAGCCAGGCATAGTCGCGCGGTTGAAAGACGGCGGCATCCGCGGGGGTGGTCACTGGATCCTTGATCCGGTAGTAGCCTCCCAGATCGTGCTCGTGGACGAGGCGGTGGACATAGGCGCAGCCGGCGCAGCAAAAGCCGGCGGCCTGGGAGCGCGCATCGGAGAGCGGCGTGCCGCAATGCCGGCAGCCGGGAACCGCGCGCGGGCGGGGTTTCGCCGGGCCGGGAGCGAGGGCGCTCATGCTAGAAGCAAACGAGCGATTCCACGCCGGCCGGCCCGGCGAGCCCGATCGTGCCCCGGAGCCGCCACGCGGCGACCAGGGCGGCGGCCAGGGCGAAGGCCAGGCGCAGACGCCCGGACCACCGCGGCGACAGGGCGGCGTTGATGCGCTGGTACCGGGACTGCACGAACCACAGGAGCGGCACCGTGCCGAGCCCGAAGGCCAGCATGAACTCGACGCCGCGCAGCGCCGAGCCGGACAGCAGCGCGATCGCCAGGAGAAAATACAGCGGGCCGCACGGCAGGAGCGGCGTGGCCAGCCCGAGGACGGCAGCGGCCCGGACACGGGATCCGCCGCGCGACCATCCGCCGAGGCGGCGGGTCAGCCCGTGCAGCGGCGCGAGCCTCGGCAGCAGGCGGTCCCAGCGGAAGGCCAGGGCCAGGAAGAAGAGGACGAGGGTCCACGGGAGCCAGCGCACGGCCGGGGCCGGCAGCAGGGACAGCGGGGCGCGCCCGAGCCCACCGGCAATCGCGCCCAGGGCGGCGTAGCCGGCCAGCCGCGAGAGATGATAGGCGGAACTCACCGCGCCGGGGTCCCCCTGCTCCCGCCGGACGGGCATGACCCCGCAGGCCAGGGGCCCGCACATCGCGGAGCAATGCAGGCTGGTGATCAGGCCCGCCACGAAGGCGGCGCCGGGGGTGCCGACCGAGGCGAGTTCCATGGCTCAGGGGGTGGGCGCGATCGCGAGCGGGACCTCGGCGACCGCATGCCGGGAGGCGAGGATGATCCAGGCGGTCCAGGCGAGGATCTGGAGCGCGCAGGCCCCCGCGAACCAAAGCCAGAGGTAGGAGCGGCGGGGCTTCATCGGGGGCCGGGCCGGCCGGCGGCATCCTCCCGCAGGAGGGCCGGGTCGGGCCCGAGGAATTCCACGGTGCGCTGCAGCGTGAACGTCCCGGCGGCGTCGCGCAGCCGGACCTGGAGGCTGAAGGGCCCGGCATAGCCGGAACGGGGCTGCTCCAGGATGAGGGGCTGGACGATTTCGGCGAGGGCGGGCACCTCCACCGTGCCGGAGAAGCCCGATTGCGCCACGTTCGCCGGGGCGCCCTGCGCCTGCAGGAGAAAGCGCGCCGGCACGGTCCGCTTGTTCACGATCCGCACGAAGAACTGGTTGCGCACGTTCCGGCTGTCGACGAAGTAGGGAAATCCCGTGATCCGAACGACGCTCAGGCTGGCCGGGCGCACGGTGGAAAAGGCCCACGTGGCGGCGACGGCCCCCAGGAAAAGCAGGATGGCGTAGAGCACCGTCCGGGGACGCACCAGCCGGGTCGGCCGATTGGCGAGGCCGTTGAGCGAGTCATAGCGGACGAGCCCGGTCGGCCGGCCCAGGTGCCGCATGACCGTGTCGCAGGCGTCCACGCAGGCGGCGCAACCGATGCATTCCAGCTGGAGCCCCTGGCGGATGTCGATGCCCGTGGGACAGACCTGCACGCAGCGGTTGCAGCTCACGCAGTCGCCGGCCCCGGTCGTGCCGGCCTTGCCCCGGGGTTCGCCCCGTTTCGCATCGTAGCCGATGACGAGCGTGTGGTCGTCGGTGAGGGCCGACTGGATCCGGCCGTAGGGGCAGAGGATGACGCAGAACTGCTCGCGGAACCATCCAAAGTCGAAATAGATGGCGCCGGTCGCGGCGGCGATGAAAAGGAAAAGTCCCCAGTGCTCGGCGGGCGCCGCGCGCATCATCGACCACAGTTCCGGGACGGACACGTAGTAGGCGAGGAACAGGTGCGTGACGACGACCGAGACGAGCAGGTACAGCGCGTGCTTGAGCGAACGGCGGGCGAGCTTTTCACCTGTCCACGGCGCGGCGTCGAGCTCCCGGCGCCGGCCGGCGTCCCCTTCCGTCCACCGCTCGATCCTCCGGTAGATCTGGTCGACAAAGACGGTCTGCGGGCAGGCCCAGCCGCACCAGATCCGGCCCAGGAGCGAGGTGACGAAGATCAGCGAGAAGCCCACGCCGCTGATCAGAAAGAAGAGGAGCCAGAGGTCCTGGGTGGCGAGGGTCAGGCCAAACAGGTGGAAACGCCGGTTCGCCACGTCCAGAAAGACGGCGGGATAGCCCCCCACCCGGATCCACGGGAGCGACAGGTAGAGGACGATCAGGCCCAGGCCGACGGTGCGGCGGCCCCGGCTGAACCGGCCCGTGACGTCGGCCGGAAACAGGAAGCGCCGGCCCCCGTCCTCGCGGATGGTGGTGACGGTGTCGCGGTCCGGCAGCGTCGGGGGCGGGGCCATGGCCTACGGCGCCGCCGCGGCCGGGGGTGCCGGCACGACGGGCTCGCCCTCCCGGTGATGGCTCAGGACGTAGGCCACGACTTCGGTGATCCGCTTCTGGCCGAAGACCGGCCCCCAGGTGGGCATGCCCTTGGCGGGTACGCCGTTGGTCACGGTCGCGAGGATTTCCACCGGCCGGCCGCCATGGATCCAGACTTGGTCGGTGAGGTCGGGACCAACCGCGGTGGGGTTTTCCCCCTTGCCCCGCAGGCTCGCGAGATGGCAGGTGGCGCAGATCGAGTTGAAGGTGGTCCGGCCGGACGCGGTGAAGACGGGGTTCCGGCTCATCTGCCAGAGCGTGGCGTCGTCGAGCTTGGTCGCGGCCATCGAGGCCAGCCGCTCCGCCTCGATGCGGGTCATGGCGGCGGTCACTGCCTGCTCCCCGGTCGGCCCCTCGCGCAGCCACTCGTAGTAGGAGGAATAGCAGACGGCGAAGAGGATCGCGCCGTAGAGCGTGAAGAGCCACCAGTTCGGCAGGCGCTTGTCGAATTCCCGGATGCCGTCGTAGGCATGCGGCCGGAGCGGGTCTTCAGCGGGAGGTGTGGGGGTCGGTGGCACGGGTGGCGGGAGGCGTGGGGGTGTCGAAGGGCAGGTCGCCGAGCTGCCGGACCCGGGCGGGCCCGAGGCGGAGCGTGCGGAGGCTGATCGTGACGAAGATCACGGAGGCGACGACGAAGGCGGCGACGGTATAGGCCATGGCCGAGTGCTCGAAGATGATCCGGTTGAACATGGCGGGGGGTGCGCGGGGGCCTCAGTCGCCGAGGCGAGGCGCGAGGGGCGAGGGCCGCACGGCTTCGAAGTGCCCCAGCTGCTGCAGGTAGGCGATGAGGGCGACGATCTCCCGGTCGGGGGCGACATAGCCGCCCGCGGCGCGGAGTTCCCGGGCGATGGCCTGCTGCTGCGCGGCCACGCGGGCGGCGATCTCGGCGTCCGTCCAGGCGGGATAGGGCACGCCCAGCTGGCGCTGGACGGCGATTTTCCGCGGCAGCGTCGAGACATCCAGGGGATTGGCGAGGAGCCAGGGAAAGTTGGGCATGTTCGAGCCGGCCGAGATGGACCGGGGATTCTCCATGTGGCGGAGGTGCCAGATATTGGGGTACTTTCCCCCCTCCCGCGCCAGGTCGGGCCCGTTGCGCTTCGAGCCCCACTGGAAGGGATGGTCGTAGATCGACTCGCCCAGGCGGGAGTAGTCGCCGTAGCGCAGCACGTCGGGAACCAGGGTGCGGATCATCTGCGAATGGCACAGGTAGCAGCCGTCCCGGAGGTAGAGGTCGCGGCCGGCGAGCTCGAGCGGCGTGTAGGGGATCTGGCGGCGGTCCTCCACGTTGGCCGCCTGCTGGACCATGATGGTGGGGATGATCTGGATCATCCCGCCCGCCACCACCGCGAGGAAGACGAGCACGGTGAACGGCAGGGCGTTGCCCAGCAGGCGGTCGTACCAGTCGGCCCAGGCCTTGCCCCGCGACTGGAAGTGGCAGTAGGCGGCCGTGCCGCAGACCATCGCGCCGACCAGGCCGAGGAGGCCGAGCAGGTCGCCGCCGAACATCAGGGCGCTGGCGAACCCGAGCCCCAGCAGCGAGAAGATGACCGGCGGATTGAAGATGCCGCCCGCGAGACCCAGGCGCGGGGCGGACGCCTGCGCCGGGTCCTCGGCAAAGACCTCGATGGTCCCGTTGGAGGGGGCGGCGCCGCGAATGGTGCGGAACATGTTGTAGGCCAGGAGGAGCCAGCCCGCCAGGTACAGGCCGCCTCCGATCGTCCGCATGAACAGCATCGGGCGGATCGCGGTGACGGTGTCGAGGAAGTTGGGATAGGTCAGGACCGTGCCGTGCTCGCTGGTCGCGCTCAGCATCAGCCCCTGCATGATCCCGCTCGTCCACATCGCGGACACGTAGAGGAGGATGCCGATGAGCCCGATCCAGAAGTGCAGGTTGGCGAGGGCGACGGAATGGAGCGGGCGGTTCCAGAGGCGGGGCAGCAGCCAGTAGGTCATGCCCGCCGCCATGAACCCATTCCAGCCGAGCGTGCCGGCATGGACGTGCGCGATGATCCAGTCGGTGTAGTGCGCGAGCGCATTGACCGACTTGATGGCCAGCAGCGGGCCCTCGAAGGTCGCCATGCCGTAGAAGGTGACGCCCGCGGCGAAGAACTTGATCACCGGGTCCGTGCGCAGCTTGTCCCAGGCGCCGCGCAGGGTCAGCAGTCCGTTCAGCATCCCGCCCCAGGAGGGCGCCCAGAGCATGAGCGAGAAGGTCATGCCCAGGGTCTGCAGCCAGCCCGGCAGGGCGGTGTTGAGGAGGTGGTGCGGGCCGGCCCAGATGTAGACGAAGACCAGCGACCAGAAATGGATGATCGAGAGCCGATAGGAGTACACCGGACGTTCCGCCGCCTTCGGCAGAAAATAGTACATGATGCCGAGGATCGGCGTCGTCAGGAAGAAGGCCACGGCGTTGTGCCCGTACCACCACTGCACCAGGGCGTCCTGCACGCCGCCGAAGAGCGGATAGCTGTGGGTCAGGCTCGTCGGGATCGACAGGTGATTGACGATGTAGAGCATCGCCACGGTGATGATCGTCGCGATGTAGAACCAGATCGCGACGTAGAGGCTCGGCTCCCGGCGGCGGGCCAGGGTCCAGAAGAAATTGACCGCGAAGACGACCCAGATGAAGACCACCGCGAGGTTGATCGGCCAGATGAGCTCGGCGTACTCCTTGCCCCGGGTGAAGCCGAGCGGCAGGGTGATCGCGGCCGCGACGATGATCGCCTGCCAGCCCCAGAAATGCAGGGCGGAGAGGAAGTCGCTCGCGAGGCGCGCCTTCACCAGCCGCTGGGTCGAGTAGTAGATGCCGGCGAACATCGAGTTGCCGACCAGGGCGAAGATCACTGCGTTGGTGTGCAGGGGGCGGATCCGGCTCCAGGTCAGCCAGGACGTGTCGAAATTGAGCTGCCAGAAGCTCATCTGCGCCGCCAGGAGGACGCCGACCAGCATGCCGACGGCCCCCCACACGACGGAGGCGACCAGGAACTGGCGGACGACCTTGTCGTTGAACTCGATGGTAAGCTTGCGGTCGGGCATGGGAGGTCCGGCCGGGTTCAGGAAGCCCGCGGGCCGGAGGCCGCCCGGGCGCGGGCGGGGGTCTCCTCCGCGAGCGGCAGCAGCGAGTCGCGCTCGGCGCTGCTGTGCCGGTTCCGGGCGCGTTCGCCGAGGAAGAAGAGGACGAACGTGGCGACCAGGGTGAGGCTCCCAATGAGCGTCACCGGCACGGCGACCATCGCGGGCAGGGTTGAATTCATCACCCTACCTTATCGCCACACCCCCGGGAGCGTCTGCGCACGCTTTGCCGGACGCTGGGCGGATCTTGCGCCGTCCGTCCCGCGGCGCTCCCCTCGCCCTCGCGGGCCGGCGCCGCCGCTATTCGGCCGCGTCCTGGGTCTCGAACCAGCGCACGGCGTGCCGCACCAGCGCGGTCACGTCGGTCAGCCCGAGCTTTTCCTTGATGTGGCTGCGGTGGACGTCGACGGTCTTGGAGCTGAGGTGCAGCTGCGTGGCGATGTCGCGCGTGCTCTTGCCCTGGCCGATCAGGCGGAAGACCTCGAATTCGCGGTCGGTGAGCTTCTGGATCGGCGAGCTGGAACCGCGCGGGATGCGGCCGGACACCGTTTCCAGGATCTTGGCCGAGAGGCTCGGGCTGACATAGACGGCCCCGCCCAGCACCTGGCGGATGGCGGTGAGGAGGTTCTCCCCCCCGGCCTCCTTCATGATGTAGCCGCGCGCGCCCGCGCGCAGCAGCCGCTCGGCGTAGATGGCCTCGTCGTGCATCGAGACGACCAGGATGGCCAGGTGCGGGTGCGCGGCGCGCAGGTCCTTGATGAATTCGATCCCGCTCCGGCCCGGCATCGTGATGTCGGTGAGCACGAGGTCCGGCTGCGAGCGGGCGAGCTCGGCGGCGGCGGCCGCCGGATCGCCGGCCTCGCCGCAGACCGCGAGGTCGGGCTGCTGGTTGATCAGCTGGGCGAGGCCCGCGCGCATGAAGGGGTGGTCGTCCACGACCAGGATTCGGCGTTTCGCGGCCGGGGCGGGCGGCGGCGGCGGCTTGGCCTTCGAGGATTTCATGATAGGAGCGGCAGCGTGCAGGTGACGGTGACGCCCCGGCCGCGCTTCGAGTCCACGGCCAGCTGCGCGCCGATCACGCTCGCCCGGTGCTTCATCACCTCCAGGCCCAGGCCCCGGTCATCGGTCCGGGTGAGCCCCCGGCCGTCATCGGTCACCTGCAGCTGGAGACTGCGGGCGCTGCGCACCAGGCGGATGAGGACCTGCTTGGCCCCCGCATGCTTGAGGGCGTTGTTCACGGCTTCCTGGCCGATCCGGTAGAGGTTGCCCGCCACCGCCGGGTCGAAAATCGGCACGGAGGCCGGGCTGTCCAGCCGGCATTTCACGCGGCCGAGGGAATCCGTGCGGGCGGCCAGCTCGGCGAGCCCCATCCGCAGGGCGTCGGGATCGTCGCTCACCGGCACGAGGCCCCGGGCGAGCTGGCGGGTCTGGCTGATCGCCTCGCGCAGCATCCGGCCCACCTGGTCCAGCCGCGGCGCCAGGGCGGGATGCCCGCGCATGGCCTCCTCGCGCAGGCCCGCGCACATCAGCTCGATGGCCGTCAGCTGCTGGCCGAGGCCGTCGTGCAGGTCCTCGCCGATCCGCCGCTGCTCGCGTTCGCTGATCTTGAGGACTTCGGCCTCCAGCCGGCGGCGCTCGCGGTGGGAGACGGCCAGGACCCGCTCCTTCTCGATGGCCGACAGGGCCTGGCGGACCACCCCGGGCAGCAGGTCGAGCAGGCCCATGTCCTTCATCAGGTAGTCGAGGGCACCCTGCTTCATCACGGCGGCCGCGGCCTTGGCGTCGCCCTGGCCGGTGATGACGAGGAAGGGGATGGCGACTTCGTCGGCGCGGAGCTGCTCGAGCAGGGCGACGCCGCCCAGGTCCCGCATCTTGAGGTCGAGCAGCATCAGGTCGGGCCGGTTGACCCGCAGCCACCGCAGCGCCGCGGCGCCCGAGCCGGCCGTCTCCACCAGGTAGCCCTCGGCCCGCAGGGTCTCGGCCATCAGCACGAGCAGGCCCTCGTCGTCGTCCACCGCGAGGATTTGCGGGCTATGGGCGGCCGTGGGCACGGGGTCGGGTCAGGGCCCGTTCATCGGCGGCACGAGCAGGAGGGTCATGAACATCCCCAGGCGCCGGATGGCATCGGCGAACTTGTCGTAGTCGATCGGCTTCTGGATGTAGATGTTGCATCCCAGCTGGTGGCAGCGCTCGACCTCCCGGGCGTCGTCGGTGGTCGTCAGCATGATGATGGGCAGCTTGTGGAACTCGGGATCCGCCTTGAGCCGGCGCAGGACCTCGACGCCGTCCACCTTCGGCATCCGGATGTCGAGCAGGACGAGGTAGACCCGGCCCTTCTCCATCGTGGGTCCCGGCCCGGCCTTGAAGAAGAAATCGAGCGCCGCCTGGCCGTCGCGAAAATACTCGATCTGGTTGTTCAGGCCCGCCGCCGCCAGGTTCTCGCGGACCAGGATGGCATGGCCTTCGTCGTCGTCGACGATGAGAATGATCGGTGGGCTCCTTTTCATCGGTGGCCGGATGGAAACTCGCCCTCGGCGCCCGGCAGGCTGAGGTGGAAAGTGGAGCCGCTGCCCGCGCGGCTCTCAACCCAAATCTTGCCCTGCTGGCGGGTGAGCAGCCGCTGGGCGATGGCCAGGCCCAGCCCCTCCCCGGGGCTGCGGTCCGGGTCGAGCTTGTGGAAGATCTCGAAGACCTTCGCCTGGTGCTCGGGCGCGATGCCGATCCCGTTGTCGGCGATCGCATAGAGGGCCAGCCCGCCCGCCGACTTCCCGCTGACGCGGATCCGGAGGGGGCGGTCGGGATCGCGGTACTTCAGCGCGTTGTCGAGCAGGTTGGCCAGGACCTGGTTGACCAGGGCGCGGTCGCCGAGGCATTCGGGCAGGGGGCCCACCTCGACCTGGGCCTTCGCCTGGTCCAGCTGGAACTTCATGGCGGCGAAGATCTCGGCGAGGATCGAGCCCACCTCGAGGGGCTGGATGTTCACGACGACGTGCCCGGCGCGCGAATACCGCAGGAGGCCCGCGAGCAGCATCTCCATCTTGTTGACCCCGGCGTTGATGAAGCGCAGGGCCTGGGGAATGGCGACCTCGAGCGGCCCCTGCAGCTCGGCCGCCGGCACGACCCGCCCGGGCGGCGCCAGCGCCTTGATCTGCTCGCAGGCCCGGGCGAGCTGCCGGCTGAAGCCCTGCACGTTGACGAGCGGCGAGCGCAGGTCGTGCGAGATCGTGTAGACGATGGCCTCGAGCTCCTTGTTCTTTTCCGCCAGGTCGTCGGCGGAGCGCTGGAGGGCGGCCGCGTCGGCCTTGCGCTGCGTGATGTCGGTCCGGATCGCGACGTACTGCAGCGGCCGGCCGGCCTCGTTCATCCGCGGATAGATGGTGGTGTCGACCCAGTAGATCGTCCCATCCTTGGCGCGATTGCGGATCTCCCCGTGCCAGACCTGGCCCTGGCCGATCGTCGCCCAGAGGTTGCGGAAGAATTCCTTCGGATGGTGGCCCGAGTTGATGATCCGGTGGTCCTGCCCCAGCAGTTCCGCCCGCGCGTACTGCGAGATCGCGCAGAACTTGTCGTTGACGTAGGTGATCCGCCCGGCGGCGTTGGTGATGGCCACGATCGAGTGCTCGTCGAGGGCCGCCTTGATGTCCTTGAGCTCGCGCACCGCCGCCTGCAGGCGGGTCGATCGGCCGCCCGGCGCCCTCCGCCGGGCGGCCGCGGCGACGGGCTTGGATTTGGGCGCGGCAACAGGCTTCTTTCGCACGGCGAAGGTCGATGCTGAAGTTCCCGGCCCCGCTAGCAAGGTTTACCATGTCCCCGGGGGGAATCGTTGCCGGCCCCGCCGGCGGGCCAGGACAAGAAGCGACCAGCAAGCGCCAATTTCCGCGGAGTGGGCGGGCGGAAACCTGCTATCCTCCCGGCAGAAAGCCATTTTTCACCGTCAACCCAGGAATCCCCATGAGAAAGCACCAAATCCACTCTCCCGCCGCCGTTCCCAGCGAGGACGACATTCGCGAATACGCCTACCATCTCTACGTCCAGAACGGCTGCGTGCCCGGCCGCGACGTCGACAATTGGCTCGAGGCGCGAGCGTGCCTTTGCGCCTGCATTCCGTCGGCGCAGTCCCCGACCCGCCTGCATCAGCACCTGCAGCGGTCCGAGGAGAAGCTGCCGGTTCCGCGCGGCCGCGCCGTCAGCGTGGTCGGTTGATCCTGCTCCCCGCTCCCGGACAGGCCCGCCGGGCCCCCGGGGCGGCGGGCCGTCACTTGGCGAGAGTGCGGACGTAGGCGACCAGCGCCTTGATCTCGTCGTCGGACAATTTGTCGGCGAAGGGCTTCATCTTGACCTTGCCGGTCGCGTCCTTGAATCCCTCCTTGACCGACTTGGCCGCGTCGTCGTCGGTGAAGGTCTTCTGGTAGGCGCCATCGGTCAGGTCCTTCGCCCCCATCATCTTTCCGGCCTTGGTGTGACCCGCGCCGTCCGCCCCGTGGCAGGACGCGCAATTCTTGCCCCAGGTGTCGGGGGCGTCGGCGGCGCGCACGGACGCGGCGGCGGCGAAAATGAACAGGGCGGCAGATCCGAGGAGGTGATGGTATTTCATTTGAATTTCTGGAGACGCGAGTGTGGGTCGTGACGGAAGGGCTTGGCAAGCTTGGTCACCCGGGATGGGCCCGGGGTTCCCTCCCCTGGCGGCAGCGCAAGAAACGGGTGTTTTTGGTCAATCGGCGCGGAGCCGCTGGGAGGGGCCTGGGATAGGATATTCGGCAATGAATGAGTCCCCTGTGGCCCCCCTGTCGGCCGAACCCGCGCCGAACCCGACGCGACGCACCCTCGATTGCTTCTTTGCCCCGAAGGTCGTGGCGATCGTGGGAGCGAGCGACAAGGCGGGCAGCGTCGGCCGGGCGGTGCTCGAAAACCTGCGGGAATTCGCGGGCGAGGTCTATCCGGTCAATCCCAAGCGGGCGACCGTCCTCGGCCTTCCCGCCTTTCCGAGCGTGGCCGCCGTGCCGGCGCAGATCGACCTGGCGATCATCGTGACCCCCGCCGCGACGGTCTCCGCCCTCGTGCGCGAATGCGTGGAGGCCGGGATCCCCGGGGCCATCATCATTTCCGCGGGCTTCAAGGAATGCGGCGCGGCCGGCGTCGCCCTGGAGGCCGAGGTGCTGCGCGAGGCCCGGCGGGGCGGGCTGCGCCTCATCGGGCCCAACTGCCTGGGCGTGATGGCGCCGCATGCCGGGCTGAATGCCACGTTCGCCGCGGCTCTCGCCCACCCCGGCAACATCGCCTTCATCAGCCAGAGCGGGGCCCTCTGCACGGCGATCCTCGGCTGGAGCCTGCGAAAAAACGTGGGGTTCAGCGCCTTTGTTTCCGTCGGATCCATGCTCGATGTCGGCTGGGGCGACCTGATCTACCACCTGGGCGAGGACCCCAAGACCCAGAGCATCGTCATTTACATGGAATCGATCGGCGACGCCCGGGCCTTCCTCTCCGCCGCGCGCGAGGTCGCGTTCAAGAAGCCGATCATCCTCATCAAGGTGGGCCGCTCGGACGCGGCGGCGAAGGCCGCGGCCTCCCATACCGGGGCGCTGACCGGCAGCGACGAGGTGCTGGACGCCGCCCTCCGGCGCGTCGGGGTGCTGCGGGTGGAGACCGTGGAGGATTTGTTCAACCTGGCGCAAGTCGTCGCCCAGCAGCCCCTGCCGCGCGGGCCGCGGCTGACCATCGTCACCAATGCGGGCGGCCCGGGCGCCCTGGCGCTGGACATGCTGGTCACGACCGGGGGCCAGCCCGCCCCCCTCTCGCCCGGCGGAGCCGCGGTGCTGGACGGCCTGCTGCCGGAGGCCTGGAGCCATGGCAATCCCATCGACATCCTGGGCGATGCGGACGCGGGGCGCTACGCGCAGGCCATCGACGTGGCGGTCCGCGAGCCCGAGAGCGACGGGCTGCTCGTGATCCTGACTCCCCAGTCGATGACCAATGCCACCGCCACGGCGGCGGCGCTCAAGCCCCACGCGCGGACGGCCGGGAAGCCGGTCCTGGCCAGCTGGATGGGCGGGGCGGAAGTGGATGCCGGACGGGACATCCTCACCAAGCTGGGCGTGCCGGTCTTCGACTACCCGGACCTGGCGGCGCGCGCGTTCTCCTACATGTGGCGCCGCAGCTCCAATTTGCGCTCCCTCTACGAGACCCCGGTGCTCTCGGCGCGGGCCGAGGACGGCCCGGGGGCCCGGGAGCGGACGGCGGAGATCATCGGCGCCGCGCAGGCCGCGGGCCGCACCCTGCTAAGCGAGCACGAGGCGAAGGAAATCGTCGGCGCCTACGGCATTCCCACGGTGGCGACCCACCTCGCGCTGGCCGAGGCGGAGGCGGTGGCGGCGGCGGAGCGGCTGGGCTTCCCGGTGGTGCTCAAGCTCCATTCGAAGACGATCACCCACAAGACGGAGGTGGGCGGCGTGCAATTGAACCTGGTGGATGCGGCGGCCGTGCGCGAGGCGTGGCGCCGCATCGAGCGGTCGGTCGGCGAAAAGGCGGGTCCCGGGCACTTCCTGGGCGTGACCGTCCAGCCGATGGTGCCCCGCGACGGCTACGAGCTCATCCTTGGCAGCAGCATCGATTCCCAGTTCGGGCCCGTGCTCCTCTTTGGCGCGGGCGGGCAGCTGGTCGAGGTCTTCAAGGACCGCGCCCTGGCGCTGCCGCCGCTCACGGCCACCCTGGCGCGCCGGATGATGGAGGACACCCGGATTCTCACGGCCCTCAAGGGGGTGCGCGGCCGCCCGGCCGTGGATCTCGCCGCGCTCGAGCAGATCCTGGTCCGGTTCAGCCAGCTCGTCGCGGAGCAGCCCCGGATCAAGGAAATCGACCTCAACCCCCTGCTGGCCTCGCCGGACCGGCTGATTGCGCTCGATGCGCGCGTGATCCTGCACGACGCCGCCGTGGCGGACGGGCAGCTGCCGAAGCTGGCGATCCGCCCCTACCCGGCCCAGTACATCGTCCCGGCGATGCTCAATGACGGGACGCCGGTCACGATCCGCCCCATCCGGCCCGAGGACGAGCCGCTGATGGTCAAGTTCCACCGCACCCTGTCGGGGCACAGCGTCTATAACCGCTATTTCGAGTTCCTCGGGCTGGAGGAGCGCACGGCCCATGAGCGGCTGTCCCGGCTCTGCTTCATCGATTACGACCGGGAAATCGCCCTCGTCGTGGAGCGCCACGACGCCCGGACCGGCGAGCGCGTGATCCTCGGGGTGGGCCGCCTGAGCAAGCGGCTCGGAGGCCACGCCGCCGAATTCGCCCTCATCGTCGGCGATCCCTGGCAGACCCATGGCCTGGGCAGCCGCCTCCTGCGCCTGCTGGTGCAGGTCGCCCGGGATGAGCGGATCAGGGAGCTGTCCGGCTCGATCCTGCACGACAACGTGGCGATGAAGGAGGTCTGCCGCCGGGCCGGCTTCAGCTTCGACTCGCCGCCGTCCGGCGGCACGACCATCGCCCGGCTCCGGCTCTGAGGCTGCCATGGAACCCGACCTGATCGCCAACTTTGAGTCCCAGCGGACGGACCTCTTCGCCCGCTGGAAGGACCTCTTGGCCCTCGATCGCACGGCCTCGCCCCTCGCCAGCCCGGAAATCCTCGTCTACATGATTGACCAGACGATCGAGGAGCTGCTCCTGGCGCTGCGCCGGGGCCGCGCCGCCGGCCAGCGCCGCCCGGAGCCCGTGGCGTGCGAATGCGGGCGCAATCCCTACCTCCCCTACTTCGGCGCGGGCCGACAGGCGATCCGGGAGGCCCTGGTGCTCGCCCAGGCGGCCATCCCGTTCCTGGGCGCCGCCACCCGGGATGCCGCGCTGGCCGAGCTCGACTGCGCCTACCGCGAGATCGAGCGGCGGCACATCGAGCCCTTCTGCGCCATTTGCCAGTTCAGCGCGCGGCCGGTCCGGGCGCAGCACGCCACCGCGCCCTAGCGCCTCCGCCGGGCGAATTCCGGCGAGCAAAAGGCAAGAAATGCGGAGCCAAATCGGCCGGAAGGCGTAGATTGGTTTCGCACAGAAACAAAGTCCGGCCTCCTTGCCATGAAAACTCTGGACACCCGCTGGGACCCGTGGGTCGAGCACCGCCGATCCTCCATGAAGGCTGACCCCTCCCCCCTGCGGATCCGCGACGTCGCGTTCGGCGGAATCCACCATGTCATGCGCCCCCTGCAGGCGGGCGACGAGGACCGGCTTCGCGAGTTCTTCGCGTCCCATACGCCCGAGACGATTCACGAGCGCTACGGCTGGCCGGTCCCCGCCATGGACTTCGCGCGCGCGTCCCAGCTGGTGAACGTGGATCAGCTCAAGGATTGCGCCCTCGGCATCTTCGCCCGGATGCCGGCCGGCGAAGTCCTCCATGCCGTGGGCCGCTATTGCCTGGATCCCGACGGCCAAAGCGCGGAAGTGGCATTTGTGGTGCGCGAATCGCGGCGCCATCTCGGGATGGCAACCGCCCTGCTGCGCGCGTTGATCCAAACCGCCCGGGGGCGGGCCCTGCGCTCGCTGTGGGCCCAGGTCAGCGCCCGGAACACCCCGATGGTGGCGATCTTTCACGAGGCGGGCTTCGACTTTGCCCCCCTGGATTCGGCGGGGGAGATCAAGGCCACCCTGCCCCTGGCCGTGCTGGACGAGGACCGGCGTTAGCCGGTTCCCGCCCGGGTTCGCCGCCGGCGCTAGCCGGCGGCCTTGGACCGGAGTCCGGCCGCCGCCGCCAGGCTCCAGGCCTGCGCGTACACGTCCTCGGGCGAGCGGTCGGCGGGCACGATGACGAGCAGGCCGCGGGTCCGGTAGAATTCCAGGAGCGGGGCAATGGTCGCCAGGTAGGCGTTGATCCGCGTTTTCACCGCGGCCGGACGATCGTCGTCCCGCTGCTGCAGCGCGGTCCCGCAGGCGTCGCAGACACCGGCCCGGCGGGGCGGCCGTTCCACCTCATGGTAGGTCGCGCCGCAGGATGGGCAGACGCGGCGGTGGCCCAGCCGCGCCATGATCACGGCGAGGGGGAGCTGGTAGTCGAGCACGGCGTCGAGCGCCACGCCCAGCCGCTGCAGCAGGGTCTCCAGCGCCGCCGCCTGCGCCACCGTGCGGGGAAAGCCATCGAGCACAAAGCCGCCGGCGCAGCGCAGGCAGGACGTGCGCTCGGCCACCAGGTCCAGCACCGTCGCATCCGACACGAGGGCCCCCTGATGCATGCATTCGAGCGCGGTGCGCAGCGCCGGGGTCCGGCCTTCCGGCTCCGAGGTCCGGGCGGCGCGAAAGATGTCGCCCGTCGACAGGTGGCAGGCACCCAGGCGGGCGCAGAGCAATTCCGCCTGGGAGCCCTTTCCGACCCCGGGCGCCCCGAGGAGCACCAAACGCCAGGGCCCTCCCGGGGGGGCCTCGGGGTGATGGAGGCAGCGGGCGGTTCCGCCCTGGAGCCAGGCGGTGAGGTCGCGCGGCGAGTTCATAGGATGGATGGGGTTTCCCGGCAGTGCCGCACAGTAGTCCCGGAGCGGCTCCGGCGCTCCGCAGTCCTTGTCCGTTCGCGGGCGTTTCTTGGCTTCCCGGGGACGGCCGGCGCCCCGCCCGGCGGGGCTCAGGCCGCGCTGCCGGGGGCGGGGCTCCGCCACCGGGACCGGGGGACCGCCGCCAGGCCGATCAGGAGGAGCTGGCTGGCGACGAAGATGATCAGCCCGTTGAACGCCGCATCGGTGAAGCCGTAGCTGTGCAGCCCCACGCCGAGCATGTTCGTCCCGAACCAGCTCCACGCGGTCACGATATTGCCGAAGACCGCGAGGGCCATGAGCCCGCGCTGGCGAACGAGGCCGCCCCAGCGGCAATGGAGGATCACCGCGTTCCAGATCACGATGAGCAGGGCCCCGTTCTCCTTCGGGTCCCAGCCCCAGAAACGGCCCCAGGACTGGTCGGCCCAGATGCCGCCGAGCATGGTCCCGACAAAGCTGAACAGGGTGGCGAAGCACACGATCCCGTAGACCATCCGCGCGAGCGAATCGGCCGTCCGGGCGTCGAGCGAGCGGGTGAGGACTCCGCGCACGAGGTAGATGATGGCCAGGAAACCGGCCAGGAAGGTCGAGGCGTAGCCGGTGGTCACCGTCACGACGTGGGTCGAGAGCCAGAAGTTGGAATCGAGCACGGCCCGCATCATCTCCATGGTGTCGCCGCTCAGGGACAGGTGGTGCGCGATGACCAGCGTGCCAAAACCGATCAGGCCGCCGGCGGCGCTGGCGACCGCGTTGCGGTGCAGCTTCTCCAGGATCAGGCACAGCCCCACCGAGCCCCAGCCGATGAAGAGCGCCGACGAATACAGGTTCGTGACCGGCGGCCGGCCCTCCAGCCACATCCGGGCCAGGATGCCGGCCGTGGCCAGCGCAAAGGCGAGGCCCATCAGGCGGAAGGCGGCCCGGCCCAGCACCTCCGGCCAGACCAGCCACGACACGACGGCGAGGAGGAAGGCCGCCACGTAGAGGAAGAGGCTCGTGATGAACGGCTGCGCCCGGTTGAAAAAGGCCTCCGCGTCGGACCGGCGCACCGCGGCGGGCAGGCAGCTCGACAATTCCTCCCGGTAGTCCCGGAGGGTGGCGGCGAAAACCGCCGGCTGGGAGCTGGTCCAGGCCTGGCCCAGGGCGGCATAGGTGCGCACATGCGGGTCGACCGCCGCCGGTGTCGCGGCGCCCAGGAGGACGCGTCCCACGCTTTGCCAGCCGCCGGCGCCGTCCGGAGCGGCCGGGGGCGGAATGGCGCGGATGTTGCTGAGGGAATCCATCGTGGTGAAGGCGGCGCGCTCGGCGGCGAGACGCGCCGGATCGGCCAGGTCCGCCGCAAAGTCGGGGCTGTCCGGGGGCTGCAGGGTGTACCGGAGCCGGTCGTAGTACCCGATGTGCTCCCGCAGTTCGATCACGCCGCGCTGGAAGGCGGACCGGGACGCATTGTCGACCGGCTCGGCCAGGCGGGCCTGCCGGTCGAGTTCGTCGAGCCCGGCCTGCAGCTGGGCAAAGGAAAACCGGACGCCGCCCTCCCCGTCGCCCCGGACCAGCTTGAACAGCGTGAGGACATCGGAATTGTCGATGCGGAAGACCTGGTAGGCGTCCGCCTGGGCCGGCCGGAAGAAGACGTCGAGCAGCCACTCGTCCGGGGTGAGCGGCCGGGCATCGGGCGTGGCAATCCGCTGGCGCCCCTGGAGCATCAGCAGTCCCGTGCGGGCGATCGTGTCGAGCGGCTTGATCCGGCCGTCGGCCAGGATCGGCAGGCGACCGAACCCGGCGGTGTCGAACGGGCCGGAGGACCCGGTGGGGACCAGGGTGCACACGACCCAGGCGACGGCCAGCGCCAGGATGACGAGGGGCAGGTTCCGGTTCATGGCGAGGCGGGGGCCGCCCGGGCCGCCCCGGGCGGGGCGGCGGTGCGCTTGCGGAAGAATCCCGCCAGGCTGAGGCCAAACTGCAGGACGAGACCGAGGGCGATCAGCCCGCAGGACCAGTAGGGGATCAGCCAGCTGGGATTGCGGACCGCCTGCAGGACGGAGGTCCGGTCGTTGTTGGCGAAGCCGGCCTGGTAGAACGCGAAGCCGCCGTAGCGGAGGGGATTGTTCATCGAGATGAGCACCGAGCGGTCGTCCTGGCCGTTGTCGCTGTGAAGCTTGATCGTGCTGGCAAAGTTCTTCGGGATGTCCGTGCCCGGATAGATGTCATGGGTGAACTTGCCCAGGGTGATGGTGAAGGGCAGGTAGTCGCGCCGGGCCCGCAGGGCGATCTGCCAGGTGCGCCCCTGGTAGATGAAGGTCTGCGGCTCCTCGAGCATCGCGGACACGAGCCAGATGCCGAGCGATCCATCCGGCCCGGTGAGCTCGACGTAGGCGGTCGGCCAGTTGCTCTCGTCCGGCTTGTAGGTCATCGGGGCGGGGTCGGCGAGCATGTCGGTGCCGTCTCCCATCGTGGCCATCGCCGGGGGCGGATTCGTCATCTGGCTGCGCATCCTCAGGGTCGCATTGGGAAAGTAGCCGACGGCCTTGAGGATGAAGGGCAGCTTGGGATGCTGGATGGGGTCCGGATGGGCCAGCCGGGCGACCGGAATCGCCACGACGTCGTCGAACAGGCCGTCCGTGGCGTCCCACACCGCCAGCTCGCTCTCGCGGAAGCTCTCGACGTACCGGCGGGTCTGCCCGACGTCGAGGCGGACCTGCCCGTCGCGCTGCATCAGGCCGGAAAGGCCCTCGCCGATGAGCAGGAGAATGAGCCCGAGATGGGTGAGCCAGATCCCGGACTTCTTCCACGAGAGCCGGAAGCGCCAGAGGTGGGCGGTGATCAGGTTGACCAGCAGGGCCAGTCCCAGGAGGTACCCGCCGGGGAAGATCGGCACCGACAGCTCCGTGCCCGGAATCCGGGCCAGGACGAAGAACGAATGAAAATACTTCTGCTGGACGCCCCAGACGCCGAGGTGCACCTGGTCCAGCGTGGCGACAAAGATCATGACCAGCGAGAGGCACAGCAGGACCACGGTCAGGCGGAGGGACGCCAGGCCGGTCCCGAGGGAAAGCACGAAGGACGGCCGGGGGGACGGTGACTCGGGCTTCATGACGGGGCGCGGGACCGACGGCTCACCTTGACCGGACCGTGCGGAGAAACCCGGCAAAGGCGGGCTTCTCGGCCTCCACCATCCGGTCGGGACCCGTCAGCTTGAAGAACCAGGTCGCGCCCTGCCAGGGGACGAGCGCGGCCAGGATGCGCTGCGCGCCCGCGGGATCCGCCCCGGCGCAATCAACCAGGGTGAAATGCAGGCCGTTGGCCTCGAATGACTCGGTGACGGTGCCGATCGCGGCCTCGTCGACCGGGGCCAGCCCGACCTGGCCGCGCCAGCGATTCACATTCGCGGCGAGCCCGCCGACATCGCCGGGAAAGGCCGTGATCGCCAGGTCGGCGTCGGCGCCGCCGCGGCTGACGGTAAAGCTCCCCTTGCGCATCATGGTGACGGGTTTCGTCTTCCAATCGGCCGGGGCCTGCCACTGGAGGGACGGCGCGCCGGCGGCATCCGTGGGCGCCACCACGAAGGCGGCGTGCGGCAGGTCATTGGTGTTCTCGGAGGATTTGGGCGCGTTCTCGGCCACGCGCGGCGCGCCCTCGGGCGCGGCGCCGGCCGCCACGGAGCGGAGAAATCCCAGGAAGGTCGCCTGCTGCGCCTCCACGACGTCCTCCGGCCCCATCATCTTGAAGAACCAGACCTGGTTCGGCTGCTCGAGCCAGGCCCCGAGGATCCGCGGCGCAGGCTTTCCCGCGGCGGGCTCGCCGCGGATGTCGGCCACGAGAAAGTGCCCGGCGGGCTCTTCCAGGGCGCTCACATTCGCCGCCAGCTCGCCGGCAGCGATCGGCGGAAGCTGCAGCTGCCCCCTCCAGCGGTTGATGTTCGCCAGGACGTCGCCGCCGGCGCCGCCAAAGGTGACGACGGAGACATCGGCGGTAGCCCCGTTCGGCCCGGGGGCGAGGAAGCTGGCGGCGCGCAGGCCGCTGGCCGCCTGGGCCTGCCAGCCGGCGGGCGTGGCCCAGTGCAGGGCGCCGGGCTGCGCCACGGCGGCGCCGGCGGCGGCCGGTGCCGCGACGGCGGCCGCGCCGGGATCCTTCGGCACGCGATAGGAGGCAATCTGTTGGTCGGAGCATCCGGCCAGCGCGAGCGCCAGGCAGGCGGCAGCGCTATTTCTGAAGGGAGCGGACATAAGTTACCAGGACTTTCACGTCATCATCGGAGAACTTATCGCCGAAGGCGCGCATCTTCTCCTTCCCCGTGGCATCTTTCAAGCCTTCCTTGATCTGTTTGGCGGCCTGCTCGTCGGTGAACGTCTTCTGGTAGGCCGGATTCGTCATGTCCTTCACCTGGGCCATCCGGCCGGCCTTGGTGTGTCCGGCCCCGTCGGCGCCATGGCACGCGGCGCAGTTCTTGGCCCAGTTTTCCGGGATGTCGGCCGAGGCGGCGGCGGCGCCACCGAGCACGATGACAGCGGCGAGCGGGAGGTATTTCGCGATGGATTTCATAGGGAGGCTTCCTGGATTGATGGATTTTCGGGTAAGGCCGCCATCGTCGGCACCTCCCTGACACCTGTCCAAGTAAATGGTCGTGCAGTTATTGTGAATTAGTGCGCGAGGCTTGCGGGGGGCGGAGGCCGCGCCGGCAAGATATGCAACGAGTCGCACAAGCGATGACCAGCCGGGCGCGCGGCGATCGGCTATGCTGGGCGACTCCACGATGTCCCCGCAACTGAAGACCACCGCCGTGCTTGCCAGCCTCACGGCCGTCTTCGTGGTCCTGGCGGTGGCGTTTGCCCGGGTCCCGGCCCGCCCGGCCAACCCGGCCAGGCCTCCCCTCGTGCCGCGGGACGCCCTGGCCATCACGCCGGGCACCGTGCGCGTCTCGGCCGGGCAGCTGATGCGCAGCGGCGGCGACACCTCGGGGCTGTCCTGTTACTCGTGCCACCACCAGGAGAGCCCGCCGGAGGTCAAGTTCGACGCCGAGCACCGGATCATTCTCCCCAAGGAGCACTCCGACCTCATCTTCAGCATGCGCAACTGCGCGGAATGCCACCCCGCGAACGACCCGGTGAAGCTGGAATATGACGCGGCGGGCGTCGTCATCGCGCCCCCGGCGCACCAGGGCCTGCTGGCGATGGCCCACGGCCGCAACTTTCGCAACGAGAACTGCTACAACTGCCACGACCGCGACCAGCTCGACCAGCTGCATACCGCCGACGGGGCCAAGCTGAAGTTCGATCAGGCCACCCTGCTCTGCGCCAGCTGCCACGGGCCGACCTACCGCGACTGGGAGGCGGGCGTCCATGGGCGCACCGGGGGCCATTGGGACCGGAAAGCCGGCCCGATCAACCGGGAGGAGTGCACCTCCTGCCACGATCCCCACGCCCCGGCTTTCACGGGCCTCATTCCGATGCCCGGCCCCCACCTGCTGCATCCCCTGTCCCGCCCCGCGGCCGTTCCCGCCCCCTCCCATGCCCTCTGAACCGAACGAATCCGGGATGTCCCGGCGCAGTTTCCTCCGGGTCTCGACGGCGCTCTCGGCCGGCGTGGCGGCCGTCGCCGCCGGGCTCGCCCCGCTGCGCAAGATGGGCGAGTTCGGGTCCACCGAGGAGTTCCTGCAGAAGTACTACAAGGAGCTCACGCCCGAGGAGATGAAGCACGTCCTGGCCCGGATCGAGGGCGAGGTCCAGCGCCAGTACGGGATCCGGCCGCACGTCCGCGACCTCAAGCCGATGAACGGCGTGGAGTTTGTCTACGCCCTCAACCTGACCCGCTGCGTCGGCTGCCGAAAATGCGTGCACGCCTGCGTCGCCGAGAACAACCAGTCCCGCAATCCGGAGATCCAGTACATCCGCGTGCTCAAGATGCCCAACGACGGCACCTTCGACATGGAGAAGGGCGACCACGACTACGCGCCCAAGTCCGTGCCGGAACCGGGATTCTTCTTCATGCCCGTCCAGTGCCACCAGTGCAAGAACCCCCCCTGCGTCAAGGTCTGCCCGGTCAAGGCGACCTGGCAGGAGCCGGACGGGATCACGGTGATCGACTACAACTGGTGCATCGGCTGCCGCTACTGCGAGGCCGCCTGCCCCTATTTCGCGCGGCGCTTCAATTTCACGACGCCCTCGATCCCGCCGGAGCAGATCAACCCCGACATGTCCTACCTGGGCAACCGGCCCCGCTACAAGGGCGTGATGGAAAAGTGCCATTTCTGCACGCAGCGCACCCGGGTCGGGCGGTATCCCGCCTGCGTCGAGGTCTGCCCCACCGGGTCGCGCAAGTTCGGCAACATCCTCGACCCCGACAGCGAGGTCTCGTCGATCCTGAAGAACAAGCGGGTCCTGATCCTCAAGGAGGAGCTGGGGACCCTCCCCCGCTTCTTCTACTACTTCGACATCTGACCGGCCATGAAGAATTACCTCAGGTTCCTGCTCCGCTGCACCCGGGTGGCCTTCGACGGCGACTGGCGCTACTACGCCTGGCTCGGGGTGCTCACCGCCCTCTGCCTCGTCGGGCTCAACGCCTACGCCAGGCAGTTCGTCGCCGGCCTGGAGACGACGGGCATGAGCGACCAGGTCTCGTGGGGCGTGTATATCGCCAACTTCACCTTCCTGGTCGGCATGGCGGCCGCGGCCGTGATGCTCGTGATTCCCGTCTACATCTACAAGAACGAGGACCTGCACGACCTGGTGATCTTCGGCGAGCTGTTCGCGGTGTCCGCGATCCTGATGTGCCTCGCGTTCGTGACCGTGGACCTGGGCCGCCCGGACCGGTTTTGGCACCTGATCCCCGGAATCGGCGTCTTTCATTTCCCGGGGTCGATGCTGAGCTGGGACGTCCTGGTGCTGAACGGCTACCTGCTGCTGAACGTCTATATCTGCGGCTATCTCCTCTATTGCCGCTACCAGAACCGCAAGCCGGCCAAGTGGTTCTACCTGCCCTTTGTCTTCACGGCGATCGTCTGGGCCATCTCGATTCACACGGTCACGGCCTTCCTCTACGTCGGGCTGGGCGGCCGGCCGTTCTGGAATTCCTCGATCGTCGGTCCCCGGTTTCTCGCCTCGGCCTTCACGGCCGGGCCCGCCTTCATCATCCTGGCCCTGCAGGTGATCCGCTGGTCCGTCACGTCCACCGACGAGGGGCCGGTCGCGGCGCCCGAGGCCGCGCGGGCCGCGGATCCGCGGCGGCGCGGAGCCACGCTGGACGATCTTGAGCTCCTGGCCGTGCACCTGCCCGCGCTGGCCTCGGTCTCGAGGGAGGAGCGGCGGGTGTGCCTGATGGGGGCGACGGTGCTGGATCCGGACGCGGGCGAGGTCCTGCTGCGGCAGGGCGCGACGGACAATGACGCCTTCTTCGTCCTCCGGGGCCATGTCGTCGTCCGCCGCGAGGAGCGCGGCCGCTCCCGCATCACGCGCAGCGTCGGCCCGGGCGAGCAGTTCGGGGAGGTCTCCGCCCTGGCGGGCACGCCGCGGGCCGCCACCGCCTTCGCGGGGGAAGCCACCGCGGTCCTGTGCCTGCCGGCGGATTCGCTGCGCCATCTCATGCTGAACCCGAAGGTGAGCGAGATCATCCACTGGCGGATGACGGAGCGCCTGATGATCTCGGACCGCAGCCTGATGATCCTGCGGGGCATCGTGCAGGTCTCGATGCTCATCAACATGTTCCTCCTGGCCAACGAGGTCTTCAGCGCGTTCTACAACAGCAACCGCGACGTGTCCTCGTGGCGGTACCTGTTCGTGGGCCTGCGCGGCCACTTCGCGCTCGTGCCCTGGATCTGGAGCTCCGTGGCGCTCAATGCCACCGCGATGGTGCTTCTCATGCTCCCGCTCAGCCGCCGCCTCAAGTGGCTCAACGTGGCCTGCGGCCTGTGCATTGTGGGCATCTGGATCGAGAAGGGCATGGGCCTGGTGGTCCCCGGCTTCATCCCCACGCCGCTCGGCCAGATCGTGGAATACCTGCCCAGCCTGAATGAGACGCTGGTCTGCATCGGGATCTGGGCCTTCGGACTGCTCTGCTTCACGGTCTTCCTCCGGATGGCGGTGCCGATCCTGCAGGGGGAGCTTTCCGGCGCGAACGAAGCGCCGTCACCCTCGGCCCCTTGACCGGACGCCTGCCCCATGGCGCAAAAACTCACGCTCCAGGACGCCCGGGAATCGCTCACCGCGCACGTGGCGGCCAAGGGGGCGGAGATCCGCGCCAAATACGGCCCCGCCATCGGCTGGGCCCAGCTCCAGCGGATCCTGGCCGATCGCGACTGCGTCCGGTATCCCTGCGAGCTCGTCTTCGACGCCGGTCCCCTGCAGCCGGACGAATGCGCTTACCCGGAGCCCAAGGGACCGCAGCCGGACGACGGGTATCGGCTCTGCATCCATCCCTATTTCTCCGTCGATCCCGCGCGGGTCCCCCTGCTGGCGCTCTACCAGGTGGTGGCGATCAACTACGGCGCCTTCGCCTCCCACGAGGATGCGGAGGCCTTCGGGGCCGCGGTGCTGGGCCTCGAGCCCGAGGATTACTACCAGGCGCTATGCGCGCTGGCGGATGAAATCTCGATCGATCATCTCACCGAGCCCGCGGCGGGTCCCGCCGGGTGCCAGTGCGGCGGCCATTGAGGCCGTCCGGGTCCGGCTAGGGTCGCCCGGGGAAAGCGGAACCCCGCGGGTCGCGGGGGCTCAGCAGCCCGGCCGCGAGGAAGAAAAACCCCGGGGCGGCGATCAGGACGAAAGCCAGGCCGCTGGGAAACCGCGAGCTGGCGAGATGATGCATGAGATAGAAGCCGGCGAGGGCCGCCACGGTGATGCTCCCGCCGAGCCGCTCCCACCACCAGGCCACCGCCATGCCCAGGAACACCCCGATCGGGAAGAAGGCGAAGAGCAACAGTTCGGGCGCGCTCACCGAGGAGTGACTTGAGCCTTCGCCAAGGGCGAAGAGCAGGAGCACGCCCGTCATCAGGATGCTGCCCGCCCGCGCGGTCCAGCGCAGGGCGAGGAGGACCGGGGCGGGAGCGCCGGCCGGGCGGAGGGCCATGCTGGTTCCTGGCATGCGAAAAGAGGTGAAATCCCGCCGGCGGGATTTCGGACGGCCATCAAAGCGAATAGGTGAAGGCGAGGTAGGCGAGCGGCCCGCGATAATTCGTGAACCCGCCGGTCGTCGGATCCTTCCGCTCCAGGTACCCCAGCTTGCCCTCCGCCATCAGGCGGTCGCCGAACTTGTGCTTCAGGCCCGCGGTGATGCTGTCTTCCCGGAAGCTGGAGCCGTACGGCTGGCCGCCGGTGGCGATCTGCGGATTGTAGTTGTTCGCGTGTTGCCAGCTGCCCTGGAGCTGGGCGTCCGTCTCCTTGTCGAGGACAAAGCCGCACAGGGCGCTGCCGGAGACATAGTTGTTGTTGGCGTTCTGGATGGGCGTAGGGATGTTCGTCGTGCCGGAGACCACCACGACGGGATAGGCGGTCTGGATGTAGCTGTAGACCACGTTGATGTTGCCCTGGAGGTAGATCTTGCCGGTGGGCGTCCAGTTGACCGTCTCGCCGAGCTGCTGGCCGCGGGCCTTCCCGGAGGTGATCTCGCTGCCCAGGCCGCCGGTGACCACGTTGGCGAGCACCGACATGTTCCCGGACTGCGGCTGGTAGCGGGTATTGAAGGACCATTGCGGGGAGGGCCGGAGGATGGCGCTGATCGCCGCCCCGGTGAACGTGTAGCCGGTGGCGTAGAGGCCGCCAAAGCTCGCGGTGCCGACGATGCCGTTCGCGCCGATGAACTGGTTCTGATGGTCCTTGCGGAACACCTCGGCGCGGAGGGTGAAGGCCGTGCAGGCGTTCCAGTTGGCGCCGACCTTGGCGTCATCGTAGTCCTGGTTGGCCTGCTGGAAGAAGATGGAGCTCAGCGCCGGATTGGCCGCCGTGACGACGCCCGCGCCGGTGACCGTGGTGGCGGCATAGGGGTTCACCCAGTGCTGGTTGCCGCGGTCGATCCGCTTGTCGACCGTGGCGTACAGGCTGACGCGGTCGATGCCCTGGTATTGGACGGAGACCTCGGGCGTGGCGACATGGTCGGTGTAGTGCGAGTAGGTCAGGTCATTGGCGGTCGTGATGTTGATCGGGGCGATGGTGGTCGCCCCGCTGGCGAGCGAGGTCGTCTGGAAACCGCCGCGGCTGGAGATCACGTTGGCCTCGTCCCGGAAGCCGAGGTCGGCCGACAGGTCCTTGGTCGGGGTGAACTTGAGGAAGATGTTCCCGACATAGTCGTCGACCTTGGAAGTCCCATAGATGTTGATGGCGGTGCCGGCATTGTAGACCGCGTTCGCGGTGGCGCTGTAGGTGGGGGTGACCCAGTTGCCTCCGTTGGTGTTGGCCGCATGGGTGTAGCGGAGGCCGACTTCCAGGGCGAGGTGCTCGGAGAACTTCGTCTCGGTCTGGTTGAGCAGCTGGTAGCTCGTGGTGCTGCGGCCCTCCTGGTCGTCGCTGACCATGACGGTGGGATCGACGATCACGGTGGATTTCGGAAACTTGATGTAGTTGCGCGTGTCGAAGTTGTTCACCCAATCGACGGTCGCCTTGAGGGTCTCGGTCGTCTTGCCCACGGTGGCGACCATGCTGCCGTCGACGATATTGTGATGCTCGTCGAGGGTCAGGACATTCGGGCTGATGAAGGGGGTGTTGGCCGGAAGCGCGTTGCCGACGAGGGCGCCCTTCACGATCACGGCGTTCGGGTTGATGATGGAGCCCCACTCGGTCGAATCCTTCTGCCCGGTCCGGATCTCGTCGTGATAGTTGATCGTGAAGACCGGCGCGTCCGGCCGGGCCAGCTTGCCCGCGATCCAGAAGGTGCTGCGGTCCACGTGCAGCTGCTCGGGGCCCATCTTCTGGAACTGGTCGGAGAGAGGAAAGAAGCCGCCCACGCCGTCGTAGAAGGTCCGGAAGCGCTTATAGCCGGCCTCGAAGGTCCCGACGTTGGTCTTGTCGAAATTGAGGCTGGCCAGGTAGTCGTCCGCGCCCTCGAGCGCGCGGCCGTTGGCCTTCACCGTGAGGGTGTCGGAAAGGTCCTTGGCATAGTAGAAATCCTCGATCCCGCCGGATCCGGCGGTGGGCATCCCGGCCCGGGACGCGAACGCCGCCGAGTCGCCGGAGATCCAGGGCGACTGCCCGGAGATCTTCACATAGCTTTCGTAGGAGGGGAAGGCGTCGGCCTCCGGGGAGGGGCCGGCCGCGGCCGCCCGGGGCCCGGGCAGGGCCAGGGCCGCTCCGAGGGCGATGAGGCCGGCGCTGCAACGCAGGGGAAAGTGAGCCTTGGTCATGGTGGGGACCTCCGAAGAGGGTTAGGGACGAATGGAAGCGTTGACATTGGAGCCGTGCACATCCTCGTGGCAGCCGGCCGACCAGCAGGTGCCCTCGGAGAGGCGCGAACCGATCGCGTTGGCATGGGCGCCGCCGCTCTTGTAGCCCCCGATGTTGAAGCCGGGGGTGAGGATGGCCAGGTGGCAGCGGAGGCAGAGGTTGGCGTCCCGGGCCACGAGCATCTTGTCGTTGACCGTGCCGTGCGGATTGTGGCAGGCCGTGCAGCCCTCCTCGCGGATGGCCCCGTGCGGGTAGGTGAAGGGTCCGGCCTGCTGGGTGTGGCAGCGGAGGCAGGTCTCGGTCTGGGCGGCGAGGGCCGCTCCCCCGCCCCGCGTGGCGTTGCCCTGGTGCACGTCGTGGCAGTCGACGCAGCTCATCTTGCCCGCCAGCACCGGATGGGTGTGCGGGAGGCTCATCTCGGCCCGCTTGTCGAGGTGGCACTGGAAGCAGGCCTCGGGCGACTTGCGCGGGTTGATGATCGTGCCCGCCTTGCCGCCGGACTCGACGTGCAGGCTGCCGGGACCGTGGCAGGCCTCGCAGCCGATGTCGCCGACCTTGGCGCCGGCCAGCTTGAGGTTGGCATGGGTCGCCGTCGCAAAGTGGCTCGTCTCAGCGGCGTGGCACTGCACGCACTCCTTGCTGCCCACGTAGGTCGCGCCGGGCACGGCGGTGCCCGGAATCACCACCGTGCGATTGGCGGTCACGCAGGAGATCAGAAGCAGCGACCAGAGCGCGCAGCCTCCGAAGATCAGATGGGTCGTGGACCAGCGGTGGAGGAGTTTCATGGGAGTACCGAATTGAGGCTTGGGTCGGGAGGGCGAAAAATAATCATCCCCGCTGGCCGGGATAGTGCCAGGGGTTACGGCATCCATCTGCGCACCGCTTGGCGGCGTGCGCGCATGGATTGCCGACCTTTAGAGTGGGATCCCGGAAGATTAGGTTCCCCGGGGCGGAGCGAATGCCATTCATATCACCTGGGAATGGCGGCGCGGACCGGCGACAAAGGTGGCGTCGAACCGCATTGCGACCACCCGGAGCAGCGGCGCTCCGCGCGGGGTGATCGCCAGGCCGGAGCTGGCGCGCACGAGGAGCCCGTCGGCCTCGAGGTCGGCGAGACTGGAGATTTCCGCGGCATAGGCGGCCGCGACATCGAGGCCGAGTTCGGCGGAAAGCTCGGCGTAGTCGAGGCGCCGGTCGCACATGAGCCGCATGATGATCGTCCGGCGCCGCTGGTCCTCCGGCGTCAGGACGAGCCCCCGTTCGATCGGCAGGTGGCCGCTGGCGATGGCCTGGCCCCATTCGCCGATTTCCTTGAAGTTCTGCCGGTAGGTATCGGCCGTGGACGAAATCGAGGACACGCCGAAGCCGTAGAGCGAGGTGCCGGCCGCGGTGCTGTAGCCCTGGAAGCCGCGCTGGAGGGTCCGGTTGCGCTGGGCGACGGCGAGCTCGTCGTCGGGGCGGGCGAAATGATCCATGCCGATGTCCACGTAGCCGGCGCCGGTGAGCCGGGCGTGGGCGACCGCGAACATGGCGAGCTTGTCCTCGGCGGCCGGCAGCTGGTCGCGAATCTCGAAGATCCGCTGGCGGGGCTTGAGCCACGGCACGTGGGCGTAGCTGAAGAGCGACAGCCGCTCGGGCTGGAGCGCCAGGACCTCATCAATGGTCCGGGCAAAGGTGTCGACGGTCTGGAGGGGCAGGCCGTAGATGAGGTCGACGTTGATCGAGCCGAATCCGGCCTTTCGCAGCCAGCCCACGGCCTGCACGTTCAATTCCGGCGGCTGCCAGCGGTGGATGGCGAGCTGCACCATCGGATCGGTGTCCTGGATCCCGAGCGAGGCGCGGTTCACGCCCACGACCTGGAGCGCCTCGACCTGCTCGAGGGTAAGGTGGCGGGGGTCGATCTCGATGCTGAACTCGCAATCGGGGCTGACGAGGAAGCTCTCCTGGATCAGGGAGCCGAGCCAAAGGAGCTCGTCCGCGGACAGGAACGTGGGGGTGCCACCGCCCAGGTGGATCTGCGCGACCGGGCGGTCCGGGTTCATCCGGGCGGCGGTCAGGGCGACCTCGCGCTCGATCTCCGCCAGGTAGTTGGCGGCCGCGTCGGTCCGCCGCGTGATCACCGTGTGGCAGCCGCAGTACCAGCAGGCCGAGCGGCAGAACGGCAGGTGAAAATACAGGGAAAGGGGTCCCGCACCGCGCTCATTGTCCGCCCCGATGGCCCTTTCCAGGCCGAGACGGTCAATCTCGGTGGTGAACTTGGTCGCCGGGGGGTATGAAGTGTAGCGCGGGGCCGGGATCGAGTACTTGCGGATCAGATCGAGGTCGATCGGAGGCGCGGGCACGGGAGCGGCGGTGACTTGCGGGATTATCATGGCGTTACCCCGCTATCATCGTCGAAACCGGGCGGAGGGACTCCGCCTGGCTTGCCCAACCCTGCGCAATTCTTGCGCGGCCCGGCTAATTCTCCTGGTTCTTCCCGTTGTGGCAGTCGTTGCAGTTCAGGCCGAGCCCCTCGATGTCGGTCGCGGGATGCTTGAACGGCTGGCCGGCGGGCGAGACCCGGGCCAGGTCGGCGCCGCTGCCCTGGGCCAGGATGGTGTGGCAGGTGTTGCAGTCCGTGGTCAGCATGCGCTTGCCCTCGCCCGCGACGGAATGCTTGCTGTCGTGGCAGCGGAAGCAGCCCGCTGAATCGAGGTGTCCGATGTTGTCGGGATACCTGCTCCAGTCGGCCCTCATTTCCGGAAAGAAATTATCGCGATAGATCGTCTGGACGGCGGCGACGGTCGCCGGGAGATCGCCCTGCCCCGGATAGGCGGCGGCCAGGGCCTTGCCGATGGCCGCCATCGCTGCGTCCCGGTTCGCGTAGGGCTTGGTGAGCAGGTCGACCGCGGTCCGCTTGATGGAGGGCAGCCTGGCGTCGATCCGGCCGAGATCCATCGCCTCGTCCACGGCGGCGTCGGGCGTTGCGTACTTGTGGGCCGGTCGGTTGTGGCAGTCCATGCAGTCCATCCGGCGGATGGCCTTGGGATCGGGCTCCCCCTTGAAATCGGGCGTCCGGTACACCGTCACCCGGCCATCGGGCGCCGTCTGCCGGATCCACGGGATCGTCTGGCGCTGCGGGTCCGATGCGTAATACTCGACCTTGTTGTCGACGAGCATGTGCCAGTGAATGCCGCCGACCGGTCCGGTGGCCGCGCTGCCGCCGCCCACGTGGACCAGCAGCCTCACGGTGTAGGGCGTGTTCGCCTTGTCCGCGAGGTAATGGTGGCTGGTGCGCTCGATGCTGCCGGAATACTTTTCCGGCCAGTGGCACTGCAGGCAGGTCTCGCGGGCGGGCCGCAGGTTGGTCACGGGGGTGGGGATCGGCCGCTGGTATTTCTTGAAGAGGACCGAGTAGACCTGGTAGGTGCCGCTGACCTTGGCCTTGACGAACCAAGCGGCGCCCGACCCGATGTGGCACTCGACGCAGGCCACGCGGGCATGGGAGCCGTGCTGGTAGGTCACGTATTCGGGCTCCATCACGGTGTGGCAGACCTCGCCGCAGAACTGGACCGACTCGCTGTATTGGAACGTCTGGTAGCTGCCGACGGCCGTGAGCATGAGGAACGACATCGTCCCGCAGATGAACCAGACCAGGATCCGGCGATCGCGCGGGCGATTCAGGTCGATCGCGACCCGGGGCGCGTGGGCGAGCGGCGTCCTCGTCCGGCGCCGGCGCTCGTGCCAGGCGCCGCCCAGGACCAGCGCCAAGCCGAGGAAGAGGAAGGCCGGGGCCACCAGGAAGCAGAGAATGCCCAGGTAGGGGTTCTTGGCTCCCCTCCCCGTCAGGTCCAGGGTCAGCAGCAGCAGGAAGGCGAACAGGCTGCCGCCCGCGACGACGACGCCGGAAAAGGTGATCCAGTTGCGCCAGATGGAAAGGGCCGGACGGGAGGCGTCCGGGGCGGGAGAAGCGGCGGGTTCGTTCATGCGGATGGCAAATTCAGCCGCCATTGAACTTCACTGCGCCGGCCCACGCAACGGTGAATGCCCCGTGTTTCTTGCCAAAACCCGCGCAGCCCGGGCTTCCCGGCTTCTCCACCGCCGGGTCGGAGCCGGGCTTCAGAGGTCGGAGCCCGCCGCAGGGTCGGTCGGCGGCGCGGACTTTCCCTCGGCCAGCTTCCGTTCCGCCTCGAGCCGCTCGAGTTCCAGGGGGTGATCTTCCCGCATTTCCTTTTCGGACAGACGGCCGGTGAGCCAGGACAGGTTCATCGGGTAGACGTCGGGGTTGAAGATCACGAAGTAGAAGTGCCAGACGAGGATGGCGAGGGTCGCCAGCACGGCCTCGTACAGGTGGATGGTCCGGGACACGTCGTAGCCGAGCTTGGTAAAAAGACGAATCGAGGTGTTCTCGAACCAGAGGACGCAACCGGTGGCGCCCATCACGACGGAGCCCCACATCATGGCCCAGTATTCGGTCTTCTCGATATAGCTGAACCGTCCGAACTTCGGCTTGGTCCGGGCGAGCCCGAGATTGTACCGGAGGACGCCGGCGGCGTCGGCGAGGTCCTGCCGGACCGGGAGCAGGTCGCGGAACAGCCGGCGCCCGCGGGCGGTCAGCGCCAGGTAGGCGAAGTGCCAGGCGCCAGCGGCCAGGAGCACGACGCCGGCGACCCGGTGGAGGATGCTGCGCCACTCGAAGAGGTGGCCGATCCGGTGCCGGATGGCCAGGACCCACCAGGCCTCGGGAAACTGCAGCATGAAGCCGGTCACGACGAGGACGGCAAAGCTCAGCACGAGGACGGCGTGCTGCGTGCGCTCGTGGGCCGTCATCCGCAGGTAGAGGCGGTGCGGCACCGCCTCCTCGGCGACCGCGCCCTGCTGGACCCGGACCTTGCGCTGCACCTTCCGGAAGAAATCGAGGCCGTTGTGGAGCGCCATGCCCCCGACGACCGCGACGATCAGCCAGACGTAGAGCGTCGAGATCCAATAGACCGCGGGTTCCTGGCCGCCGGGCGCCGCGGTCACGTGGACCGGCGCGGAGGTGAAGCGCGCGTTCGCCCCGGCATGGCACTGGCCGCAGGTCTGGCTGAGGTTGGCCCGGTTGACGGGCGAAAGCGGATCGGAGGACGGACGGATGCCGTGCGCCCCGTGGCAGCTCGAGCAATTGACGGCGACCACCGCCCCGCCGCGGGTGGCCAGCCCATGGAAGCTGTCGGCGAACGTCTGGACCCGGTCGGTCGCCAGGCCGTAGCGCTCGTTCAGGCGGACCGAGGCGTGGCAGGTGGCGCACACCATCTGCGAGAGGTTGCGCGCGGAGGCCGGGGCGCTGGCGTCGGCCGGGTCGAGGATCTGGTGCTCGCCGTGGCAGGTCGTGCACACGGGAGCGTCGGCCGAGCCGCGGCGCAGCGCCGCGGCATGGGCGCTGAGCCCGTACTCGCGGGCCTCGGCGGGATGGCAGCGCGCGCAGGTGGCCGGGATGTTCTGGAGATTGACGCGCGAGCCCGCGGCCAGGGCGCCGGCCGTCTCATGGCTCCGGTGGCAGTCGACGCAATTGGCGGAGGCCGCATTGCCCCGGGCGAGGGCCGCCCCGTGCGCGCTGGTGGTGTAGGAGACGATGAAGCCCCGGCTGACGGCGGAGCCGGCCAGCACGCGGCGGTCGTCGCGGTGGCAGCTGAGGCAAAGTTGCGATTGCGCGAGCTTGCGCTTCAGCGGGTCGCCGCCCCCGGCCACCGGCTGGAGGTGGCAGGAGAGGCAGGTCGGCGCCTCGGCCCGGCCCGCCGCCAGGGCCGCGCCGTGCGCGGACTTCAGGTAGTTCTGGGCGGCCTCGGCGTGGCACTGGCCGCAGGCGGTCGCCAGCTTGGCCCCGGCGAAGGACGAGTGGGCGCCGGTGGCGGCGGCGATGCCGTGCCCGCCATGGCAGGCGATGCAGTCGGTCGCGGGCGCGGCCGCCGCCGGGACGGCGGCGAAAGCCGCATGGAAGGCATGGGACTTCGCCAGCCCCTCGTGACAGCTGCGGCAGTCGACCGCTGCGACCGGCAGCCGGTGGGGCTGCCCGCCCGCGTCCAGGCCGTCGTGGCAATCGACGCACGCCAGGGAGGCGTGAACCGAGCCGGCGAGCTCGCGGGGGCCCACATACCGGGAGACGACGCGGCCGGACCGCACGGTGCTCAGGCCGCGGTTGCCATGGCAGGCGAGGCAGGCCTGGTCGGAGCCGGCGCCGCGCAGCGGCACGGCCATCGCCGCGGTCGCCAGCGCGATCGCCAGCAGCCAGCAGCTTCGTCGGTATGGCGGTGTTCGTCTCATGGCCCGGCGTCCCGGTTGCCCGGGGTTTGCCCCATTCCCATTATGCCCGGGACGCAAAAATCCCGCTGCGCGGATCTTGGCCAAGTTGCCGCATCCTTGCCGGGCGCCGCCCCCCGGCCGACGCGCGGTCAAGAACTGCGCAGCGCCCGACAAGGGACGAGGAGGCGCCGCCGGTGGCTTCCGCTAGTATCGGGCAATGCGATGCCGTGCGTACCCGTGGACCAGGATGCTCCGGCTCGCGGGCCTCCTGGGCCTTGGACTCCGCGGGCTCGCGGCCGATCCGATTCCCAACCAGGCGTGCCTCGATTGCCACGAGGCGGTGCCCGCCGACAAGCGCGAGAAGGGCGTGGAGCCGAATCCCGCGATCGAGGTGCTTCGGGTGGCCCAGTTTTCCGGGTCGGTGCACGGCAAGCTGCAGTGCATCGACTGCCACGTTTCGATCAAGGAGGTCCCCCACGACGCCAAGCTGCCGCCGGCCCAGTGCGCCTCGTGCCACGCCAAGGAGGCCCAGGCGTACGCCACGAGCATCCACGGCATGAGCCACGCCATGGGCGCCTCGGGCGCGGCCACCTGCGTCAGCTGCCATGGCGCCCACGAGATCGTCCCGGTTAAGCAGCTCGATTCGCCGGTCTTCAAGCTCAACCTCCCGCAGACCTGCGCCAAGTGCCATGGGGACCGGAAGCTCAGCACCGAGTACAAGATCGGCAATGCGCAGGAGCCGGCCAACTACCGGGACAGCATCCATGGCAAGGCGCTCCTGGAAATGGGGCTGATCCTCGCCCCGTCGTGCAACGACTGCCACGGCGTCCACGACATCAAGCGGAGCGTCGACCAGAGTTCCCGGACGAACCACGCCAACATTGCGACCACCTGCGGCCAATGCCATGTCGGGATCGAGTCGGTCTACAACCAGAGCGTGCATGGAGCCCTGCTCGCCAAGGGCGACCCGCGCGGCCCCGTCTGCGTGGACTGCCACAGTGCGCACCAGATCGCGAATCCCGCGAATTCCGATTTCAAGGCGGCGAGCGACGAGGTGTGCGGCCGCTGCCACGAGGACCGCCTCGCCCACTACCGGGAGACCTACCATGGCAAGGCGATGGCCCTCGGCCGGCCCAACCAGGCCTCCGCCGTCGCCGCCTGCTACGACTGCCACGGCCACCATGACATTTTCCCGGTGGCCGACCCGCGCTCGCGCCTGTCGCAGGGGCGGATCGTGGCGACCTGCCAGCAGTGCCACCCGGGGGTCGGCGTCAAGTTCACGCAGTACAGCCCCCACGCCGATCCCCTCGACCCTGTCCACTACCGCCTGCTGCACCGGGTCTACGTCGGCATGACGGCGCTCCTCATCGGCGTCTTTGCCTTCTTCGGCCTGCACACCCTGCTTTGGATCGTCCGCTCCGTCTACCTGTACCTCAACGATTCGAAGACCTTCCGGGAGGCCAAGACCAAGGCCAGCGCGGACGACGAGCAGTTCACGCGCTTCACCCCGTTCGAGCGCTTCCTGCACCTGCTGGTGGTGACGAGCTTCCTCCTCCTCGTCCTGACCGGCATGCCGCTCAAGTTCTACTACACCAGCTGGGCCAAGGTGATCTTCAACCTGCTCGGGGGCGCGGAAGTGGCCCGGGCCCTCCACCATTTTGGCGCCATCATCACCTTCGTCTATTTCGGCCTGCACCTGACCGCCCTGGCCGCCGGGATCTGGCGCCAGCGCGGGGCGCTCCGCGATCCGGCGACCGGACGCCTCCGGCTGGGGCGGATCTGGACCGCCCTGTTCGGCCCGGATTCGATGGTCCCGTCGGTGCAGGACGGGCGCGACTTTGTCGCCCACCAGAAGTGGTTCTTCGGCAAGGGCCCCCGGCCGCAGTTCGACCGGTGGACCTACTGGGAGCGCTTCGACTACTTCGCCGTCTTCTGGGGAATCTTCATCATCGGGGCATCGGGCCTGGTCATGTGGTTCCCCGCCTTCTTCACCAGGTTCCTGCCCGGATGGGCCATCAACATCGCCCTGATCCTGCACTCCGACGAGGCGCTGCTCGCGGCGGGCTTCATCTTCACCTTCCACTTCTTCAACACCCACTTCCGGATCGAGAAGTTCCCCATGGACACGGTCATCTTTTCCGGCCGGATCTCCAAGACCGAGCTGCTGCATGAGCGGAAGCGCTGGTACGACCGGCTCGTCGCCTCCGGGAAGCTCGAGGCCCACCGGGTCAAGGACGAGTGGGAGGGCCGCAAGCAGACGGCCCGCGCGATGGGCTTCCTCTTCTTCGGCACGGGCCTCTTCCTGCTCGGCCTGATCGTGTACGCGATGATTTCGCGCCTATGGCACTGACGGCCGCCGACCCCGGGGTCCTCCGTCCTCTTTGGAGAAACAACCTATGAATACCCACAAGACCATCGCTGCAGCGGCTTCCGCCCTGCTCCTCGCCTCCCCGCTGGCCCGCGCCGCGACCGCGGCAGAAAACTGGACCCAGTCCTGCGCCAGCTGTCATGGCGCGGACGGTGCCGCCCACACCAAGATCGGCAAGCGTTTGGGGGTCAAGGACCTCACCGACGCCGCCACCCAAAAGACGTTCACCGACGCCGAGCTCTTCGATCACCTGAAGGGCGGGGAGGTGGCGCCCGACGGCAAGGTCAAGATGAAGGCCTTTGCCGACAAGCTGTCGGACGACGAGATCAAGGCCATCGTCGCCTACGTCCGCACCCTGCCGAAATAGAACGGCCCCGATCGCCCTCGCCCTTGCCGCCCCGATCCCCTACGCGATCGGGGCGGTCCCGCTCCGTCGCACCGCTTTCCATGACCCACGCCACCGCCCCCCTTCCCCTCCCTCCTCGCCTGCCGGTCGCGGTGCTGGGCGCCGGCCTCACCGGGCTCACGGCCGCCTGGCATCTCCAGCGGGCGGGCGTGCCGGTCATCGTGTTCGAGGCCTCGAACCACGTGGGCGGCGTGATCGGGGCGGTGCGGGCGGATGGCTGGCTGCACGAGACCGGGCCCAACTCCCTGCTGGAGGGATCGGCGGCGGCGGCGGATCTGATCGCCGCGGTCGGCCTGGGACCGCACCGGGTCTATGCGGCCCCGGCGGCCAAGAATCGCTATATCGTCCGGGGCGGCCGGCTCGTGGCGATGCCGACGTCGCCGGCGTCATTCCTGGCGACCCGCCTGTTCTCCTGGCGGGCAAAGCTCGGGCTGCTGGGCGAGCCCTTCCGCGGCCGCGGGCCGGCGGGGCGGGAGGAATCGCTGGAGGATTTCGTCGTGCGCCGGCTCGGGCGCGAATTCCTCGACTACGCGGTCGATCCGCTGGTGGGGGGAATCTATGCCGGCGATCCCGCGCGCCTGTCGGTGCGCTACGCCTTTCCGAAGCTGTACGCCCTGGAGCGGGACCACGGTTCGCTGATCCGCGGCGCGCTGAGCCGCCGCGAGGCCTCGGGCGGCCCGGGCGGCCGCATCCTCACCTTTGCCGACGGCCTGGAGGAGCTCCCGCGGGCCCTGGCCCGCCCGCTGGGCGCCGCGCTGCGGCTCGGCTGCGCCGTCGATACCGTGCGGCGGAGCGCCGGCCAATGGGAGGTGCGCCCCGCGGGACGCGTGGGCCCGGAGGGGGAGAAGTTCTCGGCGGTGGTCTGCGCCCTGCCGCCGGACGCCCTCGCGCGGGTGCACTTCGAGGACCTTCCGGCCGCCCGGAGGCTTGCCGCCCTGCCGCCGATGGAGCAGTCACCGATCGTCTCGGTCTTCACCGGCTTTCGCCGCGATGAGGTGGCTCATCCACTGGACGGCTTTGGGCTCCTCGCCCCGGCGGTGGAAAAGCGGGACATCCTTGGGGTTCTGTTCTCGAGCACGCTCTTTCCCGGCCGGGCGCCGGCGGGTCACGTGGCGCTGACCACGTTTGTCGGCGGTGCCCGGCAGCCTGCCCTGACCGGACTCGACGACGAGAATCTGCTGCTGCTCGTGCGCCGGGAGCTGGCCAGCCTGCTCGGGATTCGCGCGGCGCCGGTCTGGACTCACCTCCGCCGCTGGCCGCGGACCATTCCGCAGTACACGCTGGACTTTGGTCCGCGCGAGGCGGCCTACGCGGCGATGGAGGCGGAAGCCCCGGGACTCCATATTGGCGGAACCGGCCGGGATGGCATTTCGCTCAGCTACTGCCTGGAGTCGGGCGCCCGCCTGGCCGCCGCCGCAGGCGGTTCGGTCCCCGACGCCTCGTGACCGGGCGGCGTCAGCCGAAGGCGACGGGCAAATAGGTGCGTCCGGCCGCGGGGATCTCCGCCTCGCGGGGTTTCCGCTGCTCCGATCCCATCACGATCTGCATCTGAACCTGCTGCCAGAGCGAATCGGTCCGGGGCGCCAGGACGAGCCGGCCGCGCTCGGCTTCCGCCTGCCGGGCCAGGCGGTTGGTCTCCGCGACCTTGGCGAGGTCGTCCAGGTTGTAGAGGAAGACATTGTCCAGGCCGGAGACGTCCCCGTCCACGTCCCGCGGCATGGCGAGGTCGATCAGGAGCATGGGCCGGCCCGAGCGCGCTGCCATGGCGGCACGCACCGCGCGGGCCGAGATCACCGTGCCGGGAGAGGCGGTCGAGCAGACGACGATGTCGGCGTCCGCGATCCGGGCTTCCCGCTCGTCAAAGGGAAATGCCGCGCCTCCCAGGGTGGAGGCCAGGCCCGCCGCGCGCTCCAGGTGCCGGCTGGCCACCGCAAATTGGCTCGCACCCCGGCTTTGCAGGGCCCGGCCGCTCTTTTCGGCCATCTCACCCGCGCCGAGCAGCAGCACGCGGACCTTGGCCAGGTCGCCGAAGACATCCAGGGCCAGGTCGACGGCCACGTTGGCGACGCTCACCTGCCCGGAGGAGACGGCGGTCTGGGTCCGAACGAGCTTGGCCGACTGGAAGGCCTTCTGAAAGAGCCGGTTGAGCACCGCGCCGGCCGAGCCGCGGGCCTGGGCGGTCGCGTAGGCCCGTTTCACCTGGCCGAAGATCTCGGTCTCGCCGAGGATCTGCGAATCCAGCCCCGAGGCGACCTCAAGGAGGTGCTGGACGGCGTCGCGGCCCAGCAGGGTGAAGCCAAACTGCCCGAATTCGGCCACCGCCACGTGCTGGCGCGCGCAAAAGGCGGCCGCCACGCGGTCCGGGGCGCCTTCATCGGCGGCTACGCAGTAGATTTCAACCCGGTTGCAGGTGTTGAGGACGGCAAATTCCCCGATGGAGCCCATCTTGGCCAGTTCCTGGGCCAGCCCCGCCTCGGCCTCGTGGCCGAGGGCGAGCCTTTCGCGGAATCCAAAGGGGGCGGTGCGGTGGGTGGCGCCGACGAGGAACAGCGTGGGATGGGCCATGGCGGATGCGGTGGTTGCGGTGGGACGGTGAATGCGACGGGGCCAGTTTCGCAGAAGCGCCCCGGCCCGGCCCTGCGGGTCTTGGCTTATATCGCGCAGATCTTGCGCCGGGGACGATTTGGCGGGCTTTATCCCCGGCGAGGTGCTTGAAGCCTGGCATGGCCAGTCACGCCGTCCTCCTCATCAACCTCGGTTCGCCCGAGGCTCCGTCGGTTCCCGCCGTCCGGCGGTACCTGCGGGAGTTCCTCGGCGACCCGCGGGTCCTGGACCTGCCGGCGCCGCTGCGGTGGCTCCTGCTGGAGGGCTCAATCCTGCGGACGCGCCCCCGGAGGTCGGCGCAGGCGTACGCCAAGGTCTGGACGCCGGAGGGTTCCCCGCTGATCCGGACCTCGGCGAGCGTGCGGCGGAAGCTGGAGTCGGCGGTGGGCGCGGAGGCCGCGGTCTACCTGGCCATGAGATACGGCCGGCCTTCCCTCGCGGAGGTGGTGGCCTCGATGACGGCGGACGGCGTCACCGACGTGCTCCTTTTCCCCCAATATGCGCACTACGCGATGTCATCGTGGGAGACGGTGGTCGTGCGCGCCGAGGAGGAGTTCGCCCGGCAGGCCCCCGGGATCCGGGTGCAGGCCGTCCAGCCCTTCTACGCGGATCCGGACTACATCGAGGCCTTGCATGCGGTGACGGCCCCGTACCTGGCCCGGCCCCACGACCACCTGCTTTTCAGCTACCATGGGCTGCCCGCGCGCCACATGCGCAAGGCCGACTCCTCCGGCGCCCACTGCCTGCGGGCGGCGGATTGCTGTTCGCGGTGCTCCCCGGCCCACGCCACCTGCTACCGGGCGCAGATCTTCGCCACCACGCGCGCGCTGGCCGAGCGGGCCGGGCTGGGCGCCGCGCGCTATTCGGTGGCGTTTCAATCCCGCCTCGCGGGGGAGCCCTGGCTCGAGCCGTTCACCGACCATGTGCTCGGGCTGCTGCCGGCCAGCGGCGTCCGCCGCCTGCTGGTCCTCTGCCCCGCCTTTGTCGCGGATTGCCTGGAGACCCTGGAGGAAATTTCGCTCGCAGGCCGCGACACCTTCCTCAGTGCGGGCGGGGAATCCTTCACCCAGATCCCGTGCCTGAACGACCAGGCTCCCTATATCGATTTTCTCTCCGGGCGGGTCCGGGCCTGGCTGGCCGCCGGGCAGCCGTCCCTCCCGCCCCCGTGCGCCGGGGAGGGGTCGCCGGTAAATCGTTGCGCGGTGTCCGCCACGGCGCAGACTGCCACCCGATGAAGCGCCTCGGCCGATTCCTGCTTCTCGCCTTCTGCTGCACCCTGCTGGTGCGGCTGCCGGCGGTCGACGCGCGGGCGGTGCACCCGAAGTGCTGCGGCCACTGCGCGGCGCCGGGCTCGTGCGGGCTGCCCGGTTGCGGCGGCGGCGCGGCGTCGCTCCCGCTGGCGGGGGATCCCGCGCCGATGGCGAGGCTGGCGCCCGCGCCCGCGCAACGCCGGGCGCAGCCGGCCCGCCGGGCCGGGATCGATTTTTCCAGTGTCTTCGCGGCGGCCCCGGCTTCGCTCCGGCCGCCCCTCGCCCCCACGTCGGGGCCGCCGGCGCGTGTGCCTTTGTTCAAGGCGCACTGCAGCTTCCTTATCTGACGTCCCGGTCGGATTGGGCCCGCGCGTCGCCGCGGGCCGCTCGTGTCGCCGCGCTTCGGCGCGTTTCCGCCCGGCTTGCCCGTACTTAACCCGTTCAGCCATGAAAGCATTTTCCTTCACGCTCACTCTTCTCCTGGCCCTGGCGCCCCCGGCGCTGCGGGCCGCCGCCGCGCCCGTGCCCGAGCGGATTGCCATCACCCCGGAACTCATCGACGGGCTGCTCCTCGAGGCCGAGGGCACGAGCCCGGCACTGCAGGCCGCCGGGGCGCGGACGGACGCGGCCGCCGCCGCCCTCGGCGCCGTCCGCACCTGGGACGATCCCACCGCCTCCTTCGGCCTGCGGGGCGCGACTGCGCGCGGCAGCCCCTCGTCCATGGAGGGCAATCTCATCTACGGGGTGGACCAGAAGCTGCCCCTCTACGGCCGGCCCGACCTCATGCGCAAGGTGGCGGCGGCCGACGCCGCCCGCGAACTGCTCGCCGGCGACTTTGAGGCCCGGAAGCTGCGGCGCGACCTCGAGGCGGCCCTGATCAACCTGGCCCTCGCCGGCCGGGTCGCGGAAGTCGCGGAGCAGGATCTGGCCTGGCTGGACGCCACCCTGGCGGAGGTCGACCATCGCTACCGCGTCGGCCAGGCGAGCCAGGTCGACTGGCTGAAGCTCCAGACGGCGCGGGCCATGGCCGGGAACGACCTGGTGACCCGGGAGCGGGAATCCGAGCACAGCGCCTTCGCGCTCAACCGCCTCCTCAACCGGGACCTCCACGCCGCGTGGCCGCAGGTCGCGGTGCCCCCCCTCGAGGCGCCGCTCTACTATTCGGCCCGGCTGGTCGATGCCGCCCTGGCGGCGGAGCCCCAGCTCAAGGTGATGCGCCAGGAGAGCATTTCGGCCCAGGCCGCGGCCGACCTGACCCACCGCCAGCGCCTGCCCGACGTCAGCGTGGGCGTCGAGGCCCGCCAGTACAGCGGCGACGGCGGATTCCGGGAAGGCATGGCCACGGTGAGTTTCAGCGTGCCGTGGCTCAACCGCAGCCGGTACGACAGCGAATGGCGGCGCGACCAGCAGCGGCGCCGGGCGAGCGAGTTCGCCGCGACGGACTACGCCCTTTCCGTCCGGGAGGAGCTGCACCACCACATTATCGCCCTCGACGCCGCCCGCCGCCAGGCCGTGCTTTACCGCGACCAGCTGATCCCGCTCACCCGGCAGACGCTCGCCAGCGCCGAGTCCGCCTGGGAGCACAACCTCGGGCCCTTCCAGGACATCCTGGAGGCGCATCGCCTGCTGCTGGGCGACGAGCTCGCCCTCGCCCAGGCGGTCACCGACCAGGCGGGCATGCTGGCGGAAATCTCCTATCTCACGGGCAGCCGCGATCGCGGCGCCCTGCTCAGCCTCGCGGGCGATCCCGCCTCCGCGCACGACAGCCACCTTCCCGACCACTCCCCATGAAAACGCTCCTTCTCTCCTTCACCCTCTCCGCCCTCGCCGGGCTCGCCGCGCGTGCGGACGGCGGCTCCGGCCCGGACCGGCCGCATGAGTTCACGATCCCCCTCGACCGCCAGCAATTGATCGGCGTCACCTACGCCACCGCCCAGGTCAAGCCCCTGCGGCGCACCGTGCGGGCCGCCGGCCTCGTGGCCGCGACGACCTCCGGGCAATGGGACTATGTCGCCCGCGTGGATGGCTATGTGCGCGACCTGAAGGTCGCGCCCGGCGACCGGGTCGAACGGGGCCAGGTCCTGCTGGATCTCTACGGTCCTGACCTGGTCGCGACCGAGAACGAATATGTCGAGCTTCTGCGGATGCGCGACAACGCCCGCCGCGAGGGAAATGCCGCCACGGTCGAGAACGCCGGGCGCATGCTCGCGGGGGCGCGGGCCCGGCTGCGGCAATGGAACATCGCGGACGCGCAGATTGACGCGATCGAGCGGGCGGGCCAAGCCGACCCGTACCTCGAGCTCGATTCCCCGGTCGGCGGCGTCGTGGCGGAAATCGGGGTCCGCCAGGGCGGCCGCGTGGCGGTCGGGGACCGGCTGGTGCGCATCGTCGACCTCTCCTCCGTCTGGGTATGGGCCGAGTTTTACGAGAATGAGCTTCCCGTCCTCCATCCCGGCCTGGCGGTCGTCCTCTCCAGCACCGCCCGGCCCGGCTGGTCGCTGCCGGGCAAGGTCGCGGTGATCGATCCCTTCGTCGACGAGGTGAAGCGGACCGGCCGGGTGCGGATCGACGTCGACAACGCCGAGGCCCGGCTGCGGCCCGGCGGCTATGTCGATGTCGCGCTGGCGCTGGACGAGGGCGAGGGACTCACCGTTCCCGCCTCGGCCGTCCTGCCGACCGGGGCGCACAATGTCGTCTTTGTCGACCGGGGCGGCGGCAAGCTGGAGCCCCGGTTCGTCCAGGTGGGCGGAAAGTATGGCGACGACGATCGCATCACGGCGGGCCTCGCCGCGGGCGAGCGCGTCGCGGCCAGCGCCAACTTCCTCATCGACGCGGAGTCGAAGGTGCAGGGTGCGCTCAAGTCCTGGTAACCCCGCCCCGCCATGACCTCCCCGGCTCCCCTTCCCCCCACCTTCATCGAGCGGATCATCGACGCCAGCGCGCGCAATCCGTTCCTGGTCTTCCTGCTGATGACCGTGGCCGTGGCCGGGGGCTATTGGGCGCTCGTGCACACCTCGCTCGACGCGATTCCCGACCTCAGCGACACCCAGGTCATCATTTCCACCGACTGGGACGGACGGTCGCCCGACCTGGTCGAGGACCAGATCACCTATCCGATCTCCACCCGCTTCATCGCCGCGCCCAAGGTCAAGTTCGTGCGGGGCGAGTCGATGTTCGGAAAGTCCTTCGTGTACGTGATCTTCGAGGACGGGACCGACATCTATTGGGCCCGCTCGCGCGTGCTCGAATACCTCGATTCGGCCCGGGGCTCGCTGCCCGAGGGCGTCAACCCGATGATCGGCCCGGACGCCACGGGCGTCGGCTGGGTGTTCGAGTACGCCCTCGTGGATGATTCCGGGCGCCACAGCCTGGCGGACTTGCGCTCCTTCCAGGACTGGCACCTGCGGTACGCCCTGGAGTCGGTCAAGGGCGTCGCCGAGGTCGCGCCGGTCGGCGGCTTTGTGAAGGAGTACCAGGTGGACCTGGATCCGAACAAGCTCGCCGCCTACGGCATTCCGCTCGCCGACGTCGTGAGCCGGATCCGCCTGTCCAACAACGACGTCGGCGGGAAGATCTTCGAGGTCTCGTCCACCGAGTATTTCGTCCGGGGCCGGGGGTACATCAGGAGCCTCGCCGATATCGAGGACATCCCGCTCAAGGTGGACCACGGGACGCCGGTCTGCATCAAGAACGTGGGCCTGGTCCACCTGGGCCCCGACCTGCGGCGGGGCGTCGCCGAGCTCAACGGCCAGGGCGAGACCGTCGGGGGCATCGTGGTGATGCGCTACGGGGAGAACGCCCTGACCGTGATCAACGGCATCAAGCAGAAGCTGAAGGAGATCGCCCCCTCCCTCCCCCCGGGGGTGAGGATCGTGCCGACCTATGACCGGAGCGAGCTGATCGACGCCGCCATCGCGACCCTGCGGGAGAAGCTCATCGAGGAGAGCATCGTCGTCGCCCTGGTGTGCCTGGTCTTCCTCTGGCACGTGCGCTCGGCGCTGGTGGCCATCATCACCCTGCCGATCGCGATCCTGCTCTCGTTCATCCCGATGCGCGCCCTGGGGCTGAGCTCCAACATCATGTCCCTGGGCGGGATCGCGATCGCCATCGGCGCCATGGTGGACGCGGCGATCATCATGGTCGAGAACGCGCACAAGCAGCTCGACCACTTCCGGGAGGAACGGGGGCGCGAGCCGGACAACGCCGAGCGCATCGAGGTCATCATCGCCGCCGCCCGGAGCGTGGGCCGGCCCCTCTTTTTCTCGCTCCTCGTCATCACGGTGAGCTTCGTGCCGGTCTTCTCCCTCACGGCGCAGGAGGGCCGGCTCTTCAAGCCGCTGGCCTTCACCAAGACCTTCGCGATGGGCTTTGCCGCCCTGCTCGGGATCACCCTCGTCCCGGTGCTGATGATGCTCCTCGTCCGGGGCCGGATCACCCCGGAGCGCCGGAATCCGGTCAACCGCTTCCTGATCTGGGCCTACCGGCCGTTCGCGGACTTCGTCCTCCGGTTCCGCTGGCCCACCCTCCTGGCTGCCGGGGTCATCCTCGCCGCCACGGTCATCCCCTTCCGCCGGCTGGGCAATGAGTTCATGCCGCCCCTCAACGAGGGGACGATCCTCTTCATGCCGACGGCGGTGCCCGGCATGTCGATCGGCGAGGCCACCCGGATCCTGCAGCTCCAGGACCGCCTGCTGAAGGAGATCCCCGAGGTGGCGACGGTGTTCGGCAAGGCCGGCCAGGCCGAGACCCCCACGGACCCGGCGCCGCTCTCGATGTTTGAGACCGTCGTGGCCCTGAAGCCCCCGGCCCAATGGCGGGCGGGCATGACCTGGGACCGGATCGTGGCCGAGATGAACGCCAAGCTGAAGATGCCCGGCCTGGCCAACATCTTCTGGATGCCGATCCAAACCCGGACGGAGATGCTCACGACCGGCTTTCGCTCGGTCCTGGGCGTCAAGGTCTTCGGCCCCGACCTGGGCGAAATCCAGAACCTGGGGGTCCAGATCGAGCAGGCCCTCGCCGACCTGCCCGACACGCGCAGCGTCTTTGCGGAACGCACGACCGGCGGATACTTCCTGGACTTCACCGTCAATCGCCGGGCGGCCGCGCGGTACGGGCTGACGGTCGGGGACGTCAACGATGTCATCGAGACCGCGATCGGCGGCAAGACGATCGCCACCACGGTCGAGGGCCGGGAGCGGTATCCGATCAGCGTGCGCTACGCGCGCGACTATCGCGACGACCTGGACGCCCTCAGGCGGGTGCTGGTGCCCACGCCCACCGGCGCCCAGGTGCCGATGGGCGAGCTGGCGGACCTGGCCTATCATACCGGGGCGCCGTCCATCCGGAACGAGAACGGCCAGCTGGTCGGGTTCGTCTTCGTGGATGTCACCACCGCCAATATCGACGGATACGTCACGGCGGCCGGCGCGCGCCTGGCCGAGCGCGTCCATTTTCCGCCGGGATACTACATCCAATGGGCGGGCCAGTTCGAGTACCTGAAGAGCGCCGAGCAGCGGCTGGCGGTCGTGATTCCCTTCACGCTGCTCATCATCTTCGTCCTGATCTACCTCAACACGAAGTCCGTGATCCGCACCGCCATCGTCCTCCTGGCCGTGCCCTTCTCCCTGGTGGGGGCGTTCTGGTTCCTGTACCTGCTGCACTACAACCTGAGCGTGGCGGTCTGGGTGGGCCTGATCGCGCTCGCCGGGCTGGATGCCGAAACCGGCGTGGTCATGCTGCTGTACCTCGACCATGCCTGGGACAAGTTCCACGCGGCCGGCCGCCTGAACACCCCGGCCGACCTGCACGACGCCATCATCGAGGGCGCGGTGCAGCGGATCCGGCCGAAGATCATGACCGTTTGCGCGATCCTGTTCGGCCTGCTGCCGATCATGTGGTCGCCGACGACCCAGGCCGGGGCCGACGTGATGAAGCGGATCGCCGCCCCGATGATCGGCGGGGTTGTCACCTCCGCCATCCTGGAGCTCCTGCTCTATCCCACGATCTACATGCTCTGGCGGCGCCGGCACCTGCCCGACCCGCGCGGACCCGAGGCTCCCGCCCCGGAGCGGCCGGCCGCGGGCGATCCGGCCGGACGGCGCCGGCTCCCCGGCGCGGCGGTGCTGGTTCTCGCGCTCGCCTCCGCGGCGGCGGTTTACTGGTGGCCGGGGCGCTCCGCGCCGTCCCCGTCCGCCACGGCGGCCGCCGTGGCCGGACCGCCGTTGGCTTCGCGGACGGCCAACGGCCTGACGGTCGACTTCTACCATCCCGAGGGCGATCTCCGGGTTGCCGCGACCGAACTCCTGATCGCCTTTCGCGATGCGGGCACGGGAGCCCCGGTTGACGTGGGAACGGTCAAGTTCGCCCTGGACATGAACATGCCGGGCATGGTCATGCACTCGGGCAGCACGATCGTCCCCGGCGGCGGAATCGGGCGCTATCGGGCGAAGGTCACCCCCGCGATGGGGGGAGACTGGACCGCCCAGCTGCAGTACGACGGTCCGCGCGGATCCGGCGAGATCAGTTTCTCGATCAATGTGAGGCAGTGACCCGGGAGGCGGGGAGGCGCGCCGGCCTCCTTGGGCAATAAATGCGCATCTTCCGCCAAGATGCGTCGAGCCAGGGATGGCGCTTCCGGGGTAGGATGTGCCCCAGTCCCATGCACCCCCATCCCTACGCGTTCCTGGCCGTCCTCCTGGCGGCGGCCGTGGCGTTTCCCCTGGGGCTGCTGGCGGTGGCGCAGCTGTGGTTCCGCTTCTTCCAGCCGGCCCGGCCCGGACGGACCAAGCAGGCCATCTACGAATGCGGCGTCGCGCCCACGGGAGACTCGTGGATCCAGTTCCCGGCCCACTACTACCTGTACGCCATCCTTTTCCTGGTCTTCGACGTCGAGGTCCTCTTCCTCCTCCCGTTCGCCGTGGTCTTCACGTCCCTGCCGGCGGGCGCCCTGCTGGCCATGCTGGCGTTCCTCCTCCTGCTGGCCGAGGGCCTCGTCTGGGCCTGGCAGCGCGGGCACCTCGAATGGAGCTGACATGAGCGAACCCGCCCTCCTTCCCCCGCCGCCGACCGATGACGAGCGCGCCGAGCTGCGCCGCCAGGGGATCCTCCTCACGAGCCTGGAGGAGCTCTACAACTGGGGCCGCAGCCACTCGGTCTGGCCGCTGCAATTCGGGCTCGCCTGCTGCGCCATCGAGATGATCGCCGCCTCCATGGCGCGCTTCGACATCGCGCGCTTTGGCTCCGAGGTGTTCCGGCCCTCGCCGCGCCAGGCGGACCTGCTGATCGTCTCGGGGACGGTCACGAAGAAGATGGCCCCGCAGGTCGTGCGCCTCTGGAACCAGATGCCGGAGCCGAAATACTGCATCGCAATGGGCGCCTGCGCGATCTCCGGGGGGCCCTTCAAGCAGGGTTACAACGTCCTCAAGGGGATCGACCGCTATATTCCCGTGGATCTCTACCTGCCCGGCTGCCCCCCGCGGCCCGAGGCGCTGCTGCACGGACTGATGCAGCTGCAGGACAAGATCCGCTCCCAGAAGATCTCCGGGCCCGACGCGCCCCGCCACCTCCAGCCTGCGGCCTTGGACGAGTGTGTGGTGCCGGAATTCGGCGAGCACGACCTCGTGCCGCCGCAGGACCCGGCCCGCTGGCACCCGCCCGCCCCCGTCCACCGGGGGGGAGCCTAGCCCCGCCCCGACCATGGAAACGCCCGAACAGATCCGCGACCGCCTCCTGGCCCGGTTTCCCCGCGCCGCGGTCGAGGTGATCGCCAATCCGGGACCCGCGGCCCAGCCTTCGCTCCTGGTGGACTCGTCCCACGCCCGGGCGATCGCCGAGTTTCTCCGCGATGATCCGGCCCTCGGGCTCGACTTCTGCTCCAATGTGACCGGCGTCGACTGGCCCGCCCGCGGCTACCTCGAGGCCGTCTACCACCTGTTCTCGATCGCGCAGCGGCACGGCCCGGTCATCCTCCGCCTGCGCACCGCGAACCGGACGGACCAGGTCGCCGTCCCCTCGCTGACCCCGGTCTGGCGCTCGTGCGAATTCCAGGAACGCGAGGCCTTCGACCTCTTCGGCCTCGTCTTTGCCGGGCATCCCGACCTGCGCCGCATCCTGATGTGGGATGAATTCAAGGATCACCCCATGCGCAAGGACTACGTCGAGCCGGACGACTACGAGTGGGAGCCCACCCCCCATGGCGACGTGCTCGCGAAGGCCCGGCGCCATTTTCCGGCCGCCGCCCCGGCCGGCGAGGAGCGCCGGCCATGATCGCCGCCGACCGCCTGCCCCCGGGGCCCTCCCCCGGTCCGCGGGTCCGGGCCGTGCGCGACGAGTTCCGCGGCGACCTGCTCGAGGTCTCGATGGGGCCCCACCATCCCTCCACTCACGGCGTCTTTCGCATGATGGCCACCCTCGACGGCGAGACCGTCGTGAGGCTCAAGCCCGTCTTCGGCTATCTCCACCGCAACCACGAGAAGATCGCGGAGGGCGTCTCCTACCTGGCGTCGATGCCCTACACCGACCGGCTCGACTACCTCTGCTCGATGTCGAACAACTGGGCCTATGCGCTCGCCGTCGAGAAGCTGGCCGGCCAGCCGGTGCCCGAGCGGGCGGAATACCTGCGGGTCATCCTGGCCGAGCTCACGCGCCTCCTGAACCACACCTGCCTGGCGGGGTTCCTCCTCCAGGACAGCGGGGCCAGCGGCACCCCGCTCATGTACGCCTTCCGCGAGCGCGAGAAGATCCTCGACCTCTTCGAGTCGCTCAGCGGCTCGCGCATGATGTGCAACTACCAGCGCTTCGGCGGCTGCCGTGTCGACGCCACTCCCGCCTGGCTGCTGGCGGCCCGCGTCGTGGCGGAGAATTACGGCCGGTTTCTCGACGAGTACGAGGCCCTGCTCACGGGCAACGAGATCCTGATGGCGCGCACCCAGGGCATCGGCGTCCTTCCGGGGGCGCTCGCGATCAGCGCGGGCATCACCGGCCCGATGCTGCGCGCCGCGGGCGTGCCGTACGACTTGCGCAAGGTCGACGGCTACGGCGTCTACCCGCGCCTCGAGTTTCGCGTGCCGCTCGGCGCCCACGGCGACACCTACGACCGGTACCTCGTCCGCGTGCTCGAGATGCGGGAGTCGATCGAGATCCTGCGGCAGGCCTTCCGCGACATCCCGGCCGGCCCGGTCATGGACCCGAAGGCCCGGCTCCGCGGCCTGCGCCCCAAGCCGGGCGAAGTCTACAGCCGCATCGAGGGCCCGAAGGGGGAAATCGGGTTCCACCTCATCAGCGAGGGCGGGCCTAACCCCTACCGCTACCGCGTGCGTCCCCCCTCCTTCATCAACCTCACCATCCTCGAGGACCTTTGCCTCGGCCACTCGATCGCCGATGCGGTCGTGATCCTCGGGAGCATCGACATCGTCCTCGGCGAAGTGGACCGCTGACCCCCCCCACCCCCATGCTCGGCACCGGCTTGCTCCAGGGACTCGCGGTCACCGCCCGGAACTTCCTGGGCAGCTTCCATGACCCGCGGCGGTTCGTGACCACGCAGTATCCCGAGGAGCGGACCGCGCTGCCGGAGGCCTACCGGAACTTCCCGTTCCTCATCAGCGAAAACGCGGACGATCCGATGGGCACGCTCCGGTGCGTCGCCTGCCAGATCTGCGAGAAGGAATGCCCCCCGCAGTGCATCTACATTGAGAAGAGCAAGGACCGGAAGACCGACGCCAACGGCAAGCTGCAGCTCTATCCGGCCGTCTTCGCCATCGATCTGTCGGTCTGCATGGGCTGCCAGATCTGCGTCGAGGTCTGCCCCTTCGACGCCATCAAGATGGACCAGGTGTTCGAGCTGGCGGCGACCGAGCGGTTTGCCGGGCTCGTCCACGGCCGCGAGGCGCTGGCCAAGCCCAACAGCTATTTTCGCCAGATCCGCCTGGCCGAGGCGAGGGAAGTGGACGATCGCCTGGCGGCCGACCGCCGGGTTGCCGAGGAGAAGGCCCGAGCCGCCGCCGCGGCGAAGGCCGCGCCCAAACCGGCCCCCGGCGCCCCCGCCCCATGAACGCCGCCGCCGCCCCCGCCGAACCGATCCTGGAGCGCGCCCCGGGCCTGCTGCGCGACTGGCTGCTGGCCTTCCTGCCCGAGCCGGCCCGCTGGATGGCGAACAGCCTCCTCATCATCGCCGCCCTGCTGGCCGTCGCCGGCCTCCTCTTCGCCTTCCTGACGCTGGCGGAGCGGAAGGTCCTGGGGCGCATCCAGAATCGCCCGGGCCCGAACCGGACGGGCTGGTTCGGGCTGCTGCAGCCCTTTGCCGACGGGATCAAGATGCTGACCAAGGAGGACATTGTCCCGCGGGACGCCGACCCCGTGCTCCACCTCCTGGCGCCGGTCGCGCTGATCGCCTGCTCGGTGCTGACTTTCGCGGTGATCCCGTACGGCCGCCACCTCGTGCCGGTCGAGCTCGATGCCGGCGTGCTGTATTTCTTCGCCGCGGGCGCGGGCACGGAGCTGGCGGTCTTCATGGCCGGCTGGGCCAGCCACAACAAGTTCGCCCTCCTGGCCGCGATGCGGGCGCTCGCCCAGCTGATCAGCTACGAGCTGCCGCTGCTGCTCTCCTTCGTCCCGGTCGTGCTCGTCACGGGCACGCTCTCCACCACGGGCATCGTCGCCGCCCAGGCCGGCTGGCGCTGGCATTTCCTCCCCCACTGGCTCGTGTTCACCCCCTGGGGCGCGGCCGGATTCGTCCTCTTCATGGTCTCCGCGCTGGCCGAGTCCAATCGCTCGCCCTTCGACCTGCCCGAGGCGGAGAGCGAGCTGATCGCCGGGCACCTCACGGAATATTCCGGCTTCAAGTATGCCCTCTTCTTCATGGCGGAGTATTTCGGCATGTGCGCGCTGAGCGGCATGGCGGTAACGCTGTTCCTCGGCGGCTGGCAGGCGCCCCTGCCCTTCCTCGGGTTCGTCCCCTCGTACGCCTGGTTCGCCGCCAAGATCCTCCTCCTGCTCTTCGGCTTCATCTGGATCCGCGCCACGCTGCCGCGCCTGCGGATCGACCAGCTGACCCGGTTCGCCTGGAAGTTCCTCGTGCCGCTGGCACTGGTGAACCTGGGCACGACCGCCTTCTGGGTCCTGAGCGGCCCGTGGGCCGGTTCCCTGCAGCTTCTCCGCTGGGCGGTGGCCCTCGCCCTGGTGGCCGGGCCGTTCCTCCTCCTGGGCCGCCGGCTGGGGGCCGGCCTCGGCCCCCGCGCCTACCGCTACGCATGAATGCCGCCCTGATCGCCATTGCGCTCTTTACCGTCGGCACCGCCGTCGCCGCCCTGAGCCGGCGCAACCTGCTGCACAGCGTGCTGCTGCTCGCCGGCAGCTGGACGGGAGTCGCCGCCTTTTTCCTGTGGGCGGGCGCGGAATTCGCGGCCTTTGCGCAGGTGCTGATCTACGTCGGGGCGATCTCGATGGTGGTCCTCTTCGCGGTGCTGCTCACTCGCCGCTCGCGCGACGACCTCGCGCCGGAACCGGCCGCCCGCGGCCGGGCCTTTTATGCCATCCTGACCGGGACCGCGGTCGCGGCCGTCCTGCTGGTGACCGTGGGCCGCACCGCATTCCCCCCCGGCCCGGCCCTCCCGCCGGTCCTGACCGTGGGCCAGATCGGCGACCAGCTGATGGGCCCGCAGGCGGCGGCCCTCCTCGTGGTGGGCGTGCTGCTGACCGTCGCCATCCTGGGAGCGGTGGTGCTGGCCGCCCGCGACGGGCCGGCTGAACCGGGGGACCGGCGATGAGTTCCCTCCAGCTCTGCCTCGGCTTTTCGAGCGTGCTGTTCGCCGTCGGCCTCGCGGGCGCCCTGGGGCGCAGCAACAGCATCATCGTCCTCCTCGGCCTGGAGCTGATGCTGAACGCGGCCAACCTGAACTTCATCGCCTTCTGGCGCTTTGGACCCGCTCCCGCCGCGGGCACCGGGGTCCTCTTCGTGATCTTCGCCATCGCGGTCACGGCGGCGGAGACCGCCGTGGGCCTGGCGCTCGTCATCGCGATCTACCGGCACCAGCACAACATCCGCCTGGCGGAGGCCGTCCGCCTGAAAGGCTGAGCCATGCCGCCGCTCCTCGAGCACCTCTGGGTGATCCCCGCCCTGCCGCTCGTCGCGGCGGCGCTGGCGGCGGTGACGCCCCGCCGGGGCCGGCGGTTCGCCGCCGGCGCGGCGATTGCGGCCATGCTGGGCGCGCTGGCCGTTTCCGGCTGGGCCCTGTGTCTCGCCCTGGCGGACCCCGCGGCCCACCGCGTGGCGAACTTCACCTGGTTCGCCCTCGGCGAGGGCGCGGTGCGGCTGGGATGGCTCCTCGATCCGCTCACCGCGCTCATGGCGGTCATGGTTTCCCTCGTCAGCCTCCTGATCTTCGTCTTCAGCCTTGGCTATATGGCGGAGGACGGGAACTTCACCCGGTTCTTCTGCTTCCTGAGCCTGTTTGCCGCCGCCATGCTCGGGGTCATCGTCGCCAACAGCCTGCTCCTGCTCTTCATCTGCTGGGAGCTTGTCGGCGTGGCCTCCTACCTGCTGATCGGCTTCTGGTTTCACCGGCCGGCCGCTGCCGCCGCCGCGAAGAAGGCGTTCCTCGTGACGCGCATCGGCGACCTTGGCCTGCTCCTCGGCCTGGTCTGGCTCTACGACGCCACGGGCTCGCTGCTCCTCTACGACGGCGGCCACGGGGTCCTGGAGGCGGGCGTCCTCGCGGGCCTGGCGACGCCGGGGGTGGCGGGAGGCCTGGCGGCCTCGACCGCGATCGGGCTCCTGATCTTCTGCGGCGCCGCCGGCAAATCCGGGCAGTTTCCCCTCCATGTCTGGCTGCCGGATGCGATGGAGGGCCCGACGCCCGTCAGTGCGCTGATCCATGCGGCCACCATGGTGGCCGCCGGCGTGTTCCTCATCGCGCGGATCTACCCGCTCATGGCCGCCGACCAGGCGCTGGCCGGGGTGCCGTTCCACGCGCTGACCGTCGTGGCGGGGATCGGCGCCATCACCGCGCTGCTGGGGGCCATGATCGCCTCGGCCCAGCATGACTTGAAGCGGATCCTGGCCTATTCGACGATTTCCCAGCTCGGCTACATGATGCTGGCCCTGGGCGTGGGCTCGTGGGTGGCGGCGATCTTCCATCTCCTGACCCACGCCTTTTTCAAGGCGCTGCTGTTCCTCGGGGCCGGATCGGTCATTCACGCGGCGCACCACGAGCAGGACATCCGCCGCCTGGGCGGATTGCGGGGCCCGCTGCGCACGACCTTTGCCACGTTTGCCGTCGGGATGATGGCGTTGTCCGGCGTGCCCTTCTTCTTCTCCGGGTTCTGGAGCAAGGAGGCGATCGTGCGCGCCGCCTCGGAATGGAGCGTCTCGAGCCTGCCACTCTGCGCCGCCCTGGCCGGGGTCGCGCTCACGGCCTTCTACATGACCCGGCTGATGTGCGAGGTCTTCGGGGGCGCGGCGCGTTCCCCGGACGCCGCCCATGCCCGCGAGAGCCCCCCGTCCATGACCGGCCCGCTGATCGGGCTGGCGGCGGGGGCGATCGCCCTCGGGTTCCTGGGCACTCCCGCCTGGCCCTGGCTGCAATCCCGGCTCACGGGCACGAGGATCGCCCCTCGTTCGCTGCTCGAGGGTGGCGGCCTGATGGCGCTGTCCATCCTCCTGGTCGCCGCCGGGCTGGCCGCCGGCTGGGCGCTTTACGGCCGCCGGCCGCGGACCACCGCCGCGGCGCCCGATCCCCTCGCGGCCGCCGCTCCCCGGCTCTATGCCTTCCTCGGCGCCCGGATGAAATTCGACGAACTCTACGCGGCCACGGTCGGCCGCCTCCACGCCTTCGCGGCGAGGCTGGCGGATTTCCTGGACAGCCGGGTCTGGGACGCGTCGGTGCGGATGCTGGCGCGACTCGGCGAACGCACGGGCGCCGCGAACTCCGCCGCGGACTCGGCCGGCCTCAACGCCGGGTTTGACGCGGGCAGCGCCCGGATCCGGGGCGTCGGCCGGGCCTATTCCCGGGCGCAGACGGGGGAAGCCCATGGCTACCTTCGCGTCCTGGCGGTGGGGTTTGTGGTGCTGGCGCTGCTGGCGCTGCTGGGAGGCGGCCGATGAACGCGTGGCCCGTCCTTTCCCTGGTGATTTTCCTCCCATGGCTCGGGGCCGCCCTGCTCGCCGCGAGCCCGCGGCTGGGCGCCCGCGCCAGCCGCGGGCTGGCGCTCGCCTTCAGCCTCAGCACCCCGGTGCTCGCGCTGGCGCTCCTGGGCTCGTTCGATCGGGCGGCCACCGGCTATCAGTTCGTCGAGCGGCACGCCTGGATCGCCTCGCTCCACGTCCATTATCACCTGGGGCTGGACGGGCTCAGCCTGCTCCTGGTCCTGCTGGTCGGGGTCCTGGCGCCCCTCGGGCTGCTCGCTTCGTGGCGGCCCGTGCCCGATCCGCGGCTTTTCGGGCTGCTTTTCCTCCTCCTGCAGGGGGCCACCCTCGGCGTTTTCCTCGCCCTCGATTTCTTCCACTGGTTCATCTTCTGGGAGCTGAGCCTCGTCCCGGCCTATTTCCTGATCCGGCTGTGGGGCGGGGCCGGCGCCGCGGGGGCGGCCTACCAGTTCGTGATCTACACCGTCGGGGGCAGCGCGTTCCTTCTCCTGGGCTTCGTGGCGATCTTCGCCGCCACCGGCACCCTCGACTTTGTCGAGCTCGCTCGCCTTGGGGCCGACGGCACGCTGGCCGCCCGGCTGGCCGCACTGGGCGGCTTCTGGCCGCAGGCCGTGTTTGTCGGCGTCCTCCTGGGGTTCGCCGTGAAGGTGCCTCTGTTTCCTTTTCACACCTGGCTGCCGGCGGCGTACGCCGAGGCCCCGACCGGCGTCTCGATGTTCCTCACCGGGGCGATGTCCAAGATGGGGGTCTATGGTTTCCTGCGCCTGCTTTGGCCGCTCTTTCCCGGGCAGCTCCATGCCGCGGCGGGCCCCCTCCTTGGGCTGGCGCTCGGCGGCGTCGTCCTGGGCGCGTATTCCGCGATGCGCCAGACCGACCTGAAGCGCATGGTCGCATACTCCTCGGTCAACCACCTCAGCTACTGCCTGCTCGCGCTGTTTGCCGTCTCGGCCGCCAGCGGGCGCACCCCGCCGGCCGGCGCCGCGGCGGCGGCCGCCTTCAGCGGAACCCTCCTCCAGATCTTCAATCACGGCATCTCGGCCGCCGCGCTGTTCTACTGCGTGGGCGTCCTGGAGGCGCGCGCCTCCGGCCGCCGCGGGCTGGGTGACTTTGGCGGGGTGCGGACGGCGGCCCCGGTCCTGGCGGGCCTGTGCGGACTCGCGATGTTTTCCTCCCTCGGGCTCCCGGGACTCAACGGCTTCGTGGGCGAATTCCTGATCTTTCGCGGCGTGTGGGGCCTGCAGGCCTGGGCGGCGCCGGTCGCCTGCCTGGGCCTCTTCGCGACCGCGTATTTCCTGCTGACCTTCTGGCAGCGGGTGTTCCACGGGCCGCGCGCGGGCGTGGCCGCCGGCAATTTTCCCGACCTGGGCGGCCTCGATTTCGCCGTCCTCGTCCCCCTGGTCGCCCTGATACTGATCCTCGGCGTCCTGCCGCAGCTCCTGACCGGGCTGTTCAACCCGCTCATCACCCTGTGGGCCGGCCACCTTTCGCTGCCATGAGCCTCCTGCCCTGGACCATTCTCCTGTCCCTGGCGGGCGCCGTCCTCGCCCTCGCCGCCGGCCGGCGCTCCGCCCGCGCCGCGCGGTGGACGGCGCTGGCCACGGCTGCCGGATCCTGGGGGCTGACGCTCGCGGCCGCGACGCGCTTCGTCCCCGGTCCGCGGCTGCAAACGCTCGTCGACCTCCCCTGGATCCCCTCGCTGGGCATCCGCTGCCACCTCGCCGTCGACGGCATCAGCCTCACGCTGCTGGTGCTGACCGGCCTCGCGGCCACCGCGGGCATCCTCTTTTCGTGGAACATCACGGAGCGCGCGGGGGAATTCTTCGCCCTTTTCCTGATCCTGGTGGCGGGGGTCTACGGCGTGTTCCTCAGCGCGGACGCGCTGCTGCTCTTTGTCTTCTATGAGATCGCCATCGTCCCGAAATATTTCCTGATCGCGATCTGGGGCTCGACGAACCGCGGCTACGGCGCAATGAAGCTGGCCCTCTATTCCTTCGCGGGCAGCGCCCTGGTGCTGGCCGGGCTGCTGTGGGTCTATGCCGCGGGCGGCGCCCCCGGTTTCGGCTGGGCCGAGCTCGCTCGGGCCGCCGCCATCCTGCCGCGGGAGCAGCAGATCGTGGTCTTTGCCTTCGTCTTCTTCGGCTTTGCAACCCTCGCCGGCATCTTTCCGCTGCACACCTGGGCGCCGACCGGCCACGTGGCCGCCCCCACCGGCGCCTCGATGCTGCTCGCCGGGGTCGTGATGAAGCTCGGAGCCTATGGCTGCCTGCGGGTCGCCCTGCCGCTTTCTCCGATCGGTTTTGCCTTCTGGCAGCCCACGATCGCCTGGCTGGCGGTGATCGGGATCGTCTACGCCGGGCTGGTCGCCCTGGTGCAGCAGGACCTGAAGTTTGTCATCGGCTATTCCAGCGTGAGCCACATGGGCTTTGTCCTCCTCGGCCTGGCCGCCGCCAATCCCCAGGCGGTCAGCGGGGCCGTGCTCCAGATGTTCTCGCACGGGGTGATCGCGGGCCTGCTCTTCGCGGTGGTGGGCCGGATGGTCTATGATCGCACGCACACCCGGAGGCTGTCCGAGCTGGAGGCCCTGCCGCTGCGCCGGCTGCTGCCCTTCGCCGCCGCGGTCTTTGTCATCGCCGGCATCGCCTCGATGGGCCTGCCCGGCTTCAGCGGTTTTCCGGCCGAGCTGACCATCCTGGTCGGCTCGTGGAGGGCCGGACCGATCTGGGCCGCCGTCGCCGCGCTGGGCGTGCTCGTGGCCGCGGCGTTCACCCTGCGGGCGATCCAGCTGGCCTTTTTTGGATCCCCGCCGGCTCCGGCCGGATCGGCCGGGCCCGCCGCTGCCGTGGTCCAATTTGAACCCATTACCGTGGCGGAGAAGACGGGTGCGCTGCTGCTCGTGGGCGCGACGGTCCTGGTCGGCCTCAAGCCGGACCTGCTCCTGAACTGGATCAACCCGGCGCTCCAATCCCCGCTGCTGCAGGCGGCGCTGAGGGGGGGCCGGCCATGACCGCCGACTACCTCGGACTGGCTTCCGCCCTTCGGCCCGAGGCCTGCCTGGTGCTGGGAGCCCTGGCCGTGCTGGGCCTGGACCTGTCCGTATGGCGTCGGCGCGGCGCCGGCGAGCGGCTGGGCTGCGCGCTTGCGGTCGGCGGCCTCGCGGTGATCCTGGCCGGCGTGCAGGCCTGGATGGGGCCGCGGGGGCCGGTTTTCGACGGCGTCCTGATCCTCGATCCCCTCGCGCGGGCGACGCGCGGGGCTGTCGTGGGACTGACGCTCCTCGCGCTCGGCGTGGCCCACGGCGCCAAGGCGCCCCGCCAGCCGGCCGAATACGTCGCGGTCATGCTCGCCGCGGCCGCCGGTCTCACGCTGATGGCCGCCTCGCAGCAGCTGCTGCTGGGCTTCCTCGCCCTGGAACTCGCGAGCCTTTCGCTGTACGTCCTGGCAGGTTTCGACCGCGCGCGGCCCGAGGCGGCGGAGGCCGCCCTGAAATACTTTCTCTTCGGCACGATGGCCGCGGCCTTTCTCCTCTTCGGCTTCAGCCTGGTCTACGGCCTGACCGGTTCGATCGGCCTGCCGGAGATCGCCGCGCAGGTTGGCCGTCTGGGCGCGAGCCCGCTGCTCCTGGTCGCGATCGTGATGATCCTGGTCGCGTTTGGCTTCAAGGCCGCCGCGGCGCCCTTTCACTTGTGGGCGCCCGACGTCTACCAGGGGGCGCCGACCCCCTCCGCCGCCCTCATCGCCTCCGCGTCCAAGGTGGCGGGCTTTGCCTTCTTTGCCCGGCTCCTCTGGCCGGGCCTGGGCGCCGCGGCGGGAGCGACCCGCTCCTTCGGCGGCGGGCCCGGCTGGCTGCCGGCGGTCGCCGGGGTGGCCGCCGGCTCCCTCCTGCTGGGCAATCTTGCCGCCCTGGCCCAGTCCAGCCTGCGCCGGCTGCTCGCCTACTCGGCCATCGCGCATTCCGGTGCGCTGCTGCTCGGCGTGATGGCGGCGGGCCAGGCGGGCTATGCACCGCTCTTCTATTACGTGTCGACCTACGGGCTGGCCACGGTCGGCGCCTTCGGCGTGATCGCCGCCCTGGAGCGCGAGGGGCGCTGCGAGGAAATCGCCGACCTGGCCGGACTGCATCGGCGCTCGCCGCTGCTGGCGGGCTGCCTGGCCGTGTTTGTCCTTTCGCTCGCCGGCATTCCCCCGCTGGCCGGGTTCTTCGGCAAGCTTTTCGTCTTTGCGGCCGCCCTGCGGACGGGGGGACCGGCCGCCGCGCTGGCGGTCCTGGCGATCGCGCTCAGCGCCGTGGCGTTGTACTACTACCTGGCGGTCCTGAAGCAGGCCCTGGTGGCCGCGCCCGCGGCCGGAGCGCGGCCGGTCGCGGTATCGCGCGTGCTGGCGCTCACGCTGCTGGCCGCAGCCGGACTGATCGTGTGGCTCGGGCTGGACCCCTCGGTCCTGCTCGGGCGGTTTTGACCGCCGCCTCAGGCCTGCAGGTAGCGGTGGATGCCCTGGGCGGCCCGCCGGGCATCGCGGACGGCATGGACCACCAGGCTGGGACCGCGGACGGAGTCGCCGCCGGCAAAGATGCCCGGCCAGCTGGTCATCTGGTTCTCGTCGACGGCCAGGCCGCCCCATTTCTCCGTGCGGATTTGCGCGAATTCGCTGCCGGCGGGAAAGGGCACCGGGTCGAAGCCGTAGGCGACGATGAGGAGATCGGCGGGAACCTCGAACTCCGTGCCCGGCACCGGGCGGGGCTGCCGGCGGCCGGAGGCGTCGGGCGCCCCCAGTTCCATTCGCACGCAACGGACCCCGGCGACGGCCCCGGCGGCGTCGGCCCGGATCTCGACCGGATTGGCCAGGAATTCGAAGCGGGCGCCCTCCTCCAGGGCGTTGGCGTACTCCTTGCGACTCCCGGGCATGTTCGCGAAATCCCGCCGGTACAGGCAGACGGCCTCGCGGGCCCCCGAGCGCAGGGCGGTGCGGAGGCAATCCATGGCGGTGTCGCCGCCGCCCAGGACGGCGACCCGCCGTCCCTCGACCGCGACCGCCTCCAGGTGGGCCGGCGGCGGGCGGACGTTCTTCTGGATGAGGAACGGCAGGGCGTCGACCACGCCGGCCAGGTTTGCCCCGGGCAGGTCGAGGGGCTTCGGCCGCTGCGCCCCGCAGGCGAGGAAGACCGCGGAATAGTCGTGGAGCAGCTCGCGCAGGGTCACGTCCCACCCCACCCTGACGCCAAGACGGAACTCGACGCCGCGCCGGCGAAGGAGCTCGATCCGCCGGGCGACCAGGTGCTTCTCGAGCTTGAAGGCGGGGATGCCGTTCACCAGCAGGCCCCCCGGCACGGGCAGCGACTCGAAGACGGTGACCGCGTAGCCCAGCCGGGCCAGCTCGTCCGCGCCGGCGATGCCGCCCGGACCGGAGCCGACGATCGCAACCCGGCGGCCATTGGCCGGCACCGGCGCGGCGTGGACCGCATCGTGTTCCAGCGCATAGTCGTTGATGAACCGCTCGATCGCCCCGATGGCGACCGGCTCGCAGCGGGTGTTCAGGATGCAGGCGCCTTCGCACAGCCGCTCCTGCGGGCAGACGCGCGAACAGATCTCCGGCAGGTTGCTGGTCAGCCGGGAGACCGCCGCCGCCTCGAGGAAAAGTCCCTGGGCGGCCAGCCCCAGCCACTCGGGGATCCGGTTGGCGAGCGGGCAGCCCTGCACGCAGAGCGGCTCGGGACATTGGATGCACCGGCTGGCCTGCCGGCGGACGGCCGCCTCGTCAAAGTCGGCGTAGATCTCCGCGAAGTCCCGCACCCGCTCGGCCGCCGGCCGCTTGGGCGGCGCCTCGCGCGGCAATCCCGACCAGGCGTACTTTGGATTTGGCGCGGGCTCGCTCGGCGGTGGCATGGCACGCAGGGTCGGAGCCGGCCCGGTGCGCGCGTCACACCCGCCAGCTCTGCAGGATGCGCTGGTAGTTGGCGCGCTCGAGGGCGCTGGGGTCCGGGCACCGGCTGAGATTCATGGCGCCCCGGAACTCCGCGAGGTTCCGGTAGCCATGCTCGTCCATCCACTGGCGGAGACCGTCGAGCAGGGAGCCAAGGAAGCGGGGCCCGTTCTTCAGCAGGACGGAGACGAGCTGGACGGTGTGCGCGCCGGCCAGGAGCGCCTTGATCACGTCGGGCGTGGTGTGCACGCCGCCGGTGGCCGAGAGCGAGCCCTTGAGCCGGGGCGAGATGATCGACAGCCACCGCAGCCGCAGCAGGAGCTCGCTGGAACTGGAGAGCACGAGCTTCGGCTCCACCTCAAGCTCCTCGATGTTGAAGTCCGGCTGGTAGAAGCGGTTGAACAGCACGACCCCGGCGGCCCCGGCCCGCTCCAGCGCCAGCGCAAACTGCACGGGCGCGGTGTGGAAGGGCGACAGCTTCACCGCCACGGGAATCCGGACGGAGCGGACCACGAGGGCGACGGTCTCGAGCATGGCCGCCTCCACGTCCCGGGAATCGAGCCCCGGATCGGAGGCCAGCTGGTAGAGATTCAGCTCGATTGCGCCGGCCCCGGCGGATTCGCAGCCGGCGGCGCAGCTGGTCCAGCCGCCCGGCCGGCAGCCGTTGAGCGAGGCGATCACGGGGATCGAGAGGGTGCGCTTGAGGTCCTCGATCTGGCGCAGGTACTGGTCGATCGCCAGCTGGTACCCGGCAAAATAAGGGAAATAGGTCATCGCCTCGGAATGGCTGTCCGACCCCAGCTCGACAAAATGGGTCAGGGCGCGCTGCTCGGCGTCGACTTTTTCCTCGAAGAGCGAGCGCATGATGACCGCGCCGGCCCCGGCGTCGTCCAGCTGCCGGGCGACGTGGGCGTCATCGCAGAACGGGGAGGCGCCGATGATGAGGGGCGCGCGGAGCTTCAGGCCAAGGTAGCTGGTCTCGAGGTTCATGCGGGAACGGTGGCTGAGGGTTGGGGGGCGGCCGAAGCGGGCGGGGTGCCGTTTCCGCCGGTGGCCGGGGACGCGGCCAGCTGCTGGTAAAGTGCGTAGTGCCGCCGGACCTGGTCCTGCGCCAGCCCGGCCAGTTCGGTCGCGCGGGCGGGGTTCACGTTCCGCAGGATGCCAAACCGCGTTTCGTTCGCCATGAACTTGGACAGGTCGGCCTTCGGCGGCCCCGAATCCAGCTTGAGGGGCACTTCGCCCCTGGCCGCCAGCCTGGGATCATAGCGGAAGAGCGGCCAGTAGCCGGTGTCGACGGCCAGCTTCTGCTGTTCCAGGCCCAGGTGCAGCGGGAAACCGTGGGCGATGCAGTGGGAATAGGCGATGATCAGCGAGGGACCGGTGTAGCTCTCGGCTTCCCGGAAGGCCGCCAAGGTCTGGTTGTCCCGGGCGCCGAAGGCGACCCGCGCCACGTAGACGTGGCCATATTGCATCGCGATGAGCGCGAGGTCCTTCTTGGCCGTGGACTTTCCCCCGGCGGCGAACTTGGCCACGGCGCCCATCGGCGTCGACTTCGAGGCCTGGCCCCCCGTGTTTGAATAAACCTCCGTGTCGAGGACCAGCACCTTGACGTTGGCGCCGGAGGCCAGGACGTGGTCCAGGCCGCCGTACCCGATGTCATAGGCCCAGCCGTCGCCGCCGACGATCCAGACCGACTTGTTGACCAGGTCGTCGACGAGGGCGAGCAGGCGGCGGGCTTCCGGGGTCCCCAGGGCCTTGAGGGCGGGCCGCAGCGCGTCCACCCGTCCCCGTTGGGCCGCAATGCCGGCCTCGTCGGACTGGTCCGCGGCCAGGAGGGCGCCGGCCAGGTCCGCGCCGACGCGCGGCGCCAGGAGACCCAGCAGCTCGCGGGCGGTCCGGTTCCGCTGGTCGACGGCCAGCCGCAGCCCCAGCCCGAACTCGGCGTTGTCCTCGAAAAGCGAGTTGGCCCAGGCCGGACCGCGGCCGTCCTGATTGGCGCAATAGGGGGTGGTCGGCAGGTTGCCCCCGTAGATCGACGAGCAGCCGGTCGCATTGGCGATCAGGAGGCGGTCGCCGACCAGCTGGGTCAGCAGCTTGACATACGGCGTCTCGCCGCAACCGGCACAGGCCCCGGAAAACTCGAAAAGGGGCGCCAGGAACTGGGTGCCCTTGACCGTGGTCCGGTCAAGTCGCGAGCGGTCCGGGTCGGGCAGCTTGAGGAAGAAGTCCCAATGCGCGCGTTCGGCCGCCAGCCGCGGCGGCTGCGGGACCATGTCGATCGCCTTGTGGCGCGGATTCGACTTGTCCTTGGCCGGGCAGACCTGGACACAGAGGGAGCATCCGGTGCAATCCTCCGGCGCCACCTGCAGGGCGTAGCGCTGGCCGGGAAACTCGGTTGAGCGGAAGGGGGTGGAGACGAATTCCGCCGGGGCCCCGGCGAGCTCCGCGGGATCGAAGAACTTGGCCCGAATGGCCGCATGCGGGCAGACCAGCACGCACTTGTTGCACTGGATGCAGATCCCGGGATCCCAGGCGGGGATCTCCAGGGCGATGTTGCGCTTTTCGAAGCGCGTCGTGCCGGTGGGCCAGCAGCCGTCGAACGGCAGGGCGCTGACCGGCATGAGGTCGCCCTCCTCCGCCAGGAGGCGCGCCGTGACCCGGCGGACAAACTCGGGCGCATCCGAATAGAGCGGGGGCACCGTCGCGACCGCGGCGGCGGAGGGCTGGCCCGGGAGCGGCACCTCGTGCAGGCCCGCGAGCGCGGCGTCGACCGCCGCAAAGTTCATCTGCACGATCTGGTCCCCCTTGCGGCCGTACGTCTTCGTGATCGACTTCTTGATCTGCGCGATGGCTTCCGCGGGGGGCAGCACCCCGGAGAGCGCAAAGAAGCAGGTCTGCAGCACCGTGTTCGTGCGGCGGCCCATGCCCGAGGCCTGCGCCACCTGGGTGGCGTCGATCACGAAGAGCCGGAGCTGCTTCTCGATCAGCGACTCCTGCCATTCGCGCGGGAGGCGGTCCCACGTCTCGGCGGGGCCATGGGGCGAATTGAGCAGCACCGTCGCCCCGCGCGCGGCGTAGCGCAGCGCGTCGATGCGGCCGACGAAGTTGAACTGGCTGCAGGCCACGAATTCGGCCTGGCGGATCAGGTAGGGCGCCCGGATCGGCCGCGGCCCGAACCGCAGGTGGGAGATCGTGGTCGATCCCGACTTCTTGGAATCATACACAAAATAGCCCTGGGCGAAGTTGTCCGTCTGCTCGCCGATGATCTTGATCGAATTCTTGTTGGCGCCGACGGTCCCGTCCGCGCCCAGCCCGAAGAAGACGCAGCGCCGCACGTCCGGGCCCTCGAGGTCGAGGTCGGCGTCGAAGGGCAGCGAGGTGCCGGAGACGTCATCGATGATTCCGACGGTGAAGTGGTTGCGCGGCTCCCAGCCGCCCAGGTGATCGAAGACCGCCTGGACCATTCCCGGGGTGAATTCCTTCGAGCCGAGGCCGTAGCGGCCGCCGACGACGCGCGCCGATCCCGCCAGGGGCGAGCGGCCCTCCGCCAGCGCCGCCACCACGTTCAGATAGAGCGGCTCGCCGATGGCCCCGGGTTCCTTGGTGCGGTCCAGGACGGCGATCGCCTTCACCGTGCCCGGCAGCGCCGCGAGGAAGGAGCGGACGTGGAATGGCTGGAACAGGCGGACGGCCACGACGCCGACCTTCTGGCCGCGGGCGACCAGCCAGTCGACCGTCTCCCGGATCGTCTCGGCGCTGCTGCCCATCGCGACCACCACGCGCTCCGCCTCCGGATGGCCGTGGTAGTCGAACAGGTGGTAGGAGCGGCCGGTGACCGCGGCGAAGGCGTCCATCTTGGCCTGCACGATGCCCGGCAGCTCGCGGTAGAACGGGTTGACGGCCTCGCGCCCCTGGAAATAGACGTCGGGATTCTGCGCGGTCCCGCGGAGCGTCGGCCGGTCCGGCGTCATCGCCCGGGAGCGGAAGGCGGCGATGTCGGCCTCGTCGATCACGGCCCGCAGGTCGGCGTCGCTGAGCTGGGCCAGCTTGGTGACCTCGTGCGAGGTGCGGAAACCGTCGAAGAAGTGGATGAACGGGACGCGCGCGCGGTAGCTGGCGGCGTGGGCGATCAGCGCAAAATCATGGGCCTCCTGGCCGGAATTGCTGGCCAGGAGCGCGCAGCCCGTCGCCCGGCAGGCCATCACATCCTGGTGGTCGCCGAAGATCGAGAGGCCCTGGGCGGCGAGCGCCCGCGCGGTCACATGCAGGGTCAGGGGCAGGAGTTCGCCGGCGATCTTGTAGAGATTGGGGATCATCAGGAGCAGGCCCTGCGACGCCGTGAAGGTCGTGGTCAGCGCTCCGCCGAGGAGCCCGCCATGGACCGTGCCCGCCGCGCCGCCCTCGGACTGGAGCTCGACGATGCGGGGGACCTCGTTCCACAGGTTGCGGCGGCCGGCCGCCGCCCATTCGTCGCACGATTCCGCCATCGGGGACGACGGCGTGATCGGATAGATCGCGATCAGTTCGTTGAGCCGGTAGGCCACGGAGGCGACGGCCTCGTTGGCATCGCAGGTGACATGGGAGGAGGCGGACGGGGAGGACATCGGCGGAGGATGGGGAGGGAGGGAATCGCGCGGGACGGCACAGGATGCCACGAACCGGGGAAACCCGCTCCGCAGATCTTGGCTTTTTCGCGGCGCCGGTTCCCCTCCCCGCCCGCGCCGGAAAGGCCCGGTTTCCCCCGCCGGCCGGGTTTCGGCCGGGGCGCCCTTCCTTCGCGGGATCGGCGGCTGGCCAATAAATGCGCAGAAAAACCCAATCCCCGCCGGGCCACCCGCGCGCCCCGGTGGCATACTGCGCCCATGTCCAACGCCGCCGAACGACTCCCCGACAACGCCCTCGGCAAGTATTACATCGACGCCAACTGCATCGACTGTGACCAATGCCGCGAGGCCGCCCCCACGCTCATCGCCCGCAACGAAGATACCGGCCACTCCTACATCAAGCGGCAGCCCTCTTCGCCCCACGATCTTGAATTGATCGAGGAGGTGAAGAATGCCTGTCCCTGCCAGGCCATCGGCGATGATGGCGCCTGAGCCCGGCCGGCGGAGACCGGCACCCCGATGAGAAAGGACCTGATCATCGGGATGGCGGGATCGGGAGGCGACGGCATCGTTTCCGCCGGGGAGTCCCTGATCGCGGCGGCGGCGGAGCAGGGGCATTCCGCGATGCTGACGAAAAGCTTCGGATCGCAGATCCGGGGCGGCGAGTCGTCGTTCCGGCTGCGGGTGGCGACCGTCCCGGTGCTCAACCCGGGCGGCGAGCTCAACGTGGCGGTCGCCCTGAACTGGCTGGACTTCCTGCGCTTCGGACCGGAATTGCCCCTGGACCGCGCCACCCTGCTGATCCATGAGGCCAATTCCGGGCCGCCACCCCCCGCGATGCTGGGCGGCGGCGGCCCGACCCAGGTCCACGCCGTTCCCCTGGAGGAAATGGCGGTCGCGGCGACCGGGTCGGACCAGGCCAAGAACAGCGTCGTGCTCGGACTGGTCGCCGGATGGTTCGGCTTCGGCGCGGAGGCGATCCGCGGCGGCATCCGCCGCCGATTCGCCAAGAAGGGCGAGGCGGTGCTGCTGGGCAACGAACGCGCGTTCACGGCCGGCTGGGAATACGCCGCCGCCCGCCCGCTGGGAGAGGACTGGAAGCTCGCCCCGGGCCGGCCCGGCAGCGGCCGGATCATCCGGGAGGGCAACGCCGTCTGCGCGGAAGCCGCGCTGTTCGCGGGCTGCAAGTTTTTCGGGGGCTACCCGATCACCCCGGCCACGGAAATCATGCAGATCCTGCAGAAGGAGATCTGGAAGCACGGCGGGGCGCTGCTGCAGGCCGAGGACGAGATCGCCGGCATCGGCGCCGCCATCGGGGCCTCCTTTGCCGGCCGCAAGGCGATGACGGCGACCTCCGGCCCCGGGTTTTCCCTGAAGGCGGAGATGCTGGGGCTGGCCAGCACGGCCGAGCTCCCGCTGGTCTGCGTCAACGTCCAGCGCGGGGGGCCGTCGACCGGCCTGCCGACCAAACGCGAGCAGTCCGACCTCTTTGCCGCGGCCTTTTCGGCGCACGGGGACAGCGTCCGCCCGGTCCTGGCGCCGACCGGGGTGGCCGACACCTTCGCGGTCACCGTGGAGGCGTTCAATATCGCCGAGGCTTACCAGACTCCCGTCATCGTCCTTTCCGACCAGGAGATCGCCCAGCGCAAGGAGGTGATCGCGCCGGTCGACACCACCCGGCTGCGCGTGATCGACCGCCTGCAGCCGACCGCGGAGGAATTGCAGCCCTATGCGCGGTTCCGCCTCACCCCCTCCGGGATCAGCCCCCTCAGTCATCCCGGGATGAAGGGCGGCAGCTACCTGGCCGCCGGCATCGAGCACGACGAGTTGGGCGCGCCCAACTCGAACGGGGCGATGCACGCGCAGATGAATGAAAAGCGGCTGCGCAAGCTCGAGCCGCTGAAACGGCGCGCCGACCTGTTTGCGATCGAAGGCGACGCCGAGGCGGCGCTCGGCCTGATTGCCTGGGGCAGCGTCGCCGGCATCGCCCGGGAGGCGGCCGCGGCCGCCCTCGCGGAGGGCATCCCGGTGAAGGTCCTGGTGCCGACGCTGCTCTATCCGGTGGCGGAGGAAATCTACCGGGGTTTTTTCGCCGGCCTCGACCGCTGCCTCGTGATCGAGCAGTCGCAGCAGGGCCAGCTCTATCGGATCCTGCGCATGTGGACCCGGGTGCCCGAGAACTTCATCCTGCTGGCGAAGAGCGGAGCCAACCCGATTGCGCCCCGGGAGGTGCTGGAGCAGATCCGCCGGCTGGCCGGCGGCGCGGCCGCGGCCGTGCCCTCCCCTCTGGCCACCTTTGCCCTATGACCCCTTCCCCCTGCAGCCCCAAGGACTACAAGAGCGGCCTCAAACCCATCTGGTGCCCCGGTTGTGGCGACTACGGCGTCCTGGGCGCCGTTTGCCGGGCCCTGGCCGCCATTGGACGGCCGGCGCATGAGGTGGCCTTCATTTCCGGCATCGGCTGCTCGAGCCGGATCCCCGGGTACACCACGGCCTACGGGTTCAACACCGTCCACGGGCGCGCGCTCCCGATCGCCCAGGGGATCAAGATGGCCAATCCGGACTTGCTGGTCCTCGTGGCGGGCGGCGACGGCGACGGCTTTTCAATCGGCGGCGGCCACATTCCCCACGCGGTTCGCCGCAACCTGGATCTCACCTATCTCGTGATGGACAACCACATCTACGGCCTGACGAAGGGGCAGCTCTCCCCCACCACCCCGCGCGGCACGACCACCCCGTCGTCAGCCTACGGGAGCATGGAAGAGCCGGTCAATCCGCTCCTCTACCTGCTGGCCTACGGCGCCGGCTTCGTCGCCCAGGGCGTGCCGGCCGACATCGAGGGCATGGCGCGGATCATCGAGGAGGCCATTCGGTATCCGGGCTTTGCCTTTGTGAACATCCAATCCCCCTGCGTCACCTTCGGCGACCCCACGGACCAGATGAAGGCCCAGCGGGCCAGGCTCCGCCCGCTGGCGGCGGAGGGCCACGACGCGACCAATCGGATCCGGGCGATGGAACTGGCCCAGGACTACGGCCGGACGCTCTACACGGGAGTCTTTTACCGCAATCCGGAGCCGCCTCCGACGTACGATGGCGGAATCCGCTCCCTCCAGAAGTCGCTCGCGCCGGCCTAAAGCGGGCCGCCCTTGGGCCCGGGAGCCTGCTGGACGTCGGGTTGGCCCTCGTAGGCCGCGACCGACCGGGCGCTGTCGCTCCAGAGCGGCAGGTCGCCGCCCTTGCCGCTGACGGCGGTGTCGATCCGGACCCGGCAAAACGCCTCGCGGACGTGGCTCATCGAGCAACTGAGTGCCCCATAGGCGAGCGCCTCCGGCGTGATGCCCAGTTCAGCCGCCCGGCGCTTGATGGCCGAGAGCTCCTCATGTTCCAGGTGGATTTTTATATTTGGCATGATTTTGTCTCCTTTGACGAAAGATAGCAGAATCGGGCAAAACCGAGGCGCGTTTCTTGCCCATCGCTGCCCGAATCTTGCGCTGACCGCGGGCGGCGAATGGGTGGGTCAGGTCGCGGGGCCGGGATGCAGCGCCCGGCCCACCGCTTCCAGCAGATCATGGCCGTTGAACGGCTTGGCCAGAAAAGCCTGGGCCAGTTCGCGAACCTTCGGGACGTCCGATTTCCCGGTTTCATTGCGGGACAGCCCGCTCATGGCGAGGATGTGCAGGTCGGGACGGAGCAGCAGCAGCGCCCGAGCCAGGCCCGCGCCCCCGAGCCGGGGCATATCGACGTCGGTGAGCACCAGTTCGATGGTGGAGAGATTCCCTTCAAACAGGCCGATCGCCTCCACCCCATCATGGGCGCTGAGCACCCGGTACCCGTTGGTTTTGAGGATGGTGGAGGCAAGGGTGCAAACGGCCAGATCGTCGTCCACGACGAGGATGAGTTCCCCGCGGCCCTGGCGCGGGGCCGCGGGCGAAGCCGGAGCCGAGCGCGGCGATTCGGTCCCAAACGCCGGAAGGAAGATCCGGAAGGTGGTGCCGTGCCCGACCGCGGTGTCCAGCTCGATGAAGCCCTGGTGCCGGGTGACAATGCCCCGGACGGTCGAGAGTCCCAGGCCGGTGCCCTGGCTCAGGCCCTTGGTGGTGAAGAAGGGCGTCCAGATACGTTCGAGGATTTCCGGCGCGATGCCGGTGCCCGTGTCGGAGATCTCGAGCTTGAGCCAGCTGCCGGGCGGCCCGCCGGGAACCATCCTGGCCGCCTCGGCGTCCTCGAGATTCTGGGCCGCAATCCTGAGGGTCCCCCCCTGCGGCATGGCGTCGCGGGCGTTCACGCACAGGTTTAACAGCACCTGGTGGAGCTGGGTCGGGTCGCCCAGCACCGGCCAAAGCTCGGCGGGGAGGTGGTGTTCCAGCCGGATCGATTTCGGAAAGGTCGCCTGGATGATTTCCAGGATGTCGCGGGCCAGGTGCTTCACCTGCGTGGACTGGAATTCCCCCGACGTGCCGCGGGAAAAGCCGAGGATCTGCTGGACGAGGCCGGCGCCCCGCGCCGCGCTCTTCTCGAGGATATCCACGATTTGCAGGTCCCGGGGCGTCGAAAGGCTCCCGCGGAGGAGGGGCCCGGCAAACACGATCGGCGCCAGCACGTTGTTGAGGTCATGGGCGATGCCGGCGGCGAGCATGCCGATGTTCTCGAGGCGCTGCGCCTGGAGGAACTTCTCCTCAAGTTGCTTCCTTTCCGTGATATCGGTGACGAACGTGATGCGGCCCCGAGGCAGGCCGGCCTCGTCCCGCGCCAGCGAGGTCCGAAATTCCACCATGAGCCGGCGATGGTCGCGGGATTGGCCCGGCAGCACGCCGTTCCAGAAGCCCTGGCGTTGAATTGCCGCCCGCACGGCGGCGAGGGCCCCGGGGTTGTCGAGGCCGAGCACCTGCTCCGGCGTCCGGCCCAGCGCCTCGGCCGCGGGCCAGCCAAAGATCTCGGAGGCTCCCCGGTTCCACAGCCGGATTTTGCCGTCGAGACCGACAATCATCACGCCTTCACGGGAGCTGGCGAGAATCTCATTCTGCTCGCGCATCGTACCCTCGGCCGCCTTGCGCTCGGTGATGTCGCGCCAGACGCTGTGGAATACGCCCCGCCCATCGGTGCGGGTGAACTGGGCGGTGACGTGCACCTGCCGGATCGCGCCCCGGCGAGTCCGGAAACGGGTGTCGAAATCGTCCCGGCCCTCGCGCACGATGGCGGCAATGTGCCGGCCGACCTCGGCGGCCGATTCTGCGTTCTCCACATCGGCAATGCTCAAGGTCGCGAATTCCGCGCGGGAGTATTCCAACAGCCGGTGCGCCGCGTCGTTGAATTCAAGGAATTTGCCCGTGGCCTCGTCAATCAAGACGATGCCGTCGGGTGCCTGGTCGAAGAGCATGCGGTAGCGTGCATTGGCCTCGCCGAGGTCCGCGGCCGCCTTTTTCCTTTCGGTCAGGTCCTGCTTGATGGCGATAAAGTGGGTGATCTTGAGGTCGGCGTCGCAAACCGGCGTGATGGTCTGATATTCGGGATAGAGGGTTCCGTCCTTGCGGCGGTTCAACAGCTCACCCTGCCAGGTTTTGCCCGAGAGGATCGTGGCCCAGAGGTGCTGGTACTCCTCGGGCCGGTGCCGCCCGGATTTTACCAGGTCCCGTGGATTTCGGCCGACGACTTCCGCGGCCGTGTAGCCGGACAGCGAGCAAAAGGCGGGATTCACCCAGACCACGCTGCCATTCCGGTCGGTGATCATGATGGCATTGGCGGAGGCCGTCACGGCGGCGCTTTGCAGCTGCGCCAGGTCCGGCTCGCCGGATGCGTCCCCGTATCCGGGGGGTGACCGGCGGGGGGTCTCAAGGGAAAATGCCTCGCTGAACCCGGGTTCCATTCCCCGAGAATAGCCGAATGGCCTCCGCCTGGCTATTGGGGGGCCGGCTGTATCCCCCTAAGGGACTCACCTAGGTGCGGCGCCGGCCTGCGCCGGGGTGACCTTGATCGGTCCCGTTTGGTCGCATCGGCCGGGTGGCATCACGACAACTGATGAGCAGGACAATTTATGCGCAGTGATTGGATCCGGGAAGGCCTAAACTAATCCACGTCGGGCCGATTGGGACCTTGGACCTTCCCGCTCCCCGGCCGAGGGATCGAAAGTGGGGCGGCTGGTCCCCTTGTGCTGGAAATCCTAAGAACTAACCTCGATTACCTTATCCTGATCCGCAGTTGGGCGCTGATCCTGCTCGCCCTCGGCACCTGGACGCTGTCGCGCGGGGAGACAAAGCGCGGCTGGGGCTGGCTGGGACTGTTTGCCCTGGTCCAGGCGGTGCAGGCTTGGATCGAACTCGTGGCCGTGGACCATCCCGGCACGGCCGCCCGGGCCTGGCTCCAGCATGGGACCTTTGCCGGCGGACTCCTGCTGGCCTCGGCCTTTTGCTATCGCAGCGCGCCGCCGACGCGGTTGATGGGCCGCTCCCGCCGCTGGCTCGTGACGCTGCTCCTGGTGGGAGGGTCCGCGGCCCTGGCGGGCACGGCGCCCGACAGCTGGCCGGCCCAGCTGCTTCGCCTGGTCGGCGCGACCGCGCTGGCCATCCCCCTCTGGTGGCGGCAGGCGGGTACCTACCGCCGGGGGTTGCCGGCGCCGCAGGCCGTTTCCTGGTGCTGGCGCCATGCCGGCTGCGTCAGCCTCCTCCTGCTGGCCGTAACGGGCGGCCTGGTGGCGGGCTCCCTGGCGGGAACCCGGCAGGATGCCGCCATGCGCGCGCAGGTCCTCGCCCGGGCGCAGTTGGGGGCGGCGGCGGTCGAGGTGGCGGACCTCCGGCCGCTGCAATGGAGCGAGGCGGACCTGCGCGATCCCCATTACCTTCGTCTCAAGGAGCTGATGGCGGCGATGCGCCGGGCCAATGGCGACCTGCGATTTGCGCTCCTGGCCGGCCTGAGGCAGGGCCGGGCTTATTTCATCGCCGACAACGAGGCGCCCAGTTCGCCGGACTATTCGCCGCCGGGGCAGGCTTACGCCGAGGCCGCGCCGGACTACCTGCGCGGCATGGCCTCCCGCCAGCCATTCCTCGTGGGTCCCGTCACCGACCGGTGGGGAACCTGGATCATCGCCTCCGTGCCGGTCGCCGACCTGGGCGCCCGGGGCGCGGTCAACTTCGAGCTCGATCTCACCGCGGCCAACTGGGACGCGCTGGTCCGCGGGGCGCGGTTGCCGGCGGTCCTGATCACGCTGCTCATCTCGCTCCTGATCCTGGGATCCTTCGAGGTCCAGGAGCACCTGCGCCGGCAGGCGGCGGAAATGCGGCGGGCGAAGGAGGCGGCCGAGGCGGCGACGCGGGCGAAAAGCGAGTTTCTCGCGGTGATGAGCCACGAGATCCGCACGCCGCTGGGGGGCGTCATCGGCATGCTCGACCTGCTCAGCCGGACCGCGAAGCCCTCCGACCAGCGGCAATACACGGCGGTGGCGCGGGACAGCGCCGAGACGCTCCTGCACCTCGTGGACGACATCCTCGACACCGCCAAGGTCGAGTCGGGCAAGCTGACCCTCGAGTCTCTCCCCTTCCGCCCGCGCGAGGAATTCCGCCACGTCCTGGCCGCGGCCCGCCTTCGGGCGGAGAAAAAGGGCCTGGATTTTCAATTTCGCGTGGCGGCGACGGTGCCCGAGGTGCTGGTCGGGGATCCGACCCGCCTTCGGCAGGTCGTCAACAACCTGCTGGGCAACGCCCTCAAGTTCACCGAGCACGGCGGGATCTTCGTGACGATCGATGGCGAGAGGGATGCCGGCGGTGAGGCGCGCTTCCGCCTCCAGGTCCGGGACACGGGCATTGGCATCGCCGGGGACGCCCGGGACCGGCTCTTTGCCAAGTTCTCGCAGGAGGACGTGTCCACGACCCGCCGTTTCGGAGGGACGGGCCTGGGCCTGGCGATCGTCCGGGGCCTCGCGGAGCACATGGGCGGGACGGCCACGGTGGAGAGCGCGCGGGGGGCGGGGTCGACCTTCACCTTCACCGCGCGGCTGGCCGTGGGCAGCGACCGCGCCAGGCTGGCTCCGGCCGGGACCGAAGCCTCGACCGGCGAACTTCCCCGGCCTGAGGTGCTGCTCCGGGTCCTTTGTGCGGAGGACGACCCGACGAACCGGACCATCGCCGAGGCGTTTGTCACCGCCATGGGACATGTCATTGCGGTGGCTCATGACGGCCAGGCGGCGCTCGAGCGGCTGCGCCGGGAGACCTTTGATGTGGTCCTGATGGACAGCCGCATGCCGGTGCTGGACGGCTTCGAGGCGACCCGCCGGATCCGGGGCTCGGTGGACTGGGCGACCCCCGCTTCGGTGCACATCATCGCGGTCACCGCGAACGCCTCGGGGACGGACCGGGACCAGTGCCTGGCCCGGGGCATGGATGACTTCCTGACCAAGCCGCTCCTCCGTCCGGCGCTGCACCGGGCCCTGGCGGAGGCGAGCCGGCGCCTGCTCCGGCGGGGTGTGACCCTGCCGGCGATGCCGGCGGAGCGCGGAACCGGGGCTCCCCTGGAGCGAGCCGATCCGCCGCTCGACCTGCCGGCGGCGCTGGACCGGGCGGGCGGGGACCGCCGGCTGCTGGGCGCGCTGGCGGAATCATTTTGCGGCGAATTTCCGAGGACCGACGAGCGCCTCCGCACGGCCCTGGACGCGGGCGACGCGGCGGGGGCCGAATTGGCCGCCCATACCCTCGTCGGCGGCCTGCTGATCTTTTCCGCGGACCGGGCGGCCGACGCCGCCCGGGCGGTCGAGGAGGCGGCGCGCGTCGGAAACTGGAACGGAGCGGCGGAGGCGCTGCTCGGCCTGGAACGGGAGATGGACGCCGTGCGGCCGCGCCTGGAGGACCTGGCGCACGCGGAGGCGGTCCCGGCATCTTTATGAACGCCCTGATCGCCGAACCCCGTGTCGCAACTCCGCCGGCGCCGAAGCCGAGCCGCCTGGCCGCGCTGATTTCCCGCGGCGCCCCGGCGGCGCCGCGCAGCACGATCCTCGTCGTGGACGACGAGCCCAGCGGGCGAAGCCTGCTGCAGAGCCTCCTGCAGCAGGAATCCTACCAGGTGGTCGTCGCGGCCAACGGCAGCGAGGCCATGGAGCGGGCGCTGGAGCACCGCCCGGACGTCGTGCTGCTCGATGTCATGATGCCGGACGTCAGCGGCTACATGGTCTGCCAGCTGATGCGCCACCATGCGCTGCTGCAGCACATCCCGATCCTGCTGCTCACGGCGCTCGACGACCGCGCGTCCAAACTGCGCGGCCTCGAGGCCGGCGCGGACGACTTCCTGACCAAGCCCTTCGACCCGACGGAGCTCAAGGCCCGGCTGCGCACCATCACGCGGCTCAACCGTTTCCGCCGGCTCTTCGAGGAGAAGGCCCGCTACGAACGCCTGGTGGAGCTCGCGCCGGACGGCATCGTCATCGTCGACCGCCAGCTGCAGATCGTCGAGTCCAACGCCGCGTTCCGGCGCTTGGTGGGCCGGGACCTCGCGGGCTGGAGCTTTCCCTCGCTGCTGGCGGACGAGCGGGCCGCGGCGCTGGGGCTGCACCTGGCGGCGGCGGGCGCGGCCGGCGCCCCGACCCCGTTTGAAACGGCGCTGCTGACCGACGGTCCGGAGGGCCGGCTCGTGGAGATCAGCGTGGGACGCGTCGACCTGGGCGGCGAGGCGCAGTGGCAATTCGTCGTCCGGGACGTGACGGAGAAGAAGACGCTGGAAACCCAGCTGTTGCGCTCGCAAAGGATCGAGCTGCTCGGGCAGCTGGCGGGCGGCATCGTGCACGACGTCAACAACCTGCTGGGTGCGGTCGGCGGGATGACGGACCTCCTGGCGATGTCGGCGGAGGCGGGCCAGCAGCCGAAGCTCACGATGATGCGGACGACGATCCAGCGGATCTCCGGGCTCCTCCGCCAGCTCCTGATGTTTGCGCGGGGCAGCGACGGCGAGCCGGCGCCGGTGGACCCCCGGCACATCCTCGAGGAGGTGGCCGGGGTGGTCCGGAGCACCTTTGGCGCGGAATTTGACGTGACGCTCGAGGCGGCGGCGGACCTGGGCGAACTGGTGGCCGACGGCAACCAGCTGCACCAGGTCCTGATGAATCTTTGCGTGAATGCGCGGGACGCCATGCCGCAGGGAGGCCGTTTGGCGCTGCAGGCCCGGCGCGCCCGGGTGTCGACGGAAGACGTGCCGAGGCTCGGCCGGACCGCGATCGCCGGGGAATTCATGGTCCTCAGCGTCTCCGACTCCGGCACCGGCATTCCCCCGGAGGTCCGGGCGAAGCTCTTCGACCCGTTCTTCAGCACGAAGGCCCCCGGCAAGGGCACCGGCCTGGGGCTGGCGACGGTCCTGCGCGTGGTCAAGCGCCACCAGGGGTTCGTGATCCTGGACACCGAGGTGGGCCGCGGCACGACCTTCGACTGCTATTTCCCCCTTTCCACCCCACCCGCCCCGCCCTCCGCCACCTGATCGACCCCTCATGATCTCCCAATCGCTCTCCTGGACCCCCGCCACCGGCTGGTCGAAGCCCTGCTCCTCGCTTCCGCCCGTCGCGGATCTCGTCCTTTGCTTCGGGTCGGCCGACCACCTGGCGGGGTCACGGGGTCCCGGGGCGGAATTGCGCCGCCTGTACCCGAAGGCGCTGGCGGCCGCCTGCAGCACCGCCGGGGAAATTTGCGACGGAACCGTCTCGGACAACGGACTGACGGCCCTCGTGATCCGGTTCGACCGCGCCCGCGTGCGCGGGGTCTGCGCCGTGGTGAAGTCGCCGGGCGACAGCGAGCAGGCGGGAAACGAGGTCGGCCGGGGCCTGCTCGACCCCGAGCTGCGGCATGTCCTCGTCCTGAGCGACGGGCTGGCGATCAACGGGACCGCGTTGACGGCGGGCCTGCGGGCGGCGTTGCCCCCGGGGGTCCACGCCACCGGCGGACTCGCGGGCGACGGGGCCCGGTTCGGCCGGACCATGGTCGGACTCGGCGGCGAGATCGGCCCGGGCCGGGTGGTCGGGATCGGATTCTACGGCGATTCCCTCCAGGCCAGGTTTGGATCGGCGGGCGGCTGGCTGGCCTTCGGGCCCACCCGGCGGGTCACGAAGGCGGAGGCCAACGTCCTCTTCACGCTGGACGACAAGCCGGCCCTCGAACTGTACAAGCGGTACCTGGGGGAACGGGCGGCCGACCTTCCCGGTTCCGGGCTCCTGTTCCCGCTGCAGCTGCTTTCGGCCGCCTCCGAGGAGACCGGCCTGGTGCGGACCATTCTGGCGGTCGACGAGGAGAGGCAGTCGCTGACCTTTGCCGGCGATATTCCCGTCGGGCACTATGTCCGGCTGATGAAGGCCGGGACCGACGCGATGGTGGAGGGGGCGCGGAGCGCGGCCGGAGTCCCGGGTCGCGGAACTGCCCGGGGTGGCCGCGCCGCCATCCTGGTCAGCTGCGTCGGGCGCAAGCTGATCCTCGGCCGGCGCGTGGAGGAGGAGGTCGACGCCGTGCTGGCGGAACTCGGCGAGGGCGTGAGCGCGGCCGGCTTCTACTCCTACGGGGAGATCTGTCCCAGCGGCCTGGCCCATGGCTGCGAGCTCCACAACCAGACGATGACCGTCACCCTGATCGGGGAGTCCTGACATGAATTCGCTCTTGCTGCGGCAATTGCGGCAGGTCCGCCTCGACCGGGACGGCCTGGCGGAACCCTGGGCCGGCCTCCTGGCCACGGTCTCGGAAACCTACGGCGAGCTGGAGCAGGAACGCCGGCACCTGGAGCATACGCTGGAGATCGCCTCCGCCGAGCTCAACGAGGCGAACGAGAAACTCCGGTCGGAGGCCGAGGACCGGCTGCGCCAGCTCAACCGCTATTATCAGCGGACGCTGGAGGGCCAGCAGGGCATGATCCTCTGCTTCCGGGAGGAAGGCGGGGAATTCGTCCACACCCTCTGTCGCGGCCAGCTGGCCGGCCGGCTCGGCTGGGCGGCCGACCGGGTGGAGGGCCGGCGCCTGGCGGACTTCCTGCCGCCGGGGCCGGCCGAGGCATTGGGTCTCGCCTACCGGAAGGCCTGGGACGGCCGGGAATGCACGTTCGAGGGGGAGTCGGAGGACGGGGAAATCTCCTACCTCGCCCTCCTCCAGCCGCGGCGCGGGGGCGAGGCGGCGCGGGAAGTCATCGTCTCCGCGGTGGAGATCACGGACCGGAAACGGGTCGAGGTGGAGCTGCGCGTGGCCAAGGACCGCGCCGAGTCCGCGGACCGGGCCAAGAGCGAGTTCCTGGCCGTGATGAGCCACGAGATTCGGACGCCGCTCAATGCCATCCTGGGGTTCACCCACCTGCTGCTGGAGCACTGCCGGGACCCGCAGCACGCCCTGTGGATCAAGACCATCGACCAGAGCGGCCGGTCCCTCCACACCCTGATCAACGACATCCTGGACTTCTCCAAGATCGAGGTGGGCCGGCTCGAGCTGTTGGCCGAGGACCTGGCCCCGGCGGAGGTGCTGCGGTCGGTGGTCGCGCTTTTCCGGCCGACGGCGGAGGAAAAGGGCCTCAAGCTCGAGCTCCGGCTCGACGACGCCCTGCCGGCCGTCATCCGGGCGGATGCGCTGCGGATCCGGCAGATCCTCTGCAATCTCGTCTCGAACGCGGTGAAATTCACCAAGGCGGGCGGCGTGACGATGACGGCGTCCGTCCACTCGCTGCCGGACGGCCCGGACCGGGGCGAGATCCGGGTGACGGTCAGCGACACGGGCATCGGAATTCCCGCCTCGGCTCGGGCCCGCCTGTTCCGGCCGTTCACGCAGGTCGACTCCTCGGCCACCCGCCACTACGGCGGCACCGGCCTGGGCCTCGCGATCAGCCTGCGCCTCGCCCGGGCCCTGGGCGGGGAACTCGACTGTGCCAGCGAGGCGGGCCGCGGATCGACCTTCACCCTGGTCCTGCCCATCGAGGTCAGGGCGGTCCCGCCGCCCCGGGAGGCGTCGGCGCGGGACCCGACTTCGCCCGACCTGGCGACGATGCGGGTGCTCGTCGCGGAGGACAACCCGGCCAACCAGCTCCTGATCTCGGAGCTCTTCCGGAAATTCGGGCTCAGGCCCTGCGTGGTGGGCGATGGGCAGTCCGCGATCAACGCCGTGGCGGCCTCGCCCTACGACCTGATCTTCATGGACGTGCACATGCCCGGGATCGACGGCCTGGCGGCGACCCGCGCCATCCGCGCCGCGCCCTCCCGCGGCCGGCCGCGGATCGTCGCGCTGACCGCGAGCGTCCAGCCCGAGCAGACCCGGAAATGCCTCGCGGCCGGCATGGACGCCGTGCTCAACAAGCCGCTGGTTTTCTCGGAAATCCTGCGCGAGATGGCGATGGCCGGGACCTCCGCCGAGGCGGGCGCCCGGAGCTGACCGCCCGCCTCAGGCCGGGGCCGAGAGGAGCTCGCGGGAGCGGGCGGCAGCAGCCGGGAGGTCCGGGCAGACATTCCGCTCGCCGAGTCGGTCGATAAACCCGGTCTTTTCCATGAGCAGGTGGGGCTGCGTCCGCGCCCCGCTCAGGACGAGGTGTTTGCCATGGTGCTTCAGTTTTTCCCGGAGATTCTCCAGGGCGTTGATGGCCGTGGCGTCGATGGCGATGACGGCGGGCAGGTGCAGGATGACGACCCGGGTGTCGGCGTTGGCGCGGCGGATCGCGCTGTCGAGCTTGTCCACCGCCCCGAAGAGCAGCGCCCCGAACACCCGGTAAACCAGGACCCCGGGGGGCAGTTCGGGCACCCGCTCGTGCCCGAAGGCTCCCGCCTCGGCGCTGATCTGGTCGAGCGCGTCGACCTCCGTGGCGTCGCTCACCCGGCGGATGAAGAGGAAGGCGGCCAGGATCATGCCGATCTCCACCGCGACGGAGAGGTCGAACACGACCGTGAGGACGAAGGTCACCAGGAAGACGGCGGCATCGCTTTTTGCCTGCTGGCGCAGCAGGAGGAACTCATCCCATTCCCCCATCTTGAGCGAGACGACGATGAGGACCGCGCCCAGCACGGTCAGCGGGATGAACCGGGCCAGGGGCGCCGCCAGCAGGACGATCCCCAGCAGCGTGGCGGCATGCACCAGCCCCGCGATCGGCGAGGTTGCTCCGCTGCGAATGTTGGTCGCGGTGCGGGCCAGGACGCCCGTGACGGGAATGCCGCCGAAAAAGGGCACGGTGAAATTCGCCAGGCCCTGCGCCATCAGCTCCTGGTTGGAGTCATGCCGGTCGTCGATCATGCCGTCGGCCACGACCGCCGAGAGCAGGGACTCGATCGAGCCCAGGAGCGCGATGGCCACGGCCGGCCGGATCAGGGCCCCGAGATGGCGGAATTCGAGCGGGGGCAGGCGAAAGGCCGGCAGGCTGCGCGGGATGCCCGCGTCCCCGAAACGCTCCCCAATCGTCACGACCGGCAGCTTGAGAAAATGCGCCAGGGCCGTGCCGATGATCACCGCCACGATGGAACCGGGAACCCGGCGCGCCCAGCTCTTGGGCCAGAAGATCATGATGCCGACCGAGGCCGCCCCGACGGCCAGCGTCGGCCAGCTCAGCGTCGGCAGCGTGCGGACATAGGCCGCGACCTTGTCCGCGAATTCCGCGGGAACCTGCGGCAGCTGCAGCCCGAGGAAGTCCTTCACCTGGGTCGAGATGATCGTGATGGCGATTCCGCAGGTGAACCCGGTCGTCACCGGATGCGGAATGTATTTGATGAGCGTGCCCAGCCGGGCGGCGCCGAGGACGAAGAGCAGCATCCCGGCCATGATCGTGCAGATGACCAGGTTCGGCATCCCGTATTGGAGCAGGATCGTGTACACCAGTCCGACGAAGGCGCCCGCCGGACCCCCGATCTGCACCTTGGAGCCGCCGAACGCGGAGACGATCGCGCCGCCGATGATCGCCGTGTAGATCCCGGCGGCGGGCGAGGCCCCCGAGGCGATGCCAAAGCCGATCGCCAGCGGCAGGGCCACGATTCCGACCGTCACGCCGGCCAGCACATCCGCCTGCAGGCGGCGCAGGGTATAGCCTTTCAGGCTGTCGAGCAGCCGGGGCCGAAAGCGAAACCGATAGGGAGCGTTCGGCGGGTACATGGGGACGGCCCATCCTAGCCTTGCCGTCGCCCGGGCACAAGCCGCGTGGTCCCGGCCCCCCCCGGCGACCGGTGGGTATTACCCCGGTTGCTTGGCGATAGTAACCGCCAGCCGGGTTCACTTGGAACTTCCTCGGCCGGCCAAAGCGCCTAGATTGGCGGCGGGGCGGCCGTCCCGTGCGCCACGGATTCCCTGGCACCGCCCTCCGGGACACATTCCGCCCCCGTCATGACCTATCCGCTCTCCGACCATTGCAATGGCCGCCGATTTTTCTTTCCGGGGGAATCGGCCTCCCGCGGCTTGGCCGATTTGCTGCGCTGGAAGCTAACCAGCCGCCCCGCCCGCTGGCCGGAGCGGGTGGAGGTGAAGCCGGCACCCGTTCCTCCGCGGCCCGCTGCCGCCGGGCTGGCGCTGACCTGGATCGGCCACTCGAGCTTTCTGCTGCAGGCCGCCGCGGGCGCGTGGCTCACGGATCCGGTGTTTTCCGAGCGGATCGGTCCCGTCCAGGGCTGGGGCCCGCGGCGGGCCGCCCCGCCGGGATTGCGTCCGGAGGCGCTGCCGCGGATCGACGGGGTGCTGCTCAGCCACGATCATTTCGACCATTGTGACCTCCCCAGCCTGCGCCTCCTGGCCGGAGGCGGCCACGGTCCGCGGGTCGTGGCGCCCCTCAACTATGGGTTCCTGGGCCGGGCGGCGGCGCAGCTCTCCGAACTCGACTGGTGGCAAACGCTGCAGGGACCGGGCGATGTCTCGGTGCAGCTGGTGCCCGCGCGCCATTGGTGCCGCCGGCGGTTGTTTGGCACCAACCTCCGCCTCTGGGGCGGCTTCGTGGTCCGGATGGGCGGCCGCTGCCTCTATTTTGCGGGCGACACCGGCTATGACGCCGGGCTTTTCCGGGAAATCCGCCGGCGCTGCGGTTCGCCGGACGTGGCCCTCCTGCCGATCGGCGCCTACGAACCCCGGTGGTTCATGCGCGAGGCGCACATGAATCCGGCGGAGGCGGTCCAGGCGCACCGCGAGGTCGGGGCGCGCCGCAGCCTGGGCATGCACTGGGGCACCTTTCAACTGACCGACGAGGCTCGGGATGCTCCGGTCGAGGCCCTGGCGGCGGCGCGCGCCGCCGCCGGTCTCACCCCGGAGGAATTCCAGGTCCTTCCGATGGGAGGAACCCTGCGGGTGCCTTAGAAGGCCTTGCGGCTGCAACCAGCCGGAACAAGCTGGAATGGCCGCCTGTCGCAAATTTTGCACCGTGCCGCTTCCCTTCCCTCCCGCCCGCTCCCCATGCGCCCAAAGCTGATCATCGCGGGGGGAGGAATCGGCGGCCTGGCGGCGGCGCTGGCGCTCCGGCGCGCGGGCTTCGCGGCCACCGTGTTTGAGCGGGCGCCGGCCTTCGCCGAGATAGGCGCGGGCATGAGCCTCTGGCCCAACGCCACCCGGGTGCTGCAATCCCTCGGCGTGCTTGAGCCGGTGCTCGCCCGCGGGGAGCCGGTCACCCATTTCAACCTGCTGCGCCCGGACGGACGGGCGATTTCCTCGATCGCCATGACCGGGTTTGCCACACCGGCCCTCTGCATTCACCGGGCCGACCTCCACCAGGCGCTGCTCGCCTCGCTGCCCGACGGCAGCCTGGAACCGGATCGCCGGATCGAATCCTTTTCGCAGGATGCCGCCGGGGTCACGGCCCACTTTGCCCGTGGCGGGCAGGCCTCGGGCGCCGGCCTGATCGGGGCTGACGGGATCAATTCGGCCATCCGTGCGCAGCTCCACGGGGGCGGCGAGCCGATCTATCGGGGCTACTGCATCTGGCGCGGCATCGCACCCGAGATCCCGGGGGCGGTGCGCGGACATATCAGCGAGACCTGGGGCTCGGGCCAGCGCTTTGGCATCCTGCCGATGGGCCGCGGCCGGGTCTGCTGGTACGCGACCCGCAATGGGCAGCCGGCGCAGTCGGATGCTCCTTCCGGCCGCAAGGCCGAGGTGCAGGCCCTCTTCCGGGACTGGCACCATCCGATTCCGGCCCTCCTCGCGGCCACCCCGGCCGGCGATATCATCAAGAACGACGCGCGCGATCGAAAGCCGCTCCGGCGCTGGGGCGCCGACCGGGTGACCCTGCTGGGCGACGCGGCGCACCCCCTCACACCCAACGTCGGCCAGGGAGCCTGCATGGCCATCGAGGACGCCGCCTGCCTCGCGAAGCAGCTGCTCGCCCATTCCGACGTGGCCGCCGCGTTCCGCTCCTACGAGGCGCTGCGCCGGTCGCGGACGGCGCACGTCACGCGCCAGGCCCGCCGCATCGGCGCGATCGGACAGTGGGAGAATCCGTGGATCGTGAAGGCCCGTGACGCGGTCACGCGGCTCGTCCTCTCGCGTTCGGCCGACATGCGGCTCAACGCGATCTACGCCCACGAGGTCTAGGTCGGAACGGGCACGCCCTATGGGGCCGTGGCGACAGCCTCGACGTCGACCGCGGCGCGGATCAGGACCGGCCCCAGCAGGCCCGAGGGCAGCAGCGGCGAACCCTTGCCGTAGGGAGCCACGCTGGCCCAGGTGATGCGCTGGGCCGGCGGCAGGTACGCGTCGCCGATCATCCGGTTGGGCCAGAGGTTGGTGACCTGGATTTCGAGGACATTCTTCCCTGGTTCCGCCGTGCCGGTCAGTTCGATCCGGAACGGCTCCTTCCAGAGCACGCCCAGGTCCACGCCGTTGAGGCGGACGCGCGCCAGGTTCTTGACCGCGCCGAGGTCGAGGAATTGCCGCCGCCCCGCCCCGAAGAACGCCCGCGGCAGGTCGAAGGTCTTGGCATAGGTGGCGGTGCCCGAGAAGAACTTCACGCCGTCGTCATTGGAATCGGTCCAGGAGACGAGGTGGTCCACCGTCGCCTGGGCGGGCGCGCCGAGACCCGGGGGAAAGGAAACCTTCCATGCGCCGTCCAGGGGGACGGGGGCGGGAATCGCCGCGGCCGGGATGGCGAGCTTCCGGCCGGAGGCGGTGGTCAGCGCATAGCCCACCGGGCGCCATTCGGTGAGCACGACGTGGTCGCGCCGGACGACCGGCGGATCCGCGACCGGGCTGGCGCCGGAGGGTTCGCTGCCGCCATAGAGGCTCTCGGCGGCTTGCACCGCCACCACGGGATCGGAGGCGGCGACGGGCTGGCGAAAGATCACGAAGACCGATCCCACCGGGTCGAGGTGCAGCGGCAGGGTCGTCCGTCCGTCCTTGGCGGCGAAGACGGCCAGCGTCTCGAGGCGGCCGGTGTCGGGATGCCACAGCTCGGGGATCTTTCCCTCGACCCGGAAGGTGCAGCTCACGGTCAGGTCCTTCTGTTCCTGGTTGGAGACAAAGTAGATCTCCGCGTCCCCGGCCCGCCGGTGGATGTACCGGAGTTCGCGGCCGGCGCTCGAGAAGTCCGGCGCCACGCCCAGCGCCCGTTCCAGCGGCTGGCCCCAGACCACCCGGCCGGACCCGTACCGGTGCTCGGTCACGCTGGCGCCGTCGCAGTCGCCCCAGACCAGGCCGGCGCTGCTCTGCACGTCCGCGTCCGCCGCGGGATAGCCGGTGAGGCTGGGCGAACGGCTGGGCTTGGGGCCCACGACGGTGGCGCCGGCCTGCACGAGGTCACGGACCTTTTGCGCCACGGCCCCGGTCATTCGGTCGATGTCGGGCAGGACCAGCACCCGGTAGCTCATGCCGCTAGGCAGGACCACCCGCCCGTCCTGCACGCGCAGCTGGAGCAGGAGCTCGGTGTCGCAGGCGTCGTAGTCGAAGCCGGCGGGCAGCTTCGGGGTGAGGCCGTCGACCTTGAGGTCGACCGGGGCGCCCTCCCCGTAGTAGTAGCAGACGTCGGCCACGAATCTTCCCTGCTGCAGGAGGAACTGGCAGCGGCTCAGGTAGGACATCCAGGCGGCGGCGGGCTCCCACCAGGTGTTGGTCCGCTCGAAGTTCGTGCCCCATGGCCCCATGCTCATGCCCGGCTTGCGGTCGAGCCAGGGCTGGTGGGCGTAGCGGTGGAAGACGAAGCGGTTGATCCCGAGACAGAACTCAAGGTCGCCCAGGGCCTTGAGGGAATACGGATCCTGCGCCCACCCGCCAAACTCGGCCCGGGCGGTGAAGGCCTCGGCGGCGGCAAGGTTCTGGCCGTAGATGTGCGCGGCCGAGGCGGCCTCCTTGCTGTCGTCGATCGGGGTCTGGCCCGCCCAGTACTGGCCCACCCAGAATTCACCCATGGGGATGTCGGTCCGGCCCTTGCACTGGAGCTGGTCCGCGACGGTCGGCAGGTTGATGCCCACGGCCTCGGCATAGAGTCCCAGATGGTTCTGATGCGCGAACGCCTGCATGGTGCCGTAGTGGTTCTCGGCCACGAGGTCGGCGAGCGTCCGCCGGAAGTCCCAGAGGAAGCGCTCGGTCTTCTCCGTGCTCCCGATGATCCGGCCGGTCAGGGCCAGGAGCCAGGGCTGGAGCTCGTAGCCGCGCCGCCGCCTGAAATCCTCGCGGATCAGGGGAGTCCAGTTCTCACAGCCCGCCTCCCAGCTGTCGCAGAGGATGTACTGCAGGCTCTGGCCCACGAGCGGACCGGAATCGGCGATGACCGCGCCCATCGATCCCCCCTGGAGATGGGCGGAGACCGCGGCGCGGCTCAGCTTGTCGGCCTCCAGGCCCACCGTGGCGGGAGACGCGGGATGATTCGTGATCCCGGTGGAGGTGTGGCCGAGGCGGACGACGGTCCAGTTGCCCGCCGGCGCGTCCCACGCCGTCTTGCCGGTGAGGTCGACCACGCTGGCGGAATCGATCACGTCCCGGTCCGAGGAAAGGTCGGAAAAGCGGTTGACGCCGCGGTCCACGGCCATGCCCGCGTGGGCCTCGGGCTTGTCGAGGCGGACTCCCGCCAGCTCGACCTTCGTGAAGACAAGTTCGGTGGCTCGCGGCGGCAGGACCGGCAGCCACAGGCGGAAATGGCGGCCGGTCGTCTCGGGGAAAGTCGTGGTGCCATGGGTGGCGACGCTGCAGACCTTCCGGAAGGCCTGGCCGTCGGCGCTGACCTGCAGCTCCCATTGCGCCACGGTGGCCGGATTGTCGCGCAGGGGCGCCGGGGTCTCGATCCGCAGCGACCGGAAGGATTCATCCGCCGGGTAGTCCAGCCGCACCCACTGCGGCTGGGCGGGCGAGGGAATCGCCACGGCGAGCGGGCCCGCCGCGGTGGCGGGAGCACTCGTCGTCACCTGCGCGGTTCCGGCGGGCAGGTCCCCCCGGATGGTCGGAAAGGCGAAGAGGGCGATGTCCTCATAGTAGCCGCGCACGGCCAGGGGCTGCGGGATTGTCAGGGGGATCCGGCCGCCGCCCTGGAGGCTGGCCTCGGCCCAGACCACCTTCTGCATCGACTGCGGCGGGGTCACCCAGGGGCCGCCGGATTCGCTCCAGCCCTCGCCGTCCTCGATCGAGAGTTCCAGGCCGAGCCGATGGCTCTCGGACACGGCGTGCTTCACGAGGTCCCGCCACTCCGGGCTCATGAAGACGACCGGGCCCTTGACGTCGCTCTGGTCGACCGTGAAGAGCTGGGCGCCCGCCAGGCCGATCGACTTCATGGCCTCGAGGTCGGCGGTGATGCCCTCCTTGCTGACGTTGCCGCTGACCCAGTGCCACCAGGTCCGGGGCTGGGCCGCGGCGGGCGGATGGGCGAAACCGGCGGCCAGCGGGTCTTCGGCCGCCGCGGCCGCGGAAGCCAGGACCAGCGTCAGGCCGAGGACGCCGAGGACGTGCGCCTGGCGGAAGATTGCGGGAAGAAGACCACAGAACCGGGGTGAGTTCATAGGCTGGGAAGGCTCGCCGCGCCCGGGGGGCGCCGCGACACTATTTTTCTGCGCCGGCGCCGCTGGAACCAAATCCTCCCGCGCTGATCTATGGATTACCATGCTGTCCCTCCTCGTCATCCTGCCCGTCGCCGCCATCGGCTATTCCCTCGTCTACATGCTGTTCGGCGGGGGCGTGTTCGGCGCGGTGGTCATTTTCTTCATCGCGAAGATGCTGGGCAAGTGAGGGCCGGTGGGTGCGGCGGTGACGCCCTCCCCTGATGCCTCGGCCTCGGCTTCCTTGTGGCTGCTGATGCTGGCCCCGTCCGCGGGGCGGAGCTGGCGGAAGATCAGGGTTGAGACCACGGTCATTCCGCCGAGGATGAGAAAGGAATGCCGGAGGGCCGAGGTCATCTCCGACGAGCTGGCGGCCCGGTGCCCGCCGATGAAGAGGGCCGCCACGAGCGAGGCGACGGCGACCCCGAAGCTCATCGACATCTGCTGCATGGCGCTGGCGATGCTGCTGCCCATGCTGGTTTCCTGCGGGGTCAGGTCGGCGAAGACCAGGCTGTTCATGCAGGTGTACTGCAGGGAGGAGAAGAAGCCGAAGGCGAAGGCCTGGACCACGATCAGCCACGCGGGAAAGCCGGGCCGGATCAGGGAGAAGAGGACGATGATCATGCCGATGATCGCCGTGTTGGAGAGGAGGACCCGCCGGTACCCGATCCGCGTCAGGATGCGGGGCATGAGCATTTTGAGGCTCATCGCGGCCAGGGGCTGGGGCATGATCAGGAGGCCGGACTGGATCGGGGTGTAGCCCAGTCCCACCTGGTAGAGGAGCGGGAGCAGGAAGGGCATGCCCCCCACCCCCAGGCGCGTGAGGAAGCTCCCCGTCACGGCCGCCCGGAAGGTCCGGATGCGGAAGAGGGAAAGCCGCAGCAGCGGGTATGGCTTCCGGAGGGCATGGCGCACATAGAGCCCGAGGAAGGCCGCCGCGAGGAGCAGCAGTCCCGTGATGGCGACGGGGGAGAGCGAATGCTCGCCGAAGACCTCCAGCACGTAGGAAAGCAGGGCGATCCCGGCGCCGAAGAGGACGAAGCCGATGAAGTCGATCGGGTCGGACGTGGCCGCCCGGTAGTCCGGGAGGTAGCGATGGACCATATAGAGGCCGACGAGGCCGATCGGCAGGTTGACGAAAAAGATCAGCCGCCAGTGAAAATACCCCACGATGAGTCCGCCGGCCAGGGGCCCGAAGAGCGGGCCGATCAGCCCGGGGATCGCGACAAAGCTCATGGCCCGCACCAGCTCCGACTTGGGGAAGGCCCGCACCATGGTGATGCGCCCCACCGGCATCATCATCGCACCGCCGACACCCTGGACGATGCGGGCGCCGACGAGCAGCGGGAGGTTGGGCGCCAGGCCGCACAGGAGGGAGCCGAGGGTGAAGACGCCGATCGCGCTCGAGAACACCCGGCGCGTGCCGTAGCGGTCCGCAACCCATCCGCTGATCGGGATGAAGACGGCGAGGCTGAGCATGTAGCTGGTGAGGGCTGATTTGAGGCTCAGCGGCGTGACCCGCAGGGCTTCAGCGATCGTCGGAACCGCCGTATTGAGGATGGTCGTGTCCAGCGACTCCATGAAGAACGCCACCGCCACGAGCCAGGGCAGCATGCGCTGGATGGAGGAGGGCGGCAGCGGGGCTTTCACGGCGGGGAAATGAGGCCGGGTGGCATGGACCGAGGCGAGACCGATTCGTGGCCGCAGCGGGCCGCCGGCCAGATAAATCGGTTGCAGCTCGGCGGCGTTTTTCAGAGGATTCGGCATTCACCGGGCCGGTCCTTCTTCTTCGCGGGAACCAGGGCGCGTTCTTGCGGGCGCGCTGGCGGGGCATCTGCTGCTCTTTGCGCTGATCTTCGGCCTCGCCCTCGTCGCGATGAACGTGATCGCTCTCTCCCCGGGGCACCTCACGGCCATCTGGCTTCCCGCGGGCATCGCGGTCGTGGCCCTGCGGACCCGGCCGGGCCCCTGGACGCTGCTCACGATCTTCCTGGCCAACTGGGCGGTGGTCGCCTTCGCTAACCAGGAGCCGGTCGCCTCCCTCCACCTCCTCAGCCTCCAGGTCGGCGTCCTCAACACGCTCCAGCCGGCCCTGGCCTGCTGGGTCTGGAAGACCTGGATCGAGGAATCCCCGTTCGAGGATGGCTGGGCCTTCCTCAAGTTTACCGTCGGCGTCTGCTTTGCCCCGGCGCTGCTCACGGGCTGGATGCTCAGCGGGCTCATCCTCCTGGCGGGAGGCAAGCTGGGCGTCGGCATCGGGCTCAAGGCCTTCGTGGTCCGCTCCGGCCTGAACACCATCTCGGACACCCTGGGGGTCTTCCTAATCGTGCCGCTGGTCCTGGCGCCCTGGCATGGGGGGCTGGCGCGGAAGCTGCCCGATCTCATCGCGGCGCATTTCCTGAACCTGGTGGGCTCCCTGATCGTCTGCGTGCTGGCGTTCAACATCTCGCCCTTCTCGATCTATCTCGCGATCCCCCTGGTGCTCATGGCGGGCATCTTCTGCGGACCCCGCGGCGTGGCCATCCTGGTCCTGACCATCTCGACCTACGGCATCATCGCCGCCTCGCACGGCGTCCGGCCCTTCGTCCTGTCGAGCGGCGGCCTCTACATGCCGATCTTCAACATGGCCGTCTTCTCCCTGGCGCTCGGCATCCCGGGGCAGTTCGCCGGCATCACGCTCGACCAGCTGCGCCGCCATGAAGCCGACCTCGAGGCCCAGGTCGCGGCCCGCACCCGGGAACTGACCCGGGCCAAGAACGCGGCCGAGGTGGCGGACCGGGCCAAGTCGGAATTCCTCGCCACCATGAGCCACGAGATCCGGACCCCCATGAACGGCGTCCTGGGCTTCGCGCGGCTCCTGGAGGCCACGCCCCTCAACCAGGAGCAGCAGGAGTGCGTGGACTCGATCCTCACGAGCGGGAAGACGCTCCTCACGCTCCTGAACGACATCCTGGATTTCTCGAAGATCGAGGCCGGCGCGGTCGAGCTCGAGCAGGGGATCCTCGACGTGCGGGAAACCGTGCATCACGTGACGCGGCTGTTCGCCGCGGCGGCGGAGAAGAAGGGCCTGCGGCTCGACTGCACGGTGGCGCCGGCCGTGCCGGACACGCTGCGCGGGGACGGGGTGCGGGTGAACCAGATCCTGGCGAATCTCGTCTCCAATGCCGTGAAATTCACCGAGCGCGGAGGGGTTTCGGTGCGCGTCTTCGCGGGTTCGCAGCCGACCTCCCCCCAGGGGGCCGCGCTGTACGAGATTTTCTTCGCCGTCAGCGACACGGGGATCGGCATTTCCCCGGAGCAGGCCGGCCGGCTGTTCCGGGCCTTCAACCAGGCCGATTCCTCCATCACGCGGCGGTATGGCGGCTCCGGCCTCGGGCTCGTCATCTCCCGCCGGCTCTGCGAGATCATGGGCGGCTCGCTCAAGGTCGAGAGCCAGCCGGGCCGGGGCTCCACCTTCACCGCCCGGATCGTGGTGGAGGGCCTGCGGGACGACGGGGCCGCGCCCGTGGCCGCCACGGCGGCCGAGCAGCCGTTCGGGGCCGGACCGGGGCGCAAGCTCCGCGTCCTGGTGGCCGAGGACAACGCCCTCAACCGCCGGCTGACCGCGGCCCTGCTCGAGCGCCTCGGGCACAGCGCGGAATTTGTGACGGACGGGCGGGCCGCAGTGGCCCGGGCCCGCTCGGGCGGCTTCGATGCGGTGCTCATGGACATCCAGATGCCCGAGATGGACGGGCTGACCGCGACCCGGCTGATCCGTGAGCAGGAGGCGGCGGTGGGCGACGCGCGCGTGCCGATCATCGCCGTGACCGCGGACGCGATGCTCGAGAATCGCGAGCTTTGCCTGGAGGCCGGGATGGACGAGTGCCTGGTCAAGCCGATCGATCCGACGCTCTTTCGCGAGACGCTGCGGCGGCTCGCGCCCGTTTAGGGCCGCGCCCCGGCGGAAGAAATCCGACCGGGCCCGGGGAACCTTTGCCGCCGGCCCGCAATCCATGGGCGGAATGAAGACAAAGCTATGTTCCAGCGCCCTTGGTCTCGCGCTCGTCCTGCTGCTCGGCGGATGTGAATCGGCCTCGCTGCCGCCCCATGTCCCCTACCCCTCCACCTATTCGGTCCAGGTCGGCAACACCCAGGTGCTCTCGGCCTACGGCCCGCAGAACTCCAACGTCACCGCGGCCCAGCAGGTCACCGTCGTGCCGGGCGTCCCGATCTACTACCAGGTCGTCTCGCCGGTCGCGGTCACCGTCTACCTCTACCAGGATGAGGTCAACGGCACCCGGACCGTCATCGGGCAGATGCAGGGCATGACCTTCACCAGCTCGATCACGCCGGCGGTGAGCTCGCTCGAGTTCGCCTTCGCCGTGGCCAACGCCAACAGCTCCGGCACGCTGCAGTTCACGATCAACGACCGGCCGCTGGCCCCGGCCGCGCCGCCGGCCGCCGCCCCGCCGCCGGCCATGCCGGCGCAGTAAGGCGGGACCTGGCGGTGCCACCGGTCCGCGCGGCTTTCCGCCGCGCGGATTTCTTCTAGCCCGGTCCGCGGCCGCCGCCCGCCACGAGATTCGCCGGCAGGGCGCCCGGCTTGGAGACCCGCAGCACCTGCACCAGCCATTGCACGACCTGGTCGCCGTAGTGCGGGGCGACCCGGTTCCAGTTGCCCATGCTGTGCAGCCCGTTCGCGATCGTCACGAGGTCGCAGGCCACGCCCGCGGCGCGCAGCGCCGCCTGGAACTGCACCGACTGCTGGTAGGGCACGATCCGGTCGGAGGTGCCGTGGACGAGCAGGAACGGCGGCAGTCCCGGGTGGACGAAGTGGAGCGGCGAGGCGTCGTGCATCAGCCCGCCCATCGCGTCGTCAAACTGGGGCCGGCCGAAGAGGGCGACCATCGAGCGCCCGAGGCTGCCGCGCTGGTGCATCTCGGCGACGAGGTCGCACGGGGCGTAAAAGGGCACCACCGCCGCGAGCCGGACGCCGGGGCCCGCGCGCAGGGCGGCCATCTCCGCGAGCTGTCCGCCGGAGGACTCCCCGACCAGGGCGATCCGCGCCGGATCGACCCGGAATTCCGCGGCGTGCGCCTGGACCCACCCGATGGCGGCCTGGACGTCGTCGAGGCAGGCGGGATAGCGGTACTTCGGCGCCAGCCGGTAGTTGATCGAGAACCAGGCGAGGCCCGCCTGGTGCAGGGGCTGGAAGAGCGGGGCGAAGTTGAGCCGCTTGTCCCCCGAGATCCAGCCGCCGCCGTGGACGAGGATGGCCGCGGCGAAGGGCCCGGGCCCGGCGGGCACGCAGGCGTCAAGCTTCAGGTCCTGCCCGTCCGCCTGGCCGTAGACCAGGTTGGCCCGGACGTCGTCCGCGCGGCCGGCGACGGCCAAGCCGGCCAGCAAGGCCAGGAGTGGCGCGAACCGCTTCATGGCTACATGCCGGCGATGATCGCGTCGCCGAAGGCGCTGCACTTGATCTCCGTCGCGCCCTCCATCTGGCGGGCGAAGTCGTAGGTGACGCGCTTGGCGGCGATGGCGCCGTTGAGGCCCTTGAGGATGAGGTCGGCCGCCTCGGTCCAGCCGAGATAGCGCAGCATCATCTCGCCGGAGAGGACGACGGAGCCGGGGTTGACCATGTCCTTGCCGGCGTACTTCGGGGCGGTCCCGTGGGTGGCCTCGAAGATGGCGTGGCCGGAGATGTAGTTGATGTTCCCGCCGGGGGCGATGCCGATGCCGCCGACCTGGGCCGCGAGGGCGTCGGAGAGGTAGTCGCCGTTCAGGTTGAGCGTCGCGATGACGTCGAAGTCGGTCGGGCGGGTCAGGATCTGCTGCAGGGTGATGTCGGCGATGCTGTCCTTGATCACGAGGCCCGCGCCGGGCTTGCCCTCGGGGATCTTGCACCAGGGGCCGCCGTCGATCTCGACCGCGCCGAAGTGCTCCTTCGCGACCTGGTAGCCCCAGTCGCGGAAGGCGCCCTCCGTGAACTTCATGATGTTGCCCTTGTGGACCAGGGTGACGCTCTTCCGCTTGAACTTGATGGCATAGCTGATCGCGCTGTGGATCAGGCGGACGCTGCCGGAGTAGCTCACCGGCTTGATGCCGACGCCGACCTGCACCTGGCTGGGGACGCCCTGCGCCCCCACTTCCTTCCAGAATTGCTCGGCCTTCGCCTGGGTGCCAAAGCGAATCTTGGCGAAGCCCTTGGGGAACTCCTGGGCGAGGAAGTCCAGGATCTTCTGGGCCTCGGGGGTGCCGGCGGCGTACTCGATGCCGGCGTAGATGTCCTCGGTGTTCTCCCGGAAGATGACCATATCCACCTTCTCGGGATGCTTGACCGGGCTCGGGACGCCCTTGAACCACTGCACCGGGCGCAGGCAGACGTAGAGGTCGAGCATCTGCCGCAGCGCGACGTTGAGCGAGCTGATCCCGCCGCCCACCGGGGTGGTCAGCGGCCCCTTGATGCCGACCAGGTAGTCGCGGAAGGCCGCGACCGTCTCGTCCGGCAGCCAGGTGTTGAAGCGCTTGAAGCTCTCCTCGCCCGCGAAGACCTCGAACCAGCCCAGCTGGCGCCGGCCGCCGTAGGCCTTCCGCACCGCCGCGTCGAGGACGCGGACGGAGGCGGCCCAGATGTCGGGTCCCGTGCCGTCGCCGCGGATGAACGGGATCACGGGATGGTCCGGGACGCTGAGCTTGCCGTGGGCGATCGAGATCTTGCCGCCGGCGGGAGGGGTGTGGGGATGGGACATGATGATTATTTCCTCAGGCCGCGGCAGAAGCCGGCCAGCCGCTCGAGGCCCTTGGCGATCGTCTGGTCGCTCGTGGCGTAGCTGAGGCGGAGGTAGCCCTCGGCGCCGAAGGCGCTGCCGGGGACCGCGGCCACCTTGGCCTCGTCCAGCAGCCGGCCGCAGAATTCCAGCGAGGGCAGCCCGAAGCTCGAGATGTTGGGAAAGAGGTAGAAGGCGCCCTGGGCCAGGACGCAGGTCACGCCGGGAATCGCGACCAGCCCCGCGTGGAGGAGCCGGCGGCGGCGGTCGAAGGCGGCGACCATCGCCTGGAGGGAGGCGGCCGTCCGGGCCTTCTCCTGCAGCGCGGCCAGCGCGCCGTATTGCGCGAAGCTGGTGGCGTTGGAGCACATCTGGCTCTGGAGCTCGGCCATCGCCTTGGCGATCGGCGCCGGCGCCACCGCCGTGCCGAGCCGCCAGCCGGTCATCGCATAGGTCTTGGAGAAGCCCGAGGCGATGATCGTGCGGGCCACGGCCTCCGGGCCAAAGGCGGTGGGGCTGACGTGCTCGGCCCCGTCATAGACCAGGTGTTCGTAGATCTCGTCCGAGAGGATGTAGAGGTTGTGCTTCAGGGCGACGGCCACGAGGGCCCCGACCTCCGCCCGCGAGTACACCGCCCCGGTGGGGTTGGACGGCGAATTGAGGATCAGGAGGCGCGTCTTCGGGGTGATGGCGGACTCGAGCTGGGCGGGCGTGAGGCGGAAGCCGGTCGCGTCGCCGGCCAGGACGAACTTCGGGACGGCGCCGGCGAGCTTCACCATCTCCGGATAGCTGACCCAGTAGGGCGCCGGGATCACCACCTCGTCGCCCGGGGAGCACACCGCCATGATGGCGAGGTAGCACGAGAACTTGCCGCCGGGGCTGACGACGACCTGGGAGGGCGCCACCTTGAGGCCGGGGGCGTAGGTGTCCGCGATCGCCTGGCGCAGCGGCTCGATGCCGGGAGTGGCGACGTACTTCGTCTTCCCGGCCCGGAGGGCGGCGATCGCCCCCTCCTTGATGTGCTCGGGCGTGTCGAAATCGGGCTCGCCCGCGGCGAAGCTCGCGACGTCCTCGCCGGCCGCCTGCAGGGCCTTCGCCTTGGCGTCGACGGCCAGGGTCGGCGAAGGCGCCACGTTGCGGGCCCAGGACGAAAGGGGCGGTGGGGAGGAAGCCATGGTGGAAGGTTTAATAGAAAAAAATAGCGCCTTGAGGTCAAGGCGCTCGACAGCCGCTCCGGCGGGGCCTCGGGGGGTCAGCGGCGGCCCTTTTTGCCCGGCCGGGCGGGCAGGCTCTCGAGGGCGAGGCGCAGCAGCTCGCCGACGCTGGCGCCCTTCCGCCGGGAATGCCGCTTCAGGAGCGCGCGCTGCTTGGTCCCGATGCGCACGGAGATCTGGCGGTGCGGGTCGTGCGCGGGGCGGTAGCTCTCGAAATCGAACTCGGCCAGCGCATGGCGGATGACCTCGCTCGCCGTCTTGAAGGCGTGCCCCCGTCGGCAGGCCTCGATCCGGGCGATGAGCGAAACCGGCAGGTCAAACGTCAGCGGAGCGGAAGCGGAACGGGATCTCGTGGCCATGAAGGGGTGGTAGTGAAGCCGAGGTCCGATCAAATGGCCCGGCGGGCCGGGGGCGGCAACGAAAAAAGCGCCGGGCGGCGCGCCGGACCGGTCAAAAATTGACCATGAGATCGGCCCGCGGCGGAGCGATGGCCTCGGTCAGCGCCTCCGCCGTGAACAGCGAGGGCGCGAGGTCGAGCCCCACGGCCGCGGCCCGGACCTCGAAGCGGGTCGTGTCGCGGGTGGCCTCGTTGCGCAGGTCCACTTCCTTCACGATCGCGGGGTGTTCGCCCATGAGCTTCACGTCGTTCACCGTCATGGTCCGGGCGACTCCGCCCGGACCGAGCAGCTCGGTCCGCGTCGGCCCCTTGAACTGGGTGTCGAGGTAGATCCGAACCCCGACGATCTCGGGATGCGCCGCCGCGAACACCGAGGGCGGCCGGAAGAGGAAGACATAGGTGGGCCTGCCGTTCAGGCGGCTGACGCTGAGCAGCGTCTCGTCGGGCCAGTACAGATACACCGGCTGCAGGGTGGGCAGCAGGTCGAACGCCGTGACCTCGAGCCCGGGAAAGAGCGGCGCGAACAGGCTGGCCGGCTGCGCGGCGGCCGCGCCGGCGCCGCTCCAGGCGGCCGGCTGCGGACCGCCCTGGATCAGCCATCGCTGCTCGTCGGGCGCGCCGGGATTGAGGACGAGGCGCATGGCCGGGCCGCGGTCGTCGCGGCCGGCCCACAGCCGGCCCGGGACCGAATGGGTGTCGCCCCGCCGTGGCCGGGCCTGCAGTTCGAACTCATAGCAGCACTGGTCGGGCACGGCCCGGCGGAATTCGCCGAGGGCCGCCTCGCCGCCAGCCCGGTCCCCCGGGCTGGGCGAGCCGAAATCGGGCGGCGGGACGGACGGCCCGGCGGCCAGGCTGGACGCGGCCGTCGCGAGAAAAAGGAACAGGGCGCCGGCCGGCGCCCTCACGGCTTGGGACCGTTGGTCGCGGAAGCGGGCGCGGACGCCGGGGCCGGGGCCGCGGCGGGCGGCACCGCAACGTTCGCGGGCGCGGCGGCCGAGGGGGCGGACGGGGCCGGCAGCGGCGGGAGCGAGGGCAGCGGCGTCAGCGGGGCGGCGATCGTCGGGAGGGCGTGGCCGCCCTTGGTCCCGTGCTTGTAGTGATAGATTGAGCCGAGATAGAGGCCGAAGCCGAGGAGGAAGAAAATGATGGCGGCGTTGATCGTGGCCTTGCTCAGCACGTTGCCGGTGTCGGCGCCGAACGTCGCCTCGGCCATGCCGCCGCCCATCGCGGCGCCCATGCCGCCATCCGATTTGGCCTTTTGCATCAGGACCACCAGGATGAGGAACAGCGAAACGAGGATCAGGACGAAAGTTAGGATAGCGAGGAGGACGCTCATGGAGGGTCAAAAGCACCGAAAACGGGCCCAAGTGTCAAGACGGAGCGGGCGGGGTCCCCTACTCCTTGACTCCCAGCAGCTCCAGCACCCGCTGCAGGTCCTCGTTGCCGCTGTAGGGGATCACGATCCGGCCCTTCTTGGGGGAATGAAAGACGGTGACGCGGGCGCCCAGGTGGGAGGTGAGCCGCTTCTCGATGCTGGCGACGGCCGCCGCGTCGGCCGCCGGCGCCGCGCGGCGGCGATGGCCGCGGGACTTGGTCCCGCCGGCCAGCTTGCCGGTCTGCGCGAGCTTTTCCGCGGCGCGGACGCTGAGGCCCTCCTCGATGATCCGCCGGGCGAGCAGCAGGCGCGCGGCCGCGTCCTCCAGGCTGAGCAGCGCCTTGGCGTGGCCGGGACTGAGGAGGGCCTTGGCGACATACCCCTGGACCTCCTCGTCGAGGGAGAGGAGGCGGAGCGCGTTGGCCACGGTGGCCCGGCCCTTCCCCACCCGCTCGGCCGCGGTTTCCTGGGTCAGGTCGAAATCCCGGATCAGGCTGGCGTAGCCCTGGGCCTCCTCGATCGGCCCCAGGTCCTCGCGCTGCAGGTTCTCGATCAGCCCGAGGGCGGCGGCGGAGGCGTTGCTCGCCTCCACCACGCGCGCGGGGATGGCCCGGAGCTGCAGCTGCTGGAAGGCGCGCCAGCGGCGCTCGCCGGCAATCAGCTGGAATTTCCCGCCGGCCTGGCGCACGACGACGGGCTGGAGCAGGCCCTCGCTGCGGATGCTCTCGGCCAGCTCGCTGAGCTGGGCGGGATCGATGTCCCGGCGGGCCTGATACGGACTCGGCTCGATCAGCTCCACCGCGATCTCGCGGTAGCCCGCGGCGGGGGCCGGCCCGGCCGCCGGCAGCGGCGCCGGGGTGGGCGCGGCGGCGGGCGCGGCCGGACGGGCGGCGGCAATGAGGCCCCCCAGCCCGCGGCCCAGCCGTGACTTCTGCGGCGCGCCACTCATGCGGTCATTTGGCCTCCGGCACGAAAAGGACCTGGCCCGCCTGGATGCGGCCGGGATCCGCGATCTTGTTGGCGTTGATGATGTCCTGCCTCTTCGCGCCGGTCTTCTTGGCGATGATGGCGAGGGTGTCGCCCTTCTGCACGGTGTAGCTTTCGCCCGTCTTGGGATAGTCGCTGCTGAAATTGCCCTCGGCGGCCTCGCCGACGGTCTTCTTGCCGGCCGAGGCCAGCGCGGCGTTGACCTGCTGGGCCAGCTTCTTGAGCTGCGCGTTGACCTCCACGAGGGTCTCCGTCTGCGAGGAGGCCACCGCCGCCTGGATCGTCCGGTTGAGCTCGGCCACGGCCGCGTTGAGCTGGACCAGCGTCGCGTACGACGCGGAGTCCGGCGCGGGCGCGATGAAGCCGGGCCGGGGCTTGAGCTGCTCGACCTGGAGCGAGAGCTCGTTCACCTTCTGGGTCAGCCCGCGCACATCCTCCTGCAGGTTGACGAAATCCACGGCGGAAGGTGGAAGCTGCGCCGACGCCCCGGCCGCGGTCAGGAGGAAAAAGAGGGCTCGAAGCCAGCGGGACATGGGCGCGACTGTTGCGGAACGGCCGGGTGAAAACAAGCGGGATTGAGGCGCCTAGCGCTTTTCCACGAGGGAGGTCATCGGCGAGGATGGGAGCAGGGTGCCGGCGGAAATGGGCCAGCCGCGGAGGAAGTCCCCCGCGGGCAGCAGGCGGCCGCCGGGGCGCTGGAGCCGGCGCAGCCGCAGGACGCCGGTTCCGGTCGCGACGAGGAGCCCGTCGGCGTCCGAACCCAGGACCAGGCCGGGCGCGCCCGCGGGTTCCCCGGCCGCGATGTCGGCCAGTCCCAGGCGGACCGGCTGGCCCGCGATCTCGACCGTGCAGCCCGGCCAGGGAAAGAGCCCGTTGATCCGCGCGGCGAGGGCGGCGGCCGGCGCGGAGAAATCGAGCCGCCCGTCGGCCTTGTCCAGCTTGCGGCAGTACGTGGCGCGCGCGGCGTCCTGCTCGACGAAGTCCAGCCCCCCCCGCTCCAGCCGGGGGAATGTCCGGGCGAGAAGCGGCACGCAGGCCCGGGCCAGCCGGGACTCGACCTCGCGGGCGGTGTCCAGGGGCCCGATCGGCACGGGCTCGGCGTCGGCCACGGGCCCGGCATCGAGCCGGCGGACGATCCGCATGAGCGAGACGCCGGTCGTCGTCTCGCCCGCGGCGATGGCGGCCTGGATCGGCGAGGCCCCGCGGTAGGCCGGGAGGAGCGAGGCGTGGAGGTTGAGGGTGCCCAGGCGGGGCGTGCCGATGAAATCGTCACGCAGGATGTGCCCGTAGGCGAGGACGAGCGCCGCGTCGGCCCCGGTGGCGGCGAGCTGCTCCCGCTCGGCCTGGCCGAGCTTTTCGGGCTGGAAGACCGGCAGGCCCCGTTCGAGGGCCCACGCCTTCACGGCGTTCGCCGCGACCTTCTGGCCGCGACCGGCGGGCCGGTCCGGCTGGGTGAAGACAGCCGCCACTTCCGCCGGACCCCCGCCCCGGCCGAGCCAATCCAGCAGGGGCAGCGCGATGGCGTCGGATCCGAGGAAGGCGATCCTCATGGTTTCAGGCCGGCCAGCCACGCCTTGACGGCGGGGGCCAGCGAGCGGCGGAAGGCCCGGTCGGTGTCGGGCCGAGGCAGGCCCGGGATGAGGGTCCAGTACTCGACATGGACGAACTTCCTGCCCGGAGCCAGCCGGCCGAGCGGGCCGAGGGTCTCGAACTCGAGCATGGCGCCGTTGGTGAAAGTTTCGAAGGCGGAGCCCTGGTCGGGATAGGCCGCGCCACGGACCAACTTCGTGAACTTGACGAAGGTCATGCCCTCAAGCCAGTACGCCGACCAGCCGGGATAGCGGGTGAACCCCAGCTTCTGGGCCGACTTGGCCTGGCGGACATCCAGGCCGATGAAATCCCGGTGGAGGTCCCAGAGCGGGAGAGAGAGGTCGGTGTAGCTCCAGGGCACGAGCGCATATTCCGGCAGCAGGTCGCCGCGCTCATGGCTGCCCTTGGGGAGGAGCGGCAGGACGCCGTAGCCGCCGGCGCGCAGCATCGTGACGGCCCAGGGCGCACACGCGACGGCGCGGCGCCCGCGGTTGGCCAGGGTGTGGGTGACCACGACCGTGCGCTCGCCCGCGAACTCGATCGCCATCGCCTTCTGCAGGCCGGTGAGCTTTTCGGGCGGCGCGGTCAGCGCCACGCCGCGGCGGAGGCGCCGGACCGCGAGCGGCTCGTCGTCCGGCTGGTAGGTGCGGACGATGTCCTCGGGCGCGTGCCAGAGCCGGTGGCCGCCGCGCAGGTAGAGGCCGTGGCAGCGTTTTTCGTCCGCCGGCAGTTCGAGGAAGACGTTGCGCGACCGGGGCCGACGGAAGGAGACGACGCGCGGGCCGACCGCCGTGGTGACGGTGAGCTCGAGGGCGCCCGTGGCCAGGGTCAGCGCGCCGCCGCCGCGGAATTCAGTCGGAGTGATCCTCATCATGTTGCTGGTAGGGTTTGCGGCTCACTTCCTCCTTGTAGCCCCGCCGGCGCTTCTCCTCCCGCGGCTTGCCGACGAGCTCGAAGATAAAGGGGCAGCCGGCGAGCCCGAAGGCCTCGACCAGCCCGGCCTCGAGGTAGCGCCGGTAGGACTCGGTCAATTTCTCCTCGCGGTTGCAGAAGAGCTTGATCCGGAAGGGGCGGTTGCCCGTCTGGGTCGCATAGTAGATGCGGAAGCGCCGGCCGGCGACCGCCGGGGGTGGCGTGCGCTCGGTCAGGTGGAGGAGCGTCTGGTTCAGCTTCGCGGTGGGCAGCTTCTTGTCCAGGACGCGGCTCAGCTGCACCGCGGCGTTGAGCATCCGGTCGATTTCCGTGCCGCTCATCGCGGAGACGAAGATCAGCGGGGCCCCCGGAGTGAAGAAGAGCTGGTTGAAGACGGCCTTCTCGTACTTGGCGCGGTAGTCGCGCTCGCTCTTGTAGCTCGAGAGCCCCTCTCCCTTCTTGAAGGCGGCGAGGACGAGGTCCCATTTGTTGACGACGACGACGATCGGCTTGCGGTCCTTGACCGCCTCGCCGGCCACGGCCTTGTCCTGCTGGGTGACGCCGTCCAGGGCGTCGAGGACGAGGAAGATGACGTCGGCCCGCTGGATGGCGTCGAGGGAGCGCAGGCGCGCGAAGTATTCCACCGGCGAGACGAGCTTGGACGCCGCCTTGATCCCGGCGGTGTCGATCAGGACGAAGGGATGGATCTTCCCGCTGCGGCGGTCGCGGAAGCCGAACGGGAGCTCGACCGCGTCGCGCGTCGTGCCGGGGACGTCGCTGACGACCAGCCGGTCGCTTTTCAGCAGGCAGTTGCCCAGGGAGGACTTGCCGACGTTGGGCCGGCCGATGAAGCAGATGCACAGGGGGCGTTCCGACCCCTCGGCCCGGGCCGGCGCCGCGGGCCGGGCCGCGGCGACCTGGGCCAGGCGGGCCGCGATCGCGGCCCGGAGGTCGTCCTCGCCGCCGCCATGCTCCGCCGACACGAGGATCGGCTCGCCAAAGCCGAGGCGCTGGGCCTCGGCGAAGTCGACCTTGTGCTCCCCCCGGTCCGCCTTGTTGACCACGAGAAGGACGTTCTTCCGGCCGCGCCGCAGCCGGTCGGCGATCCGCTGGTCGAGCGCGGTGATCGGCTCGAAGCCGTCGACGACGAAGAGGATGAGGGTCGCCACGTCGATCGCGAAACCGACCTGCGCCTCCGAGGCCGCGATGATCTGGGCCGGCGTGTCGCCGCCCTTGAGCCCGAGGCCGCCCGTGTCGTGGAGGGTGTAGTCCCCGTCCTCGACGTGGACGGACAGGACGTCGCGGGTGATGCCGGGCTGGTCGTGCACGATCGCAATCCGCTTCCGCGAAAGGCGGTTGAAGAGGCGGCTCTTGCCGACGTTGGGTCGGCCGACGATGGCGACGGAGGCGGGCATGGGAGCGCGGGCGTTTCCGCCTACCCTTTCACCCTGGGCGAGCCGGCCAGCTTTTGCACGTACCGTTCGATCCGGTCGCAGGCCTCGATCAGCTGGGGGTAGCCGGTGGCGAAGCTGGCACGGACAAAGCCGCGGCCGTTCTCGCCGAAGGCGCTGCCGGGCACGACGGCCACCTTTTCGGCCTCGAGGAGCCCGTAGGCGAAGTCGCGCTCATTGAGGCCGGTGGCGGCGATGCTGGGAAAGGCGTAGAAGGCGCCCCGCGGGAGGTGGCACTTGAGCCCCGCCCCGTTGAGGCGCCGGACGACGAGGTCGCGGCGGCGGTGGTACTGCTCGCGCATCGCCAGCATCCCGTCCTCGCCGCGCTGCAGGGCCTCGAGCGCCGCCTCCTGGGCGAGGATCGGGGCGCAGAGCATGGAGTACTGGTGCACCTTCATCATGGCCTCGATCAGCTCGGCGGGCCCGCAGGCGTAGCCGATCCGGAAGCCGGTCATCGCAAAGGCCTTCGAGAACCCGTGCAGGAAGATCGTCCGCTCCCTCATCCCCGGGAAGGTCGCGATGCTCACGTGGCCGCCCTCGTAGACCAGTTCCGAGTAGATCTCGTCGCTGAACACGATCAGGTCCTTCTCCACCGCGAACTTCGCGATCTTCTCCAGGCGCGCGGGATCGCAGGTGCCGCCCGTGGGGTTGCACGGCAGGTTCATCATCAGGACCTTGCAGCCCGGCTGCCAGGCCCGCGCGATGTCCTCGGCGTTCAGGGCGAAGCCGTCCTCCGCCCGGGTGGGCACGGGCACCGCCACCCCGTGGGCCAGCGTCACCCCGGGGTGATAGGAAACGTAGCAGGGCTGGTGGTACAGGACCTTGTCCCCGGGATTGAGGAGGGCCCGCAGCGCGAGGTCGATCCCCTCGGAGACGCCGACGGTGACGATCACCTCGTCCTCCGGCCGGTAGCCCACCGCGTAGTGCTTCTCGACGTAGCGCGAGATGGCCCGGCGGAGCTCGAGCAGGCCGAGGTTCGAGGTGTAGTGGGTCTTGCCCCGCTCGAGGGCGAAGATCGCCGCCTCGCGGATGTGCCAGGGCGTGTCGAAGTCCGGCTCGCCGATGCCGAGCGAGATCACGTCCTTCATCTTCGCGACGATCTCGAAGAAATCGCGGATGCCGGACTTGGGCAGGTCGACGACGTGCCGGGCGATGAAGCGCTTGGTGTCCATGTTCGCAGGGGCGAAAAGATATGAGCAGGGGTCAGGCCGCCACTTTTGAAATCGCCTGTGCGATTTTGAAAGTGGCGGCCTGACCCCTTACGGCGAGACCTTCAGCCGCTCGGCGGGCTGGGCGGCGGCCTCGATGAGGTAGCCGCCCTCCTTGTAGGAGCGCAGCATGAAATGGGTGCTGGTGGAGAGCACGCCCTCGAGGGTCGAGAGGCGCTCGGACACGAAGCCCGCGACCTTCTGCAGGCTGGGCCCCTTGACGAAGATCAGGAGATCGTAGGCGCCGGACATCAGGTAGCAGGACTCGACCTCGTCGAACCGGCTGATCCGATCGGCCAGCCGGTTGAACCCGCCGCCGCGCTCCGGGGTGATCTTGACCTCGATGACGGCGCGCACGGCCGCGGCGGCCTCCTGCGAGAGGTCGAGCACCGGGCGCCAGCCGAGGAAGACGCGGTCCTTTTTCAGCTGCTCGAGCTGCCGGAGGATCTCGGCTTCGGGCAAGCCGGCGACCTGCGCCATCTGCGCCGTCGTGAGGTTGCCGCCTTCGACCAATAGCTTCAGCACCGGGTTCATGAGGACGTCCAGAATCGCATGATTTGGAACCATTAATCCACCCTAATCTTTCGCGCTGATGTGCCGATTAATCCCGTGGCGCTCCCTTCCGCCGGGACCGCCCCTCATGCATATCCTCGTAGCCGAAGACGACAAGGTCTCCCGTGAACTGCTCCGCCGGATGCTCGAATCCGACGGGAGGCACACGCTGGCGCTCGCCATCGACGGCGCGGAGGCCTGGAAGCTCCTGGCGGATCCGGCGCAGACCTTCGACGTCTGCGTGACGGACATCTCGATGCCGGGCCTCGACGGCCTGGAGCTGGCGGGGCGGATCCGGGCGGATGCCCGGCTGGCCCGCCTCCCCGTCGTCCTCTGCACGGCGGCCAACGACCGGGCGAGCGTCGAGCGGGCCGCCGGCCTCGCGGTTTCCGGCTACATCGTGAAGCCCTACACCCGCAACCGGGTCATCGACCAGCTGCAGCGGATCGAGGCGGCGCAGCGCGCCCCCGAGGCCAATGCGCCCGGCAAGCTGGAGGACGAGGCCATCGTCTGCGACCGGCTGGGCATCGACGCGGAGACCCGCCGCACCCTCCTGCAGTCCATGCTGGGCGACGTGCGGGAGTGGCTCGGCCAGATGCGGGCCCCGGCCGCCCGCGGCGAGGTCGAGCCGCTGCTCCTGCGGGCGGCCGGCTTCAAGGGTGCCTGCCTGAGCCTGGGCGCACTGCGGGCGGCGCAGCTGCTTTCGGCCCTCCAGTCCGCCCTGCCCTTCCAGGCCAATCCGCCGATCCTGCAGGAATTGGAGCAGGAAATCGCCCTCCTCGGGGACCGGCTCGGCGCCGCCACGGCGACGGCGTAGGATGGACAAAGTCGGCCGGAGCGCTTTGGTTGGGCGCTCCCATGTTTGAATCGCTGACGGACAAGCTCGGCCAGACCCTGCGCAACCTGCGCGGCGTCGGCCGCCTGAGTGAAGCCAATGTGGCGGAGGCGCTCCAGGAAGTGCGCAACGCCCTCCTGGCCGCCGACGTGCACTTCCGGGTCGCGCGGGAGTTCACCGAGCGGGTCCAGGCGCAGTGCCTCGGGCAGGACGTCCTCAAGGGCGTCACCCCCGGCCAGCAGATCGTCAAGATCATCCACGACGAGCTGGTCCGGCTGCTCGGCGAAGGCTCGACCGGCCTCAGCCCGGCGCGGCCGCTCAAGGTCATGCTCGTCGGCCTCCAGGGCTCGGGCAAGACGACCTCCGCGGCCAAGCTGGGCCGGCTCCTGAAGAAGCGCGGCTACCGGCCGCTCCTCGTCGCCGGCGACGTCCAGCGGCCCGCCGCCATCGACCAATTGGAAATCCTGGCGAAGCAGGAGGAGCTGGCCTTCAGCTGCGACCGGGTTTCGAAGGATGTGACGGCGATCGGGGCGGCCGGCCTGGCCGCGGCGACGGCCGGCGGCAACGACGCGATCATCTTCGACACCGCCGGCCGCCTGCAGATCGACGCCGACCTCATCGCCGAGGTGCAGCGGCTGCGGGCGAAGGTGCAGCCGGACGAGGTCCTGCTGGTCGCCGACGGCGCCCTGGGCCAGGAGGCGGTCAACGTGGCGAAGGCCTTCCACGAGGCCCTGCAGCTGACCGGGCTCGTCCTGACCAAGATGGACGGCGATGCGCGCGGCGGCGCGGCGCTCTCGATCAAGTCGATCACCGGCGTCCCGATCAAGTTCATCGGCACCGGGGAGAAGAGCGACGACTTTGACATCTTTTATCCCGACCGGCTGGCCTCGCGCATCCTCGGGATGGGCGACGTGGTCTCGCTGGTCGAGAAGGCGCAGGAGAACATCGAACAGGGCGAGGCGGAGAAGATGGCGGAGAAACTCCGCAAGTCCGACTTCAACCTCGAGGACTTCCTCGCGCAGATGCAGCAGGTGAAGAAGATGGGCTCAATGCAGAGCATCATCGGCATGATGCCGGGCATGAGCGGGATCAAGGTGGGCGACGACGCCGAGCGGCAGCTCGTGCGCACCGAGTCCATCATCAAGTCGATGACGCCGCAGGAACGGCGGAAGCCCGACCTCCTCAATGCCAACCGGCGCCTGCGGATCGCCAAGGGCGCGGGCGTCCAGATTTCCGATGTGAACCAGCTGATGAAGCAGTTCCAGCAGATCCAGAAGATGATGAAGATGATGAAGGGCGGCGGCGGGAAGAAGATGATGCGCCAGCTCGAGATGATGAAGGGCAAGGGCGGCTTCCCGGGCATGTGAGGGAAGCCCCGCGCGGTGCCGGGCTCGCAGCAGAATGTGGTCCTCCACGTGGCAGTGGAAGAGCCAGGTGCCTGGGTCGTCGGGGATCATGTCGGCGACCTTCATGCTGGCGGGGACGGGCTCGATCACGTCGGTGCGGTGGCTCATCGGCATCGTCCGGCCCCGGATGACGTTCCTCAAGGTGGCCGGTCCCCTGGCCCGGACAACCACAATAGCCGCGCGGCTACTGGATCACCCGCGAGCTGAGGCTGTGCGGCTGCGCGGCGGGGACGATCTCCACCTCGTCGAGGTCGATCCGGCCCGCCTGCTCCACCACCTCGGGCTGGGTCACCCCGTGGATCACGCTGTGGGAGATGTGGATGCCGTCGATCGTCGCGCCGGCGAAGCCCGTGATGAAGAAGACCCGCGGGCTGCCGCTGACCGTGATGTGGTCGAAAAAGATGTTCCGCACGGTCGGCGGGAAGGCCCCGTGCGAGCCCTCCTCGTAGAGGAAATCGACCGTGAGCAGGGCCTCGGAGACGTGGCCGACCTCGATCCGCCGCAGGTAGATGTCCTCGATGGTGCCGCCGCGCTGGGCGTTGGACTTCAGGCGGAGGGCGCGTTCGAGATGGGGGCTGTCCATCTTGCAGTCCTCGACCAAGATGTTCCGGCAGTTGCCGGAGACCTCGCTGCCGATCGCGACGCCGGCGTGACCGTCGTTCATCGCGCAGTTGCGGATGACGAAGTCCTCGGAGGCCACGCCGATCCGCCGGCCGTCGGTGTTGCGGCCGGACTTGATGGCGATGCAGTCGTCGCCGGTCGTGAAGCTGACATGGTCCATCAGTACGTAGCGGCAGGACTCGGGATCGCAGCCGTCATTGTTGGGCCCGAGCGTGTTGATGATGACGTTGCGCGCGATGAAGTTGGTGCAGAGCACCGGGTGGAGCTCCCACATCGGGGAGCGAACGATCGTCACCCCGTCGATCAGGACGTTCTGGCAGCGGTAGGGCTGGATGAAATTGGGCCGGAGATGGTGGCCGGCGCCGAAGATCCGCTGGCTGACGGGGACGCCCGTCTCGCCCATGACGCCGAGCGCCTTGGCATCCGCGGCGAAGGGCCGGGGCCCAGCCCCCTGGGCGATGGTCCACTTCCACCAGGTCTCGTCCGAGGCCTGGCCGTCGAGGGTGCCCGTCCCGGTGACCCCGATGTTCTCCTGGTCGAGGGCGGAGATGAGCGGGGCGTAGTTCATGCACTCGATGCCCTCCCAGCGGGTGTAGACCACCGGCAGGTAGGCGGCCGGGTCGGTCACGAAGCGCAGGGTGGCGCCGGCGGAGAGATGGAGATCGACGTTGCTCAGGAGCCGGATCGCCCCGGTCAGGAAGATCCCGTCCGGCACCAGGACGTGGCCGCCGCCCGCGGCGTGGCAGGCCTCAATCGCCTGGCGGAGCGCCGCGGTGGCATCGGCCCCCGGGGTGGCGCCGTAGTCGGTGATGGGAAAGGAGCGGTCGGCGAACTGCGGCGCGTGGATATGGCTCAGGATCTCGGCTTCCCGGTCCCAGCCGGCCGCGGGGGCGGACCCCGCGGCCGCAGGGGCGGAGGCGGCGGTCGCGCAGCCGCTGGTCAGCAGGACGGCGAGCGCGGGAAGGATGAGCAGGGACGGGACGACGAAGCGGCGGAGGTACATGGGGTGAACTTGATCGAAGCAGCCGAAAGACGTCATGGCACCCTAAAAGTTGCCCCGGAAGAATCCGGACGACAGCGGCGGCGGCCTATGCTACACTCCGGCGTGCGCTTGACCGATGCCCAGATGTACGCCCGCTTTGCCGCCGGGGACGCCGCCTGTGACGGGCGGTTTTTCACGGGAGTGAGGACGACGGGCATCTACTGCCTGCCCTCCTGCAAGGCCCGCAAGGCCAAGCGGATGAACGTCCGTTTCTTCCCGACCGCCGAGGCGGCGCGCGCGGCCGGGTTTCGGCCGTGCCGGAAGTGCCATCCCGACGATTTTGCGCGGGGCGCCGATCCCGCCCGGGACACCATCCGGGGACTGGTCGCGGAAATCCGGGCGGAGCCCGCAGGCTTCCCGAACGTGCGGAGCGTGGTGCGCCGCTCGGGCTTCGGGGCGACCCGGCTCTTCGAGCTCTTCCGGCAGCATTGCCGTGCGACTCCGGCGGAGGTGCTCCGCGGCGCGCGCCTGGCCGCGGCCCGGAGCCGGCTGTCCGGCCGCCGGACCGGGCTCGTCGAGGTGGCCGCCGCCGCCGGCTTCGGCTCCCTGTCGGCGTTCCACACCCAGTTCCGCCGCGGCCAGGGCGTCACGCCGGCGGCCTATCGCAGGCAGCACGCCCGGTGATTGGTCCGTCGGCGGCCAGATCCCTTCCCACCATGAAATCATCCTCCTCCGCCACCTACGGCTCCACCTTCCCCACCCCGCTCGGCGATTTCTCCGTCGCCGTGAACGATGCCGGCGAGGTGGTTGCCACGGCCTTCGGCGACCTCGCGGCGCTGCAAAAGCGCGCGGGCCCGTGTCACGTAATACGTGACACGGCCGCGGGAGCCGCGGCGCGCCGGCAGGTCCGGGCCTATTTTGGCGGGGGCCGGCGCGGCTTCACCCTGCGGCTCGCGCCCGCGGGCAGCCCCTTCCAGCGCCAGGTCTGGCGGGCCCTGGAGGAAATCCCCTATGGGGAGACGCGCAGCTACGGCGAGATCGCCCGGCGTCTCGGCAGCTCCGCCCGCGCGGTCGGCCGGGCCAACGCCACGAATCCCATCTGCCTGATCGTGCCGTGCCACCGCGTCATCGGTGCCGACGGGACCCTGACCGGCTTCGCCTTCGGCACCGACCTCAAGCTCCGGCTGCTGAGGCACGAGGGCGCCGCCGCAGCGCGGTGACGAAGGCCTCGAGCTTCGCGGGATCCTTGATCCCCGGGGCCGATTCCACGCCGCTGCTCACGTCCACGAAGCGGGCGCCGCTCTGGAGCACGGCCTCGCCGACATTCTCCGCGTTGAGGCCGCCCGAGAGGATCCAGGTCCGGCGGGGATGGGCCTGCTGCAGCCGGGCGAAATTCTTCCAGTCGCCGGTCTTGCCGGTGCCCCCGAATCTCTCGGGATCGTAGGTGTCGACGAGGAAGGTATGGGCGAGCGGCAGCCACGCGGGAAGGAACTCCTGCCCGGGGGCGAGCCGGGGCGCGAGCCAGAGGCGCTCCGGTCCCACCTGCGCGGACCAGGCCGCGACCTGGGCCGGCGGCAGTTCCGGGCGGAAATGGATCTGGAAATACTGGCAGCCGCTGCCGGCGAGCGCCGTCAGGTGCAGCGGCGTGGGCTCGACGCAGACCGCCACCCTGTGCGCCGCGGGCAGGCGGTCGGCCATGGCGCGGAAGGCCTCCAGGGTCACCGCCCGGGGCGACTGGGGATAGAAGTTGAAGCCGAGGTACTCGGCCCCCAGTTGGGCCGAGGCGAAGGCGTCGGCGGCCGAGGTCAGCCCGCAGACCTTGAACTTGAATCCGCCGATCATGACGCGCCCCCCACCTTGGCGACCAGCGCGGAGACCAGCCCGTCGAATCCCGGGGTCGGGGCCTCGAAATCGATCGCGAGCCGGCTCTGCTTCAGGCTGGAGCTGGTCTGGGGGCCGATGCTGCCGAACAGCGGCCGGCGGGCCCCGGCCGCGAGCTTGAGGGCGTCGCCCTGCGCGACATACGAGTCCACCGAAGAGGAGCTGGCGAAGAGGACCGCGTCCGCGCCGCGCGCGCGAAAGTCGGCGGCGACGGCGCTGCCGGTCAGGTCGACGGGCTCGGTCTTGTACACCTGCAGGCAGTCGACGATCGCCTGGGCGGCCTCGAGCTTCCGGACGAGGACGTCGCGGTTGAGGTTGCCGGTGATGACGAGGACCTTGGCGCTGTCGAGGCTGCCGGTCTCGACCAGGGCGTCGGCGAGGGCCTCGGCGGTGGCGACGGACGGCTGGCATTCGATGCGCAGGTGGAGCTCGCCGATCCGGCGGGCCGTGCCGTCGCCCACGCAGGCGATGCGCAGGAGGCCGAGGGCGCGGATGTCGTCGAAGATGCGCCGAAATTCATCGAAGAAGAAGCGCACCCCGTTGGCGCTCGTGAAGACGATCCAGTCGTAGCTTGCGAGCTCCAGCATCACGTCCGCCAGCTGCTGCAGGTCCACCTGCTTGGAGATGCGCAGGACCGGCAGCTCGATCACCTCGGCCCCGAGGGCCGCGAGCCGGGTGGCCAGCTCGGAGGACTGTTCCCGCGTGCGGGTCACGACAATGCGCTTGCCGGCGATGGGTCGGTCCTGGCTCATGGAAAAGCGGATACTATGGCGCGAACCCCAGGTTTTTCAACAGGGTCGCGGCGGTGGCGGCGGGATCCTCCCGGGCTCCGGCCGGAAGCGGGAGGCGGCGCCGGCCCGTCCGGGCGTGGAAGAAGTGGAGGGTCTCCCCGGTCACATGCGCGGCGAACGCCGTCTGGCACCCCGCGCCCAGCAGGGCCTGGAAGGCCCGCTCGAGGCCGACGTCGCCGGCGGTGGCCGCATCGAAATGGCCGGACCATTGCGGGGCCTCCGCGGCCCGGCACTGGATGGCGACCGCCGCCTGGCCCACGGCCGGCACCATCTGGTCCAGGGCCAGCGGCCGGAACTCCAGGCCGGGCCAGCCGGAGATGCCCAGCCGGCCCAGGCCGGCGGCGGCCAGGATCGTGCCGTCCGCCAGGTTCTGCTCGGCGATCTTCTTCAGCCGGGTGTCGACGTTCCCGCGGATCTCGCAGAATTCCACGCCGGGAAAGAGCTCCGCCGCCTGGAGGCGGCGGCGGGCGCTGGCCGTGGCGAGGCGCGCCGGGGAGCCGACGCCCGACCGCAGGACCAGGACGTCGCGGGGATCGGCCCGCGGGAGGTAGCCGGCGACGACGAGGCCGGGGGCGTTGTCGCCCGGGAGGTCCTTGCAGCTGTGGACCGCGAGGTCGGCCTCGCCGCGCAGGAGCGCCTGCTCCAGCTCCGAGGTGAAGAGCCCCTTGCCGCCCATCTTCTCCAGCGACCACTCCGCCTGGCGGTCGCCGGTGGTGACCACCAGCAGGAGCTCAATCGTCGCCCCGAGCCGCCCGCGCAGGTGCGCGGAGACCATTTCCGCCTGCGCACGCGCGAGCGGGCTCTTGCGGGTGGCGAGGACGATCTTCTTCAATAGCTCGCCTGCACGCCCTTGATGTTCTTTTTCGTCATCCAGGGCATCATCGAGCGGAGGCGCAGTCCGGTCTTCTCGATCTGGTGCTTGGCGCCGCGCTGCAGCAGCCGGTTATAGTTCTTGAGGCCGCCCTTGTACTCGTTGACCCACTGGCGGGTGAACTTGCCGGTCTGGATCTCGGTCAGGATCTTCTTCATCTCCTTCTTCACGCCGCGGTTGATGACGCGCGGCCCGCGGGTGATGTCGCCGTACTTGGCGGTCTCGGAGATGGAAAAGCGCATCCCGGCGATGCCGCTCTCGTACATGAGGTCGCAGATGAGCTTCAGCTCGTGCAGGCACTCGAAATAGGCCATCTCGGGCTGGTAGCCCGCCTCGACCAGCGTCTCGAAGCCGGCCTGCACGAGGGCGCTGGCGCCGCCGCAGAGGACGGCCTGCTCGCCGAAGAGATCGGTCTCGGTCTCCTCCTTGAAGGTGGTCTGCAGGACGCCGGCGCGGGTCGAGCCGATGCCCTTGGCCCAGGCCAGGGCGTGCTTCTTCGCCTTCCGGGACGTGTCCTGGCCGACGGCGATGAGGGCGGGCATCCCTTTCCCTTCGACGTACAGCCGGCGCACCATGTGGCCGGGGCCCTTCGGGGCCACCATGATGACGTCGATATTCTTCGGGACCTTGATCAGGCCGAAGTGCACGGCGAGGCCGTGGCTGAAGAGGAGGGTTTTGCCGGCCTTCAGGTTGGGCAGGATGTCCTGCTTGAAGACGGAGGCCTGCTTCATGTCGGGCAGGCCGACCATGATGACGTCGGCGCTGCGCACCGCCTCGCCCGTCTCGACGACCTTGAAGCCGTGCTGCTTGGCGACCTTGGCGGACTTGGAGCCGCGGTAGAGGCCGATGATGACCTTGCAGCCGCTGTCCCTCAGGTTGAGCGCATGGGCGTGGCCCTGCGAACCATAGCCGAGGACGGCGAGGGTCTTGTTGCGGAACACGCCGAGATCGGCGTCTTTGTCGGTATAGACTTTGGCGGGCATAAATTTGAAGGGCGAAGGGCGGAAGCTCGGATCGGGGACCCTAGCGTTTCAGGGCCAGGCGGCCGGTGCGGGCCAGCTCGACGATGCCGAAGGCCTCGAGGCGGGCGAGAAAGGCGCCCACCTGCTGGTCGTCCTCGGCCAGCTCGATGACGAGCGTGTCCGGGGTCTGGTGGACGACGTGGGCGTGGAAGTCCTCCACCACCTGGAAGATGCCGGCTCGCTGCTTCGCGTCGGCCCTGACCTTGACGAGAACGAGCTCGCGCGCGATCGGCGGCTCCTGCTTGAAATCCGTCACCTCGACCACGTTGATCAGCTTGCGGAGCTGCTTCGTGCAGAGGTCGAGCGAGGCGTCGTCGCCATTGAGCACCAGGGTGATCCGCGACAGCGACGCGTCGTGCGTCGGGGCGACGTTGAGCGACTCGATGTTGAAGCCGCGCCCGGAAATCATGCCGGACAAGCGCGCCAGGACGCCGAATTTGTTCTCAACGAGGACGGAGATGGTGTGGAGCATGCGGGATGGGAATCGCCCTGTGGAACCGGACGATCTACCGTGCGGGGAATCGCGCGTCAAGCTGGCTCGCAGCGGGGAAAATGATGAGCCAACGACGGCCCGGCTTCGCGCGCTGCGCGGAGTTCACCACGGCGTAACTCAAAGAGCGGAGACGGGACGTGGCACCCATCGCATTCCGATGGGTGGTGGACGCCGAGGGACTCGAACCCCCGACCCTCTCCGTGTAAAGGAGATGCTCTAACCAACTGAGCTAGGCGTCCGCCGGAAAAAGATCGGCCAAAAGACCCCTGGCTCAGACCCCGGCCAGGGCGGCCTTGGGCTTGAGGAGGCCTTCGCGGATCATCAGCTCCGCGTTCTGGATGGCATTGAGCGCGGCGCCCTTCCAGAGGTTGTCGCCGGAGACCCAGAGGGCCAGGCCGTTCTCGAGCGCGCTGTCGCGGCGGATGCGGCCGACGCCGCACTTCACCTGCCGGCTGAACGCGAGCGGGGTCGGATACCGCCGGTTGGCGGGATCGTCGACGAGCTCCGCGCCGGGGAAGGCGGCGATGGCCGCGCGGGCCTCCTCGACGCTGACCGGGCGGGCGAATTCGGCGTTGATCGAGATCGAATGGGCGCGCTCCACCGGCACGCGGACGCAGGTGGCCGAGACGGCGAGCGTCGGGAGCCCCATGATCTTGCGGCTCTCCAGCATCATCTTGGTCTCCTCGCCGGTGTAGCCGTCGGCGCCAAAGCTGTCGACCTGCGGGATGACGTTGAAGGCGATCTGGTAGGGATAGAGGGCCTTGGTCAGCGGCTCGCCCTTGGCATAGGCCTGCACCTGGCCCTCCAGTTCCTGCAAGCCCGCAGCCCCCGAGCCGGAGACCGACTGGTAGGTGGAGGCGAAGTACCGCTTCAGGCCGAAGCGCTGGTGCAGCGGCCACAGGCCCATCAGGGTGACGGCGGTCGAGCAATTGGGATTGGCGATGATACCCTGGTGGGTGCGCAGCGCCTCCGGGTTGATCTCCGGGATGACGAGGGGAACGGCCGGGTCCATCCGGTAGGCGGAGCTCTTGTCGAAGACGAGGCACCCCGCCTTCACGGCATCGGGCGCCAGCGCGCGGGTGGTCGCGCCGCCGGCCGCAAAGAAGGCCAGGTCGACGTCGGCAAACACCCCCGGCTTGGCCTCCGCCACGGTGTGGCGCTGGCCGCCGACCGCCAGGGCCTTGCCGGCCGAACGGGCCGAGGCCCAGAGCCGCAGGGACGCGATCGGGAATTGCCGCTCGTGCAAAAGACGCAGCAATTCTTGACCGACGCCGCCTGTGGCGCCGACGATACCAACCGTGAAGGATGCCGTTCTGCTCATGGATTCGCCTTGGGAATCGTTAACTAAGACCCGCTTGCGGCTTGGTATCAAGCCATCAGCACGGTCCCTCGTGGTCCGGATCGGCGCCTCGACGCTCCAGTATTACCACGGGAAGAAGCTGGTAAAGAGCTACTTGGTATCCACTTCCAAGCGCCCTCCTTCCAACGTCAAGAACTCGCTCGGGACCCCGCGCGGGCTCCATGAGATCGCCGAGCGGATCGGCGGCGGGCAGCCGGCGGGGATGGTTTTCCAGTCCCGCCTGCCCACCGGGCGGCATTTCTCGGAGATGCCGGCATCGGAGGACAACCTGATCACCAGCCGGATCCTCTGGCTGCGCGGGCTGGAGCCGGGGGTCAACCAGGGGGGGGACGTCGACACCTACGAGCGTTACGTCTATATCCACGGGACCAGCCGCGAGGACAGGATCGGCCAGCCCCAGAGCGCCGGCTGCGTCCTCCTGGGCAACCTCGATGTCATCGAGCTCTATGACGAGGTGCGCCCGGGCGACCAAGTTTGGATCCAGGACTGAGCCCTCAGTCCTGGATTCAAACTTGGTCGCCGAAGCTTAGGCGAAGGCGGACCGCCTACCGATTCTTACCGAAAAGCAGCCGGAGGGAGTTGAGGCAGACGATGAGCGTGCTGCCCTCGTGGGCGGCCACGCCGACCGCCAGCGGCAGGGAGCCGGCGGCGGTGGCGATGACCATCACGATCACCACGCCCAGGGCGATCGTGAGGTTCTGGCGGATGATGGCGCGGGCCCGGCGGCTCAGCCGCTGGGCGGCGAGGAAATTCTCGATCCGGTCGTGCATCAGGATGACCTCGGCCTGCTCGAGGGCGGAGTCGCTGCCCCGCGCGCCCATGGCGACGCTGACGTCGGCCGCCGCCAGGCTGGGCGCGTCGTTCACGCCGTCGCCGACCATCGCGACCTTGAGGCCCCCGGCGCGCAGCGCCTGGATCGCCGCCACCTTGTCCTCGGGGGAAAGGCCGGCGCGCACCTCGTCGATGCCGAGCTCGCGGGCCACGGCCTCGGCCGCATGGGTCCGGTCGCCGGTCAGCATCACCGTGCGGATGCCCATCGCCTTGAGCTCGGCGAGGACGCCCCGCGATTCGGCGCGGATCTGGTCGCGCAGGAGGATGCGCCCGACCAGGCCGTGGCCGATCACCCACACCTCGCTCAGCTCGGCGGCCGCGGGCGGCAGGTCCTTCGCCCATCCCGCCAGCGGGCCGGCTTCGAGGAGCTCCCGTCGGCCGAGCAGCAGTGTGGCCCCGTCCAGCCGGCCGCGCAGCCCCTGCCCCGTGATCGACTGGAAATCCTCGATGGCGGCGGCGCCCACGCCCTGGGCCCGGGCATGGCGGACAATCGCCCGCGCGAGGGGGTGCTGCGACTTGGCCTCGAGGGCGTGCGCGAGCTCGAGGACCTCCCGCTCCCGCCCGGGCGGGAAACTCTCGGTCCCGACGACCGTCAGCTCGCCGGTCGTGAGCGTCCCGGTCTTGTCCAGCGCCACCACCCTCACCTCGGCGAGGCTTTCAATCGCGGCGCCGCCGCGGAACAGGACGCCGTGGCGCGCGCCCCAGGCGATGGCGGCGAGGATCGCGGACGGGATCGAGAGGACCAGGGCGCAGGGGCTGGCGACGACCATCAGGGTCATGGCCCGGTAGAAGGCCGAGCGTTCGCCGGGAAGGTTGTCGAAGGCCGGCAGGTGGAAGCCCAGCCACCAGACGAGGAACATGGTCCCGGCCAGCCCGATGACAAAATAAGTGTAGCCGGTGCCGAACTTGTCGGTGAAGCGCTCGCTCGGGGCCTTCAGCTTCTGGGCCGTCTGGATCAGTCGGATGATCTTCTGCAGCGTGCTCTCGGAGGGCAGCCGTGAGACGTCGAACTCCACCGCGCCCCACAGGTTGATCGTGCCGCTGAAGACCTGGTCGCCCTTGTCCTTGGGGACGGGCTGGGCCTCGCCGGTCAGGTTGGACTCGTCGCTGGCGCTGCGGCCCGAGGCGACGATCCCGTCGGTGGGAAACGCCCCGCCCGGCTTGACCCGCACCCGCTGGCCGACCTTAAGGTCCTCCACGGCCACCTCCGTTTCGCCGCCGTCGGCGGTGACGAGCAGCGCGGTCTTGGGCGAGGACTTGAGCAGGGCGCTGACCTCGCGCTGGGTCCGGTCGAGCGCGTACTCCTCCATCGCGCCCGAGGTGGAGAAGAGGAACAGGAGGAGGACGGCTTCCCCCCAGGCCCCGATGCAGACGGCGCCGACGGCCACGGCGACCATCAGGAAGTGGATGTCAATCTCCCGCTTGCGGAGGTTCTCCACCGTGTCGACGGCGGCGTCCCAGCCGCCGGTCACCAGTCCCGCGAGGAAAAGTCCGTGGTACAGCAGCGGCAGGCCCGGCAGGAAGTGCTCCGCCAGGCCTCCCGCGATCCCGGCGATGCCGCACGCCGCCGCCAGGCCGGCGAGCTGGCGCCATTCCTGGTCGTCCGGCGACGGTTCGGCCTTGATCTCGGGCCACTCCATCTCCCGCCAGAGCCAGAGCTTCTCCGCCGTCTCGCAGGAGTCGCGCCCCAGGACCATCGCATCCCCTTCCTTGCGCAGCGAAAAACCCGCCGGGGGCCGTGACGCCCCGGTTGCATCCAGGCGGGCCTCGATGGCCGCGACGGTCTCGGCCAGGCGGGCCTCGAAATCGTCCAGCATGACCCGGCCGGGCACGGTGGCGACCGCCACCTTGTGCGCCGCGCGATCCAGCCGCACCGCGCTGACGCCGGGCTCCGCGCGCAGGAAGCGCGCGAGCTCCTCGACCCAGTTGTCGGCATTGCCGGGTGGTGGTGTCATCTGTTAGGGTATTGGATTCCCAATCATGATCGGCCTCAACGACGAACTCTCCGCCTCCTCCGGTCCCGCCACGCGGCTGCCGGAACAGGTCGGGGAGGCCTTTGCCGAGGGGGGCTGGCTCGAGTCCCGGCTCGGGTTGGAGCACCGGCCGGCCCAGGAGCAGATGGCCCGCGCGGTCGCCGCCGCCCTCGGCGAGGATGGACCCCTCCTCTTCGAGGCCGGGACCGGCGTCGGCAAATCCCTGGCCTACCTGGTGCCCGGGCTCATCCATGCGGTCGACACGCAGCGGCCGTTGATCGTCTCGACCCACACGATCTCGCTCCAGGAGCAGATCGAGACCCAGGACCTGCCCCTGTGCCGGCGGCTGTTCGCCGCCGAGCCGGCGCTGGAGCGCTACGCCGGCTTCAAGTCCGCGCTCCTGGTCGGCAAGTCCAACTACCTTTGCACGACGCGGCTCGCCCGGGCGCTGGAGGACCGGGCGAGCCTGTTCGCCGAGGAGGACTACGCCGAGCTCCAGCGGATCGCCGCCTGGTCCGATACGACCGCGACCGGCCTGCGGCATGAGCTGAGCCCCGCCCCCCGGCCCGAGGTCTGGGAGGCCGTCAGCGCCGACTCGTCCGCCTGCGCCCGCAAGTACTGCGACTGCGAGCGCTGCTTCTACCAGCGGGCCCGCGCGCGCCTGCGCTCGGCCCAGGTCATCATCGTCAACCACGCCCTGCTCTTCGCCCTGATCCGGGCGGGCGGGGCCCGCGCCGAGGGCGCGACCGGTGAGCTGCACGGGGTCCTTTTCCCCGACGACTTCGTGGTCCTGGACGAGGCGCACACGGTCCCGGAGGTGGCGACCGCCCACTTCGGGCTTTCGCTCAGCAGCCACGGGCTGGAGCGCGCGCTGAAGCACCTCTACAACCCGCGCACGCGGCGCGGCCTCCTCGTGAAGGCCCGCGGAGCGCAGGCGAAGCCCTTCGTCGAGGCGGCCCTGGGGGCGGCGACCCGCTTCTTTGCGACCGTCGACGCCACCCTGCTCGCGGCGCGCCCGATCGTGCGGCTGCGCGAGGCGCTGCCGCCGCATCCCGAGCTCGAGTCCGCCCTCGCCGGCCTGCAGCGGCTCGTCGCCGGGATGGCGGACCAGCTCGATGACGGCCGCGAGCGGGACGAGCTCCTGGAAGAGAAGGAGCGCCTGCAGTCCTACCAGGCCAGCATCGGCGAATGGCTGGGCCTGGCCGATGAGGGCCACGTCTACTGGGCCGAGCGCGGCGGCCGGCAGCAGACGATCCTCTTCCTGCGCAGCGCGCCGATCAACGTCGCCCCGGCCCTGCGGCGCCAGCTCTTTGGCTGCGGGGTGACCGTGATCGCCACGAGCGCCACCCTGGCCCTGGCCGGAGAGATCGCGCCCTTCGCCGCCCGGATCGGCGCCGAGGGGGCGCGCCTGGCCATCGCCCCCTCCCCCTTCGACTTTGCGCGCCAGATGCGGGTCTTCGTCGCCGCCGACATGCCCCTGCCCTCGCCCGACCAGGCTCGGCTTTCCCTCGACGCGCTGGCGGACTACATCGCCTTCTGCACCCTCCGGGTCCGCGGCGGGTCGCTGGTCCTTTTCACGAGCCACAGCGACCTGCGGGCGGTGGCGGCGGCGCTCGAGCCCCGGTATCGGGACGCGGAGCGGCCGCTGCTGCTCCAGGGAGAGGCGGCTTCGCGGACCGAGCTCGCCCGCCGGATGCGCTCGCTCGGCAACGCGGTCCTCTTCGGCACCGACAGCTTCTGGACGGGCGTGGACGTGCCGGGCGACGCGCTGGCGCAGGTCGTCATCACCCGGCTGCCCTTCGATCCGCCGACCCACCCCGTGACGGAGGCGCAGGCGGAGCGGATCCGCGACGAGGGGGGCAATCCCTTCAACGACCTCACCCTGCCCGACGCCCTGATCAAGTTTCGCCAAGGGATCGGCCGGCTGATCCGGAAGCAGACGGACCGCGGGCTGATCACGATCCTCGACGCCCGCGTCCTCGCCAAGGCCTACGGCCGAATCTTCCTGGAAAGCCTGCCCCAGCCGGAATTCACCCGGCTGACCCGGGAAAACCGGGAGGGGGAGTTCCGGCCCTTTCCCTGACCCGATAATTGGTACTTGCGGCGGGCACCGCCCGCCGATTCGTTGCCTGACCCATGAGTAATCCCGCCCCCGCCGAAAACGCCGTCCTCAAGACCTCCTATGGAGAGATCACCGTGGCCTTCTGGCCCGACGTGGCCCCCAAGACGGTCGAGAACTTCAAGAAGCTCGCCCGCGAGGGTTTCTATGACGGCACCGCCTTCCACCGGATCATCAAGGGCTTCATGGTCCAGGGCGGCTGCCCCAACACGAAGGAGGGTGCGAGCGGGATGCCCGGCACGGGCGACCCGGGCTACAAGGTGAAGGCCGAGTTCAACGCCAAGCCGCATGTGCGCGGCGTGATTTCGATGGCCCGCTCGAGCCACCCGGACTCCGCCGGCAGCCAGTTTTTCCTTGTCCACGGCGACGCCCGCTTCCTGGACCGCCAGTACACCGCCTTCGGCGAGATCGTGGGCGGAGACGATGTCCTGGAGAAGATCGCCAACGTGCCGACCAAGCAGGGCGGCGGCGAGAAGAGCGTCCCGATCGAGCGCGTCGCGCTCGAGAGCGTGAAGCTGGTACCGGCCGGGAAGTAGTTCAGCCCGCCGCCATCGCCAGCCCGGCCAGCCGGCCCGTGGTCCAGGCCGACTGCAGGTTGAAGCCGCCGGTGATGCCGTCGATGTCCAGGACCTCGCCCGCGAGATGGAGCCCGGGCGAGCGGCGGCTTTCCATCGTCCGGAAATCCACCTCGGCAAGCCTCACGCCGCCGCAGGTCACGAATTCCTCCTTGTTCGTGGTCTTCCCCGTGACGGTGAAGTTCCCCGCGGCCACCTGGCCCGCCAGGGCCTGGAGCGCGACCTTGGAAACGGAGGTCCAGACGGTTTCCGGCGCGATCCCGGCCGCCACCACCAGGCGTTCCCAGAGGCGAACCGGCAGGCCCAGGGGATTCCAGGAGCTGATCTGCCGGCGCGGATGGACGGTGCGGCCCGCGGCCAGCTCTGCCTGAATCTGGGCGGTGGTGGAGCCGCCGCGCCAGTTGAGGGCGAGGTTGAACCGGTAGTCGACGGCCGCCAGTTCGCGCGCGCCCCAGGCGGAGAGCTTGAGGATGGCGGGGCCGCTCAGCCCCCAATGGGTGATCAGGGCCGGCCCGCGGGCGGCGACCCTGGTCCCCGGAATGGCGGTCGCGGCGTCCGGCACCGAAAGCCCCTCGAGCCCCCGGAGCCGCGGGTCGTCGATGTGGAAGGTGAACAGCGAGGGAACCAGCGGCTCGATCGTGTGGCCGAGGTGCTGCGCGATCGCGATTCCGGCCGAGGACTTGCCGCCGCCAGTCGCGAGGAGGAGCCGGTCGCAATCCAGCGTTTCACCGCCGCCGAGGAGAACGCGGTAACCGGACCCGGCTCGCTCCGCTCCCTTGACCGCCGTGCCGGTGCGCAGGCGGACGCCCGCCGTCCCGGCGGCGGCCAGCAGGCAATCGATGACGGTCGCAGAATCGTCCGTGACGGGAAACATCCGGCCGTCCTCCTCGGTCTTCAGCTCCACCCCGCGCCCGGTGAACCAGGCGACGGTGTCCCGCGGCTGCCACTGATGGAAGGGGCCCAGGAGCTCGCGCCCGCCCCGCGGGTAGCCGCGGGCGAGCTCGCGCGGCTCGAAGCAGGCATGGGTCACGTTGCACCGGCCCCCGCCGGAGATCCGCACCTTGGCGAGCGGCTGCGCGCCCGACTCGCAGAGCGTGACCCGGGCGGCCGGATTCGCCTCCGCGCAGGCGATGGCGGCGAAGAAGCCCGCCGCCCCGCCGCCGGCGATGACGCAGGTCGGCATCGGCCGGTCAGCCGCGAGCGTACCCCAGCGCCTGGGCGACCGCCGCGCAGACGACCTGGCCCGACCGGGTGTTCACGCCGGCCGCCAGGGCCGGATGCTCCGCCAGCGCCCGCGCCAGCCCCTGCTGCACGATGAGCGCGACGTAGGGTTCCGTGGCCTGGGTCAGGCCCAGCGTGGAGGTCCGGCCGACCAGCGCGGGCATGTTCGGGACCGCGTAGTGGATGACGCCGTGCTCGGTGTACACCGGCTCCCGGTGCGAGGTCGGCCGGATGGTCTCGATGCAGCCGCCCTGGTCGATCGCGATGTCGACGATGACGCTGCCGGGGCGCATCCGCGCCACCATCTTCCGCGAGATCACCTGCGGGGCCTTCGCCCCCGGGATGAGGACGGCGCCGACCAGGAGGTCGGCATTGGCCACCTCGGCCTCCAGGTTCGCCGGGTTGGACATCAGCGTCACCACGCGGCCGCGGTATTCCATGTCGACGGCCTCGAGCTTGCGGGTGTCGAGGTCGAGGACGGTGACGCGGGCGCCCATGCCCGCCGCCATCTGGACGGCATGCGCGCCGGAATTGCCCGCGCCCACGACGACCACGTGCCCGGGCATCGTGCCGGGAATCCCGCCCAGGAGGACGCCCGAGCCGCCGTGCTGCGACTGGAGGAAGTAGGCGCCGACTTGGATCGCGAGGCGGCCCGCGATCTGGGACATGGGCTTGAGCAGGGGAAACGCCCCGCCCCCCGCCTCCACCGTCTCATAGGCGATGCCGAGGACGCGCTTTTCGAGGAGGACCCGGGTCAGCCGGGGATTGGCCGCCAGGTGGAGGTAGGTGAAGATAGCCTGGCCCGCCCGCAGGCGGGGGTATTCTGCGGGCAGCGGTTCCTTCACTTTCAGGATCAGGTCGGCGCCGGACCAGACCTTGGCGGCCGAGCCGGCCAGCCGGGCGCCGGCGGCCCGGTATTCGGCGTCGGTGAAGCCGGCGCTGATCCCGGCCGACTTCTCCACCAGGACGGAGGCCCCGAGCGCCACGCAGCGCCGGCAGAGGCTGGGCGTCATCGAGACTCGCGTCTCGCCAATTTTGATCTCTTTCGGAACGCCGATAGTCATGGACGGAGGCTATTTTCACGCCAAATTGTTGCAATGCCGGAAAAGGAAGCCCGCGTCCTCAACGTCATCGTCTCCTGCGCGGAGAACCGCGTGATCGGGCGCGCCGGCCACCTGCCCTGGAAGATCCCCGAGGACTGGGCCTTCTTTCAAAGGCAGACCGCGGGCGGGATCGTCGTCCTTGGCCGGGTCTGCTTCCAGACCTGGCCCGGCGCCGTCCGCGACGGACGCCGCGCCATCGTCGTCACCCACCAGCCGGTGCCCGCGCCGGTGTCGGCCGCGACCGCCCCTTCCCTGCCCGCGGCGCTGGAACTGGCCGACGGACTCGACGGCGACATCTACATCTGCGGCGGGCAGCAGATCTACGAGGAGGCCCTGGCGCGGCCGCGGCCGCTGCGGCTCTATCTCACGCTCGTCCACGCCGAGGTGCCGGGCGACCGATTTTTCCCCGACTGGCGCCAGCTCGCCTGGCGGGAAGTGGCGCGCCGCGAGGGCGCGGACGCCAACTGGCGCTATACGTTCCTGACCCTGGAGCGCTAGGCGGGCCGGCCGTGCAGCGCCGCGTGCGCGCGCGCCACCACGACGTACTTTTCGGCCCAGGGCTTGAGTCCGGCCCGCTCGGCGTCCTTGAGCGGCCGGATGACCTTGGCGGGCGAGCCGTAGACCATCGAGCCCGGCGGGCAGCTGAAGTGCTGCGGCACCAGGGAATTCGCCCCGACGATGCTGCCCGCGCCGATCACGGCGCCGTCCAGGACCGTCGCGCCCATCCCGATCAGGCACTCGTCGCCGATCGTGCAGGCGTGGATGATCGCGGCGTGCCCGATCGTGCACCAGGCGCCGATCACCGCGGCAAAATCGTCGGCCAGGTGGACGATGGCGTTGTCCTGGATGTTGGTCCCCTCGCCCACCCGGATCTCCTGGATGTCGCCGCGGAGGACGGCGCCGTAGAAGACGCTGCTCAGGGGGCCGAGGACGACGTCGCCGTTCACGGTGGCGTTGGGCGCGACAAAGAGGGCCCGGGCGAGATCGGGCTTCCGGCCGAGATGGCGTTGCAGGCGTTCCTCGTAGCTCATTTTTCCTTCGAATAGGGGACTCCGATCGCCCGGGGGGCGACCGCCCGGCCGACGAAGCCGGCCAGGAGCAGCACGGTGAGGGCGTACGGGAGGGCAAGGATGAACTGCACCGGGATGACGCCCACGAGCGGCAGCGCCACCCCCTGCAGGCGCGAGGCCAGGGCGTCGGTGAAGGCGAAGAGGAGGCAGGCGCCCAGGGTCGGCCACGGCCGCCATTTGCCGAAGATGAGCGCGGCCAGCGCGAGGTATCCCTTCCCGGCGGTCATGTCGTGGACGAAGCCGGAGCTCGCGGCGGTGGAGAGGTAGGTGCCGGCGACCCCGCAGAGCGCGCCGGAGATAAGGACCGCCCGGTACCGGAGCCCCGTCACCGAAAGCCCGGCGGTGTCGACCGCCGTCGGGTTCTCGCCGACCGCGCGCAGGCGCAGGCCGAAGCGCGTGCGGTAGAGCACCCAGGCGCTCGCCGGCACCAGCACGGCGGCGAAATAGACGATGAGATTGTGGCCGCTGAGGAGGTCGGCATAGAGGAGCCCGGGCACGGGAACCCGCCGCGCCTCCAGCGCCCAGGGCCACGCGAGCGAGGTGAACCGCTGGTGCGCGCCCTCCAGCTGGGGCGTCTGCCCCCCGAGGTCGAACCAGGCCAGGGCGAGCGTCGGGGCCAAGCCGGCCACCATGATGTTGATCGCCATGGCCGCGACGACCTGGTCGCCGCGGTGGGTCACGCAGGCGAAGGCGAGGAGCAGCGCGAGGAGCGAGGCCGCCGCCACGCCCGCGGCCAGCCCAAGCCAGGCCGAGCCGCTGACGGCGGAGACCGCGGCGGCCGCGAAGGCCGCGCCGAGCATCATGCCCTCGAGGCCGAGCGCGATCACGCCCGAGCGCTCGGAGAAGAGCCCCGCCAGCGCGGCGAGGACGAGCGGCGTCGCGACGCGGATCGTGCCGGCGAGGAGGAGGACGATGAGGGTGTAGGTCTCCATCGGTCGGTCGGCTCAGGGGTTGCGCCCCAACAGGGCCGCGAGCGGGCGGCGGAACACATTCTCCAGCGCACCGCAGAACAGGATCACCAGCCCCTGGATCACGACGACCAGCTCGCGGGTGACGTGCGGCATGTCGAAGGACAGCTGGGAGCCGCCCTGGTAGAGGGCGCCGAAGAGGACCGCCGCGAGGAGGATGCCGACCGGGTGGTTTCGGCCCATGAGGGCGACCGCGATCCCGACGAAGCCCGCGCCCTCGGGAAAATCGAGGAGGATGCGGTGCTGCTCGCCCATCAGGACGTTCACGCCCAGCCCGCTCGCGAGGGCGCCGGAGAGCAGCATGACGCCGATCGTCACCCGGCCCGGGGAGATGCCGGCATACGCGGCCGCGGCGGGACTCTGGCCCGCGACCCGCAGGGCGTAGCCCCACCGGGTGCGCCAGACGAGGAGCCACACGAAATAGCACGCGGCCAGGGCGAGGAGGAAACTGACATTCAGCGGCGAGGGCGCGGCGTTGAGGCCGACGTGGCGGAGGAGCTGGTGCAGGGGCGGGAGGAAAGCGTGGGCCCCGAATTCCCGCGTCTCCGGCGACTGCTGGCCCGGCTTGATCAGGACATTGACCAGGAGGTAGGTCATGAGCGCCGCCGCGATGAAGTTGAACATGATCGTCGTGATGACGATGTGGCTCCCCCGGCGCGCCTGGAGCCAGGCGGGAATGAAGGCCCAGGCCGCGCCGAAAACGGCGCCGGCGAGGATCGCCAGCGGGAGCACGACCCAAAACGGCCACGCGCCCCCGGCGAGGCAGACGAGGCCGACGCCCAGCCCGCCGATATACGCCTGGCCCTCGGCCCCGATGTTGAAGATCCCGGCGTGGTAGGCGACGGCGACGGCGAGCCCGGTGAAGATGAAGTTCGTCCCGTAGTAGAGGGTGTAGCCGACGGCGTCCGGCGTCCCAAAGGCGCCCCCGGCCATCAGCTTGAAGGCGGCCCAGGGGCTCTCGCCCACCAGCTTGATGATCCCGGCGGAGAGAACCAGCGCCGCCAGCAGATTGATCGCGGGCAGGAGCCCCCAGTCGGCCCAGCGGGGAAGCTTGGCCGGCGCGCTCATGTCCCGGCCCTTACCCCGGCCATGAGGAGGCCGATCTTCTCCTCCGTGGCCTCGGCCCGGGACAGTTCGCCGACGATCTCGCCGCCGGCCATGACGAGGATGCGGTCGGCCAGGGCGAGGATCTCGTCGAGCTCGACGGAGACGAGCAGGAGGGCGACCCCCGCGTCGCGCAGCGCGACGAGGCGGCGGTGGATGAACTCGATCGCGCCGATGTCGACGCCGCGGGTCGGCTGGCCCACGAGCAGGACGCGCGGGGAGCTGTCGATCTCCCGGGCGAGGACGAGCTTCTGCTGGTTGCCGCCGGAAAAGGCCGAGGAGCGCAGGCGGGGCTGGGGCGGCCGCACGTCGAAGGCGGCCATCTTCTGCTCGCAGCCCGCCCGGATCGCCGCGCGGTCGAGCAGCAGGCCGCGGTTGTAGGCGGAGCCGTCCTGGTAGCCGAGGATCGCGTTGTCCTCGGCGGGAAACGAGGCGATGATCGCCAGGCGCAGCCGGTCCTCCGGGACGTGGGCCAGCCCGTGGCGGCGGCGCGCGCGGGCGTCGAGGCCCGCCAGGTCGCGGCCGCCCAGGCGGATCGAGCCGGCCGCCGGCTCGGCCAGGCCGGCCAGGGCCTCGAGGAGCTCCGACTGCCCGTTGCCGGCCACCCCGGCGATGCCGACGATCTCCCGCTCGCGCACGGTGAAGCTCACGTCCTTGACGCGGGGCACGCCGAAGCGGTCGCGGACCGCGAGGCCGGTCACCTCGAGGACCGGCGCGCCCGGCTGCGCGGGGGACTTTTCCACCTGGAGGAGGACCGAGCGTCCCACCATCTGCTCGGCCAGCGCGCGGGGCGAGGTGTCGGCCGTCGCCGTCTCATGCACCACCGTCCCCTGGCGCATGACGGTGACCCGGTCGGTCACGGCCATGATTTCCCGCAGCTTGTGGGTGACGAGGATGACCGTCTTGCCCTGCCCGCGAAGGCGGGCGAGCAGCTGGAAGAGCTGGTCGGCCTCCTGGGGCGTCAGGACGGCGGTCGGCTCGTCGAGGATGAGGAGGTCCGCCCCCCGGTGCAGCGCCTTGAGGATCTCCACGCGCTGCTGCTGCCCCACGGAGAGGTGCCCGACCACCGCGTCGGGCGGCACCTCGAGCCCGTAGTCGCGGGCCAGCTGCGCGAGGGAGGCGCGGGCCCGGTCCCGGCCCCCGGCCAGGCGGGCGCCGCCCTCGGCGCCGAGGAGCACGTTCTCCAGGACGGTGAAATCCTCCACCAGCATGAAGTGCTGGTGCACCATCCCGATCCCGGCGGCGATGGCGTCGCTGGGGCTCGCCAGCCGGACGGGGCGGCCGCGGACGAGGATCTCGCCGGAATCGGGCGGGTGGAACCCGTAGACGATGTTCATCAGCGTCGACTTGCCGGCGCCGTTTTCGCCGACCAGGCCGTGGACCGAGCCGGCGGCGACGGTGAGCGAGATCGCGCGGTTCGCGTGCACCGCGCCGAAGCGCTTCTCGATGCCGCGCAGCTCGAGCGCGGGAACGGCTCGGCTCATTGCCCCTTGTATTCCGGGACCTTGATCCGGCCGGCGATGATGTCGGCCTTGGCCTCCTCGAGGCGCTGGACGATCGCGGGCGTGAGGACGCCGCGGTTGAACTCGTCCAGGGAATAGCCGACGCCGTCCTCGGCGAGGCCGAGGACCCGCTGGCCCGCCTGCCAGGTGCCGGCCTTCGCCGCCTGGAAGGTCGTGTAGACGGCCACGTCGACCCGCTTCACCGCGGAAGTGAGGACGCTGCCGGGATGAAGGTGGTCCTGGTTGCTGTCGCAGCCGATGCTGAGGAGGTGGGCGTCCTGCGCGGCCTGCATCACCCCGACCCCGGTCGCGCCCGCGGCATGGAAGACGACGTCGGCGCCGCGGCCGAACTGGCCCTGGGCCAGTTCCGAGCCGCGCGTGGGGTCGTTCCAGGCGAGCGGCGTCGTCCCGGTCATGTTGGCGAAGACCTCGATCGCCGGATTGACGTGGGCGGCGCCGGCCTTGTACCCCAGCTCGAACTTGCGAATGAGGGGGATGTCCATCCCGCCGACGAACCCGATCTTGCCGGTCTTCGAGGACAGCGCCGCGGCCATGCCGCAGAGATAGGAGGACTCCTGCTCGCGGAAGTTGACCGACTGCACGTTGGGCAGGTCCACCACCCCGTCGATCACGACAAATTTGACGGCGGGAAACTCCTTCGCCACCTGCTCGACGGCGGAGGCCTGGGTGAATCCCACGGCGACGATGATGCTGGAGCCGCGCTGGGCGAGCTGGCGCATGATCTGCTCGCGCTGGGAGGCGTTGCTGATCTCGAATTCCCGGTAGGCGATGCCGGTCTCCTGCTTGAAGCGCTGCGCGCCCTCGCTGGCCGACTGGTTGAACGAGCGGTCGAACTTGCCGCCGAAATCGTAGATGATGGCGGGCTTGAAGTCCCCCGCCGCGCCGAGGGCGGCGCTGGCGGCGAACCCGAGGAGGGCCGGGAGCAGCCGCGGGGAGAGGAGGGCCATGGGTGGGAGGCTGTCAGGGAATCGGCAGCGGCGGCAAGTTCCAGATGTCGGTGGCGTATTCGCGGATGGTCCGGTCGCTGGAGAATTTTCCCATCCGCGCCGTGTTGAGGACGGCGCTGCGGCCCCAGGCCTTCGCGTCGCGGTAGGCGCGGTCCACCCGCTCCTGGCAGTCCGAATAGGCGCGGTAGTCGGCCAGGACCTGGAACGGGTCGCCGCCCCCGAGGAGGGAGTGGTGCACCCCGCCGAAGGCGCCCGGCTCGCCGGGCGTCCAATAGTCGCTGCCGAGCCAGTCGACGACCGCGCGCAGCTCCTCGTCGCGGTTATAGTAGTCCCAGGGGTTGTAGCCCTTGGCCACGAGCGCCTCGACCTCCTCCACCGTCAGGCCGAAGATGAAGATGTTCGGCGCCCCCACCTCCTCGAGGATCTCGACGTTGGCGCCGTCCAGGGTGCCGATCGTGAGGGCGCCGTTGAGGGCGAGCTTCATGTTGCCCGTGCCGGACGCCTCCTTGCCGGCGGTCGAGATCTGCTCGGAAAGGTCCGCCGCGGGGATGATCTTCTCCGCCAGCGACACGCGGTAGTTGGGCAGGAACGCGACCTTGAGCAGGCCGCGGGTGCGCTCGTCCGCGTTGATGCGCGCGCCGATGACGTTGATCGCCCTGATGATGTTCTTGGCCACATCGTAGCTGGGCGCGGCCTTGGCGGCGAAGATGAAGACGCGGGGGACGAGATCGAGCTTGGGGTCCTGCAACAGGCGCCGGTAGAGGGCCAGGATGTGCAGCAGGTTCAGGTGCTGCCGCTTGTACTCGTGCAGGCGCTTGATCTGGACATCGAAGAGCGCGTCGGGCGAGACCGTGACGCCGCATTCCGACGCGATGATCCGGGCGAGGTCGACCTTGTTCTCGCGCTTGATCGCCATGAATTCCATGCGGAAGGCGTCCTGGTCGGCGAACTTCTCCAGGCCGCGCAGGAGGTCCAGGTTCCGCACCCAGGCGTCGCCGCCGAGGGTCCGGGTCACCAGCGCCGCCAGGCGGGGATTGCTCTTCAGGAGCCAGCGCCGCGGCGTGATGCCGTTGGTCTTGTTCTGGAACTTGCCCGGATAGAGGGCGTCATACTCGGGGAAAAGGTGCTTCTTCAGGAGCGCGGTGTGGAGCGCCGCGACGCCGTTGACCGCGTGCGAGCCCACCACCGCGAGGTTGGCCATGCGCACCATCTTCTGGCCGTTCTCCTCGAAGAGGGAGCAGGCGCGCTTCTTGGCGTTGTCGCCGGGCCACTGGGCCTCGCAGGCGAGGATCAGGCGGTCGTTGATCTCGTAGATGATCCGGAGGTGGCGGGGCAGGACGCGCTCAAAGAGCGGGACGCTCCATTTTTCCAGCGCCTCCGGGAGGAGGGTGTGGTTGGTGTAGGCGAGGGTCCGGATCACGATGCCCCAGGACTCGTCCCAGGCCTTGTTCTCCTCGTCGAGGAGGATGCGCATCAGCTCCAGGACGGTGACCGCCGGGTGCGTGTCGTTGAGCTGGATCGCGACCTTCTCGTGGAAGTTGCCCCAGCTGTTGGCCGGGTTGCGCAAATGCCGCCGGATGATGTCGCGGATCGAGCAGGCGACAAAGAAGTACTGCTGCACCAGGCGCAGCTCCTTGCCGTTCTCCGTCTTGTCGTTCGGGTAAAGCACCTTGGAGATGGTCTCGCCGACCGCCTTCTGGTGGACCGCCTCGACGTAGCCCCCGCGGTTGAACTCCGCCAGGTCGAAGTCCTCGGCCGACTTCGAGGCCCAGAGGCGCAGGAGGTTGACGGTCCTGGTGCCATAGCCTGCCACCGGGATGTCGTGGGGCACGCCCAGGACGGTCCGCGTGTCCACCCAGCGCGGACGGGAATTTCCCCGGTCGTCGAAGACGTTCTCCACCCGGCCGTAGATCCGGACCTCCTGGGTGTACTCGGGCCGCACGACCTCCCAGGGATCGCCGAAGAGCGTCCAGTTGTCGGGCCGCTCGACCTGGTTGCCGTTCACGAAGACCTGCTTGAACAGGCCGAACTCGTAGTGGATCCCGTAGCCGAGTGCGGGATAGTCCATGGTCGCGAGGGAATCGAGGAAGCAGGCGGCCAGCCGCCCGAGGCCTCCGTTGCCCAGGCCCATGTCGACCTCGGCCTCGCGGATCTGGTCAAAGTCCTGGCCGAGCAGGCCCAGGGCCTCCTTGGCGGTGTCGAAAAGGCCCGTCGCGAGAAGGTTGTTGCCGAAGAGCCGGCCCATCAGGTACTCGAGCGAGAAGTAGTAGACGCGGCGGGCGTTCTTCGCGTTGTGGACCGCCTGCGTCGCGATCATCCGCTCATGGATCGAGTCGCGGACCGCCAGCGCGGTCGCGACCCACCAGTCCCGCGCGGTGGCGGATCCGGCATGCCGGCCCAGGGTCGAGGTGAGGTGCCGCAGGATCAGCGACCGGAAGACCTCGACGGGCGGGTCCTGGGTGGGTCGGCGCCCGGGGGCGGCGGGCGTGGTCGGAGCGGCGGGGGAAGGCGGCGGCATGAGTAGAAGGTGGGATTACAACAGGAATTGTGCCATCCGCATCGCAATGCTATTTTCCAAACCTCCGGGCGAGTTCGCCGTGGCCCAGCTCGATGAAGGTCGGCCGGCCGGCCGGGCTCGTCAGGGGGGACGGGGTGGCGAACAGCGCCGCGGCGAGGCAGCGCAGCTCGGCCTCGCCGGCGTGGCCCGGCAGGCGCGCGGCCCGGGCCGCGGCCAGCCGGGCCAGGTTGTCGCGGGCGGCGGCGGGGTCCTCGCCCGCGAGGCGGCCGTCCCGCAGGGCGCCGAGAATGTCGCGAACGAAAGCCTCGGCCTCACCCTCCCCGATCCAGTCGGGCACGGCCTCGATGCGGAAGAAATTGCGCCCGAACTCGGCCAGCTCGAGCCCGTGGGCGCGGAGAAAATCCAGCCGGTCGAGCAGGAGCGCCGCGGCCACCGGGTCGAGCTCGAGCGGCACCGGGAGCAGCAGCCGCTGGCTCGGCACCCGGCCCGCGCGGAACTGCGCCTGCAGCCGCTCAAACCAAACCCGCTCGCCCGCCGCGCGGCGATCGAGCAGGACCAGGCCGGCGGGCGTCTCGAAGAGGGCGTAGGCCTCGTGCGCGAGGCCGAGGAACCGCCAGGCCGGAGCGATCGGGGCGCCGGGCGGCGCTCCCGCGGACGCCGCGGCGGCGCGGGAGTCCGGCGGGCGGATCGGTTCCGGTGGGCGGGCCGCGGGAGCCGCCGGCGGGGCGCCGGGCGGCGCCTCCTGCACGGCGGCCGGGGCGGGCGCGGGCGCCGCGCCGAAATCGGCGGCGGGTGCAAGCTCCCGGAGGCGCTGCCGGAGGCTGCGGATGACGAACGAGCGCACGGCGGCCTCGTCGCGGAAGCGGACTTCCCGCTTCGCCGGATGGACGTTCACGTCGACCGCCGCCGGATCGCATTCCAGGAAGAGGAAGGCCGGGGGATGGCGCCCCGCGGGGAGCGACTCGCGGAAGCTCTCGAGCAGGGCGTAGTTCAGCGTGCGGCTGTCCACCGGGCGGGTGTTGACGAAGGTGATGGTCTCGTGGCGGGTGCTCCGGCCCGCGCCCGGCCGGCCGACGAGGCCGTGGAGCCGCCAGCCGCCCTCCTCCGCCGCCACGGGCACGAGGGTCTCGGCCAGCTGGCGCCCGAAGATCTCGGCCACGCGGTCGGCGAGGCCCGGGCACTCGGGCGAGCGGAAGGTGACGTGCCCGTCCTCGACCAGGGTGAACGCCACCCCGGGGCAGGCCAGGGCGTAGAGGCGGACGCACTGCGTGATGTGCGCGCCCTCGGTCCGGTCGGTCTTCAGGAATTTGCGGCGCGCCGGCACCGCGGCGAAGAGATGCTCGACGTCCACCCGCGTCCCGACCGGCCGGCCGCAGTCGCGGGCGTGGACGACCTGGCCGGCGTTGACCAGGATCTCCGTCCCGGCCTCGCCGCCCTCCGCCCGCGTTTGCAGGGTGCAGCGGGACACGCTCGCGATCGACGGCAGGCCCTCGCCCCGGAAGCCGAAGGTCGCCAGCCGGTCGAGGTCGGCGGTCTCCGCGATCTTGCTCGTGGCATGGCGGGTGAAGGCGAGCTGCGCGTCCTCCCGGTCCATGCCGCGGCCGTTGTCCTCCACGCGCAGCAGCGCCCGGCCGCCGTGGCGGAATTCCACCTCGATCCGCGTCGCCCCGGCGTCGAGCGCGTTCTCGACGAGCTCCTTGACGGCCGCGGCCGGCCGCTCGACGACCTCGCCCGCGGCGATCTGGTTGGCGACGCGGTCGGACAGGATGCGGATCCGGGCCATCCGAGAGGTCAGCCCTGGGTCCGGAGCAATTTCTTCCAGCGCGCGAACTGCCGGCCGACCTGCGCCGGTCCGGGCATGCCGGTGCCGGTGCGCTTCTTCAGCGCGCGGGAAAGATCGAACACGCCCGCCCAGTCGCGGCCAAAGCCGGAATGGATCCGCCGGACCTCGGCCGTCGTCAGCTCCGGCAGCGCCACGCCCCGGGCCTCCGACAGCGCGACCACCTGGCCGACGGCGTGGTGGGCCGCCCGGAACGGCACCCCCCGCTCGACGAGGTAGTCGGCGAGGTCCGTGGCCAGGAGGAAGGGATCGGCCGCCGCCTCCGCGCAGCGCCGCCGGTGGATCTTCAGCCCGGCGGCGACGCCCGCGAGGACGTCGGCGCAAATCGCCACCTGGTCGAAGCTGTCGAAGAGCGGCACCTTGTCCTCCTGCAGGTCCCGGTTGTAGGTCAGGGGCAGGCCCTTGGCCAGGGTCAGCAGCGCCTGGAGGTTGCCCTGCAGGCGGGCCGACTTGCCCCGGAGCAGCTCGCACGCGTCGGCGTTGCGCTTTTGCGGCATGAGCGAGGAGCCCGTGCAGAAGGCCTCCGGCAGGTCGGCGAACTTGAATTCCGTGCTTGTCCAGAGGACGAGATCCTCGGCGATCCGCGAGAAATGCACGCCCGCGAGGGCGCAGGCCGCGGCGAACTCGACGCACAGGTCGCGGTCGGCCACGGCGTCCATCGAGTTCTGGGTGACCTGCGCCCGGCCCCGGGCGTCGACGAAGCCGAGCGCCCGCGCCGTGAATTCCCGGTCGATCGGCAGGGTCGTGCCCGCGAGCGCCCCGGATCCGAGCGGGCACCAGTTGGCGTGGCTTGCGACCTCGGCCAGGCGGCTCCGGTCGCGCTCGAGCATCTCGAGCCAGGCGAAGAGGTGGTGCGCGAGGAAGACGGGCTGGGCGCGCTGGAGATGGGTATAGCCGGGGATCACGACCTCCCGGTTCGCCGCGGCCGTGGCGAGGATCGCCTTGGCCGCCAGCCGCAGCCTTTCCCGCAGGACCGCGCAGGCCTCCTTCAGGAAAAGCCGTGTATCGGTCGCCACCTGGTCGTTGCGGCTCCGGGCCGTGTGCAGCTTCGCCGCGGCCGGAACCCGCCGGGCCAGGGCATGCTCTATGTTCATATGCACGTCCTCCAGGCCGGTCTGCCACCGGAACGTGCCGGCCGCGATCTCGGAACCGATGGCATCGAGGCCCCGGTGGATCGCCTTCCTTTCGGCGGGCGTGATCAGGCCGACCTTGGCCAGCATGGCCGCATGGGCCTTGCTCCCGGCAATGTCGAACGGGGCCAGCCGACGGTCGACCGACACCGATTCGCTGAACCGGAGCATCAACTTGGCGGGGCCGGCACCAAAGCGGCCGCCCCAGGTCGCCTGGGAGGTTTTGGCCATGGGGATTACGAAGGGGGCTGGCTTCGCCGCGTGCAACGAGAAAGAGGATTGCCCCGGGACGCGCGCCCCCTTCCTCTCCTATCCCGCTCTCAAACCCCGTGATGCGTTTTCCCCGCCTGTTTTCCGCCGCCGGCCTGCTGGCGTCCGCCCTGCCGCTCGCGGCCCTGCCGGTGCCCCCGCCCCCGCCGGTGATCGCCACGGCGGAAATCGCGCCCTCCAAGACGTCGGTCCTTCTGGCCGGGGTCTCGTTGGCCGTCCCCACTCTCACCCATTCCGGGGCGGAATTCATCTCGACCTACACGGTCACGGTCTTCCCCTTTTTCTTCTTCAACGAGGATGGCCGGTTTCACGTCCAGCTCCCCGACGCCGACCTCGCCCGGCTGGCCCGCGGGGAACCGGTCGATTTCGTCGGGCAGGCGGTGCGCACCGACGGCGCAGGCCGCCTGGTCCAGGGTCGCGCCATGCCGAGCGGTCCGATGGAGGGCCAGGTCAAGATACGGGTCTTCTACACCCGGCATATCGTGCTGGTTTTCAACACGACCTACAAACTAATGGGGCCTATAAAATAAATCGTTGACTTAAATTTAGCGTAAAATTTGTGTGACGGCCCCTGTTAGTACCGCGCACCGCCCCTATGGGTGCGCAGCCTGGGCGGAAAGTGGCCGTTACGGTCACTCCCCGACCAGAGGTTAGAACCCCCCACCCTCCGTTTCGTTCAAAGATAGGTCCGCATATCGTTCGGACACGTGTTCGTGAGATTAACCTCCCTACTGCAAATGATACTGCCCCCCCCTGCCTCGATCCGCCAGCTCAGCCTGTTCCTGAGCTCGCTTGCCCTGACGGCCGCCTTCCCGGCGCTCGCCCAGGCCCAAACTGCCACGACCACCACGACGACGGTCACCACCTCCTCCGGCACCGGCTCGGTGAACGGAACCGTCCTCGAGCCCGAGAACGGCAAATACCTGGTCGCGGCGGATGTCGCCGTCCAGGGCACGAGCATCCACACCATCACCGGCCGCGGCGGCGAGTTCTACCTCCAGAACGTGCCGGCCGGCGCCCAGTCGATCGTGGTTTCGTACCCCGGCCAGGCCACGAAGACGATCCCCGTCACCGTGACCGCCGGCCAGACGCTCAGCCTCCCGGTGAGCCTCGGCAGCAACATCGTGAAGCTGGAGACCTTCACGGTGGAAAGCACGAAGGAAGGCATGGCGGCCGCCATCGCCCAGCAGAAGAATTCGTCCTACCAGAAGCTGGTGGAGGCCAGCGACCAGTACGGCGACATCGAGGAGGGCAATGCGGCCAACTACCTTCGCTTCCTCCCCGGCGTGAACGTCGAGTGGAACGCCAACGACGCGCGCGCCATCGGCCTGCGCGGCCTGCCGACCTACCTGACCAACATCACGCTCAACGGCAACCCGCTGGCCAGCGCCTCCTCCGCGAACACGAACCGGCGGTTCGAGTTCGAGCAGGTCTCGCTGAACGACGTCGCCACCATCGAGGTGAGCAAGACCCTGACCCCCGACCAGCAGGCCACCAGCACGGCCGGCTCCGTCAACTTCGTCAGCAAGAGCGCGTTCGACCGCGAGGGCGCCCTGCTCTCCTACAAGGTCTTTGAGTCCGCCCTCGACACGGACCTGTACCTGACCAAGCAGCCGGGCTACAGCGCGACCAAGGTCTACAAGATCCAGCCGGGCGGAGTCATCGAGTACTCGAACCCGGTCAACGACAAGTTCGGCTTCGATATCAGCGTTTCCGAGTCGCAGATCTACAACGACTATCCCCGCATCACCTACGGCTTCCAGGACAATCCCGCCAACGGCGCGACCCCGGCGAACCCGTACTACAGCACCTGGGACGTCATCCGCGAGGACAAGCTGACCAAGCGGCAGCAGCTCGAGGGGACCTTCGACTGGCGCCCCACCCCGAACCTCAAGATCCAGCTGACGGCCGGCTGGTCCTGGTACTGGCTCGTCTTCGAGGACCGCGACTTCACCTTCACCATCGGCAATCTGGCGGCCCTGGCCGCCGGCGTGACCACCCCCACCTACGTGGGCCAGAACAGCGTCACCAGCCAGGCGGGCAAGGGCAAGGTCGGCATGGAGGTCTCCGAGCGCTGGAAGTTCGGCACGACCTACCTGACCAACCTCCCGATCACCGACAAGCTGACGGACCGGCTGACCTTCAACACGACCCCCTACTGGACGCAGTCCTACAGCAAGTACCGGGATTCGCAGTACGGCAACGTGGCCGAAGTCGACGCCGCGATCAGCGGCATCACGACCACGATGACGAACATCGGCACGCTGAACCCGGGCCGGATCGCCAGCTATGATCCGGCGGGCGCCTCCCCGGTCAACGTGCAGAACCTCGGCGGCTACTCGCTCGCCCAGGTCCGCCTGCGTCCCCAGACCGGCTACGACACCTGGTCGGGCGGTCCCGCCAGCCTGAAGTACGCCTTCGACACGGCCACGCCGATCTCCCTCGAGGTGGGCTACCGCTATGACGACCACGTCCGCCAGGACTCGGTCTTCCTCAACACCCTGACGACTTTCACGGCCGCCAACGGTGGCGGCGCCGCGGTCCAGGCCATCCAGGACAATGTCTTCGGCCAGCACAACGTCGGCTACGGCATCGGCGGCTTCCCCTGGATCAGCCCCTACAAGGCCCTCCAGGCCTTCCCGGCCTCCACGATCCCCGCGGCCGCCATCTCCGGCGACAGCTACGCGATCTGGAACGAGTACACCAAGGCCCCCTACTTCCGCGTCGACACGACGCTGTGGGACCGCCTGCTGATCGTGGCCGGCATCCGCTACGAGCAGCACACCATCGACGCCTACAACCGCCTGCCGACCGGCGCCCAACCGGCGACCCCCACGACTCCGGCGGTGGCCGGCCAGCCCTCGAACAACCGGGTCCTGGACAAGCGTTACTATCCTTCGCTCAACATGAAGTACAACTTCACGAAGGACTTCGACGTGCGCCTGGGCGCGGCCAAGTCGCTCGGCCTGCCGGACTACAACCAGCTGGTGCCCTCGCAGCCCACCGTGACGGATCCGACCGCCTCCTCCCCGACGGGGACGATCTCGATCTTCAACCCGAAGCTGCGGCCCTACGTGGTCTACAACTACGACCTGACGGCGGAGTACTACTTCGTTCCCTCGGGCTTCGTCTCGGCCTCGGTCTACCACAAGCAGTTCCAGAACTACATCGTGAGCCTGACCCAGGCCGGCACGCAGGCGATCGCGAACCAGTTCGGCATCAACACCGCCGCGCTGAACGCCCCGATCACGAGCTACAACGTCACCTCGACCGCGAACATCAACGACACGAGCGGGTACTACAACGGCTTCGAACTGGCGTATAACCAGACCCTGTCGTTCCTGCCGGCGCCGTTCAACACGGTCGGCGTGCAGGCGAACTGGAGCCGGCTCTTCATCGGAGGCCTCCGGACGAACCAGACGCTGAGCAACGCCAGCTCGTTCCAGAACGCGGCCCTGCAGCAGATCGCCTACCTGCAGCTGCAGACCACCGCCGTGACCAACGAGTTCAACTTCGAGGTCAACGGGACCTACAAGAAGCTGAACGCCCTGGTCACCTTCAACTACACCGGGCCCAGCCTCCTGTCGCTCACCAACGACTCGGTGGCCTACACCGGCCAGAGCACGAACTTCTACGTCCGCAAGACGATGTTCGGGCCCTATCCGACGACCAACGTACGGTTGGAATACGCCATCAACAAGCGCATCACCCCGTACTTCCAGGTCTACAATCTGTTCAACCGCCCGCAGTACAACACCGTGGACGGACACGTCACGCTGCGCTCGCAGTACGGCGATCCGACCTACGAGGTGGGTATCCGCGGCGTGTGGTAAAACAGGCTTTGGGCCTGATCCTCTGCCAGTTTGCACTGGCCGCGGCGGGGACTTCCCCGCTCGCGGCCAGTGCCGTTTTCGGGCCCCGGGTGCCGGCTTCGCGCCGGTGAGCGTGCCCCTGCCCTAGGACATCCTCAATCCTGCCCATCGCCCATCTTTTCGCCGTCGAGCAGGTAGATTCCCGCCAGGACGCCGTCCTCCACGACCTTCCCGACGTGCAGCCGGCCGAGGAACTGGATCGGTGAATCCATCAGGATCGCGGCGCCCGGGCCGGACATCCGCACGATGATCCAGTTGTTCATCTGTGGAACGGTCCCGTAGCAGCAGATCATCGGGCTGCTCACGAGGAGGAACTCGCTCACGCGGTTGCCGGTCAGCTTGAGCGGCAGCATGTAGCCGGTGACCATGACCTTCCGGCCGTCGAGCCCCTGGATCCGGGCGGGCACCTGGGCCATCGCCGCCGCGACGGCTGCGGGCGGGGCGGGCGCCCCGGTGTCGTTCGGCGCGGTGAATTCGAAGGAGCCGAGGAGGTCGAACCCCGCCTTCAGGTAGCCGTCCTTGGTCAGGGCGGGATCGGCGCAGGCGGAGACGGCCGGACCGCAGGCCAGCACTGCAAGCGAGCAGATAAGTCCGGCCGGGAATCGCATGGCCCCCTTCAGCGTAAAGCGTGCCGGGCGAGGACGTCCCAGGCGGCCGGCGCCGCGGGCAGGCCGAAGCCGGCCAGGACCTCGCTGTCGAAGGCGGTGGCGTGGCCCTGGGCCTCCTCCGCCTTGGCCTCGTCCTCCATCCGGGCGAGCCGGGTGTAGACCTCGGAGCGGAGGCGGGCCTCATCGTACGTCAGCACCTTCGTGCCCTCGACGGCCAGCTTGCCGCCGACGTACACCTCCTTGAGGTTGCGCAGCCCGCACGCGTACACGTAGGTCGCCTCCGCGTCGTGGATCGGACCGGTGTCCGGGTCCCGCGGATCGACGATGAGGAAGTCCGCGAACTTGCCGGGCTCGAGGCTGCCGACCTTGTCGTCGATCTTAAGGACCTTCGCGCTGCTCAGGGTGTGCAGGTAGAGCATGTCATGGACGGACAGCGCCTTGGCGTCCTTGTACTTGGTGCGGATCAGGGCGAGGCCGATGCGCATGTTCTGGAAGGGATCGGAGATGTCGGTGCAGGCCTGGTCGTCCAGGCCGACCGAAACCCCGATCCCGAAGGCCCGATAGAGGGGGATGTCGGCGGCGCCCGAGGCCAGGCGGCTGTTCGAGGTCGGCTGCCAGCTCATGGAGCACCCCGCCTGGGCGGCGATCCGGAGGATGTCCGGGCTGGTCTGGATGAAATGGGCGAAGATGAAGTTCGGCCCAAGCGCCCCGGCTTCCTGGTACCAGTAGAATTTCACCTGCTGCTCGGCCACCCGCTCGGGGCTTTCGAGGAAGTGCGAATGGTTCATCACCCCGAACTTCTTCATGACCTCGACCTCGAGATAGGCGGTATCCTTGGTCGGCGCCCGCTGCAGGCCGCCGCTCAGCGCCATCTTCAGGAAAAGGGGGTTGGTCCCGTAGTTGTCATAGGCGTACTGGTAGACCTTCCCGTAGCGTTCAATCATCTCCTCCTTCGTGCCCACGCGGGGGAGGCCGATGCTGTTGATGAAGCGGATTCCTCCGTCGATTTTTGCCCGGATCTGATTCTCCTCATAGGGCCCGGGCTTCAGGATGGGCGGCGGGACCTTTTCGTTCACTCCCACCGCGGCACCGCCGATGACGCCGGTATTGGTGAAGTCGAATGCCGTGGTGATGCCGTTCCGGAGGAAGTCGACCGAGCCGTGGAGCGTGCACCAGTACACGTCGTCCGCCGTCACGTGCTTGTAGAGCCGGCTCAGGGCCAAGCCCCATCCGTAAAGCGTCTCCGTGAAGCCGATGCCACGGAAGGGGCTGGTGAACAGGTGGCTGTGCGCCGAGATGAAGCCGGGACCGATGATCTCGCCGGAGGCGTCGACGATCTTGTCCGCGCCCAGATCCGCCGGCGCCAGCCCCGGCTGCAGCTGGGCGATGCGGCCGTCGTCGCCCACGAGCATGTAGCCGACGAACGGCTTTTCCTGGCCGGGCTTCATCGTGATGAAGATCGCGTTCTTGACGAGCAGCGTGGCACCAAAGCCCGCGGGCGCCGCCGCCAGCAGGAGAAGGGCGAGGGCGGCCCACCCGGCCGCGGTGGTCCATTGCTGGGGGCGAATCGAGGCAATTGGAGAGTTTGGCTTCATCGGTGCGGTAAGTTTGGGCTTATTTGGCGCCGCTGGCCGACGGGGCGGGCGGGGGTGGCGGGGAAATGGCAGCAATCGCCCGGATCCGGGCGACCCGCTCATAGAGCTCGCGCTGGACGACCGAGAAGTCGCGCTTCAGGAGCTTGGTATAGGAGCTGACCAGTTCGCCGCCGACATAGACCCCCTCGAGGTTCTCCGTCGTGCAGGCGAAGACCAGCGTGGCGTAGGGATCGTAGACGGGTGCCCGGTCGACGATCGTCGTGTTGATCACGAGGAAGTCGCCGTATTTCCCCGGCTCGAGCGAGCCGACCTTGTCGGCGATCCGCATCACTGTGGCGCTGCCCATCGTATGCAGCCGCAGGACGTCGATCGGCTTGAGGACGTTCCCGTTCTCGTACTTGGCCCGGATGAAATAGAGGCCCATGCGCATGTTCTCGAAGGGATCGGGGATGTCGGCGCTGGCCTGCCCGTCGACCCCCATGCCGACCTTGATGCCGTCCTTCAGGTACTTGGGGATGTCGGCGATGCCGGAGGCCAGGCGCCCGTTCGAGAGCGGCTGCCACGACATGCCGCCCCCGGCCTTGCCGACCGCCTCGAGCATGGCGTCATTGGTGTGGATGAAATGGCCGAAGAAGAGGCTGGGCCCGAGCGCCCCGGCCTTGACGAAGTTGTCGAAGAGCGCCTGCTGCGAGGGGACGTCCACGGGGTATTCGAGGTAATGGGTCTCGTTGACGAACCCGTATTCCTTGCCGAGGGCCGCATCCAGGGCGACCGCCTCTGCCGGCATGGCGCTGCCCGAGATGGAGAAGCCGAGGAAGAGCGGCGACTTCTTGTAGGGCTCCGCAAAGGCCAGGAAGTCGGTCAGGAGCTTTCGTTGCTCGGCCTCGCCGATCGTGCGGGGTCGGGACCAGGCGTGCATCACGCGGGCTCCCGAATCGATGCCGCCTAGGAGCTGCTGCTCCTGGAACGCCAGGGACTCCGCAGGAGCCGTGGGCGAGCCGGGCTGGCCGCCGCCCGTGAAGTTATAGATGCTGGTGATGCCGTGGCGCAGGTGGTCGAGGCTCCCGTGCAGCGTGAACCAGTAGAAGTCCTCGGGCGTCCCGAACGCGCTTTGCCCCCGGAGCGTCGTGCCCCAGCCCCGGACCCAGGCATTGGCGGCCATGCCGCGGAAGGCGCTCTGCCAGATGTGGCTGTGCGAGGAGATGAATCCCGGGATGATGATCTTGCCCGCCACGTCGACGGTCTCCGTCGCCTCCAGGTCGACCGGCGGCTCGCCCTTGCCGATCGCGGAGATCTTGCCGTCGGCGCCGATCACCATGTACCCGATGAACGGATCCTCCTCGCCCGGCTTCATGGTGAGGAAGGTGCCTCCCTTGACGAGGAGCTTGGCCGGGGCGGCGGAGGCGGGAAGCCCCGCGGCCAGGAGGGCGAGAAGCCCACCGGCGAGGGCGGCGAAACGAATGGATCGTGGAATGTTTTTCATGGCGGGAAAGGGACGGATGATGGCTTCGGCGCTACTTGGCGGTGGCGGCCGCGGCCGGGGTGAAGGGGTCGGGCGGGACGCCCGGGGGGAGCCCCAGCAGCGGCGCCGGGCCCGGAGCCGCCGCGTTCACGGCCCGGATGCGGGCCACGCGCTCGTAGAGTTCACGCTGGGCCACGGCAAAATCGTGCTTGAGGAGCTTGCTGTACGAACTCACGAGTTCCCCGCCCACGTAGACCCCCTCGAGGTTTTCGGTCGTGCACGCGAAGACGAGCGTCGCATAGGGATCGTACACTGGCGCGCGGTCGACGACCGTCGTGTTGATCACGAGAAAATCGGCGTACTTGCCCACGGTGAGCGATCCCACCCGGTCGTCGATGTGCATGATGGTGGCGCTGCCCATCGTGTGCAGGCGCAGGACGTCGATGGGCTTCAGGACGTTGCCGTTCTCGTACTTGGCCCGGATGAGATAGAGGCCGACGCGCATGTTCTCGAAGGGATCGGGCAGGTCGGCGCTGGCCTGGCCGTCGACGCCCATGCCGACCTTGATGCCGTACTTCAGGTACTTGGGGATGTCCGCGATCCCCGAGGCGAGCCGGCCGTTGGAGAGCGGCTGCCAGGACATGCCGCCCCCGGCCTGGCCGACGGCCTCGAGCATGGCGTCATTCGTGTGGATGAAATGCCCGAAATAGAGGCTCGGCCCGAGGGCATGGGCCGCGACGAAGTTCTGGAAATACGCCTGCTGCCGCTCGATATCCACGGGCGTCTCCAGGTAGTGGGTCTCGTTGACGAAACCATACTCCCTCGTCAGGGCGGCCTCGATGGCGACGTTCTTGGCCGGCGTCGCCACGCCCGAGATGGAAAATCCGAGCAGGAGGGGTGACTTCCGATAGGGCTCGGCGAAGTCGAGGAACTCCTTGAGCTGCGCCCGCATCTCCGCCTCGGTTGCATTGGTGGGGTGGGTCCAGCCGTGGACGACCCGCAGGCCGGAATCAAGTTCGCCCAGCAGCTGCTGGTCCTGGAAGGCGCCGGCCCGCCGCCCGTAGGCGAAGTCATAGGCGGTGGTGATGCCATGGCGCAGGTGGTCAAGGGCGCCATGCAGGGTGAACCAGTAGAAATCCTCGGGCGTGCCGTACACCGCCTGCGTCTGGTAGACCGCCTGGCTCCAGCCGACGCTGGCGTAGCCCATTGGCGCCAGCCCGCGGAAGGCGGATTGCCAGATGTGGCTGTGGGCCGAGATGAAGCCCGGGATGATGATCTTGCCCGCGACGTCGACGGTCTCCGTCGCCTCCAGGCCGACCGGCGGCTCGCCCTTCCCCACCTCGCTGATCTTCCCGTCGGCCCCGATGACCATATAGCCGACGAAGGGATCCTCTTGGCCGGGCTGCATGGTCAGGAAGGTGCCGCCCTTGACGAGGAGCTTGGCGGGGGCCGCGCGGGCGGCCAGCGGCAGCAGGCACCCGAGAGCGAGGAGCGAGACGGAGAGAGGGCGGATATTCATGGGAAGACGGTCTGGGTTATTTCGACGCCGGCGCCGCCGCCGGCTGGGCCGCGGCGCTGGTGGCCCGGATGCGGGCGACGCGCTCATAAAGTTCGCGCTGCACGACCGAGAAGTCGTGTTTGAGCAGCTTGGTGTACGAGCTCACCAACTCGCCACCCACGTAGACCCCCTCGAGGTTCTCGGTCGTGCAGGCAAAAACCAGCGTGGCATACGGGTCATACACGGGGCCCCGATCGACCGTCGTCGTGTTGATGACGAGGAAGTCCCCGTACTTGCCCGTCTCGAGCGATCCGACCTTGTCGTCGATCCGCATCACGGTGGCGCTGCCCATGGTATGTAGGCGCAGGACGTCGATCGGCTTGAGCACGTTGCCGTTCTCGTACTTGGCGCGGATGAAATAGAGGCCCACCCGCATGTTCTCGAAGGGATCGGGCAGGTCAGCGCTCGCCTGGCCGTCGACGCCCATGCCGACCTTGATGCCGTACTTGAGATACTTGGGAATATCCGCGATCCCCGAGGCGAGCCGGCCGTTGGAGAGCGGCTGCCAGGACATGCCGCCCCCGGCCTTGCCGACCGCCTCGAGCATGGCGTCGTTCGTGTGGATGAAGTGGCCGAAGAACAGCCCGGGCCCGAGGGCCCCCGCCTTGACGAAGTTGTCGAAATTGGCCTGCTGCTTCGGCACGTCCAGCGGCGACTCCAGATAGTGGGTCTCGTTCACAAACCCGTACTCCTTGCCGAGGGCCGCATCCAGCGCGACGGCCGCGGCCGGCATCGCCGAGCCCGAGATCGAGACGCCGAGGAAGATCGGCGACTTCTTGTAGGCCTCGGTAAATGCCAGGAAATCGGTCAGGAGCTTGCGCTGCTCGGCCTCGCCGATCGTCCGGGGCCGCGACCAGGCGTGCATCACCCGGGCGCCCGAGTCGATTCCTCCCAGGAACTGCTGCTCCTGGAACGCCAGCGACAGGCTGCTCGCCGTGGTCGACCCCGGGGCGCCGCCGCCGGTGAAGTTATAGATGCTGGTGATGCCGTGCCGCAGGTGATCGAGGCTCCCGTGCAGCGTGAACCAGTAGAAATCCTCCGGCGTGCCGAAGATCGCCTGCTCGCGGTAGACGGCGGTTACCCAGTTGGTGACGAAGGCGTTGGGAGCCAGGCCGCGGAATGCGCTCTGCCAGATGTGGCTGTGGGACGAGACGAAGCCGGGGATGATGATCTTGCCCGCGACATCGACCGTCTCGGCGACGTCGAGGTCGACGGGCGGCTCGCCTGGTGCAATGGTGGCAATCTTGCCGTCGGCCCCGATCACCATGTAGCCGACGAACGGGTCCTCCTGGCCCGGCTTCATCGTGAGGAAGGTGGCCCCCTTGACGAGGAGCTTGGCCGGGGCGGCCGAGGCGTTGGAGACGAGGACAAGGCCGCAGGCGGCCAGCGCCAGGAGGGAGGCGCGGAGGAAGATTCGGGACGACGCGGGTATCATGGAGTGATCGGGCTGAAGCTGGTTTGGCTGCGCTTGGAATCGGAAAGCCGGGCGCGAATACCCTCGACCCGCGTCCGTACCTCCGCGGAGATGCGGGCCATGTCGTGCTGCCGAGGGTTGCCGCGATCGACCACGAACTCGCCGCCGACGTAGACGCGGTCGAGGTTCGAGATCTTGCAGGCAAAAACCAGGGTCGCGTAGAGGTCGGTCACCGGCCCGGTGTCGATGTTGGCCGGATCGACGACGAGGAAATCGGCGTATTTGCCCGGCCGCAGCGTGCCCACCTGGTCGGCCACTCCGAGGACCCGGGCGGTCCCGATGGTGTGCAGCTTAAGGACGTCGATCGGCATCATGACGGTCGCGTTTTGGTACTTCATCCGCAGGCCGTACATGCCCATCCGCATGTTCTCGAAGGGGTCGGCGATGTCGGCGCTCGCCTGGCCGTCCAGGCCCATGCCGATCGCGACGCCGGCCTTCTGGTATTGGGGGATGTCGGCCAAGCCGGAGCCGAGCCGGCCGTTGGACAGGGGGTTCCAGATCATGCCCCCGCCCGCCGCGCCGACCTGCTGGAGCATGGCGTCGGTCGGGTGAATGAAATGGGCGAAGACGAGCTTCGAGCTCACCAGCCCGGCGGCCTGGAGGTCGGGGAAGCTTCCCTGCTGCTTGACCGCGGCCGCGCCCGGGGCCTCGAGGTAGTGCATCTGGATGTCGAGGCCGTGCTCCCGCATGAGATCCGCCGCGTACTTGAGGTAATCGGGTGCGAAGCCCTCGCCGACCAGGCTCACCTTGAGCAGGAGCGGCGGCGGAGGCAGGGCCTGCACTCGGGCGTAGAAGGCCTCGAAGTTCTTGCGCGAGGTGGCGAGGTCGGGCCGGGCGGACAGGGCGTAGCCGAAAATAAAGCGGGCTCCCGCGTCGAGCTCGGCCTGGAACTCCTCCTCATAGAGGGCCGGGGTGAAATTGAGGTTCTGCGAATAGTTGAAGGTCGTGGTGATGCCGTGGCGGAGGTAGTCGAGGGCGCCGTGCAGGGTGAAGTAGTAAGGGTCCCCCGCCCCGAAGAAGGGCCCGTAGGTGCGGTGGATGAGGAGCAGCCAGCCGGTCACCCACTGGTCCGGGGCGATGCCGCGGAAGGCGCTCTGCCAGAGATGGCTGTGGCCCGAAAGGAAGCCGGGCATCACCACCTTGCCGCCCGCGTCGTAGGTCTCCCGGGTCGCCAGTCCCGCCGGCGGTTCGCCGGGGGCCACGGCCGCGATCCGGCCATCGGCGCCCACGACGAGGTACCCGAGGAAGGGATCCGGCTGGGAATCCTCCAGGGTGACGATCGTCGCGTTTCGCACGATGAGCTTGGCGGGGGCCGCGGGCTGGGCCCGGGCCGCTCCGGCGACTCCCGCCAGGGCCAGGGCCGCGCTCCAGCGAAACCAAGTGGCGAGGGAAATCATTTGGGGGCGGCGTTCAGCCGCTGGGTGAGGGCCGCCACCCGCGCCTTGACCTCGAGGTCGAGGCGCGGCGAGTTGAGCTTCAGCGGTTCGCCCCGGTGCACCACCGGCTGGCCGCCGACAAAGACCCAGTCGACGTTCGCAATGCTGCAGGCGAAGACGAGGGTGGCGTAGGGATCGAAGACGGGACCCGTGTCCATGGCGCCGGGATCCACCACGACGAAATCCGCATATTTGCCGACCGTGAGGGAGCCGACGTCCTTCTCCACGCCCAGGGCCTCCGCCGTGCCGAGCGTGTGCAGCCGCAGCACGTCGTAGGGCTGCATCACCTGGGCCGACTCGTGGGCCATCCGGGTCTGGTAGAGCCCCATCCGCATGTTCTCGAAAGGGTCCGACATGTCCGCGCTGGCTTGCCCGTCGATGCCCATGCCCACCTTGATCCCGGCGGCCTGGTATTTGGGAATGTCCGCGAGGCCCGAGGCGAGACGGCCGTTGGAGAGCGGATTCCAGATCATTCGCGCCCCCGCGGCCGCGGAGACCTTGACGATCTCGTCGTCGGTGTGGATGAAATGGGCGTACATCACCCCGGCCTTGAGGGCGCCGCTGGCCACGATCTTGGGGAAGGCCGCGCGCTGGGCCTCCTCGTCGATCTTCGGCTCGAGGTAGTGCATCTGGATGTCGAGGCCATGCTGCAGGGCGATCTCCGCCTCGGTGTCGATGGAGGTCTCGCCGCCGTGCGACATCAGCCCGCTCTTCGCCAGGCTCAGCTTCAGGAAGTGCGGGTCCGCGCGGTAGGGCTGGCTGACCGCCACAAACCGGTCGAAGGCCTCGTGCATCGCCGCGGGGCCCTTCGCCCCCGGCAGACTGAGGCCGAAGACGAACCGCTGGCTGGAATCGAGCTCGGCGAAGAACTGCTCGTCATACTGTTCCTCGGACATGGTCGGCCCGCGACTGGTGTAGTTGTAGCAGGTCGTGATCCCGTGGCGCAGGTAGTCGATCGCACCGTGCAGGGCGAAGGCGTAGAGGTCCCCGGGGATGTAGCCGCCCTTGGAGTGGCCGCTCAGCACCTTGATCCAGCCGAGCAGTTCCTGGCCCGCCGCGATGCCGCGGAACGCGCTCTGCGTCAGGTGGCTGTGCCCGGAAAGGAAGCCGGGGAGGACCCATTTGCCCCCGGCATCGAAGGTCCAGTCGGCCTGCAGCGAGGCCGGTGGGGCGCCCGGGCCGATCGCGACGATCCGGCCCGCGCCGTCGGCGGCGAGGAAGCCCCGCACCGGTTCGCGCCCGGCCGGATCCATCGTGACCAGGAGGGCGTTGGTCACGAGGAGCGAGGGGGCCGCGGCGCGGCCCAGGGCCGGCGCCAGGAGCAGCAGCGCGCACAGCGTTCGCTTGAGATTCACGGGAGAAAGCGCCCGGCGCGGCGCGGGGCCGCGACCGGGTTCAGGGTTCGTTGAAGGCGAGATCGGATTCCAGTTCGAGGGTGTTCGGATCCTCCTGCATCGCGTTGGCCGTGGCCTTGGGCAGCGCGAGGACCTGGGCGTGCAGCCGGGCGACGCGCGCGTCGATCTCCCGGCGGATGACGGTCTCGTCGAAGGTGAGGACCTTGGTCCCGTCGGCGACGAGCTTCCCGCCGACATAGACCTTCTGGAGGTTGCGCAGGCCGCAGGCGTAGACGTAGTGCGCGACCGGGTTCAGGATCGGCCCGGTCTCGGGATCGCGGGGATCGACGACCAGGAAGTCGGCGAACTTGCCGGGCTCCAGGCTGCCGACCTTGTCGGCGATGCCGAGCACCTGGGCGCTGCCCAGCGTATGGAGAAAGAGCATCTTCTCGACCGAGAGCGACTTCGCGTCCTTGTACTTGGTCCGGATCAGGGCGAGGCCGATGCGGAGGTTCTGGAAGGGATCGCACAGGTCGGTGCACGACTGGTTGTCCAGGCCCACCGACACCCCCACCCCGGCGGCCTCGTATTTCACGACGTCGGCGACGCCCGAGGCCAGGCGGCTGTTGGAGGTCGGCTGCCAGCTCATCTTGCAGCCGGCGGCCCCGGCGATGCGGACGATGTCGTCGTTGGTCTGGATGAAGTGGGCGAAGATGAAGTTCGGGCCGAGGGCCCCCGCCTCCTGGTACCAGTAGAACTTGGCCTGCTGCTCGGGCACGCGGTCCGGGCTCTCGAGGAAGTGGGAATGGTCCAGGACGCCGAACTTCTTCATCACCTCGACCTCGAGGTAGGCCGTCTCCTTGGATGGCGCGCGCTGCACCCCGCCGCTCAGGGCCGTCTTGAGGAAGAGCGGGTTGCCGCCGTAGTTGTCCTGGGTCCACTGGTAGATCCGGCCGAAGCGGGCGATGATCTCGTCATGGGTCCCCACGCGGGGCAGCCCGACGGCGTTGATGAAGCGCAGGCCGGCGTCGGCCTTGGCCTGGATCTGCTTCTCGTCGAAGGGCCCGGGCTTGAGCACCGGCGCCGGGACCTTGTCGCCGGCCCCCACCGATTGGCCGCCGAGGACGGGCGAATAGGTGAAGTCGAAGGCCGTGGTGATGCCGTTGCGCAGGAAGTCGACCGAGCCGTTGAGGGTGAACCAGTAGATGTCGTCGGCGTTGGCCAGCTGGTTGTAGATGCCCCAGGCCCTCCCCCACCCGTAGAGGGTCTCGCTGACGCCCAGGCCGCGCAGGGGACCCGAGTAGAGGTGGCTGTGGGCGGAGATGAACCCCGGGGCGATCATCTTGCCCGTGGCGTCGATGACCGTGTCGGCGTGGAGGGAGGCCGGCGGGTCGCCCGCCCCGACCGCGATGATCTTGCCGTCGTCCCCGTACGTCAGGTATCCGACGTAGGGGATTTCGGTCATCGACTTCTCGGTGATGAGGAGGCCGCCCTTGACCAGCGTGGTGCCGGCCCGGGCCGCCGCGATGCCGAGAAGACAGCCGGCGGCAAGGCAAGTGAGGGTGCGCATGGTTCGGGGCCTCAGAGGTGCAGCCGGAACGTGATCGAGGCCGAGATCGGCGGCCGCGGAAGGATGGCGTCGTTGCCGGTGCTGGTCGCGGAGATCGGGTCGAAGAGCACCTGGTTCGTGATGTTTTTCACGTTGAGCTGCACGTCCCACTTCTTGGCGCGGTAGTAGACGAAGCCGTCCAGCTGATATTCGCCGTAGATATAGAGCGGGCCGTAGGTCGCCGCGGGCCGGCGCCCGATGATCTGCGGCCCCATCCCGATGCCCCATCCTGGAGCGAAGGCATAGGTGGCGAAGACATTGGCCGTATCGGCCGGCAGGCCCGCGGTCCGGACCTTGCCGGTGGGCGGCGAGAAGGTGAACTGCGATCCGGCGCCCGTCGTGGGACTGCCCGCGCCCAGGCCCTTCTGGCCGTCCACGATCATGGTCGTCGGATAGCCGTCGAGGTAGGAGGCGGTGCCCTGGCTGAACGCCGAGGCGTAGCTGGTGAGGTCCTGGTAGGTGTAGTTGGCGTTGACCGTCAGCTTCTTGCTCGGCTGCCAGACGACCTCGGCCTCGATGCCGTCTGCCTTGATCAGGACGTTGGGCGCCGGGCTGACCTGCGGCGTCACCCGGGTCTGCTGGTAGAAGGCGATGGAGGTGTAGAGCGTGTTGCCGAAGAACCCGGACTTGTAGCCGACCTCATAGAGCTTGCTCAGGGCCTTCATGTTGTTCGTCAGGACCGTGTTCGGCGGGCTCGTGATCGGATTGCTCGAGAAGGCGTTCACGCCACCCAGGCCGCCGCCGAGGTTGGCGTTCACCCGGTTCCAGGTGGCGTAGATCGACGAGGCGGGGGTGAGCTTGTAGACCAGGCTGGCGAAGTAGGCCGGGTCGGAGACGCTCGCCGTGGTGTCGTAGAACAGCCCATAGGGTGCGTCCGCCAGCTTCTGCGCGGGATCGCCCTTCAGGAAAGGGCTCGCGGCCTGGGCCTGCATGTGGTCGATCCGGAAGCCCAGGATGGCCGAGAGCTTGGGCGTGAACTGGAAGTCGTTCTGGATGAACGGGGCGAAATCGGTCAGGCGGGAATCCTGCGTGCTGGAGCCCGGGGTGGCGCTGTAGGTTGGGGCGCCCGGCACGTGCCAGCCGGTGAAGATGCCGGTCGAGGCGTAGACCGGCAGGACGAAGTTCTTGCTCGAGGCGGACAGGTCGTAGAGGAAGTACGGCTCGTTGCTGCTCTGGTAGGAGCGGGTCCGCATCAGCCGCAGGTCGAGGCCGGTCGTCACGGTGTCCTTCATGCTGCCGAAGTTGAAGATCTTCTCGAACTGGGTCCGGTTATCGACCAGGTAGTCGATCGGCATGTAGGTCGTGAAGCCGTAGAGCTCGAACTTCCGCGTGAAGGCGTTGTCGAGCATGGTCATGTTGACGAGCTTGGTGTCCTCGTCGAACTGCTCGGTCTCCATCAGCTGGGTGAAGTACCGGTGGGCCCGCGCGCTGTCGCTGGGCCCGAGCAGGGTCTGGTAGGGCTCGAGCTTGACGAGGTGCGCCTGGCTCGGATCGAGGAGCAGCAGGTTCGTGCCGCCGGTGTTGATCTTGACGGTCGCGCCCGTGGCTGTGGTGAAGCTGGCGGTGTTGGCCGTCGTGATCGGGTTCCCGGCGGCGTTCTTCGGCAGCACCGGGCCGGCCCAGTAGAGCTGCTGGCCCAGGTACTGGGCCGTGATCCGGTTCACGCCGGTGTTCTCGTTGAACTTGCTCTCATACCCGTCGATGAACCAGTCGATGCTCAGGTTCTTGGTGGCGTGGTAGCTCAGCGCCACGTAGAGATCCTGGGTCTGGTTGAGCTGGTTCTGCGCGTAGCCCTGGCCGTAGCGGCTGAGGTAGCTCACGCGGTAGGCGAGCTTGCTGTCGATCGGGCCGCCCTCGTCGAGCTTGAACTCGGGATTGGAATAGGAGTGGCCGCTGGTCCAATAGCCGAGCGTCAGGCCGACCTCGGTGTGGTCAAAGTCGAAATAGGGCTTCTTGTTGACCAGGTTCACGTAGCCGCCGGCGCCGTTGTTCTGCGGGCCGTAGACCACCGAGGCGGGGCCCTTCACGATGTCGAGCGACTCGACGCCGTTGAAGCTGGGAAACACGTTGTTGCCGTTGAAGAGGCCGATCTGGCCGTTGAAGTAGATCGCGCCGGGATCGCCCCGGATCGTGGGCGTCCCCGCGATGCCGAAGGCCGGCGGCGAATAGACGCCCGCGGCGAACTGCGAGAAATCCGTCGAATCGTGGATCTGACGCTCGTCCATCCACGCCTTGTTGATGCTCGTCACCGCCCGCGGCGTGTCGATGATGTTGCGCTGGTCGCCCAGCACGCTGTCGATCGGCCGCGCCGTCGGCAGCACCTGCCGCTCCGGCGGCACGTCGCTGACCGCGAAGGCCTCCATGACCGTGATCGGCTCGGCCGGCGCCCCGGTGCTGGTCGTGGTGGTGGTCGTAGTCGTGGTGGTCGCCGGCGTCGCCGGGGCCTGGGCCGCCGAGCGGGCGGGCAGGCCCGCGCAGGCTGCGCCCAGCAGGAAGGCAAGAGACAGGATCCGAGTGTTGGTTGGCATGTTGGTGGATTGGAACTTAAACAGCAGCTGCAGTGGTTGGACTATCGCCCCCGCGGCTCGCGGGTTCGGCGCCCTGTCAGCACCCGCTATACCAGAAGGCCGTCGGGCAACCCGGGCTCAGGAAAAACCTTAGGAACCGGGCGCATCCGCGGTGGACGGGCGCGCCGTGAATTGACAAAACCGATACAAACCGCGGCCGGGCGGGCCCGCGGCGATCAGACCGTCGTTGCGATCCAGTGGGTCGCATAGTAGGCCAGGGCCGCGCCATTGGGCAGGTCGAGCTTCTCGCGCATGTTGGCCCGGTGCGTATCCACCGTCTTGACGCTCAGGTGGAGCAGCGTGGCGATCTCCGCCGAGCGCCGGCCCTGGCCGAGCAGGTTGAAGATTTCCAGCTCCCGGTCGCTCAGCCGCTCGAGCGCCGGCTCCCGCGGGCCCGGGCCCGTCGGGCGGCCCGGGGTCCGCATGCGGGCGGCCAGCCGGCCGCCCAGGTAGGCCTGGCCGCGCAGGACCTCGCGGATCGCCCGCAGGAGGGCCAGGCCCCCCTCATCCTTCATGATGAAGCCCCGCGCTCCCGCCCGCAGCGCCCTTTCGCCGTAGAGGAGCTCGTCGTACATCGAACAGACCAGGATTTTGAGGGCCGGCCGCAGGGCGAGGGCGTCCTTGATCAGCTCCAGGCCGTTGCGGCCCGGGAGGGAAATGTCCGCGATCACCAAGTCGATCGGATAGCGCTGGATGAAGTCCATGGCCTCGACGCTGTCTTTCGCCTCTGCGCCGACCAGGAGGTCGGACTGGCCGTCCAGCAGCTGGCTGATGCCGAAGCGGGTCATCGGATGGTCGTCGACTATCAGAATCCCGGCCTTGCCGGGCGAGGAGGCCCAGGCGGCGGTGCGTTCGGCGATCCCAGAGGTAGTCAATTGCGGTGACCGGGGCGCGTCGGCCGGATTATGCACGTTGCATGCCAAGCACTGGCATTGGAACTGCTCGAACTCGCCCATGGTCTCCCTGTCGCCTTCCGCCGCCCCCACTCCGCCGGAACCGGCGAAGACCCGCGCCCCGGTCCCGGCGGACCGCGGCGACCTCCGCCGGATGCTGACCTACGCCGTGCTTTATGCGCTCGCCGATGTCGTCGGTTACGCTCGGAGCGCGCACCCGGTGTTCCATACGATCTGGCTCCCGAGCGGCGTGGCGGTCTCCGCCTTGCTCGTCTGCGGCTACCGCTGCCTGCCCCTCCTCTTTTTGACCCACCTCGCCGTCGCGGCCGCGACCACGGGGCCCAGCCTGATGCTGTGGCCGTCGGCGCTGGTCGGGGTGGTGCAAAGCGCCCTCGCCTTCGAGCTCCTGCGGCGGGTGCGCTTCAATCCCGCCCTGCGGACGGAGCGGGACGCGATCCTGCTGCTGATTTTCGGCTCCCTGCTGCCCTGCCTGCTGTGTTCGATGTTCGCCTTCGGGCTCTACCGGCTGACCCACCGGCCGATGGCGCACCCCTTCCTGCCCTTCTGCCTCCTGTGGACCATGCGAGGCGCGGCGGGCGTCATGGCCACCGCGCCGATCGTCCTCGCCTTCGCGCCCGGCTCCCGGGTGCGCTGGCGCCCGGCCCGCCGGATCGAGCTCGCGGTGGTCACAACGCTCACCAGCCTGACCGCGCTCAGCATCTTCTTCGCGCCGGCGCTGCTCGGGCTGCGCGGCTATCCCCAGTCCTTCCTCCCCTACCCCTTCCTCGTCTGGGCCGCCCTGCGGCTGGACTTGCGCGGGGTGTCCGTTTGCACGCTGATCGTCACCATCTGCGCCGCGCAGGGCACGGCCACGGGCCGCGGCCCCTTCCTCCCGGGCCAGGATGCGGCCTCCAACCTCCTCGTCTGGGTCTATGTCTGCATTTCCACGGTGACCACGATCCTGCTCTGCATGAGCCGGGAGGAGCGCCGCGATCTCGAGGAAATGCTGATCCAGGCCGGCGAGCGTGAGCGCATCCGCCTGGGAACGGAGCTGCATGACGACATCTGCCAGCGGCTGGCCGGCGTGGGCTTCATCGGCAGCGTCCTCCGGACCCGGCCGGGCCTCGTCTCGGCCGAGGCGCAACCGCATCTCGAGCATGTCTGCCAGGAGATCCAGAGCTGCATCCAGAACATGCGCAACCTCGCCCGCGGGCTTTCCCCCCTCGGGCTCGGCGCCCGGCATCTCCCGGCAGCGCTGACCGACCTCGCGGTGTTGAGCGAGGCGATCTACGGCATCGAATGCCGGTTTCAAGCTCCCTCGCCTCTCCCCGCCCTCGGCCAGGACGTCGCGACCCATCTCTTTCGCATTGCCCAGGAGGCGGTAGGCAATGCGGTTCAGCACGGCGGAGCTCGCCATATCTCGATCGTGGCCACCGCCTCGGGCGCCCGGATGGACCTCGTCATCAGCGACGACGGCAGCGGCCTGCCCGCCGCGGCGGGCGAGAGGCCGGGCCTCGGGTTGAGGACGATGGCGTACAGGGCGGACCTCATGAACGGCTTGTTCTCCATTCGGAACCGGACCGAAGGGCCCGGTACCACGGCGGTCTGCTCCATCCCGGTGCCCCGGACCGCCGGAACACCAGCGCCGGCGGAAACGACGGAGGAGCGATGGTTTGGTCTCGGATCTAGCGCATCGCGACCTGCGTGGCGCGGCTGGCTGCGTCAAACAGGGACTGATACAGCGCGATCCGGGCCCGGATCGCGGTGAGTTCCGCGGCCGTCGGCCGGGCCGGGTCGCGCGCGGGCGGCAGCGCCCCGTAACGGGCCAGGCCCTGCGCCAGCAGCCGCTCGGCGGCGGCCGGCGCCAGCGCGCGGGCGTCGATGAAGATCCGCTCGGGATTGGCGGAGGCCCGCCCGCCCCAGGGGACCTTGGCCACCGGGACGCCCATCAGGGCGACGCGGCCGAGGGCCTGCTGGGTGCGAAACTGGAGCTCGGTATAGTGGTTGGCCACGCATACGAGCCCCGCCAGCGGATGGGCCTGGCGCAGCTGGGCGACGCAGAGCAGCACCGAGAATTCGGCGGCGCCGTCACGCGCGGGGTCGCCCGGCAGGGCCGGCGCCTGGTAGAGGATTGCGACCGGGGAGGACGGGGCCGCGGGGCCGGCGCGGAGCGCGGGCGGCAGGACGGCGCCCGCGAGCGCGAGCGCGCCGGCCAGGACGGAGAGGCGGTGGATTGGCAGCATGCCGCCGTGGTGCACGCTCCGTGCCATGCCGGCCGGCCGGGCGGCGGCCGGATGATGGAGGCATGCGCGGATCGGCGCGCCCGGCGTGAGAAAAGCTCATGGCGCAAAAAAACCAGCCTCCGCGGAGGCTGGTTGGATTGGGCCGGTCCGGTTCAGCTGCCGGAGCCGGAACGGGTGCTCGCGTCCTGCAGCGCGGCGCGGACCACCGCCTGGGTGGCGCTGGACTCGTTGCCGAGCTGGGCCCGGCAGATCTCCATCACCCGCGGATGCGCGGCGGCGTTCTGCGCCAGGCTGTAGCGGGCGGCGTCGTCCAGGCCGGGCTGGCCGGTGCCGATGGCGTTGAGGATGGCGACGATGTTCCGCTCACTGCCGCTGGCGAGAAAGGCGCCCCATTGCAGGTTCATCGAGGACGGCGAGACCACGGGTGTGGCGGCGACCGGCGTGCTCGTGGTGGCGGCCAGGCGCTCCATCTCGGCGCGGACGGGACTGCCGCCAGCCAGCTGATGTATCATCTTTGCCCCCAATGGGTTGCCCGCCTGCCAAAGCGCGGCGGCGACGAGGCGCTGATGGGCCAGCGGCAGGCGGCCGAGGGCCGCGACCCACCCGGGCACGCGGTCCGGGTTCTGCTGGAAGACGGTGCTGAGGAAACCGATGGCCACGGCGCTGTGGCCGGCTTGGTCGAAGTAACCCTGGTAGCTCAGCTCCTGGACCATGCGCGGCAGGGCGTCGGGCCGCGGATTCATGTAGTAGGTTTCGAGCCAATTCTGCGCCGGCGTGGCGGCGCGGGAGGCGAGGCAGGGGGCGAGCGCGAGGCTCGCGAGGAGGGCGATTTTAATGATTTTCATGGCGGGGTGTGGCGCGCTGTGGGCGCCGGGGCTGACGGGGTTGAAAGGTCCTCTGGCATAAGCCAGCGGAGTTTGGGGATTCTCTGACATAAGCCACTGTATCCACTCCGGCCTGATCGTAAAGGCGGGCGACGGTGAAAACAATTCACGTTGGGGCGGGCTCCAGGGAAGAAATTTCACGGACCGTCCGGCGCCGCGGAGGCGAATCGCCGCGCCGGGGCCGCCGCCGTCAGGGATCGCGGCCGAGATCGGCGAAGGCCGCCTTGCAGCTCTTCACGAATTCCAGCTCGATCGGGAGGAGTTCCCTCCCCTTCGGCCGCGCCGCCACCCAGTGGCGGATGAGGCGCTTCGGCGTCAGCGGCACGGCGACGATGGCGCCGGCCTTCTCCTCCGCCCTCACCTGCCAGCGGGTGAAGACGCCGACGCCGAATCCCGTCGCCACCAGCTGCTTGGCCGCCTCGAGGCTGCCCGGGGCCGTCAGGTTCACCGGGGTGATCTTCTCGGAGCGGAAGTGCTGCTCGACGAAGGCGGACGTGGGCCCGTCCTTCAGGGGGATGACGAAGGTCTCCTCGGCAATGTCGGTGCGGGGCACGCGGCGCAACCGCGCCCAGGGATGGTGCGCGGCCACGTAGAACAACAGCTCGTCCTCGAAGAGCTCCTCGTAGACGAACTCCCCGGCCCGGCCCCAGGCCAGGCCGATCGCGAAGTCGATCTTGTGCGCCGCCAGGAGCTGCAGCAGGTCGGGGAGCTTCCCCGCCTCCAGCTTCACCCGGCACTTGGGATACCGCTTGCGGAAGTCCCGCAGCACCGTCGGCAGGACATAGTGGACCGCCAGCGTCCCGGCGCCGACGCACAGGTTGCGGTGATGGGCGGCGGAGAACTCCTCCAGCTCGAGCCGGGCCGCGCGCATCTCGTCGAGGATCTTCTCGGTGTGCTGGAGGAACCGCTGGCCGGCGCGGGTCAGGCCGACGCTGCGTCCGTTGCGCTCGAAGAGCTGGCAGCCGACGTCCCGCTCCAGGGTCTTGATGGCATGGCTGACCGCCGACTGGGTCAGGAACAGCTCCTCCGCCGCCAGGATGAAACGGCGGTGCCGCACCAGCGCGGAAAACGCTGCGATCTGGCGGCTGTCGATTACTCGATTTCTCGTGCGGTCCGGTCCGGTCACCTTGTGACTGTTGCCTCAGCAGCATTCGCGCCAGCGCCCGGGCCGGCCGCCGGATCGCCCCCTTCCGCGTCCCCGCCGGGAAAGGACCGCCGCCGGGCGCCTATCGCGGTTGGCTCATTTTCTTTCGGGGCGGCCCTCGTGGCTCATGGCCTCCGCCTGCTTCAGGCCCCAGAGCACCAGCTCGGGGACGATCTCGTCGAACAGCCGCTCGGATTCGAACAGCCGGCCGAGGCCGCCGGTGCCGATGACGTGCGCCGGCGCGGAGCCCAGGGCCTCGCGCTTGAGCTCGGCCACGATGTGCCGGATCGCGCCGACATGGCCGTGGTAGAGTCCGGACTGGATGCTCTCGACGGTGGTCCGGCCGAGGACCCCGCCCGGCCGCGCGATCTCCACCCGCGGCAGCTTCGCGGTATGGGTCGCCAGGGCATCCGCCGACACCCCCAGGCCGGGGAGAATGACCCCGCCGAGGTAGTCGGCGCCCGCCGTGATCACGTCGAAGGTGGTCGCGGTCCCGCAGTCGACCACGATGAGATTGCCGCCCGGCCGCCGCTGGACGGCGGCGATCGCGGCGGCGATCCGGTCCGCGCCGACCTCGGCGGGATTGACATACCGCACCTTGAGCCCGGTCCGCACGCCGGCCTGGAGGACGAAGGGCTCGCGGCGGAAATAACGCAGGCTGGCGTTCTTCGCGGAGTGCAGGGCCGCCGGCACGACCGAGCAGAGGGCCACGCGGTCGATGGCTGCCGGGTCCACGTCCTGGGCCCGCAGCGCCGCCGTCAGGAAGATCCCCAGTTCATCGGATGAGCCGAGGGGTTGGGTCGACTTGCGGAACTGGCAGCGCAGGGCGTCGCCGTCGAAGACGCCGCCGTGGATCTGGGTATTGCCGACATCAAGGCAGAGGAGCATGGGCGTGGGGGATGGAGGTGGCATCGGGAAAAGCGGGTTCCAGCAGCAGTCGCTCGAGGGCGGGCCCGAGGTCCGCCCGGTCCGCGCAGTGGGCGGCGCGGGTGCCGTCGGACCGGTAGATGTCGGCGGGAAAGGCGCCGGTCTCGTCGCGGGTGGCCAGGTCGTTGTGCACGACGAGATCCGGGGCCGCGCGGCGGAACAGCTCCGCCACCGACGCCCTTCCCTCCCCTTCGGTCGCGGCCTGCGTCAGCTTGAACGCCACCAGCCGGGCCGCCGGGCGGCCGCTGCGCGCGCGAATGGCGTCGACCAGCTTGGGGTTGGGCTGCAGCCGGAGAACCGGCGCCCCGCCCGAGGGCAGCTTGGCGGTTCCCGAGGGCGGCTGCGTCACGCCGTCGAGCTCGATCGCCGCGATCCGGAAGTCCGCGACCGCGGCCGCGTGGATCACGGCGTCAAAATGCTCCTCCGTCAGGAGGCGGGTGAGCGCGGCGTCGAGGTCGGCAAAGGAGGCGTACGTCTCCTCGCGGCAGGGCGGCCCGGCCGCGGCGGCGGTCCGGGCCCGCAGCAGGACGACATCATGGCCGCGGGTCGCAAAATGGCGGGCGAGCTCCGCGCCGGTGCGCCCGGAGCTGGTGTTGGTCAGGACCCGCACGGCGTCGATCGGCTCAGCGGTGGCGCCGCTGGTCACGAGGATGCGCCAGCGCCGCCGGGGCCGGGCCAGCGCGGCCTCGATGGCCGCGAGCAGGTCGGCGGGCTCGGCCAGGCGCCCCTCCCCGCTGTCGCCGCAGGCCACGCGTCCCTCGCCCACCGCCGTAAAGGCGACGCCCCATTCGCGCAGCCGGGCCACGCTTACCCTCGTCGCGGGATGCCGCCACATCGCGGGATTCATGGCCGGCGCCACCAGGAAGGGCTTGGTCCGGTCATGGGCCAGGAAGAGCGCGCCGACGAGGTCGTCAGCCAGGCCGGCGGCCAGCCGGTTAAGGGTGTGCGCGGTGGCCGGGCAGACCACGACCAGGTCCGCCCAGCGGGAAAGGCTGATGTGTTCCATGGCCGCGCCGGGCTCAAAAAGGCCGGTCAGCACCCGGTGGCCGGTCAGCCCCTCCAGCGTGGCCTCGCCCACGAAACGCAGGGCCGCCTCGGTCGCGACCGGACGGACTTGGTGGCCGCGCTGGACGAGCTGAGAGAGCGCGTCGCAGGCTTTGTACGCGGCGATCGAGCCGGTGAGGACGAAGGCGATCTTAGAGCCGGACATTGTCGATCAGGCGGACTCCTTCCAGCCGCACGGCGCCGAGGCGGACCTCGCCGCAGTCCTCGATATAGTCGACGCCGAATCCCGCCGCGCGGAGCGCCGCCGCGGCCGCGGCGGCGCCGCCGGAATCCCGGAGCAGCGCGGGAAAGGCGGCGGCGCGGGCGCGGCCCTCCGGGGAAAGCCGGCGATTGCGCGAGCTCAGCGCGAGGCCGTCGGCCTCGCGCCGGGTGCCGCACGGGACGATCTCGGTCGGCAGGAAGAGGGCCTGGACCATTCCGCGAACGAGTTGCAGCTGCTGCCAATCCTTTTCCCCGAAGTAGGCCCGGTTGGCCCTGACAAGGTTGAGAAGCTTCAGCACGACGGTCAGCACCCCGTCGAAGTGCCCCGGCCGGGCCGCCCCCTCCCAGCGGCGGCTGAGATCGGTCTCGGTCACGCGATACCGGTAGCCGTCCGGATAGAGCTCGCCGGCGGGCGGCAGGAGGACGACATCGGGCAGGTCGCCCGCCACGGCCAGGTCGGCCTCCCTGGTCCGCGGATAGCGGGCCAGGTCCCCGGGATCCTCGAATTGGGTGGGATTGACGAATATGCTGAGGACGACCCGGTCGTTCTCGGCGCGCGCCCGCTCCAGCAGGGAGCGGTGGCCGTCATGGAGACCGCCCATGGTCGGCACGAATCCGACGGATGCGTCCGTCCGGTCCAGGGCGCGGCGCACCAGGTGCCAGTCGGCCAGCGTCTCGCAAAGGGCCGGCATGGGTCAGAAGCCCTCCTTGGCGGTGGGAAAATTCCCGCGGCGGGCCGCGAGGGCGAACCGGCCCACGCCCCGCCGCACCAGGGTGGCGCCATCCGCGAAACGGCGGACAAACCGGGGACGGAAGCCGGGATTGAGTCCCAGGAAATCGTGCAGCACGAGCACCTGGCCGTCGCAATGGCGGCCCGCGCCGATGCCGATGGTCGGCACGGCCCGTTCGGCGGTCACCATGCGGGCGAGGCTCCCCGGGATGCACTCAAGCACAAGGGCAAAGACGCCCGCGCCCTCGAGGTCGGCGGCGTCCTGGCGCAGCTGCGCGGCATCGGCCGGCCCGCGACCCTGGACCCGGTAGCCGCCCAGGGCATGGACCCGCTGGGGCGTGAGACCGAGGTGCCCCATCACCGGGATGCCGGATTCGACCAGGTGGTGGATAAGGGCGACCTGCCCGCGGGCGCCCTCGACCTTCACGGCGTGCGCGCCGGCCCGCAGCAGCGCGGCGGCGCAGTCCAGCGCGTGGGTCCGGCCGCGCCGGAGCGCAAGAAAGGGCATGTCGGCCACGAGGAATTTGCCGGGGGCGGCGCGGGCGACGGCCCGGGTGTGCATGGCCATAAGCTCCGGGGTCGCGCCCAGCGTGTCCCGCTCGCCGTGGATGACCATCATCGCGCTGTCGCCGACGAGGAGGCAGTCGACGGAGGTTTCCGCGAGCAGCCGGGCGGACCAGGCGTCGTAGGCGGTGACCATGACGATCTTGCGCCCCGCCGCCTTGGCGGCGGCAAAGCCGTGGACCGATTCCAGCCCACCCGCGGGCGGGGGATGGCCGTTACGGGCCGGGGTCATGTCGCCTCCGCCGGGTTCCCCAATCGGAAAACCTGCAGCAGGCGGTCCCTGACCTGGGTGCTTTTCGCCTGGCGATAAAGCCTCGGTGTCCGATCGGTGTCATAGTGAACGAGTCTGTCCGGTCGCGAGCGTGTTCGCGCCAGACCCCACATTCATCTGCGAGCCTTTTCGCCCGAGCAAACAAAATTCGCTTTTTTCCAGGGAGGGCGTGGCCCCTACATTCCGGGTGGCGGCGAGGCCGGGGGCGTTTCCCCGTCCGGGCGCGGCGGCCGGGGCGGACGCGGCCCCCGGATCGCGCCGCCGCGGGCGTTGCCGGGCGGAGGATCGACCGGGGCCGGGATCGCGACCGCGCCCTCGAGGCCCGTGCCGGTCACGTTGACCGTGCCGAGCAACGCGCCCTCGAAGCCGGTGACCGCAATGCCGCTGAGATGGACCCCCGTCGCGTTGGCGATGGTCATCCCCTTCTTGGCCGTGCCGGTGATGTTGCTGAGGGTCAGGCCCTGGAGGGGCTTTTTCGCGGAAATCTCGTCCGCCTGCAGGAGGGTGGCGGCCGCGACCCGGACGTTGGAGAAGCTGAAATTCCCGCCGGTCGGATAGCCGAGGAGTCCGGGCACCGGGTCGTCCGTCGTGCTGCTGTTGCCGCCGCGGGTCAGGTTGATCCGGAGGAAGCTGCCGGCCACGAGGTCGAGGTCGTCGCCGGAGATGTCCCGGTTGTCCCCCGCCCGGCCGATCCGGGTCTTGATGTAGATGGCGAAGGAGCGCGGGGCGTTGAGCGTGCAGTGCTCGATGCGGACATGGTGCACGCCGCCCGAGACCTCGCTGCCGATCCCGAGGCAGGCGAAGGTGCGGTCGGTCAGGTCGCAGCGGGTGATCAGGATGTCCGCGCAGGGCCGGCCCAGGCGGGCGCCGTCCATCCCGCGGCCGGACTTGAGGCTGATCGAGTCGTCGCCCGTGTTGATCGTGGAATCCTCGATGCGGACGCCTTCGCAGGAATCCACGTCGATGCCGTCGCGGTTGCCGCTGATGTTCACATGCCGGATCACGAGGTTGTTGCAATAGGTGGGATGGGTGGCCCAGTTGCCGCCCTGCGTGACGGTGAAGCCGTCCCAGACGACGTCGTTGCAGGAGATCATCTCGATCACCACGGGGTTGCGCGAGCCGTCGGGACCGTTGGTCCCAGCCCCCGGCACGCGGCGGAATCCCGGTGGCGCGCCGGGCGGCGGATTGGCCGGCGCAGGCGGGGGGACGTCCGCGTCCCCGCCGTAGAGGAGCAGCTTGGCGCCCGCAATGGTGCCGGGACCCACGAGCCGGACCTGCTCGACGTTGGCGGCATAGATGAGTCCGCGGTGGCCGGGCTGCCAGCGTCCCTCCCAGCGCACGTCGATCATCGGGTAGTCGGCGATGTCCGGGCTGCCCGAGAGCGTGGAACCCTTTTCGAGCCGGAGCGTGGTATGGTAGCCGAGCTGGATGCTGCCGATCAGGTAGTTGCCTGCCGGGACCACGACTTCACCGCCGCCGGAGACCGCGCAGGTGTCGAGGGCCCTCTGGAAGGCGACGGTGTCCTTGGTGCTGCCGTCGCCTTTGGCGCCGAAGTCACGGACATTGAAGGGGGACGCGGTCGGCAGCGGGGCCGGAACGGACTGGGCCAGCGCGGGACCGGCGAGGCCGAGCGTGCCGAGGCCGAACGCGAGGGACGGAATCAGGGATTTGAACATGGGGGATGAGTCGGGATTGGGGCCGGCTGGGGGGATTCGGCTCAGTTGTTGGCCGTGGCGTCAGTGTCCGCCGGGAAGAGATCGAAGGCGCGGGAAACCCGCTTCCCGAGGAGGTGCTTGTCGGCGAATGAAAGCAGGCCGTCCCAGTCCGTGTCCCCGAAGCCGTGGGGCCGGTCGGACCACCAGACGCCGAGGTTCTCGGGCACGCCCATCAGGGCGAACGCCGGCTGGGCGGCCAGCCAGGTCTGCCGGATGCCGTTGTGGACGACATTCTGGTCCTTCGTGCCCTCCAGCATGATGAAGGGCCGGGGCGCGGTCAGCGCGGCGAACCAATGCGCGTCGTAGGGCAGCTTGTCGACCTGGCCCCAGAACTGATGGAGGTTCGGGCCGAACTGGTTGCCGTATTTCATCACCATCAGGGTCAGGCCCTCCTTGCCCCCGCGGCTGGGCTGCTGGGTTGTGGCGCCGCCGCTGAAGCGGTAGGCGGGCGTGCCGCCGCCGGAGCTCGCCCCCGGGGCGACCATGGCGATGCGGTCGTCGAAGGAGCCGGAGATCATGGCCGCCTTGCCGATGCGCGAGGTGCCGGTGATGATGATCTTCGCCTTGTCAACGAGGGCGTCGCCCTGCAGGTAGTCCACGACGCGCATGGTGCCCCAGACCCAGCCGCCGATGATGCCCCAGTCGTAACCGGGATAGGCGGGATAGAACCGGGTGGTGCGAAAGGCGAAGGTCCCGTCCGGCAGCCGCAGGGTGGTGTCCTCGGCGCAGTCGTTCGTGTTGAAGGTGATGTAGCCGTAGCCGTGGTTCAGCACCTGGGCGACGCGCAGGGCAAGCGACTGCGGTGTCACCGGGCCGCCGAAGCCGCCGCCGGGACCGCCGGGCGGACGCGGACGGGGCGGATTGGTGCCGGGATGGGCGAGCGCGATGTCGGGCGGGAGGAGAATATCCATGCCGCGGCCCTCCATCGGGCCCTTCGCCAGCGTGGGCAGGCGGGGTCCCCCCGGGGGCTCCCCACCCGGCTGGATTACGGCCGGCACGAGGCCGGCACCCTCCGGCGTCAGGATGCCGACGTCGAGAAAGAGCTTTTCGTCCGGCCCGAACGTGAGGTGAACGAGGCGGTACCTGACCTTCAGGTCGACGCTGGCCCCGGGAAGGTCGACGGCCGGGATCGTCACGACCTCGGACTGTGTCACCTTGCCCTTCACGTTGCCGGGGGCGGGAGGCAGGCGTCCCACATGATAGTACTCCAGGATCTCCCGCATCTCCTTTTGCCGAAGCTTGAACTGCTCCCGGGTAGTCACCTTGGTCCCGTCGTTCATCGTGAGCGCGTCGGGCATCTCCTTGCGGACCGGCAGGGCGTCGACGCCGGGCAGCGAGGGCAGCGAGGTCGCGACGGGCGGAACCGGGATCTCGCGCGGATCGGGGCGGTCCGGCAGGACCTTGGCCACCGGGGCGGGAGCCTCGTCCTGCGCGCGCAGGGGGGCGGTGAGAACGGCGGCGATCGCGAAGGCAATCGACGAGGAAACGGAGAACGTGCGGATTTTCATGCGGGGGGCTCGGGGGAAGGAAGCGCGGCGCGGATGGGCCGGCGGGGGGTGGGCCGACCGGGGAAAGACGTCCCATCACCGCGCTTGGATGCGCCCTATATTTTGCCGGAGGACGCCCGGGGAAAGCCTATTTGGGCCGGGTCAGCCGCGGGGGACTTGCATCGCCGGCCTCCCGGGACATTTTGAAGGCGATCCCTTGAAGCTCACTCCCGCAATCACCGCGCAGGCCCGGGCCCTCGTCAGGGAACACATGCTGCTCTCCGCCGGTTCGGCGCTCATTCCGAACCCGATCCTCTGCACCACGGCGGTGACCGCCGCCCACGTGCGCCTCCTCAGCGAGCTTTCCCGGCTCTATCAAAAGCCGTTCAATGCGAGGGTCATCCGGGTCTACGTGATCGCCGCGGCGGGCGGCGCCCTCACGGGCTGCGTCCTGGGCCGGCCCGTGGTTCGCCGTGCGCTGGCCGGCCTGGCGCCGGTGATCCTTCCCGCCTGTTTCATCGGCGGCTCGATCCTTGCCGGCAGCCTCACGCATTTCCTGGGATACGCGATCATCCGCCACTATGAGGGCGGCGGCACCTACCAGAACTTCGACTGGGAGGAATTCGGCCGCGAGGTGCGGGGAAAGTTGGGGCTGACCCGCCTGAAGGGAAAGCTCGATGCCTGCCTGAAGCCGGCTTGATGTTACTTCTGCGGGCGGCCCGCGTAGCAGACTTGCATCGCCGGCCGATCCGGACAGCTTCGGGCCTTCCCTTGAAGGTCACTCCGGCAATCACCGCGAAGGCCCGGCGCATCGTGAAGGAGCATGTGCTCCTCTCGGCGGGCTCAGCGCTCATTCCCGAGCCGATCCTCTGCACCACCGCCGTCACCGCGGCCCATCTCCGGATGCTCGACGAGCTCTCGCGCCATTATCAAAAGCCCTTTGATGCGAAGGCGGTCCGCGTGCTCCTGATCGGCGCGCTGGGCGGCGGCGTCATGGCGCTCTTTCTGGGTCGCCCGGGGTCCCGGCGGGCGATTGCGGCCCTGGCCCCGGTGATTATCCCCCTCTGGTTCGTGGGCGGCTGCCTCGTCGCGGGCACCCTGACCCATCTGATGGGGCTCGCCTTCATCCGCCACTATGAGCGCGGGGGCACCTACCTGACGTTCGATTGGGCCAAGTTTCGCCAGAAGCTGCTGGCCCTGGTTGGCCTGAACGGGGCCAAGGCGGCGATCGCGGGGCGGCTGCAGCCGGCTTAGCCAGGGGCCGGGCCCGGAATCGGCGAATTTCGCCCTTTTTTCCCTTCCCGGGGTCTCGGGGCCGGATGCGTGCTACACTAGCCGTTGGAACAATGAAATCGTGAGCGGATCCCCTGAAGGCACCCCAGGCAAGACCGTCCTCGTCGTCGATGACGATGCCCTGTTTTGCGTCCTGATGCGGGGGCTGCTCGCCATCCAGGGCTACAGCGCGGTCGTCGCCACCGACGGGGCCGCCGCCCTGAAGCTGGTGCAGGAGCGCGGCCGGGATATCCACGCGGTTCTCGTCGACTGGACGATGCGGCCGATGAACGGCCGCCAGATCCTGTTGGAACTCCGGCGCGTCCGGCCGGACATGCCGGTCGTGATGATGAGCGGCTCGGAGAAGGAGGATCTCCCCAATCCCGTCGACCAGGCGGAATTCCCCGGCTTCCTGCAGAAGCCCTTCACCTCCGAGGCGCTCGCCGCGGCCATCCGGCTGGCCAGCGGGGCGAGCGCGGCCCGGTCGGACCGGCCCCGGGACAACTAGTTGTTTCCCGCGACGGTCAGGATCTTGTCGACCGCGTCCCTGAATTCCTCGATCGGCAGGGGCTTGGGGAGGCAGGCCCTTTCGGTGCGCCGCAGGAACTCCTGGAACGACGGGTCGATGAATTCGCCGCTCATGAAGAGGACGCGCTCGGCCAGGTGCGGCTTGGATTCGAGGAGGCGCTCGTACCACTCGATGCCGTTCATCCGGGGCATTTTCCAGTCGCAGACCAGCACGTCGTAGTCCCGCCGCTCGACCGCCGCGAGCGCCGCCTCGCCGCTCACGGCGAGCTCGACGGCATGGCCGACGGCCCCGAGGAGCTCCCGCGCCAGGGTGAGGAACCACTCCTCGTCGTCGATCACCAGGACGAACTTCCCGCTCGTGCCGGGAGGCTGCAGCCGCCGCTGCTGCGCCCGCTTCGCCACCGGCCCGGCCGGCACCGACTCCGCGCAGATGGGCAGCTCGATGATGAAGGTGGCGCCGTGCCCGAGCTCGCTGGCGAGCTCGATCGTGCCGGAGTGGTCGTGGACGATCTCCGAGACCAGGCTCAGCCCGAGCCCGGTCCCCTTCCCCACCGGCTTGGTCGTGAAGAACGGGTCGAAGATGCGCTTCTTGTTCTCGGGACTGATGCCCGGGCCGTTGTCCGCGATCTCGACCCGGACCCGGCCGTCGCTGGCGCGCGAGCGCAGGATGATCCGCCCGTCGGGCCGGAAGGCCTCCACCGCCTGCCGGGCGTTGCCCAGGAGGTTGACGAACACCTGCTGCAGCTGGTGGTGGTCGGCGATGATCGGCGGCAGGACGGCCTCGAAGTCCTTGACCACCTCGATATTGCTCGTGCGCAGGTCGTAGGCCATGAGCTCCACGACCTCGTCGATCGTGTCGTTGACCCGGATGACCTTCTTCTCGGGCCGGTGCACCCGGGAGAACCGGAGGAGGTTGGAGACGATCTTGTGGCAGCGCTCGGCGCTCTTCCCGATGATCTCCACCTGCTCGCGCATCCGCTCGTCCGGCTTCATTTCAAGAAGCAGCTCGGAAAAGCCGGTCACGACCGCGAGGGGATTGTTCAGCTCGTGGGCCACGCCGGCGACGAACTGGCCGACGGTGGAGAGCTTCTCGCTCTGCACCATCCGCTCCCGCGTGTCGGCCAGGGACTCGGCGGCCTTCAGCAGCGGCAGGCGGGACTTCTGCAGGTCGGCCGTCATCCAGTTGAAGGCCTCGGCGAGGTCGCCGCATTCGTCGTTCCCGGCGTACGCGATCTGCCGGGAAAAGTCCCCGCGGCCGACAATCTCGGTGAGGGCGCGCAATTCCCGCAGCAGGCGGGTCACGCGGCGCGCGAAGAACCACACGACCGCGGCGCTGGCGAGTACCGCCACCACGGTCGCCGCGATCAGCGGCCAATGCCGGTCATAGGCGAACCGCAGGTTCGAATGGACGATCAGGTCCGCGGCGATCCCCGGCAGGAGGCCGAGGGCAAGCAGGAAGGGAATCAAAACCTTCGTCTCGAGCCCCAGCCGGAGGTTGCGCTTCTTGGCCTGCATGGGCGACTACGCCGGGGAGGATGGATCAGGGGGCCGGGCCACGCCTTAGCATAGCATGGGGAAAGGCGCGGAGGCTTATTTATCGGTTCAAATCAGGTTCAAGATGCTGTGGTTTAATACTATGCAAATCAGGAAGGCCTCCCCTATTCGACACCTCCGGAAGGTTCGTCACCGGGGATGAAATGGCCGGATGCTGGGGCGCCAAATCTTTGAGGCTCGCCCGCCAACGGGGGCGGGATTTTTATCCGGCCCGAGATGCCGATCAGACTGGAAGCCGCGACGACCGACGACGTGCCCGAGCTCGTCGCCCTCCGTGCGGCGGTGGCCGGCAAATTGACCGCTGACCATGGCCCCGGGCCCTGGTCGAAAGCCTCGACGGCGGCCGGCGTCCGCTTCGACCTGCGGAACTCGAAGGTCTTCGTGGTGCGCCGGGAAGCCGGGCTGGTGGCGAGCCTGCGGCTGACGACGAAGAAGCCGTGGGCCATTGACCGGAGCTATTTCAGCAAGGCCTGCCGGCCGCTCTACTTGCTCTCCATGGCGATCAGGCCGGACCTCCAGCTTCAGGGGATGGGCCGGCGGTGCCTCGAGGAGGTGAGGAAGATCTGCCGCCAATGGCCGGCCGACTCCCTTTGCCTCGACGCCTATGCCGCCCCGGGCGGAGCTGGCGGATTCTACGCCAAATGCGGATTCCGCGAAGTCGGGCGCGCCAGCTATCGGGGATGCCCGCTGGTCTATTTCGAGCTGCAGCTATGAAACCTGTTACCCACTAACAGGTAAAATGGCGGGATGGACGGGACTCGAACCCGCGACCTTCTGCGTGACAGGCAGACGCTCTAACCAGCTGAGCTACCACCCCGGAAACCGGGAAAGAGTGAGAAAGTAGAATCCCCAAAAGCCGAGTCAAGTATAACAGCCGGACCTGCCGCGGCCTCACCGCCAGTCGAAGGTGATCGCCTGCTCGGCGCCGGAGGCCAGGCTCAGGGCGACCGGGCACGAATGGGCGGCGTTCTCGAGCACGCCCACCGGGGCTTGGCGGGCCGCGGGCGGCATCGAGAGGCGCACGGCGAGGCGGACGATCCGGCGAGGCGCATCGGCTGACATCTCCTTCGTCACCTCGTAGCGGAGTCCGGCAAGGTCGACGCCATGCGACCGGGCGACGATCGCCATCGTCGTGGCGATGCAGGTGGCGAAGGCCGTGGCTACGAGGTCCGTCGGCGAAAAGGCCTCCCCCCTTCCCTGATTGTCCCGCGGGGCGTCGGTTGCCAGGCTGTTGCCCGACGGACCGTGGGTCGCGGTGCAATGGAGTTCGCCCTGATATTCGCCGGTGATCGTTACCATGGTGGCGCACCTTGAGCCGGGCACGGCGGCGCGGCAATCCTTTGCGGGCCTGCTCCGGAGTCCTTTCTTGCCCGGGCGCGAGGTTCGCTCCAGCCTTGGCCGCCGGATTGGTCCCCGTAGCTCAAGTGGATAGAGCAGTTGATTTCTAATCAACTGGTTGTGGGTTCGAGTCCCGCCGGGGGCGCCAGCCGGGCCGCTTTCAGGGCGCCTTGGGTACCGCCGCCTTCGGCGCCTCGAACATCGGATCGATCACGCGCTGGATCATGGCGCTGGGATCATTGCCGGTGATGGACGGCCGGAAGGACCGGCTGACGGCGATCTCCTCGCCGGTCTTGGCGTCGCGCAGCGCCACGTCGAGCTCGATCAGGTAGGTCGTGAAATCGAAGGCCCACCTCGGCTGGTAGGCCAGGATGGCCTGGGTGCCCTCCGGCATCATCGTCAGTGGGCCGGCCGAGGCGTCGTACCCGAGGCGCCGGAGTTCGCGCGCGATCAGCTCGTCGATATTGTTGCCGTCGGCGAGAAGATGTTCGACGAAGATGTGGTGCATCTGGTCGGGCCGCGCCGCATGGTTGACCTGGGTATGGGTGGAGCAGCCGGCGAGGACGAGGCCCAGCCAGGGCAGAAGCAGCGTCCATCGTCTCAGGTTGGGTGTCATCTCTGCATCCATCTACTCGCGACCGGGGCGGTCCCGCCACTTTAAAAGGGCCGATTGACGAATTGTTAGCGAAGCCGGACGACGATCTTGCCGAACTGGCCCCCGCGTTCCATCAGGGCGAAGGCCTCCGCGGCTTGCGCCAGCGGGAAGACCGCCTCGACCCTCGGCGTCAGGCGGTGCTGGCCCACGAATTCCAGCATGGCGCCCCAATCGGCCGGGCTGCCCATGGTGGTGCCGAGCAGGGAAATCTGGCGCCAGAAGACCTTGCGCAGCGCCAGGTCGGGCACGTTCCCCCGGGTCGCGCCGAAAAAGACGATCCGTCCGCCGGGGGCCGCCAGGTCGATGAGCCCGCCGAAGCCCTCGCCGCCCGCGCTGTCGAGGATGACGTCGAACAGTCCTGGGGCCCGGGCCGCCTCCTCGGCCCAGCCGGGACGCGAGTAGAGGAAACCGCCCCGGGCTCCGAGAGCGACGGCGCGCGCGATCTTCTCCTCGGAACTCGAGGTGACCCAGGCCTCCGCGCCCGCGGCGACCGCCAGCTGCAGGCCGAACAGGGCGACGCCGCCGCCCACCCCGGAGATGAGGACCCGCTCGCCCGCCTGCAGCTGGGCGCGGCGAAACAGCGCGCGATAGGCCGTCAGGCCGGCCAGGGGCAGCGCGGCCGCCTCTTCCCAGGAGAGGTGCGCGGGCCGCGGCGAGAGTTGCTCGATCGGCACGGCGATCTGCTCGGCCAGCGTGCCGTCGCGCGGCAGCCCGAGAATGGAGAAGGCGGCGCCCTGCGCCCGGGGTTCGTCGCCCCAGCCGGATCCGGGATTGATCACGACCTCGCGGCCGACCCAGGCCGCGTCCGCTGGCGCGCCCACCGCGGTAACGACCCCGGCCCCGTCGGAGCCGGGAATACACGGGAACTTCAGGCCGGCGTACTGGCCCAGCTTGATCCAGACATCCCGGTGGTTGAGCGCCGCGGCCCGCAGCTCCACCCGCGCCTCGCCGGCGGCGGGCACGGGGTCGGGCGCGGTGGCGAGCTCCAGGCGGTTGATGGCGGCTAGCCGGGCGACGCGCATGGGTGGGATCCCGCGGGGCCTCAGACGTAGTGGACGACCTCGCCCGCCGGGAAGCGGACCTTGTGCGCGGCGGCGTACTTGTCGTCGGCCGCGCGATAGCCGGCGGCGCAGGCGCAGAGCGTCGCGTAGCCCTGCGCCGCGAGGCCGAGGATCTCGTCGTACTTGGCCGGATCCAGCCCCTCCATCGGGCAGGTGTCGACGCCGAGCAGCGCCGCGCACGCCATGAACTGCCCGAGGGCGATGTAGACCTGGTGGGACATCCAGGTGTCGAGGGTGCCCGCGGTCCGGGCGCGTTCGGTCGAGCCGACCATGATGTCGCGATAGCCCTTGAGCCTTTCCCGCTCGCCGCCGCGCACCGCGATCGTGCGGTCGATGTAGCGGTCCACGTCGGCGGCACTCAGGTTCTTGCGCAGGGCGAAGACGACGTGGTGCGAGCAGTCCACCGGCTGGGTCTGGCCGTAGGAGGCGGCGGACAGGCGCGCGCGCACCGCCGGGTCCTGGACCACGATGAACTTCCACGGCTGGAGGCCGTAGGAGGAGGGCGCAAGGACGAGCGCGCCTTCCAGCGCGCTCCAGGTGGCGGCGGGGATCCTTTTCGCCGGGTCGAATTTCTTGACCGCGTAGCGCCAGGTGAGCGCGCCGAGCAGGGTTTCGTGCGGGATGGGCTGCATGGAGGCGGCAGAGACGGAGGGAATCGAGGAACGCCCCTTTGTCAAAGGCGGGCCGGCCGCCGCTCAGGCGCGGCGGAGGACGAGCGAGGCGTTGGTCCCGCCGAAACCGAAGCTGTTGGCGAGCGCGGCATCCACCCGCTTCTGGACCGCCACCTTGGGCGTGAAATTGAGCCCCAGCGCGGCGCAAGCCGGGTCGAGCCGGTCGAGGTTGATCGTCGGGGGCACGACCCCGTGGTGGATGGCGAGGGCCGCCGCCATGGCGCCGAGCGCGCCGGCGCCGCCCAGGAGGTGCCCGGTCATCGACTTCACCGCGCTCACGTGGAGCTGCTCCCTGCCCTGGGCGAAGACCGTGGCGATCGCCTGGGCCTCCTCGCCGTCGCCGGCCGGGGTGGAGGTGGCGTGCGCCGACACGTAGCCGACCTGGCCCGGCGCGAGGCCGGCGTCCGCGAGGGCCAGCTGCATGGCCCGGCGGGAGCCTTCCGCCTCGGGGGCGAGCGACGAGAGATGATGGGCGTCGGCGGTGGCGCCGTAGCCGCACAGTTCCGCATAGATCCGGGCGCCCCGTCGCCGCGCCTGCTCGAACTCCTCGAGGATGAACACCACCGAGCCCTCGCTGATCACGAAGCCGTCGCGGTCGACGTCATAGGGCCGCGACGCCTGCTCGGGCGCGTCGTTGCGGGTCGAGAGCGCCCGCATCTGGGCGAAGGCCCCCACGGCGATCTGGGTCATGACGGCCTCGGCGCCGCCGGCCACCATGACGTCGGCGTCGCCCCGCTGGATCGCGCGGAGCGATTCGCCGAGCGAGTGGCCGCTCGTGGCGCAGGCCGAGGCCACGCTTTGGTTCGGGCCGCGGCAGTCGAGGAGGATGGCCATCTGCCCGGCGAGGATGTTGGGCGCGGACTGCAGGATGAAGAAGGGAGAGATCTTGCGAAAGCCGCCCGTCCGCCAGACCTCGTGCATCGCGACGATTTCCGGGAGGCCGCCCAGCCCCACGCCCAGGTTCACGCCGATGCGCTCGGGCCGCAGGGTCCCGCGCACGGCGTCGAGGCCCGAGTCGGCATAGGCCTCGAGGCCCGCCGCCAGCCCGAGATGGGAGAAGCGGCCGAGCTTCTTCACCTCCTTGGGGGAAAGCGGGCTGGTCACCGCCCCGCCGGCCGCGCCGCGGGGATGGACGGGGCTGCAGCGCGGGGCCACCGGGTCGAAATGGCGGACCTCGCCGGCGATTCGCGAGGCGCACTCGGCGGGATCGAAACGCTCCAGGCGGCCGATGCCGCTGCGGCCCGCGGTCAGGGCGGACCAGGTGGCCGGCGCGGTGAGGCCGACGGGGGTGACGGCGCCGAGGCCGGTGATCGCGACGCGACGGGGAGCGGTGTTCATTGGCAGAATTCCTCGCGGAGGGTGCGGCGGGCGGAGAGCAGGAGGGCGGAGCTACGCGCGGGATCGTCCACCGCCCGGGCGAAGAGCAGCGCGCCGACCAGCGCGCTCATCAGGTGGTTCACGCGGTCGCGGTTCCGGGCCGGGTCCTCCGCCAGCCGGAGCGCGCCGCACAGCCGGTCGAGGTGCCGCTCAAAGCCGCGGGAGTAGCCGGCGCGGCCGGCACCGTTGAAGCGGGCCATGTCGGCGCCCACGGCCACGATCAGGCAGCCGGACCCGGGATTGTCGCGGTGGTGCCGGGAGAGATAGCTGTCGATAAGGACGCGCGCGCGGCGGGCGGGCGTGGACTGGGCGGCGATCCGCTCGAGGTTGTTCAGGGCGGCGTCGAAGGCGTCGGCGCAGGCCTCGGTGAGGAGCTCGAGCTTGCTCTGGAAATGGGCGTAAAAGCCCCCGTGGGTCAGGCCGGCCCGCCGCATCACCTCATCAACCCCCGTCCCGTCCACCCCCTTTTCGCGAAAAGCCGCGCTGGCCGCGGCGACGATCCGGCGGCGGGTGGCATGCTTATGGTCACGCGAATAGCGCATGGAAGGGACAGGTTGTTACGGGCTCGTTTAAATGACGTTCGTCATATAATTAGCAAGTGCGAAAATCGGCCCAGAAAGGCGCGGAGACGCCAGCTTTGACTTTACCCCCCGATCCGCTTGGCTTGGCAGGTTTTGAATATGCAGCAGCTGCATGCCTACTGGCGCATGGAGTACATCCAGGCGCCGGGCCATCCTTCCGGGATGGAGCGACCCTTCACCGCGCTGCCTGCCCTGGGCGACGATCGCAAGGCGCTGATCGTGCACCGGGCCCCTCTCTCCTACCTGATCCTCAACCGTTATCCCTACAACCCCGGGCACCTCCTGGCGGTGCCGTTCCGGGACGTGGCCGAGCTCGAGGAGCTGACCCTGGCCGAGCGGACCGACCTGATGGAGGAGATCACCTTTGGGAAACGGCTGCTGGCCGCGACCTTCAACCCCGACGGCTGCAACGTCGGCTTCAACTTCGGGTCCGCGTCGGGCGGCAGCATCACGCACCTCCACGCCCACCTCGTGCCGCGGTGGAACGGCGACAATAATTTCATGCCCGTCGTGGGCTCGACCCGGATCCTGCCCCAGGCCCTCGACGAGACCTGGGAGCGGCTCGCCGCGGCGGCCCGGAAAATGCTCGCAGCCTGAGCGGCCTGCGCCCCATGCCCTCCAAGGTCCTCCATTTCGCGAGTCCGCGCACGCTCAGCCAGCTCTACGGGGGCCGGGAGGAGAACCTGGGGCACGCCGAACGCGCGCTGGGCGTCAAGCTGGTCTCGCGCGACGGCTGGCTGAAGATCGAGGCCCCGGAGGCCCCGCTCGCCCTGGCCGAGGATTTCTTCGGCTTCCTGGACGCCGCCCGCGGCCAGGGGATGAGCATCCGCTCGCCCGACTTCACCCGCCTGGCCGACTCGTTCGCCCGCGGGGACGGCGCGCAGCTGCGGGCGCTGCTCGACCAGCCGCTCGTCATCGCGACCAACCGCCGCAGCGTCGTGCCGAAGACGCTGGCCCAAAAGCTCTATCTCCAGTCGATGCTGAAGCAGTCCGTCGTCTTCGGGATCGGTCCCGCCGGCACGGGCAAGACCTATCTTGCCGTGGCGGCGGCCGTGTCCGCGCTCCTGAAGCACGAGGTCCAGCGGATCATCCTGACCCGGCCCGCGGTCGAGGCCGGGGAAACCCTTGGCTTCCTCCCTGGCGACCTGCGGGAAAAGATCCTCCCCTACCTGCGGCCGCTCTACGACGCGCTCAGCGACATGCTTGAGCCCGCGGAGGTCGCGCGGCTGACGGAGGCCGGCGCGATCGAGATCGCCCCGCTGGCCTACATGCGCGGCCGGACCCTCAGCCACGCCGCCATCGTCCTCGACGAGGCGCAGAACACGACCTCCGAGCAGATGATGATGTTCCTCACCCGGCTGGGCGAGGACTCGCGCATGGCCATCACCGGCGACATCACCCAGATCGACCTGCCGCGGTCCAAGGCCTCGGGCCTCCTCGAGGTCCGCAACGTCCTGCGCGACGTCCCGGGGGTCGATTTCCACACCTTCAGCAGCGCCGACGTGGTCCGCCACCCCCTCGTGCAGCGCATCGTCGAGGCCTACGACCGGTTCAAGAACCCGGCCGGGGAGGCCCGCGCCTAGGCCATGTCCGTCCGCAACCAGCTCAAGCTGCTCGTCGGCGGCCTGGCGGCCGGCCGCCGGGGCCCCGTTTCGGCCGCGCCCGGCGCGCCCTTCCGCGAGTTCCTGGACCAGAGCCGGGTCGTGGCCGGGCTCATCTTCATCCTGACGGTGGCGGTGATCGTCCTGATCAGCTCGGTCGGCGTGAACACGGCGAACGTGCCCGTCCTCCCGAACCAGCTGGCGACGGTGCAGGTGGCGGCGAGCGCGCCGTTCTCCTACCCGAGCGAGGAGCGGACCCGGGCCGCGCGCGAGCAGGCGCTGGGCCGGGTCCCGCCGGTCTACGCCATCGAGTCCGCGCCCCTGCAGCAGTTCGAGGCCGCCGCCCACGAGCTCCTGGCGAAGCTCGCGGCCTTCGAGTCCGCGCATCCGGTCGGCTCGGCCAACCTCAGCTTCACCGACCGCAACGGCGCGCTGCAGGCGCTGGCCGACCAGTTCAACGCCGCGCGGCCCTACCACGTGACCGCCGAGGACCTGGGCGCCCTCCTGTCGGCCGGCGACCCGGCGACCCGCGCCACCCTATTCGACAGCGGCGTGGCCGCGCTGCACGAGATCTACGGCAGCGGCGTCCATGACGCCGCGCTCGGGGGCGCCGGGCCGGGGGACGTGGCCGTCTTCCAGATCGTGCGGCCCGGCGGGGAGGTCTCGCTCCGCCCGGTGCAGTCGCTCGAGGACGCGCTCACCTTCCTGCGCGTGAGCCTTGCGACCGAGGGGGTCCCGCGGCCCGCGGCCCAGGCGCTCTTCCGCTTCTTCCGCAACGGCGTGACGGCCAACCTGGTTTACGACCGCGCTGCCACCCAGGAGCGGATCCGGCAGGTCCTGGCGGGGCTCCCCCCCGTCACGGTGAACGTCGCCAGCGGCCAGAGCATCATCGAGGCCGGCGCGCGGGTCACGGCCGAGCAGTACGAGATGTTCCGCGCCTACCAGGAATACCTGCGGACGCACGGCGACGTCGAGCGCGGCGAGGGCCTCACGCTCTTCGGGCACGTCCTGCTGGTGCTCGCCATGGTCCTGGCCTCCGTCCTCTACATCCGCCTCGAGGACCCCGAGACGCTTCGGCGGAACGGCCGGCTGGGGCTCCTGGCCGTCGTCGTCATCATCAACCTCGCGCTGGTGCGGCTGGTCTACTCCTTCGGCGGCGCGGAATTCTTCCTGCACGACAGCAGCTGGGCCTCGACCCTGCCCTATGTCGCGCCGACCGCGCTGGCCCCCCTGATCGTCGCCATCCTGATCGACGCAGGCTCGGCCATCTTCATGGCCCTGCTGATCTCCATCTTCACCGGGGTGATCTACGGCAACCGGCTCGACCTCCTCGTCATCACCTTCCTGGCTTCGCTCGTGGCGATCTTCGGGTGCCGCCATGCCAGCCGGCGCACCCGGGTCGTGAGCGCGGCCGGCACCGGCGGCCTGACGGTCGCGGCCTTCGCCGCCCTGATCGGGATCGCCGACCAGACGCCGGTCGACACGCTGGTGCGGGAGATGAGCGCCGGCCTCCTGGGCGGCATCGTCACCGGCATCGCCGTCGTCGGCTTCCTCCCGGTCCTCGAGTCGCTCTTCAAGCGGACGACCGACATCACGCTGCTGGAGCTGACCGACTACAACCACCGGCTGCTTCGCCGCATGCAGCTGGAGGCGCCGGGCACCTACCACCACTCCCTGGTCGTGGCCCAGCTCTCCGAGAACGCCAGCAACGCGATCGGCGCGAACCCGCTCCTGGCCCGCGTCTGCGCGCTCTTCCACGACATCGGCAAGATCCCCTACTCGGCGTACTTCACCGAGAACCAGCGCGACCGCGTCAACCCCCATGACGCGATGGCCCCGGAGGACTCCGCCCGGCGGATCCTGCAGCACGTGCCCGACGGCGCCGAGCTCGGCGCCAAGCACCGGCTGCCGCGCGCGGTCATCGACGTGATCTGGCAGCATCACGGGACGAGCCGGACCCGCTACTTCTACGCCCGGGCGGTCGCGACCGCCGCGGCCCGGCGGGGCGCCGCCCCGCCCCGCCGGGGCGAGGCCGGGGACGAGGCGCCCGAGGTGCCGGACGCCGCCTACCGCTACCCCGGCCCCAAGCCGCAGTTCAAGGAGAGCGCGGTGATCTCGCTCGCCGACGGCGTCGAGGCCGCCTCGCGCTCGCTGCGCTCCGCGACGCCGACCCAGCTGGGCGCCATCATCGACCGGGTGATCGGCGAGCGCGTGGCCGACGGCCAGCTGACCGAGGCGCCGCTCACCTTCGAGGACATCGCGAAGATCAGGAACAGCTTCACCTTCACCCTCCTCAACATGCTGCACGCGCGCGTGGTCGACCCGGAGGGCGACAAGGCGCCGGAGGGCAAGCTCAAGGCCGAAAGTTGAAGCGCCCGATCGCGATCCGCCGCCTCCATCCCCTGCTCCGCCTGGACCGCCGCGCCCTCGTCCGCGCCCTGCGGACGCTGGACGAGCACCATCCCGCGCTGTCCACCCCGGCCTCCGTCCTGGGGCACGGCGGCGAGATCTCGGTGGCCTTCCTGACCGACGCGGCGCTGGCCGGGCTCCATGGCGAGTTCCTCGCCGATCCCTCGCCGACGGACGTGATCACCTTCCCCGGCGGCCCGCCGCCCGGGCCCGCGGGCGAAATCTGCGTCTCGGCGGACGCCGCCCGGCGGGCGGGCCGCGGGAATCCCTCGGCGGAGCTCACCCTCTACCTCGTGCACGGCTGGCTCCACCTCGCCGGCCACGACGACCGGGCGCCGCGGCCGCGGCGGGCGATGCGCCGGGCCGAGGCCGCGGCTCTGGCGCTCCTCCGCCGGGCGCGGGCGTTGCCGCGCTTTTCCTTTCAGCCTTCCTCCGGGCGGGCCTGAGCGCTAGCCTGGGTCCGACTCCATGCCCGACGCCCCGCCCGTCTCCCGCTTCGTCAGCCTGCGCAACGCCTTCATCTCGGGCGCCCTCCTCCTCGCGCCGCTCCTCGTCACCATCCTGGCGTTCGAGAAGATCATCGACCTGATCGGCGGGACCTTCCGGCCGGTCTTCTTCTTTTACCTGCCGGAGACGCTGCGCGACCGCCCGAGCCTCACCGTCGTCTGGGACATCCTGGCCACGCTGATCGTGATGGTGCTGGTCACGGCCCTGGGGTACGTCTCGCGCTACGTCTTCGGCAAGTTCTTCCTCGGCGTGGCGGAGCGGATCCTCCTGCATATCCCCGGCGTCAGCGGGATCTACAACACGGTCAAGCAGATCATCGGGACCTTCGGCTCGCAGAGCCGGATGTTCAGCAAGGCCGTCCTGGTGGAGTTCCCGCGCAAGGGCGTCTGGGCCGTGGGCTTCCTCACCAACCGGGGCCAGGGCGAGACGCAGGCGAAGCTCAAGGACGAGGTCTGGTCGGTCTTCATCCCGACCTCGCCCAACCCGACCAGCGGCTTCCTGATCCTGGTCCCCCGCCGCGAGATCGTCGAGCTCGAGATGACCGCGGGCGAGGCCATGAAGCTCATCATCTCCGGCGGCGCCATCACCCCGCCCTGGACCGGGACACGGCAGCCCGAGCTCGGCCTCTGAGATTTGCAAATTCCGGAAATCCGGAATCGAGTCGGCATCTTGCCCGCGGTCGTCCTCCATACCGAAGCCTTCGTGCTGCTCAAGCGCCCCCCGGCGGAGAAGTTCCAGAGCTGCACGCTCTTCTCCGCCGAGCACGGCCTGCTGCCGGTCTTTGTCCGCCTCTCCTCGTCGGCCTCCAGGCAGCGGCTGGCCCTCGACCTCTTCGAGGAGGCGGCCGTGCAGCTCGAGAGCTCGAACCAGGGCCGCACCTGGTTCCTGCGCGAGGCGCGGGTCCTGGCCCGCGCCGCCGCGATCGGCCGCAGTTACGAGGCGCTGCGCGCGGCCTCGGCCTTCGCCTCCCTGATCGCCCGCAATTCCTCCTCGGCGGAGGGCAACGCGCGCACCGGGGCGCTCCTGCGCGCCGCCTTCGCGGCCTTCGGCGGGCCGGCCGACCCGGCGGTCGTGCTGTTCAAGAGCGTGTACCGCTTCGCCCGCGACGAGGGCCATCCGCTCCCGCAGCAGTGGCTGCCCTCGCTGCCGGAGGGGCTGAGGACCACGGCGGAACATCTCCTGCGGACGCCGCTGGCGGACCTCGGCCCCGCCGCCGGCACCCCCGCCGCGCTGGCCGAGCTGCAGCGGCGGCTGGAGGAATACCTGCGGGGCTACACGGAGCTCCTGCTCGACGACCCGGCCTAGCCCGAATCTTTCATGAAACATTCGGGCTAGCGATGGACTTTGACCTCGACCGGCGCCGCGCCCGCCTGGGCGTGGGCGAACTCTCCGACTTCCTGCTCGGTCCGCGCGATGCGACCGGCGGGCCGGCCGGGCTCTGGCGGGCCCGGCTGGGGACGCACTGGCACCGGCAGCTGCAGGCGCGGGCGACGGCGGAATTCGCCGCGGCGGAATTCGAGGTGGTGATCGAGGGCGAGATTTTCCACCGCGGCTGGACCCTGGCCTTCAGCGGGCGGATCGACCAGTGGGTCCGCGCGGGCGGGAGCGACGTCCTGCGCGAGATCAAGACCGTGACCCGGCCCCTGCCGGCCCCGGAGGCCGACCTGCGGGCCGAGTATCCCGCCTACTTCGCCCAGGCGGCGGCGTACCTCGTCCTGCTGCGGAGCGCGGCGACGAGCGCCGCGGCGCCGCCCGCCCTGGCCGCCGAGCTGGTCTTCGTCGAGGCGGACTCGGGGCTGAGCCAGGTCGTGCCGCTCGTCCCGGGCGACGAGGCGGTCTTCCGCGGCCAGATCGAGCGGGTCGTCGAGTTCCTCGAGCTGCGGCTGGCGGCGCGGCGGCGGCTGGCGGCCCTCCGCTTCATTCCCCCCTTCGGCGAACTCCGCCCCGGGCAGGAATCCGCCGGGCCCGGGCTGGCCGCGGCGATCGCCGCGCCCGGGGCGCGGGTCATGCTCGAGGCTCCCACCGGCTTCGGCAAGACGGGCGTCCTCCTCGAGTGCGCGCTCGGCCAGCTGCGGGCCGGGCGGTTTGAGCGCGTGATTTACCTCACGGGCAAGTCGACCGGCCAGCTGCAGGTGGGCCGGACCCTGGCGGCGATGACCCCCGCGGGCGGGGTGGCCCTCTGGGTGGTGCGCCCCAAGTCGGAGCACTGCATCAATGCCGTTTTTCACTGCGTGCGGGAGAGCTGCGGCTATCTCGACGGCATGCAGGAGCGGTGGGCGGGAAGCGGCCTCGCGCGCTTCTATCTGCGCGAGGACGAGCCCCGCGACCTGCCCGCGCTGCGCGCGGCCGGCCGGGCCGCGCGGATCTGCCCCTACGAGATCACGCGGGCGGCGCTGGCCGGCAACGACGTCTGGATCGGCGACTACAACTACGTCTTCTCCCCGTCGGCCAGCGGGATCTTCTCCGGGCAGCCCGGCTTCGATCCCGCGCGCACCCTCCTCCTGGTCGACGAGGCCCACAACCTGCCGTCCCGCGTCGCCGATGCCCACTCGCACAGCGCGACCGCGGGGCAGGCCGAGGCCGTCCTCCTCGCGCTCCAGCAGGTGCGCGCGCCCGCCCTGCTCATCGCCGCTTGGCAGGAATGGACGCGGCTCCTCGGGGGCCTGGAGCCCGGGCCCGCGCTTGACGAGGAGGCGGAGGCGGCCGTCCGCCGCCTGGTGGGCGAACTCGCCGACCTCATCCTCGCGACGCCGGTCGACTATGCCGCGCTCGGCCCGGGGCCGAGCGAACTCCTCTGGCAGGCGGCGGCGCTGGGGGCGCAGTTCGAGGAGGCCGACCTCCCGCGGCTTTGCTGGTGCCCGCGGCGGGGCACGCTGGCGCTCACCTGCCTCGACGCCGCCGCGGCGATCGGCGCGCGGCTGCGCGAGTACGGCGCCGTGGTGCTCGCGAGCGCGACGCCGCCGCCGGCCGACACGCTGGCCGAAGTGCTGGGGCTCGACCGCGCCGAGGTCGTCCCCGAGAAGGCCCTGGGGCCGGAGCGCCTGGGCGAGTTGACCAAGCTGGAGACCCGCCGGCTGTCCGCGCGGGTCACGAGTGCGGCCAGCCTGCTCCGCGCCAGCGAGGAGCGGGCGGGAGCGCTGTCCTGGGTGCGCGCGGCGACCCCGTGGCGCGACGGAGCCTACGACGTCGCCTTCGACCTGCGGGTCGACACGACCTTCCAGCGCCGGGCGGCCCACTATGAGACGACCGCGCGCTCGATCGCCGCGTTCGGGCGGTCCGGCCTGGTCGCTGGCTTCTTTTCCTCGTATGCCTACGCGGAGGCCATCGCGGCCGTCCTGGCGGTCGAAACCCCGGGCCTGCGGGTCGCACTGCAGCCCCGGCAGGCGGATCTTTCCGCCCAGGCTGCCTGGCTCGAGGCGGCCCTGGCCGAAGCCGGCGCCCTCTTCCTTGTCCTGGGCTCCAGTTTTGCCGAGAGCGTCGACCTCCTGGGCGGGCGGGTTGGACGGGCCGTCGTGGTCGGCCCCGCCCTGCCCGAGGTCAATCCGGTGCAGCGGGCGCGGGTCGCGGCCCTCGCCGGGTTGGGCCGGGAGGCGGCCTTTCGCAGGGTCTATCAAATACCTGGCATGCAAAAGGTTAACCAAGCGCTCGGCCGCCTGGTCCGTGCGCCCGGGCAGCGCGCCCGCGTGCTCCTGCACTGCCGCCGGTTTGCAGAGGAGGAATATACCCGGCTCCTGGCGCCGGACTACCAGGAGGGCGCCCGCCTGCGCACGGATGAGGACTTCGCCGCGTGGCTTGAGCGCTGATTTTCGGAAATAAAGTAAACTTCCGCCGCGGTTGACCGTCACATTGACATGCCCTGTTATACTAGGCGCTAAAGCTGCCCCCTGACGCCGCCTTGAACCTCAACCCCTTGCGCTTGCCCCTCCTGGCGCTGGCGGCCGCCCTCTTGGCGCCGGCCACGGGCGCAGCTGATTCGGCGGGAGCGGCGTTCACGGCCAAGGAGCTGGCCCAGGGCTACCGCGACGGCATCGTCATCGCCAAGCCGCGCCGCGAGCACCTGGGCACCGTCGATGCGGCGGAGGCCGCGGAGAAGCTGAACATCGTGAAGAAGTTCAGCCGGATGGGAGCCCTGCGCGTCCTTGGGCTGACCGACGGCGATGCGGCCCCCGCCGCGCTCCAGCGGCTGCGCGCGACCGGCCGCTACGAGTTCGTGGAGCCGGACTACATCAAGCATGCGGCGGCCGTGCCCAACAACCCCCTCTTCCCGCAGCAATGGGCCCTCCAGAATACCGGGGCCAACGGCCCCGGCAACGGGATCGCGGGCGCGGACATCGGCGCCCCGGCGGCCTGGAACACGGTGCACGACGCGCCGAACGTCATCGTGGCCGTGATCGATTCCGGCGGGCTCCTGGCCCACCAGGACCTGGCCGCGAACCTCTGGAAGAACCCGCAGGAGAACAACGACGGCTTCGGCCTCGTCAACGACCTGAACGGCATCAACGCGACCGTCTCCGCCACGATCAATCTCGGGACCCGGCAGAAGCCGAACCTCGTGGCCAACACCGCTTTCGGCAGCCCCAATGACGACAACGGCCACGGGACGCATGTCTCGGGCATCATCGGCGCGGTGGGCAACAGCGGCTCGGCCACCACCGGGGTGGCCTGGAAGGTCCAGCTGATGGAGCTCAAGTTCCTCGACAGCAGCGGCTCCGGCTCGACCTCGGCCGAACTCGCCTGCATCGACTTCGCGATCGCGCACGGCGCGAATTTCATCAATGCGAGCTTCGGCAGCTCGGAGGCCTCGCAGTCGGAGATGGCGGCGATCCAGTCCGCGGGCGCGGCGGGCGTCGTCATGGTCGTCGCCGCCGGCAACGCGACGCAGAACAATGATTTCGAGCCCAACTACCCGGCGGACTATCCCCTCGACAACATCGTGGCGGTGGCGTCGTCGGACAACCGGGACCAGCCCTCGACGTTCAGCGATTACGGCCCCGGCTCGGTCGACCTCTTTGCCCCGGGCGACGAGATCCTCTCCCTCTACAACACCAACGCCACGGCCACCGCGACGCTCTCGGGCACCTCGATGGCGACGCCGATGGTCACGGGCGCGCTGGCGCTGCTCAAGGCGCAGTTTCCCGGAGACACCTACCGCCAGCTGATCAACCGCCTGCTCCGCAGCGTCGACGCCAAGCCCGCCTTCGCCGGACTGGTCCAGACGGGCGGCCGCCTCAACCTGCAGAAGGCGGTGACCTCGACGGCCAACACGCCCTTCAACGACAATTTTGCCGGCCGGGCGACCCTGACCGGCCCGGACCCCTCGGTGCGGTCGAACAACGCCGGGGCGACCCTCGAGCCGGGCGAGCCGGCCATCGCCGGCCCCGCGGGCGGCGGATCCCTCTGGTGGGAGTGGACGCCCCCGCAAAGCGGCCAGCTCACGATCAACACCCAGGGCAGTTCCTACGCCACGCTGCTCGCGGTCTACACCGGCTCGGCGCTGAATGCGCTGACCCCCGTCGCGACCGCCGCCGCGAACCAGCCGGGCGGGCCTGCCTACAGCCAGGCCACTCTGGCCGTCCAGGCGGGCGTCAAGTACGAGGTCACGGTCCAGGGGCAGGCTGGGGCGACCGGCGCGACGATGCTGAATTTCGACGTCGTGCCGGCGAACGATTCCTTCTCCTCGCCGGCCGTCCTCTCCGGCCGCGCCGCATTGCTGACGGACGTGAACGTCAACGCGACGGTCCAGGCCGGCGAGCCGAAGATCCTGCCCAACAGCGGCGGCCATTCCCTCTGGTACAGCTGGACGGCGCCCCAGGGCGGGCCCTACGAGGTCTCGGCCTACAGTCCGGACTTCGACCCGCTGGTCGGGGTCTACACCGGCGGCTCCCTGTCGGCCCTGACGAGCGTGGGCGCGGCGGCGGGAGCGGGGATCGATTCCAGTGCCCTGACGGCGGCCAGCACGGCGACCGTGAGCTTCACCGCCGTCGCGGGCACGACCTACTTCATCACCGTCGACAGCCGCACGGATTCGTTCACGGGCCTCGGGACCGGCGCGTTCACGCTCTCGCTCGACGACGGGCTCTGGCAGGCGGCCACGGGCGACAGCCTCACCTGCTCGCCGGCAGCCGCGGCCGACGGGACGGCCTACGTGGGCGGCGACGACGGCAACTTCTACGCCTTCACCTCCGGCGGCACGGTGAAGTGGAAGTTCGCGGCGGGCGGATTCGACACCTCGGCGGCGGCGGTGGGCGACGACGGCACCGTCTATGCCGGCTCGCTCGACGGCAATCTCTACGCGCTGACGTCCGCCGGGGCGCTCAAGTGGAGATATACGGTGCCCTCTCCCACGGATCCGACACTGGCCAATGCCGTCGCCTCCTCGCCGGCGGTGGGCGCCGATGGCACGGTGTATTTCAAGGCGGAGGACAACAATCTCTACGCCGTCACCGCGGGGGGCGTCCTCAAGTGGCGGGTGAACGTGCCGGGGCTTTCCTATGCGGCGCCCGCGATCGGGACGGACGGGACCGTCTATGTCGGGTCCGACAACAACACCCTCTATGCGATCGCACCCTCCGGCACGACCAAGTGGACCATGACGGCCGACAGCGGGATCTACGCCTCGGTGGCGATCGATTCCGGCGGCAACCTCTATTTCGCCTCGCTCGGCGGGACGGTCTACTCGCTGAATTCCTCCGGCGGGGTCCGCTGGTCCTTCAAGGCCGGCAACTCGGTCAGCTCCTCCCCCGCCCTCGGCCCCAACGGGCTCGTCTACGTCGGCTGCTACGACGGCAAGGTCTACGCGCTCAGCGCGGCGAACGGGGCCCTCGCCTGGACCTACGCGACCGGCGCCCAGATCCGGGCGAGCACGCCCGCGGTCGACGCGAATGGCGTGGTCTACATCGGGTCCTACGACCGGAACCTGTACGCGATCAACCCCGACGGGACCCTGAACCGCACCTACCCCACCGATGACGCCGTGCGTTCCTCGCCCGTCATCGCCGGCACCACCCTCCTCTTTGGCAGCAACGACCACCGCCTCTACGCCTTTGCCCTGGGAGCCGGCCCGGCCGCCACTCCCTGGCCGATGTACCAGGCCAACGCCCGCCGCCTCGGGCGCGCGGGTTCGGGGCCCTGAGCGCCGCAGCGATGGCCCATTCCAAGACCGTCGCCTCCGCCGAGATCCACGCCGCCATTGGGCGGATGGCCGCGGCCATCGCCGGCCGGCACGCCCGGCGCGATTTTCTCCTCCTCGGCGTCGCCAATGGCGGGATCGTCCTCGCCCAGCGGCTGGCGGCCGTCCTCGGGGCCCGGGCGGGTATCCTGGACATCTCCTTCCACCGCGACGACATCGGCCGTCATCCCATCCCGAAGGAGTTCACCCCCACCCTGGTGCCGGGCGACATCCAGGGGGCGGGGGTCCTCCTGGTTGACGATGTCCTCTTTACCGGCCGGACGGTCAAGGCGGCGCTCGACGAGCTCTTTGACCACGGCCGGCCCGCCTGGGTCGAGCTGGCGGTCCTCGTGGACCGGGGCGGGCGGCGCCTGCCGGTCACGGCCGACTACGTGGGGCTGAGGCTGGCGGCGGCCGAGGATGAAAAAATCATCGTCGGCCTCGACAAGGATGCCCCCAAAAGGGACAAGATCAGCGTCACGAGCACCAAGTGACGCATCCATGCCCTGGCATCGCCAACACCTCCTGACCCTGGAAGAGCTCAGTCTGGCCGAAATCGGCCAGATCCACGCCACCGCCGCCGCCTTCAAGGCCATCCTGCAGCGGAACGTGAAGAAGGTCCCGGCGATGCGCGGGAAGACGATCGTCAACCTCTTCCTCGAGCCCAGCACCCGCACGCGGCTGGCCTTCGAGATGGCGGCCAAGCGCCTGAGCGCCGACGTCATCTCCTTCGATGCCGCCAGCTCCTCCACCCAGAAGGGGGAGACCCTGCGGGACACCGCCCAGAACATCCAGGCGCTCAACGCCGACATGATCGTCCTGCGCCACGGCGCGTCGGGCTCGCCCCTCTACCTCTCGCGCCTGCTCGACATCCCCGTGATCAACGCCGGGGACGGGGCGCACGAGCACCCCACCCAGGGCCTCCTCGACACCTTCACGATGAAGGAGCACCTCGGCTCCCTCCGGGGCCGCAAGGTGGTCATCCTGGGCGACGTCCTCTTCAGCCGGGTGGCGCGCTCCAACATCCACGCGCTGACCAAGATGGGCGCCGCCGTCACGCTGGTCGGCCCCTCGACCCTCGTCCCGGCCTGGTTCGAGGCCTTCGGGGTCACGGTTTCCCACGACCTCAAGTCCGCGCTGGCCGACGCCGAGGTCGTGATGCTCCTGCGGATCCAGCACGAGCGGCAGGCCAGCAGCCACTTTCCCTCGCTCGGCGAGTACACGAGCATGTTCGGGCTGAACAAGACCCGCGCCTCCTGGCTCAACCCCAAGGCGATCATCATGCACCCCGGCCCGATCAACCGCGGCGTCGAGATCGACAGCGAGCTGGCCGACGGGGAGCGCAGCGTGATCCTGGAGCAGGTGAGCAATGGCATCGCGGTCCGGATGGCGGTCCTCTACCTCTGCGCCGGGGGCCAGCCGGAGGCCGTCGTCTCCTCCGCCGAATAATCGCCATGCCCGCCCTCCTGATCAGCAACGCCCGGGTGATCGACCCTGCCTCCCGCCGGAATGCGGTGGGCGAGCTCTGCGTCCGCGACGGCCGCATCGTCCCTTCGCTCTCGCGCGCGGACCGGAAGCGGGCGCGAAAGCTCGACGGCAGCGGCCTGGTCGCCTGCCCGGGGCTCGTCGACATCCACGTGCATTTCCGGGAGCCGGGCCAGACCCACAAGGAGACGATCGGGACGGGCTCGCGCGCGGCCGCCGCCGGCGGCTTCACCACCGTCGTCTGCATGCCGAACACCTCGCCGCCCGCCGACAACGCCGGGACGATCCAGTTCATCAAGGACGCCGTGGCCCGCGACGCGGTCGTGAAGGTGTACCCGACCGGCGGCATCACGGTCGGGCTCAAGGGGCAGGTCATGGCGCCCATCGGCTCCCTCAAGCGGGCGGGCATCGTGGCCATCACGGACGACGGCGACTGCGTCCAGTCGAACGAGATGATGCGGCGGGCCCTCGAGTACGCCAAGATGTTCGACCTGCCGCTGATGGACCACTGCCAGGACCAGTCGATGACCCATGACGCGGTGATGAACGAGGGCGTCGTCTCGACCCGGCTCGGCCTGCGCGGCTGGCCGCACGCGGCCGAGGACCTGATCGTCTCGCGGAATGTGATTCTTTCCGAAGCGACGGGGGCGCACATCCACCTGCAGCATATCTCGTCCCGCCATTCCGTCGGCATTATCCGCCGGGCCAAGGCGCGCGGGGTGCGGATCACGGCGGAGGGGACGCCCCACCACTTCGCCCTGACCGAGGAGGCCCTCACCGGGTACGACACGAACTTCAAGATGAACCCGCCGCTGCGGACCGAGGCCGACCGGCGCGCGATCGTCGCCGGCCTGCGCGACGGCACCCTCGACTGCATCGCCACCGACCACGCCCCGCACACGGAGAACGAGAAGGACCGGGAGTTCGATTACGCCCCGAACGGGATCATCGGCCTGGAGACGGCGCTGGCCGTCTCGCTCGAGATCCTGGTCCGCCGGGGCAAGTTCCCGCTGGCCCGGCTGGTCGACCTGATGACGCGGCGACCGGCGGCGCTCCTTGGCCTGCCGGCGGGCACCCTCGCGGACGGCGCGCCGGCGGACATCTGCCTCTTTGATCCCAGGGAATCCTGGCGCTACGACGCCCGTGCGGGCTTCAGCAAGTCGGCCAACTCCCCCTGGCACGGCCAGACCCTGACCGGCCGGGTCAAGGCGACGATCGTCGACGGCCGGGTGGTCTACGCCGGCGGGAAGATCGCTTGAGCCAACCCGCCGACGCCTCCTCCCCGCTGGGCGTGGCCTTCATGGTCGTCCTGCTGGCGACCGGGCTCGTCCTGCTCTGGCGCCTCGTCGTCAGCCCGGCGGCGCGGGCCCGCCGCCAGCCGGCGGCGCTCACGCCCTGGCCGGGCACCTCCAGCGACCTCCTGTTCTTTTTCCTCCTCGCGACCTGCGGCGGCATTTGCCTGCCGGTCCTGGCCGGCCTGGGCATCCGCCATGCCGCCCTGAGCCAGGGCGCGCGCCAGATCGTGAATCTGGCCGCCTTCCAGCTGGGCGGGCTCGGGGGCATCGCCGTCTACCACTTTTGCGTCCGCCGGCGGCAGCCCGTGCCCCCGGCCCGGCCGGCGGGCATATGGCTCAGCGGCTTGGCGACCGTGCTGATCGCCCTGCCCCTCGTCCAGGGGGTGGCCGTCCTCTGGCAGGCCCTGCTGGGCGCGTGCGGGCTGCCGGTGGAGACGGCGGACAACATCCAGATTTTCATGGGGCTGCCGACGCTGCTGCTGCGGATCCTCTTCGCCGTGCTCGCGGTCGTGGTGGTGCCCATCGGCGAGGAGCTCATTTTCCGGGCCGGCCTGTTCCGGTATTTCCGTGGCCGCTTTCCCCGCTGGGCGGCGGTGCTGGTTCCGGCCCTGGTCTTTGGCGCGATGCACCTGATGAGCGCTCCGCTCCAGAGCCTGAGTTCGTTCGCCCCGCTGGTCATGCTCGCCGTCGTCCTGTCGCTGGCCTACGAGCGGACCGGTCGCATCGGGACGACCATGGTGGCCCATGGACTTTTCAATCTATTGACGGTCATCCTGATCGAGCTGGGCGTAAGCACGTGATCCTCCCATGCCGCCCTTCACCCGCCGCCCTTCCCTCTCGGTTGCCGCCCTCGGCGAGGAGGGGCTGATCGCCGCGATCCGGCGGTGGCTGGGGCCGGCCTCGCCGCCCTCGCCCGCGGGCATCGGCGATGACTGTGCGGTGCTTCCCCGGGCACGGAGGCGCCAGCTCCTCACGGTCGACCCGGTGGTCTACGGCCGGCACTTTGACGCGTCGGTCCCGCCGGCCGCGGTCGGGGCCAAGCTGCTCAAGCGCAACCTGAGCGACATCGCCGCGATGGGCGGCCGCCCGGTCGCCGCGGTCGTCGCGCTGACCCTCGACCGCCGCGTGCGCCGGGACTGGCTGGAGAAGTTCTACCGCGGGCTCGCGGCCGAGGCCCGCCGCCACGGGGTTGCGGTCGTCGGAGGCGACGTGGCCGAGGGACCGGGCGTGCTGGCCGCCAGCCTCACGCTCCTCGGAGCGGTGGACGGCCCGCGGGCCGTCACGCGCGCCGGAGCGCGGAGCGGCGACTGGATCTACGTCACCGGCGTCCTGGGCGGGAGCATCCGCAGCGGGCATCATCACGACTTCGAGCCGCGGCTGGCGGAGGGCGCCTGGCTGGCGCGGCGGCCGGCGGTCCGCGCCATGATGGACGTGAGCGACGGCCTGGCCAAGGACCTCCGGGCCCTGACCCCGCGCGGGTCGCGGCCCGCCCTGGAGGCGGACCTGGTGCCGCGGCGCCCCGGCGCCTCGCTGGGCTCCGCCCTCGGCGAGGGCGAGGACTATGAGCTCGTGTTTGCCCTGGCGGCGCGGACCAACCGGCCGGCCTTCGAGCGGGCGTGGCGCGGGGCATTTCCGCGCGTCCGGCTGACGCGCATCGGCCAGTTCGTGCCGGCGGGCCGGCTGCCGGCGGGCGCCCTCGATCCCGGCGCCTACACCGGCTACGAGCACTTGCGGAAGCGCTGACCGGCATGGACCTCCTTGACCGCTTGCGCGCCGGGGTGGCGACCGCCACCGCCGAGGAAACCCGGGAGTTGGCCTCGGGACTCGCGGTGCTGCTGCCGCCCGACGCCACGCTGGCCCTCCATGGCGATTTGGGTGTTGGCAAGACCACCTTCGTCCAGGGCCTGGCCCGCGGTCTCGGCATCGCCGAGCCGGTGACGAGCCCAACCTTCAACCTCTGCCGTTTCTACCGCGGGACCGGGCTGGGAGCCCGCAACCTCGGGCACCTCGACGCCTACCGGCTGGACAACCCCGCGCAAGTCGAGGCGCTGCTTCTCGATGATTTCCTGCAGCCGCCCTTCTGCCTGGCCATCGAGTGGCCGGAAAAGATCGCCGGCTGGCTGCCGCCCGGCGCCTGGCACTTCGACCTGGCGATCACCCCCGACCAGCGGCACACGGTGCGGCTGCATTAGGTAGAGCGCCCCTTCCGGGCATCGACAAAGCACCCTCCTTCGCCCCGGGGAGCGGCACCATTGCGCCGAAAATGGGGTATCCGTTTCAGCTCCGGTTTGACCCCGAAGCTCCAGATCACCTGGTCGGAATGGTGAAGAATTTCCGCTCTTCGCCGCGCGGATCGTTGGCAAGTTGTGCCGGAAGGTCGAAGAGCATGGTCGGCCTTTGCTCCAGGTCAAACTGTGGCCAAGGGGGGAGTCCGGGCGCATGGGGATTTCCGCTCCGAGCGAAGCGGGCGAAGGAGTCACTCATCAGGGCGGCGATCTCCTCGGCTCCCGGCCTGTCCTTCGTCCGCCAGTTTCCCGCCGGGTCTGCAGTGATCAGCCATTTGTCGATCGCGTGGACCGACTGGCCTTTCCCCGGCCAGTTCAGGCAATAGACGAACGTGGGCGCGCCCTGCTCCGCCCTCCGCTCCGACTCGATCACCAGATCCCGCCAGATCGTGGTGGCGGTGGTCGCCGCGAACAGAACCTCCCGGGGCGTATACGCGGGATAGAGCTGCCGATATTCGGCCACGATCGCCTCGGGCCGCGGGCCGCCGGCAAAAGGGCGGATCTGCCCCAGCAGCGCGAGGAGGCGGTCCCACGTGAGCCCGGTAAACCTCGGATTCCGGTCCATGAAGCTCGTCATTTCGTCGTGGGTGGTGCCGATCACCATGGGGACATCGGCAGAAACGGGTGAAGCATCGGGGAAGAACGGATCACGGGGCAGGTTGCGGCCGTCGACCACCGGGCCCCAGTCGTCTTTGACGACTCCCAGCGCGGCGATCAGGCGATCCCTGGGGACCTGCTTGATCTCTGAGACGCGGTCAGCCGGGATACGCAGAGCCTCCAGGACGGTCCGGGCGGCGGCGGCGGCGGCGGCCCGGCTGTTGGACTTGATCGCCGCCCCGCTCATGGTCCAGACCCGCTGAAATAATCCGCGGGCGGCCGGCATCGCCATGAGCACCGCGCATTTCCCGGCGCCACCCGATTCGCCGAAGATCGTCACGCATCCCGGGTTTCCCCCAAATTCAGCGATATTGTCGCGCACCCACTTCAGGGCCAGGATCAGGTCGAGCTGACCCGCGTTGCCCGAATCGGCGAACTCGGGATCCCCCAGGTCGCCGAGATAGAGGTAGCCGAAGCCGTTCAGGCGGTGGGTGACCGCTACCACGACGACGTCGCGGCTTCGGCTGAGGAACACACCATCGATCGTGTTGCCGGATAGGGTGCTATAGCTTCCGCCGTGAAGATAGACCACCACGGGCCGTTGGCGACCGTCCCGGAGCGCGGGGGTCCAGACGTTGAGAGCCAGGCAATCCTCGCTGGGGCTTCCGACACCCCAGTCGGGGTTGGTCTTCACCCCGGCCGGTTGCGGGGCGCCAGGTCCAAAGGCCAGAGCGTCGCGGACCCCGGTCCAAGGTTCCGGCGGAACCGGGGACTGGAACCGGCGCTTCGAGGTATCGGCCCCATAAGGGATGCCCTTGAAGACATTGATGCCAGAATCGACATACCCCCGCACCTTGCCCGCCACGGTAGTCGCGATTGGGCTATCGGGTACGGCAGGCTGGGCAAGCGCAACTTTGCCGGCCGCAAGGGCGAGCGCGATCCAGAGGCAATAGCGCGCTGTCACCTCAGGTGGCCGGATCCGTCGGCTCCGGCTCAGCGACGGTCGAGCCTTCCGCCACGGGATCTGCGGCCTGAATTGGCGTTTCTGCCGCAGGCGCGGCGACCGGTTCCGGGAAGTTCTCGGGGTCCTGCTCTTCCGCCTCGATCTCCTTCTTGCGGGCCTCGACCACCGGCGGCGGCGCGTAGAGCGTGCCGTCGATGAACTCGGTCACGTAGCCTTCGCGGACCAGCCAGCGCAGGTCGCCCTGCAGCCGGCCGATCTTGTCGCGCTGCTCGGGCGTGAGGGCCTCCTCGGTCAGTGGCTGACCCTCCGCGACCGGCGCTTGCGGCGCCAGGCCCAGGAATTTCTCGGTGAGCTCGCTCGCGCGCATCATCGGGTGGGCCTCGATGAAGTTGATCAGGGAGCCGATGTTGTCGGCGAAGACCTGGCCCGGGATGCGGAACTTCCGCTTCACCGCGCAGACGTAGGACACGCCCTTCGAGCCCTTCTTGAAGATCGTGAAATGCTCGCGGCGCAGGCGGCCGCGCAGCGCGTTGGCGGTGTCGAGCGGGAAGCGCCGCTGGCGCTCGAGCTCGCCCTCGACGGCATGGCGGATCTCGTCGGACGGGATCGTCTCGAGTGTCCGGCCGTGGAAGCGGGCGGTGGCGCCCGGGCGGACGACCTTGTCGCGGGCCTGGGTGAGGAGATGGGCCTTCGCCTCCTCGATGGAGTCAAAGGCGGGCCCGGCGGGGGCGGTCGCTTCGGCCGGAGCCGGCGTCTCCGCGGGCGCGGGTGCAGGTGCGGCGGCGGTCTCGGCGGGTGCGGCGGTGGCTTCGGGCGCGGCGGCTTTGGCGGGTGCGGGTGCAGGGGTGGCCTCGGGGGCCGGCTCAACCGCGGCCGGCGCCGGGGTCTCGGCGGGCACGGCGGTTTCCGGGCCCGGGGCCTTGGCGGGGGCGGCCGTCTTCCAGGTGAACCGGGTCACCTTCTTCATCTTCTCCAGCCATTGGGCGATGACCTCCGGGTCCCGCACCGACTCGATGCGGGTGCGATAGGACTCGAGGGACATGCGGGAGATCTTCTCCGCGAAGTGCTGCTGCAGCGTCTGGCTGTAGCGGTGGTAGTTCGGGGGCCCGAGCAGCTCGCCGGTGACGCTGCAGCGGTTGACGACCTGGAAATTTCCCTTGGGCGGGTCGACCTCCGTCTCGGCCTGGTCGAAGAAGAGCGCGAGGTGATTCTTCAGCACATGGGCGATGGCCGCCTCCTCGCTCTCGAAGGGCAGGTTGTCCGGCACCGAGATGAAGAGGACGGGCTTCGGAGCGGCGGCCGGGGCCGCGGGGACGGGAACCGGGGCGGGCGCGGCCTCGGGGCCGCGGCGGGCGGACATTTCGCCGTCGGGAGCCTTGCGGCCCACGAGGACGGTGAAGCGCTCGGCCTTGGCCAGCACGGTGCGGGCGATTTCGAAGAGCTCGATCGTGCGGGAGGAGGCGCGGATGGTCTTCACCAGGGCGCCGAAGCTCGTGTCCTCGGGATAGAAGGTGGCGGAGAAATACGGGCTGACGTAGGGGGCGCTCTCGCGCTCCATCGGGCGGCGCCGGTTGTACGAGTCGCCGCCGGGCCCGGGCGCGGGGCGCCGGTTGTCGGCCGGACGGGCGCCGCCGCGGAAATCGCCGGAGCCTTCGCGGGGGCCGCCCCCACCCTGGCCGCCGGGACCGCTGGGGCGGTAGCCCTCATTGCCGCCGGGGCCGCCCATCGGGCGCTGGAAGGACCGCCGGTCCTTCCGGTTCGGGGCCTCGCCCTGGAAGGCCTCGCGCCGCGGCCGGTCGCCGCGATCACCACGGTCTCCCCCTTTGCTGGAGCCGCCGGACTTGTCCTGGGTCCACTGTGTGCCGAAGCTGAAGCCCTGCAGCTGGGTCAGGTCGATCTTGTTGAACGCACCCGGGGCTTCGCCGCCGGGGGCGGGAGCATCCTGGTCCTTGGGGGCAGGCCGCGAAGCGGCATCCAAATCCGCGGGCGGATTCTCCTTTTCAGCTTCGTCGTCCATGTGGTCTCTTGGAAAGCGGGCCGGGTGGCCCGCGAGGTTTGCTTGGTAGCGGTCGGAGGCAGTGTCCGCGTATCACCCCGCCACGGCAAGAGCTTTTCCGAAATGGATTCGGTGCGGCCGGATTCGGGGCCTCAGGACCGGTTTCGCCGGGCCCGCAGGGCCAGCCAGAGCATGGTCACGCCAAAGGCCAGGAGGACGAAGCCCCAGTCGAGGTTGACGTTATAGCCGAGGGAAACGCTGTAAATTGCCGGGTCGCTCAGCAGGCCGTAGACCACGAGCATGGCGCCGAACAGGGAGAAGAGCAGGCCGAGCGGGAGACGAAGGTCAAAGTTCATGGCGGGGGGCGGTCTAGGCGAAGATCAGGTTGAGGACCAGGGTGGCGGCCAGGACGATCGCCCCGAGCGTGACGGGCTTGCGGTACCACGCCTCGACCTCAGCCGGGGGCTTGGGGGTCAGCGAATACACCAGGCCGCGGAGCTGCTCGTCGGACTTGTTCTGGGCGGTGGCCAGCGAGACCCCCATGGTGACGACCATGCAGGCGGTCCAGGCGAACAGGGCCGTCCAGAAGTTCTGGGCCATCGCGCTGGGATAGGTGTGGACGACCGACCCGAGCCAGCCGCCCTTCATGATGCCGACGGCGGCGCCGACCGGCAGGGTCAGCCCGTGATGGACCGCCGCGGCGAGCGTGCCCAGCAGCAGGCCGAAGAAGGCCCCGTGCCCGTTGGCCCGGCGCCAGAACATCCCGAGGAGGAAGGTGGCGAACAGCGGGGCGTTCACGAAGGCGAACACCAGCTGCAGCAGGTTCATGATGTTGTTGAACTGCGCCGCCAGGTAGGCCACCCCGACGCTCAGGATCACGCCGAAGATCGTCGCGAGCCGGCCCATGAGGAGGTAGTGCGCGTCCGACTTGGCCGGCGCCACGTAGCTCTGGTAGATGTCGTAGGTCCAGACGGTGTTGAAGGCGGTGACGTTCCCGGCCATCCCGGACATGAAGGAGGCCATGAGGGCGGTGAAGCCGAGCCCGAGGAGGCCGGTCGGCAGGTAGTGCGCCAGCATCATCGGCACCACCATGTTGAAGTTCGGCGAACTGTCCGTTGCCGAGACCGGGGGCAGCGTGAAGCCGCCGTGATGGTCCCGCATCAGCGCCACCGCGACCATGCCCGGCAGGATCACGATGAAGGGGAAGAGCATCTTCGGAAACGCCGCGATGATGGGCGTGCGCCGCGCCGCCGACATCGTGTTGGCGGCCATCGCCCGCTGGATCACGAGGAAGTCGGTGCACCAGTAGCCGAACGACAGGACGAACCCGAGGCCCATCGCGAGGCCGAACCACTCAACTCCCAAGGGGTTGGCCCCGGGACTGCCCATGTGCTGCCAGGACTCGGTCCAGGTGCCGGGCGCGAAATGCTGATCGGTCGCCACACCCACCAGGCGCTCCTTGAGCCCGGCCCAGCCGCCGGCATCCCGCAGGCCCAGCCACGCCAGGGGAGCGAAGCCGAAGACGATCATGAAGAACTGGAGCACCTCATTGTAGATCGCCGAGGTCAGGCCGCCGAGGCAGATGTAGGCCAGGACGATGACCGCCGAGATCCAGATGCTGAACGTGAAATTCCAGCCGATGAGCGTCTCCATCAGCGAAGCCAGCGCATAAAGGGAGATGCCGGAGGAAAAGAGCGTCATCACGGCGAAGGCGATTGCGTTCAGGCCGCGGGTCTTCTCGTCGAAGCGCATCTTGAGGTATTCCGGCACCGAGCGGGCCTTCGATCCGTAGTAGAACGGCATCATGAAGATGCCGAGGAAGACCATGGCCGGAATGGCGCCGATCCAGTAGAAATGGCTCGTGATGATGCCGTATTGGGCTCCCGAGGCCCCCATGCCGATGACTTCCTGCGCGCCCAGATTCGCTGAGAGGAAAGCCAGGCCCGTGATCCACACGGGGATGGAGCGGCCGGACAGGAAGAAGTCGGAGCTGCCCTTCATATGCCGCTTCAGGGCCCAGCCGATGCCGAGCACGAAGAGGAAGTAGATCAGGAGGATGGCGTAGTCGATGCCGCCGAGCTGGATGGGGTGAGCCATAGGGGTTGGGAATGTCTTTCCCCGTTGGACGGGGGTTTCAACCTAAATTGGCACGGGACAGGACTTCGCGCCAGAGGATGTCCTCTCCGGGAAAGCCGTGGAGGCGGAGGTGGGAGGCGATGAGGTCGAGCGTGGGCTCCTCCACTTCGTGGCCGGGGTCGCCGGGGAGGTGCGGGAGCGCGGCGCGGGCGAGGGCCCAGCCGGCCCAGGCGCGCCAGCGGCGCTGCTCGCGGCGCGGCTCGTTCATCCGGCCGGCGTAGTGCTGGAAATGGACGCGGGGGTTGCCGACGAGGCGCTCGGGCGGGGTGAAGCGGAGCATCCAGGCAAGCGCGGCATAGGGCATCGGCCAGGCCGACACGACGGGCTCGGCGCCGGTGAGTTCGGCGCCGAAGGCGCGGTCGAGGCAGAGGATGGCGCGGGCGGCGAGGCCGCGGATCCAGAGGGAGTGGCCGTACTCGAGGCAGTCGAGGTAGAAGTCGGCGCCGCGGTGCGCGTCGCGGTGGGCCGCGAGGAGCTTCCAGTCCAGCCCCTCGCGGGGCGGCGGCAGGTGGGGGCACGGGGGAAGGACGGACACGGCGGAAATCGAGGAAGGACCCTCCCCTGCGCCGGCACAAGACGAACCCATTCTCCTCTTTCCTCCCCCCTCGCCCCTCCGGTATCGTCCTGGCCGTCCCCATGCCCACCGCCGCCGTCCCTCATCAGATTTCCGGCTGGCGACGGCTCGTGCTTTCGCCGCTCGGGCTGCTCGTCCGGCTCTGGGGCCGCACGCTGCGCCTCGAGATCGACGCGCAGGAACGGGCCTGGTTCGAGACCCGCGACGAGCCCGTTGCCTTCGTCCTCTGGCACAACCGCCTCTTCCTCGTGGCCGAGTTCTACCGCCGCTACCGCGGCGGCCGCCCGGTCTACGGGCTGGTCAGCGCGAGCCAGGACGGCGCGTGGCTCACGGCCTTCTTTTCCCTCGTGGGCATGCGCGCGGTGCGGGGCTCGAGCAGCCGCGGCGGACGCGAGGCCGCCACGGCGCTCGTCGGCGTCCTGCGCGCGGGGCACGATGTCGGCATCACGCCCGACGGACCCCGCGGCCCCTGCTATGACTTCAAGCCGGGGGCCCTCATCGTGGCCCGGCAGACGGGCGCGCCGATGCTGCTCCTCGGCGGCGCCTTCGCCTCGGCCTGGCGGCTGGGCAGCTGGGACCGCTTCTACCTGCCCCGGCCATTCTCCCGGGTGCGGGTGAGGTGCGTGCGCGTGGCGGCGGATCGCCGCGAGGACCGCGACGAACAGGCGGCGGCGCTGGCCGCGCGCCTGCGCGAGCTGAATCCGGACTGACCCGGCTTAGAAGGTGGGGCTCACCTCAACCGCGGTGCCGGGCAGGAGGGTGTAGTCGTCACCGCGGCTCCAGGTCTCGTCATTGATGAGAAACTTGAAGACGACGGGACGGACGGCGTTGGCCAGCGAGATCGTCCAGGCGGCCTCTTCCGCGCAGGCCAGGGCGACGCCCTTGTTCCAGCTCAGGCCGGGGCCGTCGCCGCGGAGGTAGAGCGTGTTGCCGAAACCGACGTCGATCCTGGCGGTGATGACGGTCGGCACAACGGGGGCGGCCGGAACGGCCGCGCTATCCTTTTTTACCCGGGGAACGCGGGTGATTTTGGGCGCGGGGGCGGGCGCAAATGCGGTGGCGGTCGCAGGGGCGGGCGACTTGATGGTCTTGGCGGTGCTTTTCATGGTTTGAGTAGGACAAGGTTGCCCATTCGAGAAGCCCAAGAAAAGCAAGTGCGGGGCCAATTCGCAAGCGAGAGCTGGCCCCGTCACCGCGATGGCATGAAGCTCGCAACCCATTGCAGGCAATGGGCTAATGGACGCCGGCACCGGACTAGCGGCGCAGGCTTGCCGCCCCCGCCTCCCGCCAGCGGCGGAGCGCCTGCCCGGTGAGCGAGCGCGGCTCCGCCTCGATCCCCGGCCGGGCGCCGGCATAGACGAGTTCGCCGCCGGCCGAGCCCCCGCCGGGCCCGAGGTCGATGACCCAGTCGGCCAGGTTGATCACGTCGAGGTTGTGCTCGATCACGATGATCGTGTTGCCGGCGTCCCGCAGCTTGAACAGGAGGTCCATCAGCCGCTGGATGTCGACCCAGTGGAGGCCGGTCGTGGGTTCGTCGAGGATGTAGAGGGTGTCGCCCTGCTGCCGCTTGCTCAGTTCGAGCGAGAGCTTCAGGCGCTGCGCCTCGCCGCCCGAGAGCGTCGTGGACGACTGGCCGAGCGCCAGGTAGCCGAGGCCCACGGCCTCAAGCGTCCCCAGCTTGTCGATCACGCGCGGGATGTGGCGGAACAGCCCGATCGCCTCGCGCACGGTCATGGCCAGGACGTCGGCGATCGATTTGCCGTGGAACAGGATCTCGAGGGTCTCCCGGTTGAACCGCCGGCCGTGGCAGCTCGGGCACGGCGCGTAGGCGTCGGCCATGAACTGCATGTCGAGCTTGATGACGCCGTCGCCCTGGCACCGCTCGCAGCGGCCGCCGCGCACGTTGAACGAGAAGCGGCTCGCCTTGTAGCCGCGCACCTTGGCGAGCGGGACTTGCGCGAAGAGGTCGCGCAGGAGGTCCAGCAGCCCGACGAAGGTGGCGGGATTGGAGCGCGGGCTGCGCCCGATGGGCTCCTGGTCGACCTGCACGAGCTTGGTGAAGCTGTCCAGGTTCTCGATGGCGCGGTGCTTGCCGGGCAGCGTCCGGGCGCCATTCAGCCGCCGGCCGGCGGCCGCGGCCAGGACATCGTTGACCAGCGTGCTCTTGCCCGAGCCGGAAACCCCGGTGACGCAGGTGAGGAGCCCCAGCGGAAACTTCGCGTCGATGCCGCGCAGGTTGTGCTCGCGGGCCTCGCGGACCGTCAGCCAGGCCCCATCGGGCTTCTTCGTCGCCGCATCCTTCTCGACCGTCAGGGTCCGCGCGAGGTAGGGCCCCGTCCGCGACACCCGGGCCGGCTGCGCGGCGCAGGCCTCGGGCGTGCCCTGGAAGAGCAGCTGCCCCCCGTCGGCCCCGGCCTCCGGCCCCAGCTCGATGATCTCGTCGGCGGCGCGCATCGTCTCCTCGTCGTGCTCGACCACGATGACGGTGTTTCCGCGATCGCGGAGGGAGCGCAGCTGCTCGAGCAGCCGCTGGTTGTCGTAGGGGTGGAGCCCGATGCTCGGCTCGTCGAGGACGTAGATCACGCCCATCAGGCCCATGCCAAGCTGGGTGGCCAGGCGCACGCGCTGCCCTTCCCCGCCGGAAAGGGTCGCGTAGTCCCGGTCGAGCGTGAGGTAGCCGAGGCCGGTCGCGAAGAGAAAGCCCAGCCGCCGCTCGATGCCGTCGACGACGTCGTGCAGGGCGGCGCCCTCGCCGTGCGTGGCGGCGAGCTCCCGGGCGAGGGCGTGGGCGGAGCCCACGTCGTGGGCCAGGAATTCCGGGAAGGTGATCGCCGCCCCCGCCGGCGTGCGCACCTGGACGGCGGCGCTGCGGGCGTTGAGGCGGGCGCCGTGGCACTCCGGGCACTCGCCGGCCACCATGAAAGTGGTGAGCCGCGCCTGGAAGCCCTCGCTGTCCGTCGAGCGGAAGCTCTCGTCCAGGTCCGCGATGATCCCGGGGAACGGCTGCGAGCGGGCCTCGCGCATGCGGCGGAGCTTGAAGGCGAAAAGCCGCTCCCCCGCCCCGTGCAGCAGCGTCTCGCGCACCGCCTCGGGCAGCTTCTTCCAGGGCAGGTCGGCGTCGAAGGGCAGCTGCTCGGCGAGCTGCTTCACCAGGGCGTTGTGCTTGATGATGAGATTCTTTCCGCCGATCCGCCAGGGCTTGATCGCCCCCTCCCGGACCGACTTCTCCGGGTCGGGGATGACGAGCTCCGGCACGAACCGCAGCTTGCGGCCGAGCCCGCCGCAGGTCGGGCAGGCGCCCTCGCTGTGGTTGAACGAGAAATGCCGGGGCGTCAGCTTCTCGAAGACGTCCCCGCAGATCTCGCAGGCGAGGGACTGGCTGAGCCCGAGCTCGCGCCAGGGCGCCTCGGCCGCCGGCTGGGCGAGGACGATCGCCCGGTCCTTGCCCTCGCGGAACGCGAGTTCGAGCGAATCGGCCAGGCGGCTGCGCTGGTCCGGCGTTGCCACCAGCCGGTCGATGACCAGCTCGACGCCCTGCTCCGGCGCGCCGGGGGGCACCAGGTTCGCCTCGTCCAGCCCGCGGATTTGCCCGGCGATCCGGACCCGCTCGAACCCGCGCTGGCGGAGCCGCGGCAGTTCCTCGCGGAGGACGCTCGCCTTGGCCCGGAGATAGGGCGCGAGAAGGATGACGCGCTCGCCCGCGCACTCGGCCAGCACCCGCCGGACATTGTCGTCGAGCGAGCGCTGGACGACCCGGCCCCCGTCCTTCGGGCAGCGCTGCTCGCCGGCCAGGGCCCAGAGGAGCCGGCCGTAGTCCGCGATCTCGGTCGCGGTGGCGATCGTGCTCCGCGGCGAGGTTCCGCCGGTGCGCTGCTCGATCGCGAGGACGGGGGAAAGTCCGTGGATGAAGTCGACGTCGGGCCGCTTGAGCTGCTCGAGCAGCTGGCGGGCCTGGGTCGACAGGCTCTCGACGTATTTGCGGTAGCCCTCGGCGTAGATCGTGTCGAAGGCCAGCGAGGATTTGCCGGACCCGCTCGGTCCGGTGATGACCACCAGCTTCCCGCGCGGGATGCGCAGGTCGAGGTTCTTCAGGTTGTGCTCGCGCGCACCTTTGACGTGGATGGGGGGCGGAACCGGCATGGGCGGAACCTGCAACTTATGCAAAATCCGCGGGAATCAAACAGATATATCTCCGGCGGCGGCCGGCCCGCTTTCACCCTCCGCCCCGGATGCCGGGAACCTTTCCCGGCCGATTGAGTCAGGGCCTGATCGGAGGTTTCTTGACGAGGCCGGGCCGAGCGCGCCCAATGAACCTTTGGGCAAATTCGCATGAAGCTCCTTTCCCTCCTCCCCCTGATGCTCGCCGCCGGCACGGCTGCGCAGGCGGCGCCTGCCATGGCCCTGGGAGACGGCGAGTCCCTGGTCTACCATGTCTCCTGGTTCATGGTGCCCGGCGCGGGCGAAATCAAGGTGTCGGCCCAGTCCGCCACCGACATCTCCGGCCGGCGCCAGCTCCGCATTGTGAGCACAACGTCCACGCGGGGCCTGGCGCACCTGCTCCTCCCTTTCCAGGCGCGGGCGGAGTCGCTGTTCGAGCCGTCCACCGGTCGGCTCATTTGGCTGGGCGAGACGAGCGAGACCCGCTCCCGCCACGCCGCGCACACCGTGGTCTTCGACTATTCGCGGCGCGTGGCCAACTACAACAATGGCCTCGCCCAGACGCCGGCGGTTCCGCTGGCGATGCCGCCGGGCGAGCCCACCGACCTGATCACCTGCCTGATGCTGGCCCGGACCTGGAACCTCCAGCCCGGCCAGAAGCACGATGCGCTCGTCCTCTTTGACGACGAATTCTACCAGCTGACGATCCACGCGGTCCGGCAGGAGGAGGTGGAGACCCCGCTCGGGACGTTCAACACGCTCGTCCTCGAGCCGCGCATGGAGGAGACCCCGCCCAAGGGCATGTTCAAGCGCGGCTCGACCGTCCGGGTGTGGGTCTCGCAGGACGGACGCCGCCTGCCCGTCCGTTTTGAAGTTCGGTTCAAGGTCGGAGCCGGGCTCGCGACCCTCGTGCGGTACCACGCGCCGGGGCCCTGACCGGTTCGAGGACGAATCGCCAGGGCTTCCGGGCCCAGACCGGGCCGGCGTAGTCGACCCCGATCCGGGGCGAGACCCGGATCGATCCCCGCCGCACGGGCGTGCCGCGATCCTCGATCCAGAGGCCGCTGGCGGGCGCCGCCGGCCGCCCGTTCAGCCGCCGGTCGATGCCCAGGGCCCGGGTCAGCCGGCCGGGGCCGCGGATGCCGTCCAGGCCGCGGATCAGCACCGCGGCGGGATGCCCAGGCGGCCCGACGACGAGGTTGAGCATCTCGTGGATGCCATAGCAGAGGTAAACATACCAGACGCCCCCGGCCGCATAGAGGGTCTCCGTCCGGTTCGTTCGCCCTTTGCTGGCATGGCAGGCCAGATCGCTCTCGCCGTGGTAGGCCTCCACCTCGGTGATGAGCCGGGCCTCGATCCGTCCGTCCTGGTGCCGGCGAACGAGGTGCCGGCCGAGGAGCCCCCGCGCGAGGGCCACCGTGTTCCTGCCCGCCCATGCTTTCGCTTGGATTATGCGCGCCATGTCCGTTCTATTCAGAGGCGTAGGCCAGAAACCAAGTGAAAACAACCCCGGCCCAATTCTATACGTTCACGGGCAACCTGCTGGCCGAGCGGACGCTGGCGTTCGCCGACTGGGCGCCGGGCCGCACGCAGCGCGCCCGGACGGAATCCTTCCAGGTCGGCGGCAAGGGCATCAACGTGACGCGGATGCTGCAGCGGCTGGGCGAAACGAGCACTGCGCTCTGCTTCGCCGGGGGCGCCACGGGCGCCGACTGCGTCACCCGGCTTCAATCCGAGGGCCTGGACTTCCAGGCATTCCCCGCGGAGGCGGCCACCCGCACCGGCACGGTCGTGCGCGGCGGGGGCCACGCAGAGACGACCTTCCTCGGCCCGGATGTGCCGCCCGGTGCCGGGGCGGTGCGGGCCTGTGCCGATTTTCTTGACGCCCAGCCAGGAGGCTTTCTCGCGATCTGCGGCAGCATCCCCGGGTGGGAGGAGGCGGGATTCGATCCCTTCCGCGCCGCGTTGGAACGCTGGCTGCAGCGAGGTCAGCTCATTGCCGACACCTACGGGCCGCCGCTCGCCTGGCTCGCCGCCCGTCCCGTGGCGCTGGTGAAGATCAACCGGACGGAATTCGGGGGCCTCTATCCCGGGGCCGACGCCACCGCCCAGCTGGCCGGCCTGACCTCAAAGACGGGTCCGCGCTCATGGGTGGTGACCGACGGCCCCAACCCCGTCCGCTTGCGCGACGAGCACGGTCACACCGCAGAACTCATCCCGCCCCGGGTCAAGGAGGTCTCGGCCACCGGCTCCGGGGATATACTACTGGCCTGCCTCCTCCAGGCTCGTTTTCGGCAGGGATTGCCCCTCAAGGAAGCCGTCGAATTCGCCCTCCCCTACGCCTCGGCCCACGCCTCGCGCATTCCAAATCCAAGTAGTTCAATCTGATAGGAAAGATGCTTTGAAGGATGCTGATGGGATGCCTTGTCTCCCACGGTTGCCAAGGAAGGCTCTCGCAGCGGCCTCGCTGGCCTCATCAGCCGCGTCTGGGCCGCCTCGCACGGGGCGGCCGGCTTTGCGGCTGAGATCGGGTTTGGCCAGCATAAGACGCGGAGAGAGCCTTCCTTGGCAATCGTGGGAGACTGCCGAAGCCCCCATGTTCTTAACTTCACTCTTGCCATCGCTCCTATCCAAATGATGCTTTCTTCCTTTTATTCATGAAGGCGACGATCAAAACCCAAGGCCAGCAATTCAACGTATCCGAGGGGGACATCCTGGTGGTGAACCGCTATCCGAACACGGAAGCCGGGGCCACGGTCCAAATCAAGGATGTGCTCGCGGCCGGCGAGGGCGCCAGCTTCCAGGTCGGGAAGCCCCTCCTTGCGGGCGCCTCGGTCTCGGCCAAGATCCTGGAGAATCGCCGCGGCGACAAGGTGATCGTCTTCAAGAAGAAGAAGCGGAAGGGCTACGAGCGCAAGCAGGGCCACCGCCAGGACCTCTCCGTCATCAAGATCGAATCCATCACCGTCTAAGGAACCACTGTCATGGCGCACAAGAAAGGTCAGGGAACATCCACCAACGGCCGGGACAGCCACTCAAAGCGGCTCGGCATCAAGGCCTTTGGCGGCGAGTCCGTCATCGCGGGCAACATCATCGTCCGCCAGCGCGGCACGAAGCTGCACCCGGGAAAGAACGTCGGCGTCGGCCGCGACTGGACCCTCTTCGCGCTCAAGGACGGCACCGTCCTGTACGACAAGGCCCACCGCAAGGTGTCAGTGGTCACGGCGGCGACCGCCTCCTGATCTACCGGGGGCCTTCGGCTCCCTGCCGGACGACGAGCAGCGGGATCGAGGTGCCGTGGCGCACCTTGTCGATCGTGCTGCCAAATACGATGTCACCGATCAGCTTGTGGCCGTGCGAGGTCATCGCGATCAGGTCGCAAGCATGCGCCACCGCGGCGCGCATGATTTCCGCCGGGGGCTCGCCCCGCGCCAGCTCGACGGCGACGACCAGCCCGGATTCGCGCAGCGGGGCCGCCAGCCCCTCGAGATAGGCGCGGTCCGCCTTCATTTCCTCGGATTCCGCGAGCTTGAGGTCGTCGAAGTGGCGCGCGGCCCAGCCGTCGGCCACGTGCACCAGCACGAGTTCGGAGCCGAGCTTGTGCGCCAGTGCGGCGATATGAGGGACGAGCGTCTCGTCCGCCCGGCCGTTTTCGAGGGCAACCAGGATGCGGTGGTACATGGAGTTTGTCGGGGTGGACGTTGTCAGGGGTGGCCCGCGCCGGTCAGCCCGGCATAGTCGAGCAGCAGTTTCGCATTCAGGACGATGATGAGCGCGGCCGTGGCCCAGGCGAGGGCCCTGAGCCAGCCCGGGCTGGCGAACTCCCCCATCTTCCGCCGGTCGCTCGTGAAAAGGACGAGGGGGACGATCGCAAACGGCAGTTGGAGGCAGAGGATGACCTGGCTCAGCACCATCAGCCGGCCCACGCCCTCCATCCCGTAAAGCGCCGCCACAATCACCGCCGGAATGACCGCGAGCATCCGGGTGATCAGCCGGCGGAGCCACGGGCGCAGGCGCAGGTTGAGGAAGCCCTCCATCACGATCTGGCCGGCCAAGGTGCCGGTGAGCGTCGAATTCTGCCCGGAGGCGAGCAGCGCCACCGCGAAGATCACGCTGGCCGCGCCCACCCCGAGCATGGGGGCGAGCAGCTTGTAGGCATCCTGGATCTCCGCGACGCCGGTCTGGCCGTGGGCGTGGAAGGTCGCCGCTGCGACGACCAGGATCGCGACATTGATGAAGAAGGCGAACATGAGCGCGAGAAACGAGTCCAGGGACGCGAAGCGGACCGCCTCGCGCCGGCCCGCGCCGTCCTGCTCGTACTTTCGCGTCTGCACGATCGACGAGTGCAGGTAGAGATTGTGCGGCATGACCGTCGCGCCGATGATGCCGATGGCGATGTAGAGCATGGCCGGGTTCCGGATGATCTCCGCGTGAGGCCAGAAGCCGGTCAGGATCCCGCCCGGTGACGGGTGGGAGAAGAAGACCTCGAGCCCGAAGCAGACGCCGATCAGGAGGACGAGGGAGACCACCAGGGTCTCCAGCCAGCGGAAGCCGTGATGCGACAGCCACAGCACGATCAGGACATCCAGGGCGGTGACGCAGACGCCGGCGACCAGCGGGAGGTGGAAAAGGAGATTGAGGGCGATGGCCGAGCCGATCACCTCCGCCAGGTCGCACGCCGCGATGGCGATCTCGCACAGGATCCACAGGCCGAAGGAAACCGGGCGCGAATAGTGGTCGCGGCAGGCCTGGGCCAGGTCGCGCCCCGTCGCGATGCCCAGCCGGGCGCTGAGCGCCTGGAGGAGGATCGCCATCAGGTTCGACAGGAGGATGACGCTCAGGAGGGTGTAGCCGAAGCCCGAGCCGCCGGCCAGGTCGGTGGCCCAGTTGCCCGGGTCCATGTAGCCCACGGCCACCAGGTAGCCCGGCCCCGAGAACGCCAGGAGCTTGCGCCAGAAGCCCGCCCCCGTCGGCACCGCAATCGAGCGGTGCGATTCCGACAGGCTCGCGGTCGGGTCGGGCGCTTGGAGGTGACCGTCTTCCATCCCCTAACCGCTAGGGGATCAGAGGGCAAAAGCCAAGGTTTGCCTTGCCGCTCCTCGGGCGCGCCGGGCAGACTCGGGGGCGATGTCGAAGCCGTTCGCGCGCCTCGTTTTCGGCCTGACCGCCGTCTGCTTTGGCGCGTTTTTCCTCTGGCCGATCCTGCAGATCCTCCGGGGGGGATTTCTCGACGCCGACGGCCGGCTGACCTTCGCCTACCTCGGGGCCCTGCTGGCCGATCCCACCTACCGCGGTGCGCTCGGGAACTCCTTCCTCCTCGCCTGCGCCGCCACGGCGCTGGCGCTGGCGATCGCCCTGCCGCTGGCGGTCGTGGCCGACCGCTACCGGTTTCCGGGGAAGACCGCCTTCGGCTCGCTCCTGCTCATCCCCATGATCCTGCCGCCCTTCGTCGGGGCGATCGGCCTCCGGCAGATCTTTGGCCAGTACGGCGCGCTCAACGCGCTCCTGCTGGCGCTGCACCTCCGGCCGGCCGGCTGGGCCTATGACTGGCTGGGGACGAACCAGTTCTGGGGGGTCGCGGTGATCGACGCCCTTTCCCTCTATCCCATTATTTATCTGAATGCCCTGGCGGCGCTGGCCAATCTCGATCCCGCGCTGGAGGAAGCGGCGGAGAACCTGGGCTGCACGGGGTGGCGGCGCTTCCGCCGCGTGACCCTGCCGCTGATCCGGCCGGGCCTGTTCGCAGGCGGCACCGTCGTCTTCATCTGGACCTTCACCGACCTGGGGACGCCCCTCGTCTTCGACTACGCCCGGGTGACCAGCGTCCAGATCTACTATGGGCTGAAGGATATCGGCGGCAGCCCGGCTCCCTACGCCCTGGTCGCCGTGATGCTCGCCGGCTCGGTCCTCCTCTATGCCGTGGGCAAGGGGCTCTTCGGCCGCGCGGGCCACGCGATGATGGCCAAGGCGACGAGCACGGGCGGCGCGCGCGACCTGCCGCCCCGCCGCGCCTGGCTTTGCACGGCGCTCTGCGGCGGCGTCACCTTCCTGGCTCTCCTGCCGCACCTGGGGGTCATCCTGGTGGCCTTCTCCCGGGACTGGTACGGGACGATCCTGCCCCGGTCCCTGACGCTCCAGAATTTCCACCTCGCGCTCGGGCATGAGCTCACGGTGCCGGCGATCGCCAACAGCCTGAAGTACGCGAGTGCCTCGACCGTCCTCGACGTCGTCTTCGGTGTAGCCATCGCCTACGTGATCGTCCGCACGCGCCTGGCCGGCCGCCACGTGATGGACTTTCTCGTCATGCTGCCCTTGGCGGTGCCCGGGCTCGTCCTCGCCTTTGGCTACCTCGCGATGGCGCAGGAGGGGCGCTTCTTCGCCTTCCTCAATCCCGTGCGCAATCCGACGGCGCTGCTGATCATCGCGTATTCGATCCGGCGGCTGCCCTACGTCGTCCGGTCGGCCGCGGCCGGCTTCCAGCAGACGAGCGAGACCCTGGAGGAGGCGGCGCAGAACCTGGGCTGCCCTCCCCTGAAGTCCGTCTTCCGGGTCACCCTGCCCCTGATCGGCGCGAGCCTCATCGCCGGCGGACTCCTGGCCTTCGCCTTCGCCATGCTCGAGGTCAGCGACTCGCTGATCCTGGCGCAGAAGCAGGCGTTTTATCCCATCACGAAGGCGATCCTGGAACTCTTCCAGCTGCTGGGCGACGGCAAGTTCATCGCCAGCGCGCTGGGGGTCTGGGCGATGGCCTTCCTTGGCGTCACCATCGTCGGGCTCAGCCTGCTGCTCGGCCGCAAGCTCGGGGCCATCTTCCGGGTGTGACCGCCAAGTCCGTCAGCGGCTGGGGAGCCGCCCTCCTGCTCGTGGGTCTCGTGCTGGCCGCGTACGCGCCGGTCTGGCACAACGGCTTCATCTGGGACGACGACAGTTCGGTCACGCAGAATCAGTTCATCCACGCGCCCGACGGGCTGCACAGCTTCTGGCTCACCACGCGGACCCCTGACTACTGGCCGGTGACGGCGAGCGTCCTCTGGCTCGAATGGCGCCTCTGGGGACTGAACCCCGCCGGCTACCACGCGGTCAGCCTCGGGCTGCACGCGCTCGCGGCGCTGCTGCTGTGGGCCGTCCTGCGGCGCCTGCGGATGCCGGGGGCTTATTTCGCGGCGCTGCTCTTTGCGGTCCATCCGGTGAATGTCGAATCCGTGGCCTGGATCGCCCAGCGGAAGAACCTGCTGGGGATGGTCTTTTTTCTCCTTTCGATCCTGGCGTTCCTGCGCACCGGCCCGGAGGAGCCCCAGCCGCGGGCCGGTGCCGGGCGCTGGTATGGGCTCAGCCTGCTGGCCTTTCTTCTGGCGATGCTGAGCAAGGGCTCTGTCGCTCCGCTCCCCCTTGTCCTGCTGGGCGTGATCGCCTGGCGCCGGCGGCCGACCGCAGGCGACCTCGGGCGGCTCTTGCCTTTCTTCACTATCGCCGCGGTTCTCGCGGGAGTCGACGCCTGGTTCCAGACCCACGGGACCGGAGAAGTGATCCGCCAGGCAAGCATGGTGGACCGGCTGCTCGGTGCGGCGGCGGTGGCCTGGTTCTATCTCGGCAAGGCACTGGTGCCGGTCCGCCTGCTCTTCGTCTATCCGCAATGGCAGATCCGGGCCGCCGATCCGCGCTGGTGGCTGCCGCTGGCGGCTGCGGCGGTCCTGACGGCAATCCTCTGGAAGGGCCGAAGCCGCGCCCGGCCCGCGCTTTTTGCCTGGGGATATTTTGGCGTGATGCTGCTGCCGGTGATGGGCTTTTCGGACGTCTACTTCATGCGGTTCTCGCTGGTGGCCGACCACTATCAATACCTGGCCCTGGTCGGCGTGGCGGCCCTCGCCGGGGCGGCCTGGGGCCGCTGGGCCGGGAGGTCAAAGGCCGGCCCGCCTCTCGCGGCCGCGGCCGGACTGATTTGCCTCCTCGGGGGGCTTACGTGGCGCCAGAGCCGAAACTTTCGGGACACAGAGACCCTTTTTCGCGCCACGCTGCAGGGCAATCCCGGGGCATGGCTGGCCGACACGAATCTCGGAGCGATTCTCGCGGACAAGGGCAATCCGCAGGAAGCGATCGGATATCTGCAGGAGGCCCTGCGACTCCATCCCGACCTGCCCCAGGCCGAGCTCGACCTGGGGACGGCATTGCGGGCCCTCGGCCGGAGGGACGAGGCCATGGTTCACTACGAGGCCGGGCTTCGTCTCAGTCCAGAATCTCCGGGCGCGCACTACGATGTGGGTGTCGGGCTCGTGGATGTCCGGCGGCTACCTGAGGCGCTGGCGCAGTTTGGGGAGGCGCTGCGACTGCGGGCCGACTATCCCGAGGCCGAGAACGCGCTCGGCAACGCCCTCCGGCGAGAGGGGCGGGTCTCCGACGCCCTGCCCCACTTCGAGCAGGCCCTGCGGCTGAAGCCGGATTTTGCCGAGGCGGAGAACAACCTGGGCATCGCCCTGGCCCAGAGCGGCCGGCTGCCCGAGGCCATCCCGCACCTGGAGCGGGCCACGCAGCTTGGGCCGGCGTACGTGGAGGGGGAAAACAACCTCGCCATCGTCCTCGCGCAGAGCGGCCGGTTGCCCGAGGCCGTCGGGCATTTTGAAAAGATGGTCCGGCTCCGGCCCGACAACGTGCAGTTCCGGTTCAATCTCGGGAATGCGCTCGCCCAGCTCGGGCGGCTGCCCGAGGCCGCCGCCCAGTATGCGGAAATCCTCCGGCTGAACCCGGCCTTCACCCCCGCGCGCCAGATGCTGGACCGGCTGGCCGCGGCGGGCGCGCTGCCCTCCCGGCCATGACCCCGCCTCCTGCCCTGGAGGCGCGGCGCCGCCTCGGCTCCGCGGGCCTCGTCGGAATGCTCCTGCTGCTGACGACGCTCGCGGCCTACTCCCCCGCCCTGCGCGGAGGCCTGCTCTGGGACGACGACTTCCACGTGACCCGGCCGGAACTCCAGCCGGTTCATGGCCTGGAGCGGATCTGGTTCGAGATGGGCGCGACCGCGCAGTACTACCCGGTCCTCCACACCGCCTTCTGGGTCGAGCATCGGCTGTGGGGCGATGCGACGCTGGGGTATCACCTGGTCAACGTCCTGCTCCACGCGTTCTCGGCCGGGCTCTTCATCCTCATCCTGCGCCGCCTGGCGATACCCGGGGCCGTGCTCGCCGGCTTCATCTTCGCCCTGCACCCGGTGGCCGTGGAATCGGTCGCGTGGATCTCCGAGCAGAAGAACACGCTCTCGACCGCCTGCTACTTGGTGGCGGCGCTAGCCTACCTGCGGTTCGACCGCGACCGCCGTCCCGCGTGGTATCTCGCGGCCCTGGGCTGCTTCCTGCTCGCGCTCCTCAGCAAGTCGGTGACCGCGACCCTGCCGGCGGCGCTCCTCGTGGTCTTCTGGTGGCAGCGGGGCTGGTTGTCCTGGCGCAGGGATGTCGCGCCGCTGCTGCCCTGGTTCGTCCTGGCGGCAGCCGCGGGCCTCTTCACCGCCTGGGTCGAGCGGCGCTACATCGGAGCCCACGGCGCGGCGTTCGCCCTCTCCTTCGGGGAGCGCTGCCTCCTCGCCGGCCGGATCAGCTGGTTCTATCTCGGCAAGCTCCTCTGGCCGGCGAATCTCGTCTTCATCTATCCGCGCTGGATGGTGAGTGCGGGCGAAGCCTCGCAATACCTGTTCCCGCTGGCGCTGGTGGGGCTTTTCCTGGGCCTGTGGCGGCTGCGCGAGTGGTCCCGGGCGCCGCTCGCGGCCGGGCTCCTGTTCGTGGGGACGCTCTTTCCGGCCCTGGGATTCTTCAACGTCTACCCCTTCATTTTCTCCTTCGTCGCGGATCACTTCCAATACCTGGCGAGCCTGGGAATCATTGCCTTGGCCGCCTCGGCGGCCGCGCGTCGCCAGGGCGCCTCGGGCCGCGTCGCGGCGCTCGGCCTGCTGGCCGTTCTCGGACTCCTGACCTGGCGCCAGAGCAGGATCTACCGCGATGCCGCAACCCTGTACCGAGCCACGATCGAGCGGAACCCGGGCTGCTGGATGGCCTACACCAACCTCGGTACCCTGCTGATGGAGGCGGGCCAGCCCCAGGCTTCGCTGGGGTATTTCGACCGGGCACTGCAGCTCAAGTCCGACTCGGCCGAGGAGCACGTGGACCGGGGGGACGCGCTGCGCGCGCTGGGCCGCCCCAGCGAGGCTATCGACGACTACGCCGCCGCCCTGCGACTCCGGCCGCGCTACCCGGAGGCGCTTTACAACGAGGGCGTCATCCTGGCCGCGCTCGGCCGCCGGGAGGAAGCGATCGCGGCCTATCGCGCGGCTGTGGAGCTCAGGCCCGGCTACGCCGAGGCCCACAACAACCTGGGCAATGTCCTGCGCGAGGACGGTCGGGTCCCGGAAGCCATTGCCGAGGGCCGGCGGGCGCTGGAGCTGGCTCCGGGTTCCGCGGTGGTCCGCAACAACCTGGGGATCGAGCTGATGGCCGCCAACCGGCTGCCGGAGGCCCGGGCCCAGCTGGAACAGGCGGTCCGGCTCCGGCCCAACTATCCGGAGGCCCAGAACAACCTTGGGAACGTCATGCGCGCACTCGGCGACGCGTCGGCCCAGTCGCACTACGAGGAGGCGATCCGGCTGAATCCGCGCTTTGCCGAGGCGCTCTACAACTTGGCGGTGCTGCAGGCTGCCGAGGGACGGATGCCGGAGGCGATCAACCGGCTGGAGGAGGTCCTGCGCATCCGCCCCGACTATCCCGCGGCGCAGAACAACCTCGGCAATGCGCTTCGCGCGGTGGGGCGCTACCCCGAGGCGGAGGCGCGCTATCGGGAGGAGCTACGGCTCCATCCGGACGACCGGCAGGTGCACTACAACCTCTCGCTCCTGCTGCACGAACTCGGCCGTGAAAACGAGGCACAGGAGCAATTGCGGCTGGCGCGCCCCGCGATTCGCGATTTCCCTGATCGGTTTTGAACCGCGCCGCCCCGATCGATGAAATCTCCCGCACGTAGCCCAAAGCGCGCCGCCATCTTCGACCTCGACGGCACCCTCGTCGACAGCATGCCCTTTGTGCTCGAGACCTTCGCCCATGCGGTCGAGCCCTTCTGTGGCCGGTTGAGCGTGGGCGCCGTGCTGGCCCAGCTGGGCGGCCCGATGGACGCCTGCCTGCGCAATCTCCTCGGTCCGCAGGCGGACGCCGCGCTGCCGGTCGCAAAGGAGCGGTTGCTCAAGTATGAGCACGGCCAGGAGGGCAAGCTGCTCCCGTTCGCCGGAGCCAGGAAACTGCTCGCGACCCTGCAGTCCCGGGGCGTGAAGCTGGGCATCTGGACCGGCCGCGACCGCTGGTCGGCCGAGCGGATCCTCGAGATCCATGCGCTCGGCGCCTTCTTCGGCGCCGTCGTCTGCGGCGACGACCTTCCCTCGCACAAGCCGGATCCCGAGGGTTTGCTGCAGGCTATCGCCAAGGCCGGGGCCACGGCCGCCGACTCCGTGTTCATGGGCGACGCGGACGTGGACGTCGAGGCGGGGCACGCGGCGGGTATCCACACGATCTTTGTCCACCACGGCCGGGTCGCCCCGGCGCATATTCATTCGCAGGCGGCCGAGGTCTTCGCCGAGCCCGGCGAGGCCTATGCGGCGGTGCTGCGCCATTTTTCCTGAGAGGTTGCCGATGAGGTCCCGGCCGATCGCCCCGGCCGGCGTCGCGGTGTCCGCCGGGGCCACGAGCCATGCTCCGGCTGCCGTCCGCCCCGGAATCTAGCCGCGTTCCGCGAGATCGGTCAAAAGGGCAGCCTGGAGCTGGTCGAGGCCGGTACGGACCAGCTTCTCATCCTGGCCCTCGACGAGCAGCCGGAGCTTCAATTCCGTGCCCGAGTAGCGGATCATGACGCGGCCCTGGGCGCCCAGCTCCGCCTCCACCCCGCGGACGGCCTCATTCAGCGCCGTCAGCGTCGCCAGGGGTTTCCTTTCCCGGACGACGATCGAGGCGACGGCCTGCGGGAACTTGTGGAGGACGCCGCGCAATTTCGACAGGGGCTGGCCGGTCGCGCGCATGACCCCGATGACCTTGAGCGCCGTGACGAGCCCGTCGCCTCCCGGGGAAATCTCGGCGCAGATGACATGGCCGGAGGACTCACCGCCCAGCGTCGCCCCCTTGGCCTGCATCAGTTCATAGACATAGCGGTCGCCGATGTCGGAGCGAAAGACGTTGCCGCCGGCCGCGCGGACCGCGGCGTCGACTCCCAGGTTGCTTTGCACCGTGACGACCAGCGCCTTGGCGACGAGGGTCCCCTTGGCCAGGGCGTGGGTCGCCAGGATCGTGAGGATCTCGTCGCCGTCCAGGATCCCGCCCTGCTCGTCGCAGAGGACGCAGCGGTCGGCATCGCCGTCATGGGCCACCCCCATTCGGGCGCCTTCCGAGCGCACCCGCGCCGCGAGCAAGCCGGGATGCTCGGAGCCGACCCCGGCGTTGATATTGCGCCCATCGGGAGTGTCGCCGATGCCGATGACGGTCGCACCCAGGCTGCGAAGTACCTTCGGGCTCGTCCGGCAGGCGGCGCCATTGGCGGTGTCCAGCACGATGCGCCACCCGCTCAGCGCGTTGTTCGGCAGCAGGGCCCGGGCGGTGGAGACGTAGTTTTCGGCCGCGTCGGAGGATTCGACCAGGGACGCCCGGGCGGTTTCCGCGGGAGGCTCGTCCGGCAGGAGGGCCTCGATCCGGGCCTCGTCCTCGTCGGTCAGCTTCCGTCCCCCCGGTCCGAAAAACTTGATGCCATTGTCCGAGGCGGGATTGTGCGAGGCGGTGACCACCGCTCCGAGCGCGGCCGCGCTCGAGCGCATCGCGCGCGCCACCGCCGGGGTCGGCAGGATGCCCAGGCGGTGGGAATGGAGGCCGCCGGCGTTCAGTCCCCTCGCCAGCGCGGTCGCCAGCGAATCTCCGGAAAAACGCGTGTCGCGCCCGATGACGGCGCTTCCGGGGCCCCCTTGCTCGACGGCCCAGCGGGCGGCCGCCACGCCCAGGCGCGCGACGAACTGCTCGTTGATCAGCGGGCCGCCGTAGGCGCCGCGGACGCCATCGGTCCCGAAGTACTTCCGGGCCTTGTTCACCGGTAGAATTCCCGGGTGGCCGCGATCTTTCGGCGGACGGCGCCGCCGACGAGCAGCGCGCGCGCGCGAGCCATGCCCTCGGCCGGCTTCGCCGCCTGGCCGCAAATCCACAGCGCCATGGCGGCGTTCAGCGCGATGGTGTCGGCGAGCCCGGCCGGGCCGCGCCCGTCCATGAGCGCCTCGACGAGTGCCAGGTTGCGCGCGAGGTCTCCGCCCAGCAGCTCTGCAAAAGGTGCCGGGCGCAGGCCAAAGTCCTCCGCCCGCCATTCCCCCGCGACGTCGCGGAGCCGCCCGACGCCCCGGACCTGGTTGACGGTGGCGGTGGTGAGTTCGTCGATGCCGCGGTCCGGCGCGATCACGCCGTGGGCGACGAGGCCCGCCTCGGTGCCGAGGACCTCGAGCGCGGCCGCCAGCCGCGGAACCCAGCCTGGGGCGAAGGCGCCGAGGAGGATGCGGCCCGGCCGGCCGGGATTCACGAGAGGGCCGAGGATATTGAAGACGGTCCGCTGACCGCGGGCGGCCAGGGCCTTGCGCACCGGCATGATGTGCCGGAAGGCCGGATGATAGGCCGGGGCAAAGAAGAAGGCGAAACCCAGTTCGGCCAGAGCCTGGCGGTGCTTCTCCGGCGAGGCCTCCAAGTTCACGCCGAGGGCCGCCAGGATGTCGGCGCTTCCGCATTTGGAGGTGATCCCCCGGTTGCCGTGCTTCATCACCTTCACGCCGGCGCACGCGAGGACCAGGACGACCAGGCTGGAAATGTTGAACCCGCCCGCGTGATCACCACCTGTCCCGACGATGTCGATGGCCTCCGCCGCCCAGGCCTCGACCCCGGGATTGACCGCCCGGGCGCGAAACTCGGTCGCAAACGCCGCCACCTCCGCCGCCGTCTCCCCCTTCATTGCCAGGGCCGTGAGGAAGTCCGCCTTCGTCTCATCCGCCTCCTCCGTCGCCGCAAGCGCACCGGCGGCCATGGCCACCTGCTCGGGAGAGAGGTCCCCCTTGGCGGCGAGCTGGGCCGACAGTTCGGCTAGGGGCGAAGCGGACATTCAGTGAGATATAAGACCGGAGTGCCTCTCGTCATCCACCAATTTCTCAGCCCGTTCACCCTTCGACCCCCATTTCCGGAAGGCTAAGGCAGCCGATAGGGACAGGCTATTGCAGCCCACCAGGCGGCCAAATCCGCGAATAAGGGACAGGCTATTACAGACCACCTTCGGGCAAATCCGGGGATAAGGGACAGGTTGTTGCGTCCGGTTACTTTCGGACCGGCGTTCCCCTCCCGGACCCCCACCCCCCTTCTCACTTGACGCCCCGGAAGGCCCTTCTTTACTCAGACCCTCTTAAGCCCGGCCAGAGCCCTTTTGGCGACGGCCCCTGCTTCCAATTTCTGAAACATCATGGCCAATCCGAAAAGAAAACAATCCAAGCGGCGCAGTGCTAACCGACGTGCCGCCAACGCTTTCCAAGCTCCCCAGTTCGCCAAGGACCCCTCTGACGGCTCCCTGGTTCGGGCCCATCGGATCAATCCGAAGACCGGCATGTACCGTGGCCGGCAGGTGATCGATATTGAGGCCTGAGTTTCGGCATGTCCACTTCCGGCGCCACGGGCCGCATTGCCGTCGACGCCATGGGTGGCGATCTCGGCCCGTCCGAGATCGTCATTGCGGTCAAACTCGCCTTTCAACAGTTCCCGGAACTCGCCGCAGTCACTCTCGTCGGGGATGAGGCGATCCTGACGCCGCTCGTGGCCCACGCCGGGCTGCACCGCAATCCCCGGCTTTCCCTCCTCCACGCCTCGGAGGTCATCACGATGGAGGACAAGCCGCTGATGGCGCTGAAGCGCAAGCGGGACTCCTCGATGGTTCGCGCCATCGAGCTGGTGAAGAACGGCGACGCGAGCGTCGTCGTCAGCTGCGGCAACACCGGGGCCCTCATGGCCGGCGGGACGCTGCGCCTGCGGACCATGGAAGGCATCGCCCGGCCCGCCCTGGCGGCGGTCGTGCCGCGCGAGGGCGGCCATTTCGTGCTGATCGACGCGGGCGCCAATCCCGAGGCCCGGCCCGAGTACCTGGTCCACAATGCGATCCTGGGCAGCCACTACTGCCGTGTCGTCCTTGGCGTCTCCCATCCCCGCGTCGGCCTGATGACCATCGGGACCGAGGAGGGCAAGGGCAACGCCCTGATCGCGGAGACCAACGAGCAGCTCCGCCGGATCAGCGAGATCGTCAACTACGTCGGGCCGATCGAGGGTTTCGACGTCTTTGCGGAAAAGGTCGACGTGGTGGTGTGCGACGGTTTCGTCGGCAACATCATGGTCAAGAGCTGGGAGTCGCTCGTGAGCTTCTTCACCGGCATCCTGAAGACCGAGCTGCGGGCCAACCCGATGCGTGCCGCCGGGGCCCTCCTTTCCAAGGGCGCTTTCGCCGCCTTGCGCGACCGGATCGACCCGGAGCGCTACGGCGGTGCCCAGCTGCTCGGCGTTCGCGGCAATGTCTTCAAGGCGCATGGCTCCTCCAACCGGCATGCGATCAAGAGCGCCCTCCAGTCGGCGAACAAGCTGATCGCGGCCGACATGAATCACCGGATCGAGGCCGACATCGCCCGGGCCAACGAGGCGCTGGCCCGCCCGGTCGCTTCCCTGACCGGCCGGTAGTTCGGGCGCCGGACGCCCGGCGTCCGGGGCGCCGGCCCTCCCTGTTTCGCGCATGTCCCCCCGCTCTCCCATAATCCTTGGCACCGGTTCATACGCCCCGGAGCGCGTCCTGGCTAATGAGGAGTTCTCCCGGAGCGTCGACACCTCCGACGAGTGGATCCGGACCCGGAGCGGCATCCGCGAGCGCCGGATCGCCGCTCCCGGCGAGTCCACCTCGGACATGGCCGTGCATGCCGCCCGGCGCGCCCTGGCCGACGCGCGGGTCTCGGCGGCCGACGTCGACCTCCTGGTCGTGGCGACCATCACCCCGGACCTGCCGATGCCGGCGGTCGCCTGCATCATCCAGCACAAGCTCGGCCTGCCGACGGCCGCGGCCTGCTTCGACCTCAATGCCGCCTGCTCGGGGTTCCTCTACGCCTTGGATACGGCCTGCGCCATGCTGGCCTCGGGCCGCTACCACCGGGCCCTGGTCATCGGGGCGGAGAAGCTTTCGGCGGTCGTGGACTGGAAGGACCGGGCCACCTGCGTCCTTTTTGGGGACGGGGCGGGCGCGGTCGTCCTGGGCCCCGATCTCGAGCCCGTGGGCAGTCAGCGCCGGGGCCTGCTGGGCACCCGCCTGGGCACCTACGGCGACAGCGTCGAGCTGCTGTGCATCCCGGGGGGCGGCAGCAGCATGCCCCCCTCGGCCAAGTCCGTGGCGGCCGGGAGCCATTTCATCAAGATGAAGGGCCGGGAGGTCTTTAAGATGGCGGTCCGTGCCATGGAGGAGGCCGCCCGCGATCTCTTGGAACAACAGGGGGTCAATACGAATCAGATCGCACTCGTGATCCCCCACCAGGCGAACCTTCGCATCATCGAGGCGATAGCCCAGTACCTCGAACTGCCCATGGACCGGTTTTTCATCAACCTCGACCGCTACGGCAACACCTCCGCGGCCTCCATTCCGATCGCGCTGGACGAGGCCCGCCGGGCCGGGCGGGTCAAGACGGGCGATATTATTCTCCTGGTGGCATTTGGGGCGGGCTTGACCTACGGCAGCGCGCTGGTTCGCTGGTAACCCTCCGTTGCCATAGCTATGCGTCTTCCCTCCCTCTCCCTCCTGCGCCCCCTGTTTCTTGTCCTCCTGGGGCTGGGCCTGGCCGGGGCCGAGGCCCGCGCGGACCTCGTCTGGACCCCCAGCACGGGCTGGCGGATCGAGGGCGGCGCCCTGTCCGGCCTGGTGGGCGCCGAGGGCCGGAACGCCCTGGACCAGATGAACCAGGCCCGCCGCTACGAGGAGGCCGGCCGCCGGCTGAAGGCGATCCACGAATATACCAAGATCACCAAGAAGTACGGCAGCTCGATCTATGCGGCCGAGGCCTATTACCGGATCGGGCACCTGCGGCTGGAGCGGAAGCAGTACTACAAGGCCTTTGAGGCCTTCCAGGTCGAGATCGCCCGCTATCCCAACGAGTCCCGCTTCAACGAGCTGATCGGCGAGGAGTACCGGATTTCGAGCTCCCTCCTGGACGGCGCCCGCAACCACATCTGGGGCTTCATTCCCGGGTTCCACAGCAAGGAGCGCGCGCTAAGCTATCTCGCGGCCGTGGCGCTCAACGCGCCCTACAGCGACTACGCCCCGCTGGCCCTGATGGCCCTCGCGCGCGGCGAGGAGCAGCTCAAGAACACGGAGGACGCCATCGACGCGCTGGACCAGATGGTCAACACCTACCAGACCAGCGTCCTTGTCCCCTCCGCCTACCTTGAGCTCGCCAAGGCCCACGCCTCGCTGGTCGAGGGCGCCTTCTACGACCAGTCCGAGACCCGGGAGGCCATCACCTACTACGAGGACTTCATGATCCTCTTCCCGGGTGACTCGAACATCGCCAAGGCCGCGCAGGGCCTGGACACGATGAAAAAGATCCTCGCCCAGAGCAAAATCAAGATCGGCGACTTCTACTTTTACCACCGCGATAATTACACCGCCGCGCGGGTCTTCTACAACGAGGCCATCACCGCCTATCCGGATTCCGATGCCGCCAACCAGGCCAAGAAGAAGCTGGCCGCCGTCGAGGCCAAGGCCGCGAACACGCTCCTGCCCGGCGGGGGCGCGACGAAGAAGCACTTCCTGTTCTTCTGACCGGTTGCCTATGCGCACCCTGGTCCTGGCCACCGCCCTCAGCCTCTGCCTCGGGGGATGCGCCCACTACCAGCTCGGGACGTCCGGCAAGCTGGCCTTCTCGACCCTCTACATCGAGCCCGTCGCCAACCGGGTCGTGAGCCTGGCGCAGGCGCAGGCCCCCGTCGGCACCCAGCTGCGCCAGGCCTTCGCCGAGGACGGCCGGGTCCAGCTGGTGAATTCGCCGCAGGAGGCCGACGCCACCCTCACCGTCGTCCTCACCGACTATCACCGCGAGGTCGCGGCCGTCCGGGAAAACGACACGGGGCTGGCGAGCAAGTTCGTCGTGACGCTCGGCGCCACCTGCACGCTCCGCGACAACCACTCCGGCCGCCTCTATTTTGAGAAGCGGGTGGTCAGCGTCAACCGGGGGGTCTACACCGACAACGGCCGGCCCTCGGGTCCGGCGACGGGCGACCAGCTCCAGGCCGAGTACAACACCATCCCCCTGCTGGCCGGGGACATGGCGAACCGGTTGACCCACGTCGTGCTGGATGTTTGGTAAGGGGGCGCCATGAAGCATCCCCCGCTCCTCGCCCCGTCCCTCCTGGCGAGCGACCACGCCCACCTGGCGGACGGAGCCGCGATCGTCGAGCGGCTGCAGATTCCCTGGCTTCACCTGGACATCATGGACGGGCATTTCGTGCCCAACCTCTCCTTCGGGCCCGAGACCCTGGCCGCCCTCCGGCGGGCCGGCGTGAAGCTTTTCTTCGACACCCACCTGATGCTCTCGCGCCCGGACCAGTTTGTGGAGGCCTTCGTCCAGGCCGGGGCGGACCGGATCAGCATCCACATCGAGCCGGCCTACGATGTCATCGGGACCCTGGGCAAGATTCGGAAACTGGGGCGCCACGCCGGCATCGTCCTCAATCCGGGGACGCCGGCCTCGGCCGTCGAGGCGCTGCTCGCGCAAGTCGACCTCGTGCTGGTCATGACCGTGCAGCCCGGTTTCGGCGGGCAGTCCTTCCGCCGCGACCAGGTGGCGAAGATCGCGCAGATCCACGCCTGGCGCGAGGAGCGCAATTTGAATTTCCGGCTGGAGGTCGATGGCGGCATCGACTTGGCCACGGCCGCGGCATGCCATGCGGCGGGCGCGGACACGTTCGTGGTCGGGACGTCCTTCTTCAAGGCGCCGGACCAGGCGGATTTTGCGGCGGGAATCGCAAAGCTGTAGGGGCTTCAGGCTGGGATTATTCGAACCACTTGGGATCCCGTTCGATTGCAGGAACTTCTTTGAGCAGCACGCTCTGCTTGAAGGACTTGATCAGATAGTGGCTTTCGCCCGAGCTAATCGCGACGAGAGTCCAATCCCTTAGATCCTTGCTTCCGGTGGCCGGGATGACGAATTGAAGTTTGGAGCGGTTGAAATCCAACCCATAGGCGTAGGCAGACATTCCCGTTGTACCTCTCGAGGTCGTGAGGATGTCGTGGTTTTTAAAATCGACCAGGGCGAGTGCAAACCCGGCGGGGGGATGGCCCAGATCATTGACTCCAACCGGCCATCCTGGGTCCGGCCGGATGGCGACCCCAGCTCCCTTGAATTCCACCCGGATCACGGATCCGTCAGTGTTGGCATCGTCGATCGTGATTGCAGCATTGCGCGTGCGCAGGGTGGCGCCGGGCACCAATTCCACGCGGCCCTCCAGACTGACTGCGCTGACATTTAGGCCAATCTGGCTCTCATAGGGCGTCGACCGCCGAGTGAACACGGCTTCGTCGCTTCCGGTCAACGTCGACTCTACGCCGAAATTGATCACCGGTGCGGCGGAAAACGATGGAAAATGTAACAACGAGCCTATGTGGCGTTTCGTCCAGTTCTCCCTGATCCGGTAGAGATTACCTCCAAAGCTGAATTTTGAGATCTCTGTCGATCCCGATTGACGGTTGTCCCACCGGCCCACCCAGCCAAATGGATTGACGGTCAATGGACGGGTGCCGGTTCCAAGTGAAACGCGAAACAGCACCTCTGAGTCAGAATCGCCCTGCGGTTTGGCCACGTCGGCCTGGACGATGCTGACCGGGAGATGATCCATCTCATCTTCCAGCGCATGTTGGGCCGGTAGTAGTCCAGCTGTGAAGTCGAACTCATGCCGGGTGCGCAGCGTCTGGACTACGTAGAAACCCAGTCCGAAACCGATGCCGAGGAAAACGATCGAGCGTTTCTTGGCGTGACTGAGGTATTGATTGAGAGTGATGGCGGCGGCCGTGATTGCACCGACGCACAGCAAAAGGAACAGGTGCGTGAACTGGGCGGCAGGAAGCGTAAAGGGCTCGAGACTCCGCAGCGGATCGATGATCAGCTTTGGGACGAGAAAACAAAGGGCCGTGCCGAGCATCCAAAAGAGCAGCTGCGCAGGATTTCTCGACAAGCTGCCGAAGGCAAAGGCCAGCAGCGCCAGCCCCAGCTGGGCTTCGGCCAGCACGAGCAAGGGCCACCCCATTGATCCGACTGACGGAGCCAGGAACAGCCAACCGCCCGCTAGCACCAGGAGCGGCGGCAGCACGCAAAGCAAAATCACGCTCGTCAGCTTCGCTCCCAGGAGCTGGCGTCGGGTGATGGGGAGAGTTTGCCAGAACGCGCCAGGGTCCGGCACTGGATCCTCCTGGATCGCCGCCACTGCGAGGAAAAAGGAGAAAACCAACTGGGCGATCAGCAGGATGAGCTGGTAGGTCCTCACTCGCCTGATCCAGTCCGCGTTGATTTCATTGTGAAATACCGCGTCGACGAGAAAGAGTTTCAGACCGACCAGAACCGCGAGCAGCAGGGCGCCAAGCCAGAATCGGCGGAAATCCTTTGAGACGATATGCCAGGCTAGTTTCATGAGATGGATCCTTTGGTGCTTTTGCGACTCGTGCGGGCGAGCGAGAGAAAGATTTCCCGCAGGCTCATGTGAATTGCGGTCACCGTGCTTTGAGGGAAGTGCTTCCGGCAGAGGGCATCGGTGGCCTCCGCGGAATAGCGGCTGTCGACGAACATCACCCGCTCTCCCACCCGATCGAGCATGAGCCAGTCGGCGGGCGCCCCCTCCAGCGAGGGGCTGCGACCCTGCAGGTTCACTTCGACGCGGCGGAACCGGGCCACGAGCGATTCCGCGGATTCATTGAGCTTCGTCTGCCCGCGATCGATCACGCCGATATAATCCGCCAATCGCTCGACCTCCTCGATGTCGTGCGATGAGACGAAAACGGTCCAGTTGCCGAGCTCGGAAGCTTCGAGAATCCCCTGGACAAACTCGTCCCGCACCAGCGGGTCGAGGCCGCTGAAGGGCTCGTCGAGTACCAGAAGCTTTGGCCGGTATGCCAGCGCGGCCATCAGGGCCACTTTCATCAGCATGCCGCGGGAAAGGTTCTTGAGCTTGCGATCCTCCGGCAGGTCGAACCGGGCGAGCAGAGTCTTTTCCAGGGCGCGGTCCCAAGTCGGATAGAAGGGCCGGCAGTAGTCGAGCAGCTGGCGGACCGTCATCCAAAGCGGCAGGGTCTGGTTCTCCGAGACATAACCGATTTCGACGCGCTCCCGCGGGCCGAGCTTGGTCGAATCGGTTCCGAGCACCAGGGCGCGACCCGAAGTCGGCGGGATGAAGTTCATCAGGATCTTGATCGTGGTCGTCTTGCCGGCTCCGTTGGGTCCGAGCAGGGCGAAGACGCTTCCTTGGGGTACGGTTAGGCTGAGGTCGTGGACCGCGTCCGTGCGGCCGAAACGGCGGCCGAGGTTCTGAATTTCAATGGCGTTCATGGATGAAAATGCCGGTTCAGGCGCCTCCCAGGCGCTTCCAGTGGGCTGCGACTCCGTCTTGGACGTCGTCCAGGTCGAGGCCCAATTTCTTGGCCTCGACCACCAGTTTCTCGAGCTCGGCGCCCAGCAGCTCAGCCCGGTCTTTTTTGTCTCCCAGTGAGCGCTGGGCCACGATGCTGCCCACGGCAGGGGTGGTCACGAGCACCCCTTCGGCGACCAGGGCGGCAATCACCTTGTGCGCTGTGTTGGGATTGATCCGCAGCTCCTGGCTGAGCTGCCGGATGGAGGGGAACTTGTCTCCCGGCTTGAGCAGCCCGGAAACGACCGCCTTCTTCGCGTAAAACAGGATCTGCTCCGCGACGGGAAGCCCCGGCTTTAGTTCAACGGCGAAGGGAAGCATCTGTACTACCTGAAGTAGTACAGATGTATCGGTCAAGCTCTATTTTCAAATTTCTGAGAATGGTCCGTGCTTCGCGCTCAACGCCTCGATCCTTCGGCCAAGGCAGTTGCGTGCGCGTATTGCCGCCGGAACCTGTCGGCCAGTTCCCGGGCTAGCTGCACCGCGTCCACTTGGTCGCGTGAGGTGAGCGCCTGAGCGAGATCCCCGCCGGCCCGGTCGTAGGTGACCGCGGACATGTCCTGCAATATCACCAGGGCCTGCGATCGAGCGGGTTCTGGTACTGCGTTGATGGCCTTCCAGGCGCCGACCAGCTCGTTGTGGGTGTCCGCGCACATGATGCGGATGATGAAGGCTAGCTCCTCGAACCGGC
>CAZKAH010000002.1:0-62450 GCA_964550715.1 uncultured Opitutaceae bacterium
GGGTGCCCCCGACCTTGACCGCGCCGGGCGCCCCGAGGTTGAGGATCCCGATCTCCCGCCGCGCCAGGAAGAAGTCCGTGCCGGTCTCCTTGGCGCTGGGCAGCGCCAGCGGCGCGCTCGTGGGCATCGCCCCGCCCACGATCATGCGGTCAAGGTCGGTGTAGTGCGCAATGACCTCGCCGGGCTTGAAGAGACCCCCGATCAGGAACTGCTCGCGCAGCTGCTCGGTGCTCAGCGTGTTGGTTTCGGCGGGACTGGAGGAGTAGTGGATTTTCACGGGAAGAGGAGGACTAGCGTACTTAAAACAGGCCTTCGAGCCAGATATTGCGAAAATCTATGGGCGCGCCTTCCAACTGGAGAAGGATCGACCCGCGCAGGACCTTCAGGCCCGGATCGGAAACAAAGGTCACGCCCGCAAACTGGTTCTGCAGGACGCCGTTGACCCAGACTTCCACGATTTGATTGCGGCAAAAGATGTCATACGCGTTCCATTCGCCGAACGCCTTCTCCTGTGGAGGATGGAGCGCCGGCGCGCGCCACTTGGCGCGAAGGAACGGCGCGCCGGGCAGGATGACGTCTGTGCCAATCATCTGGCCCGCCTCCCCCGCCCGCAGCTGGCATTCGATGCCGGATGGCCAGATCGCGTCGGGCCCATGGACCAGCACAAAGACGCCGCTGTTGCTCGAGGCGGCCGAGCCGACGGGATAACGCCATTCGACGTGCAGGTGAAAACTGCCATAGGCCTTGGCCGACCGGAGATACCCGTAGGGCTGGCCCGTCAGGTGCAGGGAGCCGTCGACCACCGACCAGACACTCTTCGGGTCCACCTTCGGGTCCTTGAGGAATACCGTCCAACCGTCGAGATCCCGCCCATTCCAAAGGACCGTGCCGCCGGTCGCAGGCGGTGCGAGCCCGATCGTGGTCTTCGGGGGATCATTCGCCGGCCAGGTGGCGGCCTGGCCCGTCAGAGGCAGGCACCCGAGCGCGGCGGCCAGCAGCGGCGCGAGAAACAAGGGGGAGGAGCAGGGGGATCTCATGGAAGCCGTCCGGAGGAAGGGGTCGAGGCCATGCCCCAGGCCAGACGTCCGGCCAACCAAGGGGTGACGCGAAACCGATAAGAATCCGATCGGCCGGCATTGGCAAGGCGTCCTTCCCCGGCCGCCATAACAGTGGTGACAAGGCCCGTCCCCCAGTCCTCAATCCCCCTCCCCCTCATGAACACCAATATCCTCGATCTCTTCAAGCTGGACGGAAAAGTGGCCGTGGTCACCGGCGCCTCGCGCGGGCTCGGCCAGGGCATGGCCCTCGCGCTGGCCGAAGCCGGGGCCGACATCGTTGCGGTCGACATCCTCCCCGTGGACGACACGGCGAAGCAGGTGCGGGCCCTCGGCCGCCAGTGCGCCGCGATCGTGGGCAACCTCGGCGATCGCAAGTCCATCCCCGGCATCGTCGCCGAGGCGAAGAAGACCTTCAGCCACCTCGACATCCTGGTGAACTGCGCCGGCATCATCCGGCGAGAGGCGTTTGAGAATTTCAGCGAAAAGGACTGGGACGATGTGATGAACATCAACATCAACGCGGTCTTCTTCCTCAGCCAGTGCTTCGTGCGCGACCTGCTCGCCCGCAAGGCCGCGGGCAAGATCATCAACATCGCCTCGATGCTGTCCTTCCAGGGCGGCATCCGCGTGCCCTCCTACACCTCCTCGAAGAGCGCGGTCCAGGGCCTCACCCGCCTCATGGCCAGCGAGCTGGGCGGCCGGAACATCAACATCAACGCCATCGCGCCGGGTTACATGGCCACCGACAACACGGCGCCGCTGCGCGCCGATGCGGACCGCAGCGCCTCGATCCTGGCCCGGATCCCGGCCGGCCGGTGGGGGCTGCCCGAGGACCTGAAGGGCACCGTGGTCTTCCTCGCCTCCGCGGCCTCGGACTACGTCAACGGCTACACGATCGCCGTCGACGGCGGCTGGCTGGCCCGCTGACGGTCAGGGGCCCAAGCGAAACCAGTCGAAATCGGCCCAGCCCCACGGCGGAGCCGAGACCGGCGAAACCGGACGGGCTGCAAAGAGCCCGACCTTGGCCCCGATCCAGCGATCGACCGAAGCCTGCAGGGGGGAGCCGAACTCCTTGAAGCTGTCGCCGTCGAAGCTGTAGCTGAAACGGCAGAGGGCGTGGGCGTCGACCGCCACGCGCAGGTAGACCGGAAATCGGACTCGCTCCTGCGAGAATCGCATCGTCCCCGAGTTGACGGGGCGGCGCGGATCGCCGAAGGAACCGCAGGTCAGCACCGGGGCGCCCCCTACCTCCCGGAGGCCGATCCAGGCGCAATCATAGCCGATGACGGCCAGCCCCGCGCAATCCCCGGTCCCGAGGCCCGCAGCCGCGATTTCGGTCGTGGCGGTGAAGCCGGGCGCGGGAAACTTCTGCAGCAGGAGGTTCGGCGCGTTGTAGAGCCAATTGCCCCCACTCTCTCGCGGGGACTCAGGCACGCCATAAAGCCGGAGGCTGCCCGGACGGGCGGAAAGGGAGGCCCACTCCGGCCGCGGGTTGGCCTGCCATTGCCATTGCAGGCCGAGAACAGGCGAGTCGAATTCGTCACTGGTCGCCGGCCCGGCGATCGGATACGTGCGCCCCACGTCCGGCTTGCGGCAAGTCAGCACGGGCTCGCCCTTCCCCGTGTGGCCGGTGTCCGACCCGATCACGGGCCAGTCATCGCTCCGCCAGACCATCGGCTCCAGGTGCACGACCCGGCCAAAGGCGCCCCGATCCTGGAAGTGGAGAAACCAGTCCTGCCCTGCCGGCGTGTCGACCCACGCGCCCTGGTGAGGGCCGTTGATCGGCGTGTTGCCCTGGGCGAGAACGATCCGGTTCTCGTAGGGACCATAGATGGACTTCGCCCGAAATACCGCCTGGTATCCGGGGACCACCCCTCCCGCCGGGGCAAAAATGTAGTAGTAGCCGTGGCGCTTGTAGAACTTGGGCCCCTCCAGGGTGCTCCACCCGGGCAGCTTGTCGGCGTCGATCACGACCGTGCCGGCGTCCGCCGCGCTCAGGCCGTCAGGCGCGAGGCGGTTCACCGTCAGCCGGTTGTTGATGCCGGAGCGGCTCTTCGCCCAGCCGTGCACAAGATAAACCCGCCCGTCGTCGTCCCACAGGGGACAGGGATCGATCAGACCCTTGCCGCCCATCACCAGGACGGGGGCCGACCAGACGCCGGCCGGATCCGTCGCCTTGACGACATAGATGCCGAAATCCGGATCGGGATAATAGATCCAGAACTTTCCCGCGTGAAACCGGATCGCCGGGGCCCACACGCCTTCGCCGTGGCGCACCGCCGAAAAGTGATCTGCCGGCACCTGCACGGGGAGCGCGTGGTTGATCAGCTGCCAGTTGACCAGGTCCTTCGAATGCAGGACCGGCAGGCCCGGCACGCAATGAAAACTCGACGATACGAGATAAAAGTCGTCGCCGACCCGAATCGCGTCGGGATCCGAATAATCGGCAAAGAGGACGGGGTTCTTGTAGGTGCCGTCGCCAAGGTCGGGAATCCAAGGCGCGTCGGCCGCCAACCGCGTCCCCGCCCCGGCCAGCCCGAGGATGGAGACAAGGGCCAGCCGGCGAATTCCCACGGCTGGACTCATTCGAAGCTCAGGCGCAGCGCGCCCACCGGCGATGGCGGGGCGCCCGCGGGCAGCTCCACGTGCAGCCCGTCGGCATCCTGGGTCCAGGGCACCGTCGCCGCGGCGCCGAGGAGGCGGATGGCCGCGATCTTCCGGTCGAGGAGCGCGGGCCGGTCCGCCGTGCCGCTGCCCAGCACGTGGATCGTCACCTTGCCGTCCGCGGGCCAGCCGAGGAAGTAGGCGTAGAGCGCGCCGCCCTTGCTGGTGAAGCGGATGTCCTGCGCGCCGTACTTCACCTTGTTCTCGTTGAACATGCCGCCGGCGACGCGGGAGGGGCCCTCCCCGGACACCTTCCACGGCCGGCTGCCGAAGATGCCCTCGCCGTTCACGGCCATCCAGTCGCCCAGGCCCTGGAGGAAGGCCACCTCGTCCGCGTCGATCGTGCCGTCGCCGCGGACCGGGATGTTGAGGAGCAGGTTGCCGTTCTTGCTCACGATGTTGACCAGCATCTGCGCGACTTGCGCGACGGTCTTGTACGTGTGCTGGTCGAGCCGGGCCCGCTCATAGTGCCAGGAGCCGATGCAGGTGTCGGTCTGCCACGGCTGGGGCTGGATCTCGTCGGAGGAGCCGCGCTCGTAGTCCTCCACCATCGACGGCCGCTCCTCCGGCTTGAGCTTCTTCGAGTTCAGGACCACCTCGGTCTTCCCGCCGTTCCAGGCCGCGGCGGCGTTGTAGTAGTGCGCCGCAATGTCGAGGCCGGTCTGGCCGAAGGGCAGCTCGGAATCGTCGAAGTAGAGGAGGTCGGGATGATACTTGTCGATCAGGTCCTGGCAGCGCAGGAACCACGTGTTGACGAAGCCGGGGTTGTTCGGGGGCGCGTATTCCGTGAAGATGCCGTCGTGCGTCTTGTGCCAGGCGTTCGCCTGCGCGATCGTGGTGAACCCGGCGGGCATCACCGTATTGGGGCCGGTGTAAAGATCCTGCGGATCGAGGCCGTCCCACCACTTTCCCTTCCCATCCGCCCGGGTCAGCGTGTAGGCGTCGTAGCGGACGCCCGCCTTCGGGCCCTCGGGGTCGTAGCCATAGGCGGGCGTAAACCAATCCCAGGCGTGCGAGGAGTGGTTGGTCACGCCGAACTTGAGGCCGCGCGCCCGGGCGACCCGGGCCCAGGTGCCGACGATGTCCTGCTTCGGGCCGACGTTGACCGAGTTCCAGGCGTGGTACTTCGAGTCGTAGGCGTCGAAATTGTCGTGATGGTTGGCCAGGGCGACGAAGTACTTCGCGCCCGCCCGCACGTAGAGGTCCATCAGCTTCTCGGGATCCCAATGCTCGGCCTTCCAGAGGTTGTCGATCTCCATGAAGCCGAACGCGGAGGGATGGCCGTAGTGCGCGACGTGGTAGTCGTAGTCCTTGTCGCCCTGCAGGTACATCTTGCGCGCGTACCAGTCGCCCTGCTCGGGCACGCACTGGGCCGTCCAGTGCGCCCAGATGCCGAACTTCGCGTCGCGGAACCACTCCGGGCACCGGTAGTTTTGCTCCAGCGACTGCCAGGTCGGCTGGAAGACGCCCGGCGCGATCTGGTGGGTGGTCCCTGCCGCCGCGACCGCGGCGGCCGCGGCGTCGCTCGCGGCGGCGAGCGCGGGCTTGGGCGCCAGGGTCCGCTGCACCCAGGCGCAGCCGGTGGCTCCGAGCAAAAGGCCGAGCAGCGCGCCGGCCGGAAGGAAGAGGCGGGAGGGGGTCATGGGGTTAACCGCGGACTGGTGCAATCCAGGTTGAGTCTGCTTTCATATCGGCGAACATCCGCGGATTCAACCATCGATCCATGCCGTACAGTCCGGCGACTGGGGAAGCAGCCTGACCAGCGGGCGGGCCGCCGGGCTCGTCCTGGTCGCCTTCTGGATCGTCCTCCTGGCCGGCGTCCGCGACAAGGGGCTGGCCTATGACGAGATCGTCCATGCGACCGCCGGGGCGAGCTACTGGAATTTCGGCGACTATCGGCTCGATCCCGAGAACGGCAACCTCCCGCAGCGGCTCGCCGCCCTGCCGCTCGTCCTGAGCGGCTACCGCTTCCCCTCGATCCAGTCCGAGGCCTGGCGGACCTCGGACGAATGGGTCGTCGCCGACCAGTGGTTTCACCGGATGGGCCACGACGAGATCACCATGCTCTGGCGGGGCCGGATCGCGAGCGGCCTCCTGGCGCTGGCGCTGGGCGGGCTGGTCTGGGCGACCGCGCGCCGGCTCTTCGGGCCGGCCGGGGGCATGCTCTCGCTCCTGCTCTACGTCCTCAATCCCACGATCCTGGCCAACGGGGCGCTGATGACCTCGGACCTGGCCGCCGCGTTCTTCCTGCTTGCCTCGCCCCTCTGCCTCTGGGCGCTCCTGCAGCGGCTCTCGGCCGGCCGACTCCTGCTGAGCGGCCTGATCATGGGCGGCCTGGCGGTCTCCAAGATGTCGGCCGTCGTGATCCTGCCGATCTCGCTGGTGCTGCTCGCGGCCCGGCTGGCCGACGGCAGCCCGCTGCCCCAGGAATTCGTCCCAGGGCCGGCGCTGGCCGGGCGCGGCCGCCAGGCGCTCGCCTTCCTCGGCGTCGTCCTCGCCCACGTCCTGATCGTGGCGGCCGTGATCTGGGCCTGCTATGGTTTTCGCTACTCGGCCTTCGCCCCCGCGGCGTCCGGCGCCCCGGGGGCCGACCGGCACTATCTTTCGTGGGCGGACGTGCTGGAACAGCCGACCCCGACCGCTCCGCCCTCCGCGCCGGCCGCCCGGATCTTTGACTTTGCCCGCAGCCATCGCCTGCTCCCGGAAGCATTCCTCTACGGATCGGCTTACACCTGGCATTTGTCCGGGCAGCGCGGCGCCTTCCTGAACGGCGAGTACAGCCTGCGCGGTTGGCGCCGTTTTTTTCCCTATACCTTTCTGGTCAAGACGCCCCTGGCCCTGTTTGGGATCACGGCGCTCGCCGTCATCGCCACGGCCGCCCGCCGGCGCCGGGAGCCCGAGGGCCTGGGCCGGCGGCTGGGCCCGGCCCTCCACGCGACGCTGCCGCTCTGGGCCCTCCTCGTCTGCTTCTGGACGGCCGCGATCTGCAGCCATGTGAACATCGGACACCGGCACATCCTGCCGACCTACGCGCCGCTCTTTGTCCTCTGCGGCGCCGCCGCCGGCTGGCCGGCCGAGGTCTCGGAAGCCGGGCGCAGGCGGCTGCCCACAGGCCTGGCGTTGCTGGCCTGCCTCCTCGTGGCGCTGGCCGCCGAGATGGCCTGGCGCTTCCCCAACTACCTCGCCTATTTCAACGGGCTGGTCGCTCCGGCCGATGGCTACCGGCACCTGGTAGACAGCTCCTCGGACTGGGGCCAGGAGCTGCCGGCTCTCCGGGACTATCTCATCCGCCATCCGCCGGCTGGCCGCGTCTACCTGGCATATTTCGGAAGCGGCAGCCCCGCCACCTACCGCATCCCGGCGGAACTGACGAACTGCATCCTGCCGGTCCTCGATCCCGCGGCGCTGCCCTTCTATGTGCAGAATTTTCCGCGCGAACACCTGCAGGCCGGCATCAACGACTTCCGCGCGCGATATCCGGAATTCGACGCCATCGGCGCGGTCCACCAGGTGCCGGGCGAAACCTATCGCGCCGTCTTCCTGCGCAAGGCCCCCTACCTCCGGCTGCAGGCCGGCACGTATTTCATCAGCGGCACAATCCTCCAATCGGTGAAGTTCGGCTCGGTCCGGCCCTGGGGCATGCCGTGGGGCCCGTGGAACCCCCGGTACGAACAGACCTACCAGCAGCTCCGCCCGGTGGCGCAGCCCTACCTCAGCGACGATCCCGCCGTTCGCGCCGCCGCCCTCGCCCGGGCCAATCCCGTCCAGCTTTGGAACACCCTGCTGCAGGTCCTCGAGTTCGACGAGTTTCGCTTCGCGCGGCTGAAGGCCTACCTTCGGCACCGGCCGCCGGACGATGCCGTCAACTACTCGATCCTGGTGTACCGGCTGACCGATGCCGAGATCGCCCAGGCCCTCGACGGCCCGCCGGCCGAACGGGGGCCCGACGTTGCGGCGCTGGAAGCGAGGGCCGTCCCCGCGCGGCGCTAGGGGGTCGCCCGCAGGTCCGCCAGCAGCTTCCGCGTCTCGTCGTCGCCCGGGCGGAGCTGCAGCGCCGCCTCATACTGCTCGATGGCCTCAGCCTTGCGCCCCGCCTGCAGCAGCGCCGTCGCGAGATTGAAATCCAGGTTGGGGTCCGCGGCGCCCATCCGCTGGGCCGCCTGGAACTGCGATATCGCCGCGTCGGTTCGGCCAACCCTTGCCAGCGCATTGCCGAGATTGATGTGCCCGGCGACGTAGCCGGGATCGATCCGCAGCGCCGCCTCCGCGTGGCCGATCGCCTCCGGGATCCGGCCGAGCTGCATCAGCGCCACGCCGAGATTGGCCTCCGCCTCGGCGCTGCGGGGATCGAGTTCCAGCGCCTTCCGGTAACGGACGATCGCCTCTTCCGGCCGGCCCAGGTTCACCAGGGCGTTGCCCAGCTTCTCCTGCATGACCGCCGAATCGGGCCGCAGCCGCAGCGCCGCCTCGTAGTGCGAGACCGCCTCCGGCAGCCGGCCCGCCAGGGCCAGCGCGAGGCCCCAATTGTAGTGGGCCTCGGCATAGTCGGGCTTCAGCCGCACCGCCTCGGCGAAATGGCCGAGGGCGGCCTCGCGCTCGCCGCGCGCGACGAGGAAGTTGGCCAGGTTGTTGTGGGCCAGCCACGCCGACGGATTGCCCTCGAGCGTCCGGCTCCAGAGCGCGCCGTCATCGCGGAAGCTGTCGGCATAGCGCCGGCTCTGGACCGCCAGGAGAACGGTGAGGACCGCCACGCCAGTTCCCATAGCCAGCCTCGACCGGACCAAGTCCAGCCCCGCCGCCGCCAATCCGATCACCGCAAGCAGCGGCAGATAGGCGAGATGGTCGGCCGCCCAGGCAATATGAAAGTACGACATGGGCACGAAGCCCAGCACCGGCAGGAGGCTGAGGACGAAGCACCCCAGCCCGAGGAGGACCGCGCGGCTCCAGGCCGTGCGCCTCGTCGCCAGCCAACCGCCTAGCGCGAGGACCAGGATCCACGGGAGAAACTGGACCAGGGCCGGCGGAGTCACGCTCCATTGGGGATAGATCGGCAGCAAGCCCGCCGGCCAGAGGCAAAGCCGGAGGTAGAAGCCGAGGTTCAAGCCGGCGACCGCCAGGCGGGAGCCCAGGCCGCCCCAGGGAATCGTCCACTGGCCGAGGGCCAGCCGGGACTGGAAGTGCATCGTGAGGAGCCCGAAGACGAGTGAAAGGGCCAGGAAGGGGGCGGCGCCCATCAGGTCGCGCCGCCCGATCCGGCCCCGGCGCCACCACGCATGCAGGAGGATCACCGCCGGAAGCATGACGACTGAGGGCTTGCTCAGAAGAGCGGCCAGAAAGCAGAGCAGGCTGATCCAGTAAAAGGGGTCAGGCCCTGAATTCTGCAATTCCCGCGGATTACGGAATTCAGGGCCTGACCCCTTTTGGTCGAATTCGAGGTACAGGATCAGCGACAGGAGGAAAAGGGGCAGCGAAAGCGTGTTCTTCAACTCCGAGGCCCATGCGACCGACTCGACGGCCAGCGGGTGGACCGCGAACAGGAGGCCGCCCGCCCAGGCCAGCCGCACGCCGAGCTTCGCAAGCAGCCACCAGAAGAGCAGCGCACCGGCCAGGTGCAGGGCGATGCTGACCGCATGGTAGCCCAGCGGGTTCATCCCCCATAGCCGCCACTCCATCCACAGCACCGTGCTCTTCAGCGGGAAGTAGTCGGAACCCACGGGCCCCGTCCAGATCCGCGCCAGGCCCGCGGGATCCTGTAACACCGGGTTCTGCGTCACCTCGACGGTGTCATCCCAGACCCAGCCGCCGTGCAGCGCCGGCCCGTGGGCCCAGAGCCCGGCGGCTACGACCAGCAGCGCCGGCCACAGCCTGAAAAGGGTCGGGCCGCTCGTTGTTGATTTTTGAATTGATCCCAAGGGATATCCCAACCGTGACCTGGAAAAAATTAACAAGTAGCGGCCCGACCCCTTCGTACGAAGATCGCGGCGGCGAGCCATCCCAGCCACGCGACGAGCGAGACCGCGAGGCCGAGCCGGAATGAGGGCGGGGAGTACTCCATGAGCAGCCGGTGATGCCCGGCGGCCAGCGGCACGGCGCGCAGGATGTAGTCGGCCGGCAGGACCTGGTAAGCCTGCTGCGAGCTCCCCGCGAGCGGCACCGCCCGCCAGTCGCGGCTGTAGGAATCGGTGACGAGCAGGAGCGCGGGGGATTTCACGTCGGCCTCGATCTCGAGCGTGTCCGGGGAAGTCTCCACCACGTGCACGGTGCCCGGATCGGCGGAGGGCACCGGCGGCGGCGATGGCTCGCTCTCGAGGAGAACCGTGCGGCGCGGATCAAAATCCGGCCGGGCCATCGCCGCAAAGATCGCGTTGCGGCCGCCGGGCGCCCGATAATCGGAGATCAGCTGGGCGCGTTCCATGGGCTCGGCCGGGGCGGGAAAGGCCGCGGCGTGGCCATCGGGACCGACGGCAAAGGTGTAGCGGCAACGCAGCAGGGCATAGAGGGGCGGGGTGGACTTGAAACCGATAAACTGGCCGCTGTTGTCCGGATCGCCGCCCTGCGTGAAACTCATGAATTCGGCGTAGCGGCTGGGCAGGAAGGGATCGTTGCCCCACAGGTCGGGCGTCTGCCAAAGGAAACCGCCATCGAAGCCCGACGCGGAGAGGCGCATCAGCACCCGATAGTCGCCGGGATGCTGCGCCAGGAATTGCCGCACGCCCGGGGAAACGGCGGCATTGGCGTCACAGGCCGTGGAATTTGTCCAGGCGAACGCGACCATTTCCAGACTCAGGAGGCAGAGCGGCATCCAGCGCAGCGCGGGCCGCCGCTCCATGCCCCAGAGGCTGGCGCCGGCCAGGAAGCAGCATGCCCCCGCGATCCATAGCGACCGGGCGGCCCGGCCGGTGGCGTCGAGCACGAAGGATCCCTGCAGCAGCTGCGCCAGGTGGGAATCGACCTGGTTGAGGGCCAGCCCGGTCCGGATGTAGCCGGCAATCCAATCCGGCTGTCCCAGGACGAGCGCGCCCGCGGCGGCGAGCGCGAGCGCCGCGACGAAGGCGAAGCCGGCCGCCGCCCGGCGGTTCAACCGGCCCCGGACCAGGGCATCCGCCCCCGCGCCGAGGGCCAGCACGAGGAATACCATCGCCGGAAAAGTGAACTTCGACATGCCCCGGATCACGCGGAAGCCGGGCACATAGTCGAACAGCGGACGATAGAACGGCGTGTTGGCCCCCAGCGCCAGCAGCAGGAGGAGCGCTCCGACCGCGAGATCGAGCCGGGTGCGCCGGCGGTCCCCCGGGGCGAATGCGCCCGCCACGACCAGGACGACGCCCACCGCCCCGAGGAAGACCGACATCTCCTGGAGGTACCACCGGCCCCAATAGGGATCGTGCAGGTGATCGCCGAAAAAACCGGGAGCAAAAAGCGTCAGGAAATTTATCGGCGGGAAGGAGAAGATGCTGGCCGCGGCGAAGGGCTGGGCCTGCCGGGCGCTCTCCCCGACTGCGGCCAGGCCCGGAAAGAGCTGCGCCGCCGCCAGCAGGGCGGCCGCGCCGTAGCAGGCCGCGACCGTCGGCAACGCCCGCCGCCGCACCGCGGGCTCCGCCACCGAGCAGACCAGGGCGTGCAGGCCGGCGGCAATGGCGGTCAGGAAGACTACCTGGGGATGGCCCGCCAGGATCTGCAGGCAGACGCCCGCGCTCGCCTGGAAGAGGCCGGCCACGCGCCGCGAGGCCCACCACCCCTCCAGCCCGCCCAGGACCCAGGGGACCCAGGCCATCGTGCAGAGGTTCGGGAGATGGCCCGCATAAATGTGCGGGTAAACCGTCCCTCCCAGCGCCAGGGTCAGGCCGCAGGCGAGCCCCGCCGCCGGATGCAGCCCGCGCTGGCGGGCCCACCGGTACATGCCCCAGGCCAGCACCACGAGGTGCGCCAGGATCGAGAGGTTGATCGCCGCGGCCAGCGGCAGGAAGAGGAAGATGACATTCGGGGGATAGAGCAGCGCCGACTGGAACCCGCCGAGGAACGGCTCGCCCGAGTAGGTGTAGGGATTCCAGAGCGGCAGATGCCCCGCGCGCAGGCTGGCGGCGGCGAAGGCCCGCCAGGGGACGAACTGCGCGGGCAGGTCCCCGTAGGGGGAGGCAAAAATCAGGTTCTCCGGGAGGACCAGCACCACCCCCGTGACCAGGGCCAGCAGCCCGCAGACGACCAGCAGTTCGGGGCGGAGGAGGCGCTTCATGCGGAGGTTGCGGCCATTCTCCCCCGAGCCGCCCGGAGGTCACGTTGAAAAACACCGCAGCCAAAGGCCCCGGCGTCCGTCTTATCGACAGGGCATGACCGACCTGCATCGTCGGTGGCCTCTCCCGCCCCTCCCCTTGCCTTTCCGCCCGCTCCCCACCCTGCTCCTGCCGATTGCCGCCATGGCCGGAACCCTCCGCGGCGCCGAAACCGACAAGGTGGTCGAGCTGCCGCCCCTGATCGTTGCGGAGGCGAAGAACCCGCTCGCGTGGCGCTACGCGGAGGCGCCGGGTCTCGAGGTGCTCTCCGTCTGCGGCGACTCCACCACCCAGCAGTTCATGGAGCAGTTCCAGCACCTGCGCCAGCTGCTGCAGACCGTGGTCCCCCCGGACCTCCAGCTCAGCCTGTCGGCGCCGGTCGTGCACATCCTCGGCGGAAACGACATGCGCGACCGGCTGAAGCAGGACGTGCAGGAGGAGATGTTCCAGAAACCGGTTCCCGACGCCGACCCCGGGACGGACGTCCCCTTTGCCGGCCGCGGGGGCTTCCCCGCGCCGCGCGTGCGCGTCTCGGTGCTGCCCAACCTCCGGCTGCAGGACACGGACGCCTACACGATCTTCGCCCTGCTCGACGACTCCCAGCTGCAGAAGAGCCAGCTCGGACTCACCCCGGATTATGTCAGTTTCCTCATGCAGCGGCGCACGCCGCCGCTGCCGCCCTGGTTCATCCTCGGGGTCATGCGGCTGCTTCCTTCCCTGGCCTTCGAGACGCGCCAGATCGAGCTCGAGCCGATGGACTGGACCTCGGGCGAGGCGGCGGAGGCCGTCCGGAAGGATCCCGCAACCGCGCTGCTCCCCCTGGCGGACCTGCTGGTCGCGCCCCGGCAGCCGGCGGCGCCGGCCGCGGTCGCGGCGGCCTATCACGCGACCTGGCTCGCCCAGTCCACCCTCTTTGTGCGCTGGGGCCTCGATGACCGGAACGGCGCCCGCGAGGCGTTCTTCAGGTTTGTCGACCGCGCCAGCCGCGAGCCGGTCACGGAGCCGCTGTTCCAGGAGTGCTTCGGCCAAGGCTACGCCGCCATGCGGGAGCGGCTGGGCCGCTACCTGCCGGACGCCATGAGTAAGACGCTCCGGCTGCGGCCCGCCGCCCCGCTGGAATCCCTCTCGCTCGACCTGCGGCCGGCCACCACGGCCGAGATCGCCCGGATCAAGGGCGACTGGGAACGGCTGGAGACCGGCTTCGTCAAGAGGACCTTTCCCGCCCTGAGCGGCAAATACCTCGACGAGGCCCGGCGGACCCTGCGGCGCGCCTACGACCAGGGCGAACGCGATCCGCGCCTGCTCGCCGCCATGGGACTATGCGAATGCGACGCCGGCGACGATGGCGCCGCCGAGCCGCTCCTCGCCGCCGCCGTGCTGGCGCGGGTGACCCGGCCGCGGGCCTACGCCGAGCTGGCCCGCATCCTCTATGAGCGGGCGCGGGCCCGGCCGGCCGGCCCGAGGGGAAAGCTCAGCACCGCGCAGACCACCCCGATCCTGCAGCCGCTGCTCGCGGCCCAGAGGCTCTCGCCGCCCCAGGCCGAGGCGGCAGAGCTCTTCTCCGACCTCTGGTTCCATACCGAGGTCTCTCCCCTTCCCACGGACCTGGACGAGCTCAACCGGGAGGCGGGCTTCTTTCCCCGCAGCCTCAATCTCGACTACCGAACGGCGCTGCTGGATGCCCAGGCTGGACGCTGGCCGGAGGCTCGGCGGCTGGTGGCCCGCGGCCTGGCTACCGCCCCGACGCCGGCCGGCCGGGCCCCTTTCGTGGAATTGGACGGGCTGCTGCCCCCACACGCACCCTGAGCCCTCGCCGCCTCGCGGTCAGGGGGCGACGGCCGAAGGCGCCGCCGCGTGCGCCTCCGCCAGCCCGGCCCGCGCGTCGGCATCCGCGGGGCGCAGCCGGAGCACCTCCTCGTATTGCCGGGCCGCATCTCCCGGCCGGCCGACCCGCTGCAGTGCCTCGGCGAAGTTGAAATGCATCGAGGCGTTGTCCGGCTCCAGCCGGACGGCGGCGGCATAGTGCGGAATCGCCTCCTCCATCCGACCCAGGCGCACCAGGGCGATCCCGAGGTTGCACTCGGCCTCGGCGTCGGCGGTGTTCAGCGCAATCGCCCGCGCAAAGTGCGTCGCCGCGTCGGCCGGGCGGTCCAGCGCGAGCAGCGCGTTGCCGAGGTCGTCCTCCGCTTCCGCGAAAGCCGGCTGCAGCCGCAGCGCGGCCTCGTAGTGCGGCACCGCCTCCGCCGCGCGACCCTCGCGGGCCAGCGTCAGTCCGAGGTTGCGCTCGGCATCCGCATAGCCGGGATCCAGCCGCAGAGCCTCGCCGAACAGGGCCGCCGCCTCCGGCAGCCGGTGCTCCCCGGCCAGGATCACGCCGAGGTTATTGTGCACCATCGCCGAGCCGGGGTTCTCCCGCAGCGTGACCGTGAACAGCGTCTCGGCATTGCGGTACCGGAGGCATTGCCGCCACGTCAGTCCGGCCAGGACCGCGGCGACAACCGCCGCCGCCGCCACCGGCAGGACCCCGGGAGCCCGTCGCCGCCATTCCGCCCAGCCCGCGCCCGCAAGCGCCGTGACCCCGATCAGCGCCAGGTGCTGGTAGTGGTCCGCCACCAGCGAGAATTTCATGAAGTAGACGTCGGTGAACCCCATCACTGGCAGCAGCAGCACGCAAAAGTAACCCCACGCAAACAGGAGAGAGCGCCAGATTTCGGGCCGCGCAACGCGCCGGCCCGAAATCTGTCCGCCGAAGCCCGCGTCCAGCGGGCGAAGGAGGACCTTGCTCTTCAGGCACAGGAGAACCGTCGCCCCCACCACCCCGGCCAGCGGCAGCCACCAGAGGACTTGGCGCGGATCGATCCGCCAGGACGGATAAATGAAGATGAGCTGGAGCGGCAGCAGCGCCTTCCCGAGATAGAACCAGACCACGGCGCCGGCCCCGAGCAGCCGCTCCAGCGCGCCGGCCGGGCGGATCGTCTCGTTCGCGTACAGATGGTGGCCCTGGAACCATATGTCCACCCCCGCCAGGATGCCGGCCGCGAGGAGGAAGGGCATCAATCGAATGAGATCCCGCCCCCGGATCCGCCGGCGCCAGGCGATGAGCCCCAGGAAGACCAGCGGAAGCACCGCCACCGAACCCTTGCTCAGGAGCGCCAGGATGAACGCGGCCAGGCTCAGCCAATAGAAAGGGACAGGTTCTGAACGCTCCCCGTCCTTGCTTTCAGCACCCGGGCCCGGGGATTTCGAACCTGTCCCTATTTTTCGCGACTCGTTGATCGATAGATCATTATACCATCGTGTCCGCAGGAAACAGAAGACCGACAGCAGGTAAAACAGCATCGCCATCAGGTTCTTCCTCTGGGTGATCCAGGCGACCGTCTGCACGTTCACGGGGTGGACGGCGAAGAGGAGCGCCGCGAGGAAGGCACCGGGGATCCGCAGCCGGCGCAGGATTCCCCAGAGCAGCAGCGCCTCGACGACGTGAAGGGACAGGTTCGTAACATGGTAGCCGAGCGGGTTCATCCCCCACAGCCGCCACTCGGCCCAGAAGCTCGTCGCGGTCACCGGCCAGTAGTCGGGGGTCTGGGTCGTCAGCCAGAACTGCCGCAGGCCCTCCCCGCTCCGGACGAAGGGATTCTGGGTCAGCGACGTGTCGTCATCCCAGACAAAGCCGTTCCGCAGCGTGGGCAGGTAGGCGAGCGCCGTGGCCCAGACGAGAAGCGCCCCGAGCAGCCAGCGGCGCCAGGAGGGGGAGATCGCGGTCGTGGGCATGGCGGCTGCAGAATCCCTAGGGGGTGGCCTGGGCCCGTCGCAAGGCCTCCCGCGCGTCGGCGTCGTCCGGCCGGAGCCGCAGGGCCTCCCCATACTGGGTGACGGCCTCCGCCCGCCGGCCCGCCCGTTCCAGAGCGACCGCCAGGTTGAAATGCAGATTGGCATCGTCCGGCGTCAGCCGGAGCGCAGCGCCGTACTCCGCGATCGCCTCCTCGAGCCGTCCCTGGCGAGCCCGGGCATTTCCCAGGCCGGCGCGGGCGTCGGCCGAGACCGGCTGGAGCCGCAGCGCCTCCTGATACTGCGCGATGGCCGCCTCCACCTGGCCGGTGCGCAGCAGGGCGACACCCAGGTTGCAATGCGCCGGGGCGTCCCCCGGCTCGAGGCGGATCGCCTCGGTGTATTCGGTGATCGCCTCCGGCGTGCGTCCCATCCGCAGAAGGGCGTTTCCGAGATTGTTGTGGCCGTCGCCATTGCCCGGCTGCAGGCGGAGGCTGGCCGCGTAGTGGGCGGCCGCCTCCGGCAGGCGGCCCGAGCCGGCGTAGGCCAGCCCGAGGTCGTACTCCGCCTCCGGATAGGCCGGATTCAATTGGAGCGCCCGCTCGAAATGGCCGATGGCCGCCGGCGTCTCGCCCCGCGCGAGGAGGAGATTGCCCAGGTTGTTCTCCGCGATCCAGGCGCCGGGATTGCGCGCGAGCGCGTCGCTCCAGAAGGTCTCGTCGCTCTGAAAGGCCGCGGCGTGCCGCCGGCTCACGACCGCCAAGAGCGCGCAGCCTGCCGCCGCCGCCCCCAGCAGCAGCCAGCGGCAGGCCGGTCGCGCCTGCGCCCAGCGGACATCCAGTGCGCCCAGTCCCGCCGCCGCCAGCCCGGCCAGGCCCGCCAGCGGCAGGTAGGCCAGGTGGTCCATCGTCCAAGTGAAGCGAAAATGGGAAATCGGGATAAAACCAAGGACCGGCGCCAGGTTCAGGAAAAACCAGCCCAGCCCGAGGAGCGCATGCCGTCCCCAGGTCTTCCGCCGCGACCAGAGCCAGGCGAAGCCCGCGCCCGCGGCGAGCCACGGCAGCCAGGTCACCGGCGCGGCCGGATCCACCGTCCACTGCGGATAGATCGGCATCAGCCCGACGGGGAGGATGCACTTGGAGAAATAGAACGCCGCCATCAGCCCCGCGCGGGCCAGGCGCACGGCCCATCCGCCGAGGGGAAGCGCGAGGATGCCCCCGGCCAGCCCGTGCACCTGCTGGAACCGGATCGCCACGAGGCCCAGCACGAGCGAGATCACCAGGAAGGGTGCCGCGGCCAGGAGGTCGGCCGCGCGGATCCTTCCCCGCTTCCACCAGGCGTAGAGGAGCAGGAAGACAGGCAGCATCACCACGGAGCTCTTGCTCAGCATGGCGAGGAGGAAGCAGGCGAGGCTCAGGAGGTAGAAGCCCCAGCCTTCGTCCATCGGGCTTCGGGGGGCAGTTTTGCCGGACGCTTGCGCGTCGTCAAAACTGACGTAGGCGATCAGCGCGAGGAGGGCCAGGGGCAGCGACAGCGTGTTCTTCAGCTCGTCGATCCAGGCCACCGATTCGACCGCGAGGGGATGCACCACGAAAAGGAGGCCTGCAAACCGGGCGCAGCGGACGCCGAGCCGCTTGAGCAGGCGCCAGAGGAGGATCGCGCCCGCGACATGCAGGGCCACGTTCACCAGATGGTAGCCAAAAGTATCATTCCCCCATAGCCGCCACTCCAGCCACTCCAGCGACGTCTTCACCGGATAGTAGTCGCCGGTCGTCGGCGCGATCCAGATGTCGCGCAGCGCCTCGCGGCCCGGAATCGCCGCCATCTGCGGCATCTCCGTCTTGTCGTCCCAGACCCAGCCGCCGCGCACCGCCGGCCAGTAGATCCAGCCGGCGGCCAGGGCCATGGCCAGCGCCAGGAAGAGTTTTCGCCCGGTGCTCATGTGGGAAATCCCATGCTGCAACACCCCCGCGCCTTTTCCAAGCCGCCGATTTCCGGCGACCCGCCGGAAATCGCCACGGCGAAGCCCGCCCGGGCGGGCGAAGCCGGGCCCCCCCGGCCCAAGATTGATTAAATCAGCGCGTGCCCGCAGCCTGAACTCAGTCCCCATGCGCGTGTTTCTTCGCCCCCAATCAAGCTGGTGGACGATCCCGCTGTTGGGCGCGCTGGCCTTCGTGGTCCTGGACAACCTGGCCCGCGTCCGGCACCTCGTGGCGCTCGAAAACCTTGCGGGCGTCAACCTGGTCGCGCCCCTTCCGCAGGCCGATTCCCCGACGGGCTTTGCCCTGGGGCGCCGGCAGCTCATTCTCCCCCGGCAGGCCCTGGACACCTACCATTGGGTCATGCAGGTGCAGGAAACGCTGGCGGGCGGCCCGCGCCGCCTGCGCGCGGTGTCCTACGACAATGCGCCCAACGGGCGCGAGGTGCACTGGTCCCTTCCCCAGCACGCCTGGCTCGAGCTCCTGGCTCGGATCGACCGCGCCATCTCCGGCCGTTCGCTTGGGGAGGCCGTCGAGGATGCCGTGCTGGTGTCCAATCCGCTGCTGCTGTGCCTGCTCCTGCTGGGACTGACTCCCTTTGTTGCCGCCCGCTTCTCCTCGGTGGGGGCGGGCCTCCTCGCGCTCGGGCTGGTCTCAAGCTATCCCTGCTACCTCAATTTTCTGGCCGGCAATGCGGAGCACCACGGCGCCGCGGAGGCCTGCGCCCTGCTCCTGGTCTTCTGCCTGCTCGCCGGGGGCGGCGGCTGGGTCGGCGACAGCACGGCGCCCTTCGGGCCGCCGACGGTGCGCCAGGCCCGCGCCTGCTTCCTCGCCTCCGCCGCCGCAGGCGGGCTGGGCCTGTGGATCAGCGCGGCCAGCCTGGCGCCGATCCTCGTCGGAACCGGCCTGGGCGCGCTCGCCTCGTTTTGGATCCGGCGCCGCGGCCCGGAGGACGCAGAGGGCGGCCTGCGTCCCGAGCTCTGGCGGTGGTGGGGTGTCGCGGGTTGCGCCGCCAGCCTGGCCGCCTATGCCGCCGAATATTTTCCGGCGCACCTGGGCTGGAGGCTGGAGGTCAATCATCCGCTCTACGGCCTGGCCTGGCTGGGCGGCGGCGAGCTGCTGTGCCGGATCGGGCGCCGGTCGAACCGCGGACCCCTGGTCGGGCGCCGCTCCGAGTTCCCCGCCCTGCTCGCGGCAACGGCCCTGCTCGTCCCGCTGCCCGCCGCGATCCTGCTGGCCGGCAGCCGGACCTTCCTTCTCTCCGATCCGTTTCTCTGGCGCCTGCACACGCAGTACATCCTGGAATTCCAGGGCCTCGGCTCGTACCTGGGCCGCCGCGGCTTTGACTTTACCGCCCTGGCCCGGGTCCTTCCGCTGGCCCTGGTCCTCCTGCCGCTGGTCGTCCTCGGCCGAAAGGCCACGCCTGCCTTCCGCCGGGTCCAGCTCGCCCTCGCGATCGTGCCGGCTGCCCTCGAGGTGGTCCTGGCAACCCGGCAGATCCGCTGGTGGGGCTTCGCCTCGATCCTCGCCCTGGCGGCGACGCTCCCAATCTTTCCGCTGGAGAAGCCGGCGCCGACCGGCCTGCGCGGCCGCGGCTGGAGGCTCATCTGCGCGCTCCTCATCGCTCCGGGGGCCGCGAGTGCGGTCATTCTCGCCCAGGCCGAGGCCGGCTACACGCAGGAGGACGTCCATGGGCTCGTGGAGCGCGACCTCGCCGCCTGGCTCCGCCTCGGCGCCGGGCGCAGCCCCGTCGTCGTGCTGAGCACCCCCGACACCACGACCTCCCTGATCTACCACGGCAGCCTGCAGGGGCTGGGGACCTTCTACTGGGAAAACCGGGACGGCCTGGAGGCGGCGGCGCAGATCTTCGCGGCGCCGACCGCGGAGAGGGCGCGCGTGCTGATCGCCAGTCACCACGTGACGCACATCATCCTGGCCTCGTGGGATCCGTTTGCGGCGGCCTACGTGCAGCTGGCGCGGAGCCTTCCTCCCGGCTCTCCCCTGCCCGTCGATTCGTTCGCCGCCGCGCTGCTCGGCGCGGGGCCGTTGCCGGCGTGGCTGCGGGCGATTCCTTATCCCCTGCCGGCCCACCCGGCACTGCGCGGGCAGCGCGTCTGGGTCTACCAGGTCATCGACTAGGTCCCCGAGCCAGACGGGCGAGAGCGTTGCCGAGGTTAGAGCGCGCCTCCGCGTAGTCGGGCTCCAGCGCGAGCGCCCGCCGATACTCGGCCACGGCTTCCGGCAACCGGCCCGCCTGGTCAAGCACCGCCGCGAGGTTCCCATGGGCGGCGGCCGAGCCCGGCGCCAGGCGGACGGCGGCCTGCAGCGGCGGCAGGGCCTCCGCGACCCGGCCCAGCTCGGCGAGGGCGACGCCGAGATTGAGGTTCGCCTCGGCATAGTCCGGCCGAAGCCGGACCGCCGAGGCATAGTGATCCGCCGCGGCGTCCGTCTGGCCGGCCCGGGCCAGCGCCACGCCCCAGTCGAAATGCACCGAGGCCTCGCGCGGATCCAGCGCCAGCGCCCGCCGGAAATGCTCGCCCGCCCCCGCGGGATCCCCGCCGTCGGCCAGCGCGACGCCCCAATCGGCCTCGGCCTCGGCGAGCCGGGGATCGATCTCAAGCGCCCGGCGATATTCCGCGACGGCCTCGGCGCGCCGGCCCAGTCCCGCCAGGACCAGCCCCCGGTCCAGATGCCCCTCGCTCATCGCCGGCTCCTCCTCGAGGCCGGCCCGCAGCATCTGCTCGGCCTCGGGCAGCCGGCCCAGGCGGTACAAGTCGCGGCCGGCCCTGAACCGGGCGTAGAAGAGCCGGGGATTCACCGTGAAGGCCGCCTCGTATTCGGCGAGCGCCTCCGCCATCCGTCCCTCGTCGTCGAGGGCCAGCCCCAGGTTATAGTGCGCCGTGGGGAGCAAGGGCGCCAGGCGCAGGGCGAGACGGTAGTGCGCGATCGCCTCCGCCGTGCGGCCCCGGCCCCAGAGCGCGCGCCCCAGGTTGCTTTGCGCTGTCGGGCTGCCGGGGCGCTGCGCGACGGTCTCGCCCCAGAGCGAGAGGTCGGTCCGGTACGCGGCGTTGCGCCGGGCGGTCGCCACTCCGGCGGCCAGGGCCAATCCCGCGGTGCCGGCGGCGAATGCCTTCCAAGGAAATCGCGGCGAACCGATCGCCCCCCCGCCCAGCCGGGCGAGCAGGCCGGCGGCCAGCCAGCCGGCGGCAGCCAGCACGGCCGCCAGCGGCAGGTACATCCGGTGCTCCACCACGTACTGGATGGTGCCGGGGACCAAGCTCGTCGGCGCCAGAATGAGAAAAAACCAGCCGCCGAGGAATCCCCACGGCCGCCCGCGCCAGCAGCCGATCACGGTCGCCGCCAGCGCCGCGCCCACAAGGGCCAGCAATGCGGCATGCACCGCCCCTCCCCGCTCGGGCTGGAAGCCGTAGTCAAAGATCAGGGGATGCGGCCATACCGACAGCTGGACATAGCGGGCCACGGCTTCCGCCTGGGACCGCCAATAGAGCCACGGGTTGACCCCGAGGTTGAAGCCGGAGGTCCCCCCGCGATTGCCGCCCGTGCCAGCCACCCAGGCCGCCAGCGGCAGCCAGCTCGCCGCCAGAGCCAGGTAGTAGCCGCGGCGCGCGCGCCACGCCGCGGCCCAGCCCCCGGCGATAAAGGTCCGGTCGTAAAGCAGGACCAGGAGCGGAGCCGTGACGATCACCTCCTTGGTGGCCGTGCCGAGGAAGCAGGCAACGCCGGAGAGCAGAAACCACCGCCGGGAATCCCCCCCGACTCCCCGAATGAAGCCATACAGCGTCAGAAGGTAAAAGAGCCCCATGAGCGACTCCGCGCGCTGGACGACATAGGTCACCGCCTCGGTCTGCAGGGGATGGAGGGTCCAGAGGAGCGCGAGGGCCAGGGCGAACCGGCCGGCGGCCGCCGGGTCGGCGGGCCGCCGCCGCGCCAGCGTGCGCCGCGCGATGCCGTACAGGAGCACCCCCGCCAGGACATGGATCAGCAGGTTCAGGGCGTGGTAGCTCCAGGGCCGCTCCCCGCTGATCGCGTGGTTCAGGGCGAAGGTGAGATTGAGCAGCGGCCGGCCGCTGACCGTCAGGGCACCCGCCGGGGGCGCCAGCGGGATCCGGAGCGGCCAGACCCGCTCCACCGTCGGATTCTGCAGGATGGCGGGGATATCGTCGTACTGGAATGCGCCGGCGAAACTGGTCGCATAGGCGGCGGCGCCGGCGGCGGCAATCAGTCCGGCGGCCATCGCCGCGCGCTTTTTATCCGACGCCAGAACCGCATCCATGTCCGGGGGAGGTTGGCAGAGATCCGGCCGGAGTGGACAAAAAAAGGGGGCCGCGTCAGCCGCGGCCCCCTCGTCGAAATCAGGCCTCCTGGTCTTAGAAGTTAAACGTGGTCTTCACCGTGTACTGCCGCGGCGGAATGATCCGGTAGGTCGCGGGGCTGCCGTCGAAGTTATACAGGATCGGAAGCAGCTTGCCGCTCGAGGTCAGGTCCGCGACGTTGAACTGGATCTTGGCACGGATCCGGTCCGAGAACGGCAGCTTGAAGCCATAGCCGATCCAGGCATCGAAATGATACTGGGCCGGCGTATAGATCGGCTTGGAGGTGTCCGGCGCCGCGATTTGCGCGATGTGCGTCGTCGTGTTCAGCTGGGTGTTCGTGGTCGAGCCGTAGTAGCCCACGACAGCGTTGCTCTGGTAGTTCATGTTGCCGCCGAAGAACAGGTGCTGCAACGGACCGGACGCGATCGTGTAGCTCGTCAGGAAGTTGCCGCTCCACTCGTGCTGGTTGGCCGCCTGCGTGCCGTTGGTGGCCTGGTCGACCGCCAGGGGTCCGGCGACGACGTTCTGGAAGTAGGACTGCGTGCTCGTGTTGCCGCTCGCGTCGCCCGCCCGGGCGTTCGCGTCGTAGCCGAACGCCGTCCAGAAGTTGCGGAGCGACAGGATCGTCCCGGTGCTGGTCGTGTAGGTTGGCTGCAGGTCGTTGGCGCTGACCGTGAGCCAGTAGGGCATCCGGTGCGCAATCCAGGCGGCGCCCTGCTGGGCGACGTCGCTGACCGTCGTGACCTGCTTGCCGGCGGTGATCTTCATGGTCCAGTTCGGCAGCGGGTTGTAGGTCAGCTCGAGGTCGATGCCCTTGGACTTGGCCGATTGGGTGCCGGTCTTGTTCACGAACTCGCCCGTCTCGCCGACATTGCCGCCATAGGTATAGGGCAGCCCGGTCAGCGCGGCCACCTGATTCTGGAGGGCCACCGTGGTGATGCCGTGCCCCGCGACCGCGGCGTTGCCGAAGTTGGGGTCGGACGGGTTTTCGCCATTGCGGATCTCCACCACCGCCGAGGCCCAGTCCTTGATCTGGGTAACGTCCAGGTAGTCGGCCCGCGCGGTCGAGATGAAGTTCGTCACCTGGTTCTCGTTGGTCGTCTGGAACCACGTCGTGCGCAGGAATAGCTTGTTGTCCGGCGTCGCGATCGTGAAGCCCCAGTCCTTCTCCTTGCCCTGCGGCTTGCCGAGGGGCTTCCCGAAGAAGTCGGTGTAGTTCTGGGCCGGGGGGTTGAAGTTGTCCGCCCGGTTGAACGTCAGGCCGATCGTGCGGGCCATGGCCGCGAGGACGTTGCCGCCGTCGGCCGCGCCGTCGATCCGCGCCCAGTGCTGGAACGGCTTGAACACGACGCCCGTGCTGCTGGTGTTGCCGCCGATGTAGGACCAGGGGCTGAGGTGCTTCCAGAGGTTCGGGATCGCGAAGCCGTTGACATATTCCGCCGGGATGCCGGTCGTGGGGAAGATCGTGTTCCGGTTCTTCACCTCGTCGTCATTGATGCCGAGGGTGCCCACGATCCGGTCCTGCCAGAGGTAGCTCTGCCACATGTAGGTCTTCTGGTCCTGGAGGTTCTCCGTCCGGCCGGTTCCGGCGCCCGCATAGAAGAGGAGCGAGTCCATGTGCACGGGGGCCTGGGTGTAGGCACCCTGGGCATAGTTATAGGTCGTGATGTTGACCGTCGTCGGGCCGCCGTAGTTCGGGTGCGCCCATTGGCCCGGGGACGTCGAGGCGTGGCCGCTCGCGTTGCTGGCGGAGCCGCCGAGATAGATCACCTGTTCGATGGCCGCGTTGCTGTTGGCGTAGCTGTAGCCGGCGCTCTGGGCCAGCGTGGCTGCCGAAGGCAGGTAGTTCGGATCGCCGGCGTCGATCGCCGGGCGGTAGCGCAGGTTGTCGCTCACGTCGTCATGCTGCGAGAAGGAGACGAGGAACTGGTGGTGGCCCAGCTTGTTCAGGAAGCCGTTCCGCAGCTTGGTGAGGTCCGGGCTGTAGACGATCGAGGCACGGTAGTTGTTGTTCTTCTCCGGCTCGACGTAGACGTCGGTCGAGTACGTGTCGACGAAGGGCTGCCCCACATGCGGGTTGGGGGTGCCGTCCAGGCGGAAGCTGTTCGTGTCGACGAAGATCTGGGTCGCGTTGACCTGGCCCAGCCCGCCGTCATTGGTCTGCGCCAGCTCCTCGCGGTACCAGGCGACGTTGATCGCGAGGTTGTCGAGCACCTGCTGCTGGAAATCAAGGTGGTAGATCTGCGCCTTGGTGTAGGTCTCGTTGATGGAATTCACGTTGATCGTGCTCCAGTCGTAGATGTCCTTGTTCACCACGCCCGGCTGGTGCCAGACGGTGTACAGGGCCGGCGTGGGGAGCGCCGCCGACTGCGTGAGGCGCTGCTCCGAGGCCAGGGCCTGCGAGGCCGTGAAGCTCGCCGGGACGAACCCGGTGACGCCGCCGCTGGCGAAGGGCTGCGGGCGCTCGAAGACCTCAATGCTCCCCTGGTTGACGAACATGATGTTGTGGCCGCTGCTGAAGTAGGTCATGCCCGGGACGAAGAAGGGCGAGGTCGCGGTGGTGAGGGCCGTGTTGCCGCCCTGGCCGGAGACGGAGCTGGGGCCGCCCGGGACGAAGTTCGGATCGGTGGTGGAAAGGACGTACGGCCCGGAGGTCTTGCCCGAGCTGAGATAGGTCACCATCTGGGTCAGCGGATTCATGATCGGCCGGCCGGAGGCGATCCAGGGCGTGATATCGTCCTGCGGCGTGATGCCGTTGGGCAGGTTGTCGAACTGGTTGAAGTTCTCGTAGCTGCCGGTGAAGCGGGTCTTGCCCGACTTGAAGGGCACCAGCGTAAAGGCCGCGTATTGCCGGCGGGTCTGCTGCGTCGAGGGCTTCTGCTGGAAGCCCTGGTCGTTGTAGAGCTGCGCGAGGTAAATCGCCAGCTTGTCCTGGATCAGGGGGATGTTGAAGCTGACGGTCTGCCGGAAGGTGCCCCAGCTGGCGCCGGAGATGCTGATCTGGCCCTGGAACTTGTTGAGCACGGCCTGGGCGCGCGATTGATTGACGATGCCCGACGGGCTGCCCGTGCCGAAGATCAGCGAGTTGGGACCCCGGTCGATCTCGACCGACTGGGTGTTGTAGTCGTCGAAGGGAATTCGGTTGAGCGAGAAAAAGTTGTCCTTCTCGTTGTCCGCCGCCGACAGGCCGCGGATGCGGTTGCCGCCGCTCGAGCTGTCCTGGAAGACGCCCGTTTGGCCGCCGGTGCCGGAGAGGGTGTCCAGGATCTCGGTGCGGACGAGGGACGTGGGCGTATAGGTCCGCGCGCCTTCCGTGTTCGCCTCATACCGGAAGACGTCATTGATGTTCAGGGAGCCGGTGTCCTCCAGCTGCTGCTTCGTCACCACCGTGATGGAGGAAGGCAGGTCTCCGACGAAGGTGTTGAGGCGGGTACCCGCCAGGGTGTTGCCCGCAAAATAGCCCTGGTCGCGCGAGGAATCGACCGTGAAGGGGCTGAGGACCAAGGGGGCCTCGGGCGCGACCGCCGGCGTGGCGGCCGCGGTGTGCTCCACCGGAATGGGAGCGGTGGTGGTGGTAGTCGTCGTCGTCTGGGACGAGGCCGGGGCCACCTGGGCCAGCAAGGGAGTCGCCAGCAGGCTCGAGGCCAGCAACGCGGCATCAATCAGGCGAGGAAGTCGGGATCGATTCATGGGGTAGGGTTGGGTGTGGGTTGCGGAAGCAGGCAGGGGAAGCGCACCCGATCAGGTGCGCGGATACGGCCAGTTGAGGGGCGGGGAAACCACTCGAAGGGAGAAAGAAGGCGGCCATCCGGCGACCGCAATGGGCTCGGTTGCTGAACAGTTCATCGGGGACATCGGTCAATTGGCCCGCGCCAGCGGGCGGTGGGTCCGGGGATCCGGAAATGCGAGGACGGCGGGGTCGGCGATCCGCTCCGGCCGATCCAGCCGGCGCACCGTCGGCCCGTTGACCCACTGCGGCGGCACGCTGATCGCCGACGCGACGCGGGGCGCCGCGCCGAATTCATTGCGGTGGAGCTGCGCCACCAGCTGCTCCAAGGCGAGGGCGCCAACCAGCGCGGGCTGGAGGTCGAGGCCGGCGCAGGGCACCTGCTTCATCAGCAGGTTGAGGCAGACAAAACCGTGGGTCGCCGGCAGCACCGCGCCCGCCTCCTCCATCCACGCGATGGCCTCGGTGTGGTGGCCGAGGACGACGTCGGGCTCGTACTCGCGGAACCACTGGATGAATTCCTCCCGGTTCAGGCCGCAGGATTTCAGGCGCGGGATCACCCGGGAGAGCCCGCCGGAGTTCGCCGCGAAGGCGAGGAACGCGGCCTCCCAGCGGTACTGGATCCGCTCATCCTGGTGCGGGACGACGAAAAGACCCGGGCGGCGGTACCCCAGCGAGCGCAGGTGCTGCAGCACCATCATCATCGCGCGGTAGTGGTCGGGATAGACCGACGGCAACGCCGGCCGCTCGATCACGTAGTCGGTGTAGACCCCGAGATAGTGATTCCAGTCGAGGCGGGAGACGTCCGGTTCGTTCCAGGCGGGCAGCAGGACAACGCCCCGGATGCCCCGCGCCCGGAGGATCGCGTCGAGCCGGTGCACAGGCACCCCCTGGGGCCCGAGGACGAAGGACTCGACCTTGAAACCCAGCCCGGCGCCGCGCTCGGCAACGCCCCGGACGACCTCGGCGTGGTAGTGCGCCGTGCAGCCGGGCCGGTCGGGCTCCCCAATCTCGATCGTGGCCACGATGCCGCGGAAGGTGTGGCTGCGCGACCGCCGCACCTCGGACATGACCGCGCTTGTCAGCGGGTTCGAGCGGTACCCCATGGCCTCGGCCAGCGCCCGCACCGACTGCACGGTCTCGGGCCGGACGCGACCCCGCCCGTTCAGCGCGGACGAGACCGTCGCATGCGACAGCCCAAGGGTGCGCGCCAGCGAGCGGAGCGTGGGAGAAGCCATAAAGGGGGCAGGGAGGCCTGGGGTCGGGCCGGGGTAAGACCCCCTACTCTAGCGGAGCGGCTTCCCGCGCGCATCCCCAGTTCTGGTGAGACGGGCGGATTATTTTTCCGGGCCCCAGGGGTTCGGGGCTTGGCGCGGCGGGACCCGGGACCAAACTAATTCCCGGGCGCACCGGCCGGTGCGCCCGGCCCCACCCCTCCCCTTGCGCCTGCCGCATCCCACGGTCCTTTGCCGCGCCGCCTTCCTTCTGGCGGCGGCGGCGGCGCATGCCGTGCCGCCGGCCAGCGACTATTTCTACCGGGGCTGGCGGATCGACAACGGACTGCCCGACAACTCGGTCAACACCGTCCTCCAGGACCGGCAGAACTACGTCTGGCTGGCCACCATGACGGGGCTCGTCCGCTTCGACGGACATCGCTTCCAGGAATTCCCGCTGCCGGCGCCACTGCGCGAGACCGGGGAGAACATCCGGGCCCTGGCCCGCGAGGATGCCACCACGCTCGTCATGCTGCCGGCCAGCGGCGGGGTGATGGAGTTCCACGACGGCCAGTTCTTCCGGCATCCCGTCGATGCGGCGGTGCGCGGCCGGAACCTGCAGCAGCTTTTTGTCGCCCCGGACGGCGCGCTCTGGCTCGGCGACGGCGACGGGCACGTGCTCCGCTGGAAGGGCGGGGAGCTGACGGACCTGGGCAAACCGGACGGGCAGCCGGCGGAGCTGGCTGGCGTCTCGATGGCGACCGATGGCCGCGGCCGGACCTGGGTGGCCAAGGGGGATTTTCTCGGCTGGCTGGAGAACGGCCGGCTGGTGCGCTTCCCGATCCCGGTCGGCACCAAGGCGGTCATCGCGGCCGCCCGCTCGGGGGGCCTGTGGATCTCCACCGACCAGCAGCTCCTCAAATGGGACCAGGACCGCCTGGAAACACTGGGACGGCCGCCCGACTGGCCCGCGGTCCGCAGCGTGGTCCAGCACCTGTACGAGGACAGCCAGGGCGTGCTTTGGATCGCCACCCGACGCAGCGGGCTCTTCCAATTTGCCGCCGGGAGATTGCAGGCGGTCCCGACCCAGCAGGAGCGGCTTTCCTGGGTCACAGAGGATTCCGAGCAGGGCATCTGGGTGGCATCCCTAGGTGGCGGCGTCACCCGCCTGCAGCGGCGGCCCTTTGTCTCGGTCTATCCGGGCACCGGCCAGACCGACATCGCCAGCACCGCCGTCTGCGAGGACGCGACCGGCGCGGTCTGGTGCGCCAACCGGACCGGCGGCGTGGTCCGCTCCTTCGGCGGTGCGGTGGAGCACGTCCGGGAGCCCCCCGGGGCGCCGGACCTCTATGCAAATTCCGTCAGCTGCGACGCCGCCGGCACGGTGTGGGTGGGCGCGAGTTCCGGGCTTTACCGCGTGCGGGCCGGCCCGCACCCCGCCCTCGAGTCGGTGGCCCCGCAGCTGCGGGACATTCACGTGCTCTATGGCTCCCGCAACGGAGACCTGTGGATCGGGTCGGGCTATGCCCATCTGGGCCAACTCCGACAGGGAGCCTATCGGGAGATCACGACGGCCCAGGGCTACGATGGAAAATTTATCACCGCGATGGCGGAAACCGCCGACGGCCGGCTCTGGATCGCGTCGGAACACGCGCTCTACACCTTCGCCCAGGATCGCCTCGTCCGGGTGCCCGAGCTCGACCGCTTCGCCAGCGAGCGCCTCAACGCCCTGCATGGCGACCAGGGAAACGCGCTCTGGCTGGGGACCTCGCGCGGGCTCCTGCGGCTCGACCACGGGCGCCTGGCCGTCCTCTCCCAGGCCAGCGGACTGCCCAATGAGCGGATCGAGCAGATTCTCGAGGACGATCGCGGGATGTTCTGGTTTGGCAGCCGCCGGGGATTCTTCTACGTGCCCCGGGCCGAGCTCCAGGCGGTGGCCGACGGGCGCCGCGACCGGTTCGACGCCGTCACGTTCGGGCCCGAGGAGGGCCTGATGGGCCAGGTTCCCGTGCCCAATTGCCAGCCCAACACCTGGAAGGGCCGGGGCGACCGCCTCTGGTTCTGCACGCAGCAGGGCGTGATCGGTATCGCCGCGGACGATGTGCCCCGCCGGCTGCCGCCGCCGCCCGTCTACATCGACCGGATCCTGGTTGACGGCCGGGCCGCCGACACCGCCCGGCTGCGGCTGCCCGCCGGCGGACACCGCCTGGTCTTCTATTTTGCCAGCCCCAGCTTCGCCGCCCCGGAAAAGGTCCGGCTGCGCCACCGCCTCACCGGGTTCGACAGCGCCTGGATCGAGACGGCCTCCGACCAGGAGGCGAATTATACCGGGCTGGCCCCCGGCCGCTACACCCTCGATGTGACGGCCAGCGACTCCAACGGGATCTGGCGCGAGGACGGCGGGACCTCCCTTTCCTTCGTCGTCATTCCCGCCTGGTGGGAGACTTGGTGGTTCCGCGGGCTCGCCCTCGCCGCGCTCATCGGCGCCATCACCGGGCTGGCGCGGCGCGCCTCGCACCGCCTGCTTCGGCGCCGCCTCCAGCGGATCGAGCAGGAGCACGCGCTGGAAAAGGAGCGCGCCCGGATCGCCCGCGACCTGCACGACGAGCTGGGCGGCAGCCTGACCCAGATCGGGCTCCTGGCGGACCGGCTGAAGCGCGGCGCCCGCCCGGAGGAAATGGGGGCCGGCTTCGAGCTTCTGGCCTGGCGCACGCGGCAGCTCGCCGGCGAGCTGGAAAGCATCATCTGGACGGTCAATCCCCGCAACAACTCCCTGGACCGCTTCGCCGCCTTCGTCCGGCAGTTTGCACTGCGCTTCTTCCGCGACGCCGCCACCACCTGCACCGTCCTCGGGGTCGACGAGATCCCGCCGTTGCGCCTGAACCCGGAGGTCCAGCATCACCTGCTGAGCGTGACAAAGGAAGCGCTCAACAACGTGCTCAAGCATGCGCGGGCCGGCCAGGTCGCGCTCAGCCTCCATTTTTCCGACGGCACCCTCCGGATGGCGGTCCAGGACACCGGCATCGGGTTCGATCCCGCGGCGCCCGAGAACAATGAGCGGAATGGCCTCACCAACATGGCGAGCCGCCTGCGGGAGATTGGGGCCACCCTGGAGATCCGCAGCGTCCCGGGTCAGGGCACCACCGTGGCCTGGCAGGTCCCGCTCCGGGGCCTCACCGCCCTGACCACCCGCGCCGCCCCCGCCCTTTCCGAGCCATGAACATCACCGTCGCCATTATCGAGGACAACGCCGGGATCTGCGACGAGCTCCGGCATGTGCTGGCGGAGGCCGCGGACATCACCTGCGTCGGCGTCTGCCGCAACCTGCAGACCGCCCTCCGCGTGGTGCCCCCGCTCGCCCCGCAGGTCGTGATCATGGACATCCAGCTGCCCGACGGCACCGGCATCGCGGGCACGAGCCGGCTGAAGCAGCTGCTGCCGGAAACCCACATTGTGATGTACACGATCTGCGACGACTCCGACCAGATCTACCGGGCGCTCGAGGCCGGCGCCAGCGGCTATCTCCTGAAGAGCACGCCGCCCGCCGAGCTCCTGCGGGCCATCCGCGAGGTCGGCCGCGGGGGCGTGCCGATGACGAGCGACGTGGCGCGCAAGGTGATCCAGGCCTTCCGCCGGCCCGCGCCCCCGCGGGCCACCGTCGACCCGCTGACCAAGCGCGAGGAGGAGGTGCTGGAGCTCCTGGCGAGGGGCTGCGCCTCGGGCGAGATCGCCCAGCAGCTGAACATCGGCCTGGAGACGGTGAACAGCCACCTGAAGCACATCTATGCCAAGCTCCACGTCCGCTCGCGCACGGAGGCCGTGATCAAGTACATGGGCTGAGCCGTGGCCGCGCGCCCCACAGTCCTGGCAGCGGGCGTCCTGATCCTCGCGGGGGCGGCCGTCTACGCCAACAGCTTTGCCGGCGCCTTCGTCTACGACGACACGGCGGCCATCCTGCGCAATCCGACGATCCGGCACCTCGGCCGCCTCGGGACCGTCCTGGCCCCGCCCGGCGACCAGGCGGGCACCGTCGGCGGCCGTCCGCTCGTCAACCTGTCGCTGGCGATCAACTACGCCCTCGGCGGGACGCGCCCGTGGGGCTACCACGCCGTCAACCTGGGCATCCATCTCCTGGCCGCGCTGGTCCTCTTCGGCGTGGTCCGGCGGACCTTCGCCCGACCGCCTCCCGGGAAGGCGGCGCCCCGCCTCTCCGGCGGCGCCGGCACCGCGACCGCCCTCGGTGCGGCGCTGCTGTGGACCCTGCATCCCCTCCAGACCGAATCCGTCACCTACGTGATCCAGCGCGCGGAATCGCTGATGGGGCTTCTCTATCTGCTCACCCTCTACGCCTTCATCCGCCACGTCGACGAGCGGGATCCCGGCCGGTCCCGGCGCTGGGCGGTCCTCGGGCTGGCCACCTGCCTCCTCGGGATGGCCGCGAAGGAGGTCATGGTGACCGCACCGCTGATGGTGCTGCTCTACGACCGCACGTTTGTCGCCGGATCCTTCCGGGCCTCGTGGGGGCGCCGCCGGGGCTTCTACCTGGGCCTGGCCAGTTCCTGGATCCTGCTGGCGGTCCTCGTGGCCAGCACGCACGGCCGCGGCGGATCGGCTGGGCTGGCGGCGGGGACCGGTGCCTGGCCTTATGCGCTCACCCAGTGCGGCGCCGTCCTTCACTACCTCAGGCTGGTTGTCTGGCCCGTTCCCCTCGTTTTCGACTATGGCACGGGGTTGGTGGAAACCATGGGAGCCGTCACGCGGCCGGCCGCGCTGCTCGTCCTCCTGCTGGCGGCCACCGCCTGGGCGCTTTGGCGCCGGCCCGCCCTCGGCTTTCTGGGCGCCTGGTTCTTCGTCATCCTCGCGCCGACCTCCAGCCTCGTCGTCATCGCCACCGAGCCGGTCGCCGAGCACCGGCTGTACCTGCCGCTGGCGGCCGCCACCGTCCTCGCGGCCGTCGGCCTGCAGGCGGCCCTCGAACGTTGGGGGCCGCGGGCGGGCCGGCCGGACAACCGCGCGGCCAGCGCCATCGGCGCCCTGGCCGGATGCGCGGGATTCGCCGCCGTCCTCGGCCTGCAGACGGTGCAGCGCAACCGCGACTATCGCAGCCCGGAGGCCCTGTGGCGGGCAACCGTGCAGGCGGTCCCGGGCAACCCCCGGGCCCACAACGATCTTGGCAGCGCCCTCGTGGACCGGGGCGCGGCCGCGGAGGCCGCGGCGGAATTCGCCGCCGCCCTGCGGCTGCAGCCCGGCTATCTTCCCGCCCACTATAACCTTGGGGCCCTGCTGCTCGGCGCGGGCCGGCCGCAGGAGGCGATCCCGCACCTCGAGCGGGCGGTCGGCGGATCCTTGCACCTCGCCGAAGCCAACCGCTACCTCGGCGAGGCGCTGGCCAAGTCGGGCCGGGGCGCGGAGGCGGTCGGTCCCTACCAGGCGGCAGCGCGGCTGGATCCCTCGAGCGTGGAGGCAGCCTTCGGCCTGGGCAACGCCCTCGCCGTGCAAGGCCGGTATCAGGAGGCCATCCCGGAATTCCGGCGCGCGGTCGCCCTCGCTCCTGGCCTCATGCGGGCGCGCAACAACCTGGCGAACGCCCTCCTCTTTGCCGGGCGGGTCGACGATGCCATCCTCGAATACCAGCGGGCGCTCCAACTCCGCCCGGACGACCCGGCGGTCCGGGACAACCTCGCCCGGGCACTCCTCTACCGTCGCACCGGTTCCGCAGCCGCGGCCCGGTGACCGCGCAAAAAAGACTTTCCTGCCGTGAGGCAGGAAAGTTTCGCCGCCAGGGCAATCCCAGCCCCCCGGCCGGGATTCCCAATCTTCCGCGTCCGACTAAAAATCGAACGTGGTGGTCAGGAAGAATCTTCGCGGGGAGATGATGCGGAATCCCTGGGGAGTGCCGTCGGGATTGACCGCCACCGTCGCCAGGTAGCCGCTCGACCATACGTCCCGCACGTTCAGCTGGACGCTCATCCGCACGCGATCTTCCAGGAAGGGCAGCTTCGTCCGATAGCTGACCCAGATGTCCTGGTGGATGGTTTCCTTGCTGTTGATCGGGTTGAAGGCCTGAAGGCTGTCGATGGCGCCGAGGGCGCTGGCATCGGGCGCGCCGCCCCGATAGCCGATGGCCGCCGGCGTCTGGTACCGGAGGGCGGTGCCGACTCCGAAGCCCTTCGCCATGCCCGTGACGAACTGGTAGTTCGTCAGGTAGCTGAAGTGATACTTCGCCAGGTCGGGCGAGACGTGGCCCTGCTGGGCGAGTTGCACGTCCAGGCCCGCCGCGTCGACCGTCCCCTCGAGGAACTGCTCCGGCGACATGCCGTTGTCGTTGATGTTGCCGGCGCTGACCGTCGTCCAGAAGGGCCCCAGCACCGGATCGGTGATCTTGGTCCAGACCGGGATGCGGGCCGCAAGGTAGGCCTGGATGTGCGGGAAGACCTGGCTGAAGATCGACTGGTCCTGGTCGGCGGTGAATTTCATGCTCCACTGCCGCGTCGGATTGTAGGTGATATTCGCCTCCCAGCCCTTGGCCTGGACCGTCTGGGTGTCGGCCTCGAACTGCCCACCCGCCCGCAGGCCGTCGAGCCCCGTGGGATACTTCATGATGGTCTGCGCGAAGTTGTTGATCGCGGTCGTCGTCGCGCTCACCCCAAGGTTATTGGTGGCCACTTCCTGGGCCCAGAGGAGCAGGAAGCTGTTGTCGATACGCAGCGCGCGATCCACGAACGTGAGCGAGCCCTGGCGGCTGTTCTGGGCGTCGGACTTGTACCAGTTCATCTCGCCGACGAGCTTGTCGTCAAAGAGCGACACGGTGACGCCGTAGTCTTTGCCGTGGCCGGTCGGGTTGGCCAAAACGTTGCCGAACTGGTCGTCACCCTGGCTCGCGACCTGGAAGTTGTCGGACTGGTTGTAGTGGATCGTCAGCCACTTGAGGCCGGGAACGTGCAGGACCGCGCCAGCCTGCCGCGTGATGCCGCCGGCCGAGATCCAGCCGCCGGGATTGCCGTTCGAGGTGTTCCAAAACTGCAGGTTGTTCAGATCCGTCAAGCCGGTGGTCGGATTGACCGTCACGCCGAGCGAGGAGCGGCTGCGCTGGTAGTCGTGGCGCTGGCCAAAGGTGAGGACCAGATGATCGCTGAAGAGGTAATCCTGCAGTCCGTAGGAATAGCTCCACACCTGCTGCTGGCTCTTGCTCGTGCTGGCCGGGAAGATCGCGGGCGCGAGCTTGGTGCTTTCGCTCGTCCACGTCCCGCCGTTGAGCGCGGTGTTGTACCAGGTCACCGGGAAGGTGAAGGTGGAGTTGACGAAGGTGGCCGGACTGTAGGAGACGGCCGCGCCCGCATCGCTGAGGTACATCCGCTGGGCGTCGCTGCCGCTCGGCCCGCTGGAATTGTTGCCGATGTCGGTCGTGGTGTTCCAGGCGTGGGCGTCGACGACCTCCTCGCGGGTTCGCTCGCTATTGGTATCGTTCTCGCGGTGCGAGTAGAATGCCAGCGCGTTGTGATGGCCGAGCCAGCGGGTCCAATTGGCGTTCTTGGTGAAATCCAGCTGGTAGGCCAGTGACACCCGCTCCTGCTCGTTCAGGTTGCTGAGGTAGATGTCGTCGCCCTGCTGCACCTGGGTGTAGGCCCGGCCGAAAAAGGGATTGGGCACGCCATTGAGGAGACGGGTGTTCGGATCGACGGCGACGGCATTGCCCACGTTGCCGCCGAGGTAGTTGTGCTGGGCGCTGGTAAACTGCTCGCGGTACCAGCCGGCGTCGAGGAAGAGGTCGTCGGTGATCTGTTGCTCGATCTCGACATTGTAGATCTGCGCCTTGTCCTCGCCCAGGTTGGGCGAGAGCAGGTTGACGCCGCCCCAGTTGAGCAGCTGCTTGCTGTGGACTCCAGGCTCATGGAACAGCGGGTAGGTCACCTGCCCGGCGGGGGCCGACGCGGCGAACTTGGCGAAGTTGCCCTGCGAATTCACCAGGCGCTCGAAGCCGATGGGACCCCAGGTGTTGACGGTGGCGGCGGCTCCGGTGCCATTCACCGTTCCGACCGCGTTGGTGGGCGAACCCGGAGCGGCAAAATTGGTGCCGAGCTGGGCCTGTTCCCAGAGCTGGATCTGGCCGTGCACGATGTATTTCTGCGGCTGACCGTCCCCGGAATTGCCCAGCCCGAGGGCCAGGCCGGCCGGCAGGAGGAGATTGTTCGTGATCGGAGCCGAGGTCGCCCCGTTGACCGTGGCCGTGAAGGTGACCGGATCCCAGGTCGGGCGGCCGTTGGCCAGCCAGGGTGAAATCTCATCCGCCGGGGTGATGCTGTTGGCGCGCTGATTCGGATTGTCGTAGTATTCGATGTTCGCGCGGACCGTCGTGTTGGGGAGCGGCTTGAGCGTGAAGGCGGCGAATTCGCGGCGCTGGATGTCGTAGGAGGGCTTCTGGTTGGTCGGGTGCGTGTTCTGGTAGAGGCCTGAGACGTCGACCGCCAGCTTGTCGGGGATCAGCGCGCGGTTGAAATTGACCGTCGCCCGCTCGTCCTGGAAGCTGCCGTAGCGGAGCGAGACCTGGTTGACGTCCTGGTTCAGCTGGGCCTTCTGGATCGACTCGTTGACGATGCCCGAGGGGCTGCCGATGCCGAAGAGGGTGGAGTTCGGGCCGCGGCTGATGGTCACCGAGTCCAGGTTGTACACGTCCGTCTTGATCGACGGATTGGTGATGAAGAAGTCGCGCGAGACGTCGGCCGGGGCCAGGCCGCGGATGCGGTTCGCGGTCTGGGGCGAGGTCTGGATCGAGTCCCCCGTGCCCGTGCCCTTGCCCGGGCCGCCGAGGGCGGTGTAATTCTCCGTGCCCTCCGTGCTGGCTTCGTAGAGGAACATGTCGTTCAGGTCGATCGAGGAGGTGTCCTGCAGCTGCTGCTTGCTGATGACCGTGATCGAGGCGCCCAGGTCGTTGAGACTCGAGGAAAGGCGCGTGCCGGCCGTGGTGTTCTGGGTGTAGTAGCCCTGGTCATGCGAAGAGGCCTGGACCTCGAAGGGGCTCAGTTTCACCGCCTCGCCGCTGGCCGGTGCCGGAGTGGCCGCCGTCCCGGATTGCACCTGGGCCGGAGTCGGGGTCGCGGTGGTCGTCGTCGTGGTCGTCGTGTCGGTGGTGGTGGTGGCGGCGGTCTGTGCGCCCAGGGGCTGCGCGGCGGCCAGGAGAAAAGCGAGCGCCGGGAAGGCGGTCGCGGACAGGCGGGGTAGGCGGGATCGATTCATGGGTCGGGTGTTGGGTTGTCAGGCGAGCAAAGGGAAGGACGGGCTCAGCCGGCTTGGGAGAGTGGCGCCCTCGCGGAAAAACGGGGAAAGGTCAGCGGGATCGGAGCGGTCGCCGCCTCAGTCCGCTCCATTCCGCGCAGAGTCGGGCCCGCCACCCAGCGGGGCATCACGCTGACCGTCGAAACCGCCTCGGCCGAGGGTCCGGACTCCTGGGGGTGCCACTGCGCCGTGATATGTTCCAGGGCCAGCGCGCCGATCCGACTCGGCCGGAGGTCAAGGCCGGCACAGGGGAAGGAGCAGCCAAGCTGGTCGAGGGAAAGGAAGCCATGGGTCTCCGGGACCGATGCGCCGGCAGCCGTCATCCACTCGAGCGCCTCGGGATGGTGCGCCACCACGACGTCGGGCCCATATTCCCGGAACCATTGCACAAACTCCCCCCGATTGGCCGTGGCGGACTTCAGGCAGGGAACCGCCCCGGCGAGGTCGCCGAAATTCGCGACAAAGGCCAGGAAGGCCGCTTCCCATCGATATTGGATCCGCTCGTTCTGGTGCGGACCGACAAACAAGCCCGGTCGCCGGTAGCCCAGTGCCCGGAGGTGCTGCAGCGCCAGCATCATTCCGCGGTAATGATCGGGGTGAATCGATGGGAGCGCGGGCTGCTCGACCACGTAGTCGGTGTAGACCCCCTGAAAATAGCCCCAATCGAGGTAGGAGACATCCGGCTCATGCCAGGCCGGAAGCAGGATGACCCTCCGGATTCCCCGGGCCCTCAGGACCGAATCGAAGCGCAGCCTCGGCACCCCGCGGCCGCCCAAGACGAGCGGGTCGATCTTGAAGCCAAGCGCCGAACCGCGTTCCTCCGCGCCGCGCATGACCTCAGCGATGTACCCCGCCATTTCGCGCGGCCGGTCCGATTCGGTCGTATCCACCACCGCGATAATCGCGCGCACCATGCTGCCCCGCGAACGCCGCACCTCGGACATGACGGCGCTGGTGAGCGGATTGGGATGGTAGCCCGCCGCCTTGGCCGCCGCATGGACGCATCGGGCAGTATCCGCACGGACTCGCCCCCGGCCGTTCAGGGCGGCTGACACCGTGGCATGCGATAGCCCGAGAGATCGGGCCAGCGAACGGAGCGTGGGGGGTGACTGAACCATCGATGGGGCAGGCCGAAGCAAGCGATCCGGCCGGGGCGGCCCATAATCTAGAGGAATTTGGCGGAATGCGCATCCTCAGGATTGAGGAGAAATTGCATTTTTCTGCGGATTCTACTCGAAAGGTCGTTGCCTCTTGTTGCCATTGGCGTCGTTAAGTTGAACCCCTCCCTCCGTCCCGGTGCAGCGGATCTCCACCTCCCCCCTCTTGCACGCCTTCCGCGCCATCGTCCTGGGCAATCTGGCGTGCCTCCTCGCCGGGGCCATCGCCTGGGCCGCGCCGCCCGCGGACTACTTCTACCGTACCTGGCGGATCGACAACGGCTTGAAGGACAATTGGGTCAACACCGTGGTGCAGGATCCGCAGGGCTACCTGTGGCTGGCCAGCCTCACGGGACTATCCCGTTTCGACGGCCGCAAGTTTGAGGATTTCCCGGTGCCCGCCCCGGGCGGGAGCGCCGGCAATGTCCGGGCCCTGGCGCAGGAAGATCCCTCCACCCTGGTCATGATTCCGGCCAGCGGCGGGGTGGTTCGCCTGAGGAATGGCTCATTCTCCCGTCATCCCGCCAGCGATGCGGTGGCCGGCCGGCAGCTGGAGCATCTTTTCGCCGAGCCGGATGGGACCCTCTGGTTCGGCGACGTCAACGGGGACGTTCTCCGCTGGCAGAACGGCCAGCTCGCCGTCTTCGGCCAGCGCGACGGGATTTTCCGGAGCTTCGCCGGGGTTTCCGTCGCGACCGACGCCCAGGGGCGGACCTGGGTCGCCGAAGGCGACTTCCTGGGCTGGTTCGACCAGGGCCGGCTCACGCGGTTCCCCACCCCGGCGGGCGCGGCGTTGGTCATCGCCCCGGCCCGCTCCGGCGGAGTCTGGATTTCCTCCGGGCAGAAGCTGTGCGAGGAGGAGGGGGGCCGCCTCGTGACAAAGTCGGAAGCGCCCGAATGGACGCTGGGCCGGGATGAAGTCAGGTATTTGTTTGAGGACCGCGAAGGCGTCCTCTGGATCGCCACGTACCGGCACGGCCTCTTCCAGTTTGCCGCCGGCCAGGTGCGGTCGGTCCCGACTCAACAGCAGATCCTTTCCTGCGTAACCGAGGACGCGGAAGGGGGCATCTGGGTCGCCTCCATTGGCGGGGGCATCACGCGTCTGCAGCCGAAGCGCTTCGCCCTGGTGCATCCGGGCCCCGACAAGCCCGACATCGCCAGCACCGGAGTTTGCTCGGACCCGGCCGGGGCCGTGTGGTGCGCCAATCGGAACGGAGGCGTCTTCCGCTATATGGCTGGCGCCACGCAGCCGGTGGCCAATCCCCCGGGCGAAGCGATGATCTACGCCAATGCGGTCTGCCCCGACGCCGCGGGTGTCATCTGGGTGGGGGCCAAGTCGGGACTCTATCGCGTGGCCGGGGGAACCAGGCCCGTCCTCGAGCCCGTCGCGCCCGAACTGAAGGACATTCATCTGCTCTACTTCTCCCGCCGCGGGGAATTGCTGCTGACGGTGGGCCGGGGCCGGCTGCTCCGGCGACGCCAGGGGACCTTCGAGGACGTCCCCTCCCCCGGGCCCTCCGAGCGGAAGCCCGTGAGCGCCATCGCGGAAACCGCCGACGGCACCCTTTGGGTCGGCCGGGGCGACGAGCTCGACACCTATCGCGGCGATCGCCTGGTGCGGGAAATCGCCTCTGACGCCCTCCGCGGAGAAACCGTCAACACACTCCATGCGGACCGGGACGGGGCCTTGTGGGTTGCGACCGACCACGGGCTGCTTCGCCTCAAGGATCGGAAGCTCGCCGTCTGTACGCCCGGCCAGGGCCCTCTTGACCGCTGGGTCCGGCAGATCCTCGAGGATGACGCGGGCAACCTCTGGCTCGGCAGCGTCCAGGGTTACTTTCACGTGCCCCGGGCGGACCTCGACGCCGTCGCCGAGGGGCGCCTGGCCCGGGCGGCCATCGTCACCTTCGGGCCGGAGGAAGGCCTCACCGGACAGACCCCGCTTTACAACTGCCAGCCGAATGCCTGGCGGACCGCCGATGATCATCTTTGGTTTTGCACCCAGGACGGGGTCCTCGGCATCGACGCGAGCGCGACGCCGCTCCGCCAGCCGGCGCCACCGGTCCACCTCACCCGCGTGGTGGTCGACGGCCGCGACGCGGGCCCGGCCCCCCTGCGCCTGACCAGCGCGGATCACCGCCTCGGCTTCTATTTTTCGAGTCCCAATTTCGCCGCCCCGGAAAAAGTCCGGCTCCGCTACCGCCTCGTGGGCTATGACCACGCCTGGAATGAGACCATTTCCGACCAGGAGGTGAACTATACCGGCCTGCCCGCCGGCCGCTATACCCTGGAAGCCAATGCGAGCGATTCCAACGGCCTGTGGCGCGAGGGCACCGGGGCTTCCCTCGCCTTCTCCGTGGTTCCGCTGTGGTGGGAGACTTGGTGGGCCCGGGCCGCCGCGCTCGCGGTCTTCACGACCGTCATCGCCTGGCTCGCGCGCGATGCCTCCCATCGGCTCCTCAAGCGCCGGCTGCGGCAGATCGAGCAGGAACACGCGCTGGAAAAGGAGCGGGCCCGCATCGCCCGCGACCTGCACGACGAACTCGGCGGCAGCCTGACCCGGATCGCCCTGCGGGCGGACCGGCTGAGGCGGCGCTCGGAAAAGTCCGAGTTCGGACCGGGGCTGAGCCAGCTGGCCCGCCAGGCCCGCCGCCTGTCGGGGGAACTGGAAAGCATCATCTGGTCGGTCAATCCCCGGAACAACTCGCTCGACCGCTTCGCCAGCTATGTCCGGCACTTCGCGCTGCGCTTTTTCCATGAGACGGCCATTGCCTGCTCCGTGCTGGGCATTGACGAGATCCCCGCCCGCCGCATTTCCCCCGAAGTGCAGCATCACCTCCTGACGGTGACGAAGGAGGCGCTGACCAACGTGTTGAAGCATTCGCAGGCGGCGACCGTGACCGTGCTGCTCGGCTTCACCGGGGGCCGGTTCACCACGACGGTCCGGGACGATGGCGCCGGCTTCGACGTCCAGGCCGCGGAGCACAGCGAGCGCAACGGCCTTTCCAACATGCGCAGCCGCCTGAGCGAAATCGGCGGCGCAATCGCCGTCCGGAGTTCGCCGGACGGCGGCACCGGAATCTCCTGGAGCGTGCCGGTCGACTCCCCGCCGGAGGCGGCCGTGCGGACCTCCGCCGCCCCCTTATGACGACCCGGGTAGCCATCATTGAGGACGATGCCGAGATCTGCGAGGAACTGCGGGACTTTCTCGCGGAGACCGACGACATCTCCTGCGTCTGCACCTGCCGCAACCTGCAGACCGCGCTGCAGAAGGTGCCCGGGCTGGCCCCGGATGTGATCATCATGGACATCCACCTGCCGGACGGCTCGGGCCTGGACGGCGCCAGCCGGCTGAAGCAGCTCCTGCCGGAGACGCAGATCGTGATGTACACGATCTACGAGGACGCCGAGCAGATCTTCCGGGCGCTGAAGGCCGGAGCCAGCGGGTATCTCCTGAAAAGCGCCCCGCCGGCGGAGCTCCTCCGCGCCATCCGCGAAGTCCGGCGCGGCGAGGTGCCCATGTCCGGCGAGGTGGCGCGCAAGGTGATCCAATCCTTCCGTGCGCCCGCGCCGGCCCGGAGCACCGCCGCCCCGGCGGAGGTCGAGCCCCTGACCCGCCGGGAGGAGGAGGTCCTCCAGCTGCTGGCCGAGGGCCTCTCCTCGGTTGAGATCAGCCGGCGGCTGGAAATCGGCCTCACGACCGTGCATTCCCACCTGAAGCACATCTATGGCAAGCTCCACGTGCGCTCCCGAACGGAGGCCGTGATCAAATATCTCGGTTAAGCGGCCCCGGCCGGTCTATGGCACGAGCCCGGCCACCGGCTGCGCGAGGCCGGGGAAAACCGGTGGCGGCGCGGTTTCGAGGCCGTCCACGATCCCCACGGCCCGCGACTCGATCTGCACGGCGGCGGGCCGGAGGCCGGCCCGCGTCGCCTTGAGCGTGATGGTGCCCGCCTGCGGCCTCGAACGAATCGCCACCCGGTTGATCCCGCACTCCGTGCTCAGGTACAGGTTGTTCGTGGAGTTGAGCTGGCGGCTGTTGAAGCCGCCCCGCCAGACGCCCGGGCCGGTGAGCTCGAAATCCACCCGGGCCTCGTCGGTCGGGCAGCGGCGACCCTGCGCATCCACCGCCTCGAAATCGACCAGAGCCACGTCGGAGCCGTCAGCCTGGAGCCCGCGGGGCCCGGTGTGAACCGTGAGCCGGAGCGCCGCAGGCGCCCCGGCCGTTGCGAGTTCCTCCTGGGCGACGATCCGCCCGCCCTTGGTGGCCACGGCCTTGAGCGTCCCGGGGGCAAAGGCCACATTGGGAAACGCGTAGACAAAGCCCGTGTCCATGTGCTGCAGCAGCTCGGATCCCGGCACTCGTCCCTTGAAGTTGTCGACAAACGTGAAGGGCTTGCTCGCCGCGCCCAACGATTGGCCGTTGAGGAACAGTTCCACCTGGTCGCAGGGGGTGGCCGCCACATAGACGGTCTTCACGGTGTTGGCCGGATAGGTCCAATGGCCGATGATATGGAGGTCGGGCTTCGTCGACTGCATCACGCGGGAGACGAAAAACAGCTCCTTCGGCAGCCGCACCCCGTCAACCTTGCCGCTCACCCGGAGAACTTCGCTGCCATCCTGCCGGCCGTCGGCGTCGGAATCCGAGAAATAGATCGAGGTGTACCCGGACCATTTCGAATGCGCCGGATCCGGGTTGTCGATCCGGTTTCTGGCATAGGCCGCGTAGCGCGTGACGCCCGCGAGCGCAAAGGTCTCGGCATTCCAATGGTAGGTGTCGCCCCCCGGCCCCGGATCGCCGTGGGCGCCGCCCGGGGCTTCATGGGGCTTGAAGCCGAAGGTCGGCGGGGAGTAGTCGTCCCAGATGCCGCGCGGGGCCTCGTCGCGGAAGTCCTCGGACTCGAGCAGCGGGGCCTTGTCGCGGCGCGCGATGCTGTACCCGCGGAAGATGTCGTCGCCGGCGACTTTGTCGGTCTGCGCGGCCTGGCCGATCATGACCTCATAGTATTCCGAAACCGGCGTGAGGGCCTTGTTGGCGTCGATCACATCGTTGTCCCGGGTGCCCATGACGCGTCCGCCGCTGGGATCCCATTGTTTCCGCAGGGCAACCATCTGCACCATCTCCCCGGGCGTGACGATCGTGTTGCCCGCTTCCCAGAAGAGGATGCTCGGATTGTTGCGGTAAAAAATCATGGAGTCGCGCATGACCTCGACTCGCTGGTCCCATTGGCGGCCGGTCACCAGCCTCTCCTTGTCCCCGGCCGGGCAGACCTCGACGACGCCAAACCGGTCGCAGGCCTCGACGTCGGCCTTCTGGGGGGAAATGTGCATCCAGCGGAGATAATTGCCGTTGCTCGCGCGCATGAGGGCGATGGTAAAATCGTGCATCCAGTCGGGGTAGGCGTTACCCAGCCCCGGCCAGTCGTTCGAAGCGCGCTGCGAGTATCCCGTCAGCCAGACGAACCGGCCGTTCAGCCAGACGCCGCCCGTGCCGGCGCCTCCCTTGAATTCGGTTTGGCGAAAGCCGGTCCGGGTCCGGCACACGTCCACGACCTGGCCGTTCACGGTCAGGATGGAATAGACACTGTAGAGATACGGGTCGTCCACGTCCCAGAGCCGCGCGCCGGCCAGCCGGCCCTCGGCCGTGAAGGTCTCGGTCTGGCCGCTGACCAGGTCGGAGGTGTTCCCGGGCAATTGCGCCCGGACAATGCCGTCGGCATCGACCACCACGGCCGAAAGGGTGATCGAGGCATAGTCGCCCGTCTCGTTGCTGACCTGGGCCTCCACCTTGAGGTCCGCGGTCTTCCCCTTCACGTCGATCGCCTGCGGGTAGACATAGACGCCGGAAGTCTGGAGATTCTCGTAGAGCGGCAATGTCTGGTAGATCCGCCCGGCCACGATCAGCCGGGAATCCCGATTGAGCCCGCCAAAATTCGGGTTGAAATTCATCGCATTCCACTCGAAGGGAGTCCCGGTGGCCTCCTCCTTGTAGGTGAGGCTGCTATCCACCTTCACGGCCAGGAGGTTGTCCTGGCCCCCAAACTTTGCGAACGGCGTGAGATCGAGGCCGACCGCCGTGACGCCATTCTCATACTTCCCGACCGGCTGCCCATTGAGGAAGAACCGGCCGGCCTGCCTCATGCCGTCGAATTCGAGGAAGACCTTCTGCCCTTCGGCCCCGGCCGGCAGCTTGAAATGCTTCCGGTACCAGCCGATGCCCGTCTTGACCGTCTGATCGCCGCCGCCATGGCTGATATACGCGCGATAGCTGTCCGTCTCGTTCCAGGTGTGGGGCAGGCTGACCCCCGCCCAGGCCGAGTCGTCGAAGCCCGGCCGCTCGGCGCCGGGGGTGTCGCCGAAGACGAACTTCCAGCCAGGGTTGAAATTGTATTCGGCGCGCGGCGAGCCCGGCACGGTGAAGGTTGCTCCCACCGCGGGACCGTCCGCGGCCGCGCCGGCCGCGCCGCCCGCCAGCAGCGCGCCGAAAATGAATGGAGACAGAAGGCAGGTGGTTTTCATGGACGGGGATTGAGGGCCGCCACCGGTCTCGTTGGGCCGGCGGAAATGCAAACGAAAGCTTGCCTAGGGCAAGCCACAATTGAGTCAAGTATCCCCGGGGCCTTACAGTCTTGCAAACCAAGTCGGCGCATGTGTGCTGGAACCAAACCGGGCGCCCTGCGTCAAGCTTGGGCCAGCCACCCCATGATCCCGCCCCTGCTGACCCGCCGTCAGATCCTGCTTCGCGGCGCGAAGCTGTCCGCGGCTTGCCTGCTGGCCGGCCCGCTCGGCCCGCTCGGCCCGCGGGCGCGCGCGGCCCTAGCCGGTTCGGCGGTCCGCCGGGTGTTCGATGTCGCCGACTATGGCGCCGCCGGCAACGGCACGACGCTCGACACCGAGGCGATCCAGCGCGCGGTGGACGAGGCCGCCGCGGCCGGCGGGGGCGCCCGGGTGCTGCTGCGCGGTGGCAGGCGCTATCTCATCGGCGCCCTGGTCCTGAAGTCCGGGATCGATTTCCATCTGGCGGACGACGCGGAAGTCCTGGTCAGCACGGACCCGCGGGATTTCGGCGGGCTCGCCGCCATCACCGCCACGGGGGCGCAGGGCCTGCGCCTCACGGGCACCGGCACGATCAACGGACGCTCCCCCGAGTTCATGGACCACTATGACCCCGTCAACGAATGGTGGCGGCCGAAGGCTTTCCGCCCGCGCCTCGTCGCGCTGACGGGCTGCCGGGACCTGGAAATCCGCGATCTCACCTTCCGCCAGGCCCCGAGCTGGACCCTTCACCTCCTCGGCTGCGAGCGCACGCTCGTCGACGGCATCGTGATCCGCAACCAGCTCGATGTCCCCAATTGCGACGGCATCGACCCCGATCATTGCCGCGACCTCGTGATCCGGAACTGCCACATCGTCTGCGGGGATGATGCCATCGTCGTCAAGACCACCCGGCAGGGCGCCCGCTTTGGGCCCTCCTCCAACATCCGCGTGAGCGACTGCGTCATCGAGACGCAGGATGCCGGCGTGAAAATCGGCACGGAAACCGCGCAGGACATCAGCGACGTGCGCTTTGAGCGCTGCGACATCCGGACGAGCTCGCGCGGCCTCTGCGTCCAGCTCCGCGATGAAGGCAGCATTTCCAAGGTCGAATTCCGCGACATTACGTTCGCCTCGCGCTATTTTTCCGACCCCTGGTGGGGCCGGGGCGAGGGCATCTCGCTGACCGCGATCCCGCGTGCGCCCACGACGAAGGTCGGCACGATCCACGACGTGCGCGTGACCAACGTCACGGGCCGGGCGGAGAACAGCGTCCGGGTCAGCGGCTCGGCCCAGAGCCGGGTGCGCGACATCACCCTGGAAAATGTCGCCGTGACGCTCGACCGCTCGACGAAGTACCGGGGCGGCCTCTGGGACAACCGGCCGACCTCCGCGCTGCCGGGCATCGAGGAGCATGGCAACCCGGGCTTCGGCATCCGCCACGCGGATAACGTCACGCTGAAGGATTGCCGCGTCGCCTGGGGCCGGAATCCGCCCGGCTACTTCACGCACGCGCTCGAGGCCGAGGACGTCACCGGACTGGCGCATCCCGGCTTTGTCGGCGAGGCCGCCCATCCGGGGCGGGACCTGCCGATTGTGTCCGGCTAAGGGCGGACCCCGGGTTTCCATGCCGCGTTTCCCGTCCTGCCGCCCCCTGCCCTGCCTCTGCCTGGCCGCGCTGGCCGCCGGAGCCGGCCCCGTGACCGCGGCCGCGCCCGCGGTGACCGCCGACCTTTTCATCCACCAGGCGCCGCCGGCGCCCATTTACCACGACGGCTGGATCGACCTGGACAAGAACGGGGTCAGGGATCCGTACGAGGACCAGGGCCTCGACGTGGAAAAGCGGATCGACGACCTGCTCGGGCGCATGACGCTCGAGGAAAAGACCGCGCAGATGGCGACCCTCTACGGCTACGGCCGGGTGTCCACGGACGCCCTGCCGACTCCCGCCTGGCGGCGGCGGGAGTGGAAGGACGGCATCGGCAACATCGACGAGGAGCACAACGGCGTGCCGGGGAAGGCGGCCCCTCCGACCGACCTCGACTGGCCGCCCTCGCGGCACGTCCGCGCGCTCAACGAGGTGCAGCGCTTCTTCGTCGAGGAGACCCGGCTCGGCGTGCCGGCTGATTTCACCAACGAGGGCATCCGCGGGCTCGATAGCACCGGCGCGACCAGTTTCCCCTGCGAGCTGGCGGTCGGAAGCACCTGGGATCGCGACCTCGTCTCCCTCATCGGCCGCACGACGGGGCGCGAAGCGCGCGCCCTCGGCTATACCAACGTCTACTCGCCCGTCGCGGACCTGGCCCGGGACCCGCGTTGGGGCCGCACGCCCGACTCGTATTCCGAGGATCCCTTTCTCGCCGGCGAACTTGCCTATGAGGAGGTGCGCGGCATCCAGGCGGAACGCGTCGTCTCCACCGTCAAGCACTTTGCCATCTACAGCATCCCCAAGGGCGGCCGCGACGGGCCGGCCCGCACGGATCCCCAGGCGACCTGGAACGAGGTCGAGACGATCTTCCTCCCGCCGTTCCGCCGGGCGATCCGCGACGCCGGCGCGCTGGGCGTGATGGCCTCGTACAACGACTACGACGGCGTTCCGGTCGACGGCAGCAAGTTCTTCCTCACCGATATTCTCCGTGGGGAACTCGGCTTTCGCGGCTACGTGGTGTCCGACAGCCGGGCGGTCGAATTCATCCATCTCAAGCACCGCGTCGCGCCCACCCTCCTCGAGGCGGTCCGCCAATCCGCCGAGGCCGGCCTCAACGTGCGGACCGATTTCACCCCGCCGGCCGATTACATGCTCCCTCTCCGCCAGCTGGTGCGCGAAGGGCGGCTGGCGCAGGCGACCATTGACGCGCGGGTGCGCGACATCCTGCGGGTCAAATTCTGGCTGGGGCTCTTCGATCATCCCTACCTCGCCGATCCCGCCGGCGCCGACGCGCAGATCCGGTCGCCCGAGGCCCGGGCCGCGGCCGCGCGCGCCGCGCGGGAGTCCATCGTCCTGCTCCGGAACGAAGGCGGCCTGCTCCCCCTGCGCAAGGACCTGAGGAAGGTCCTGGTGACCGGGCCGCTGGCCGACAATGCGGAGGCCTGGGCGAACCGCTACGGGCCCCAGCGCCTGAAATTCGCGACCGTGCTCGCCGGCCTGCGCCGCAAGCTGGGGCCGCAATGCGAAATCCGGTACGAACCGGGCTGCGCCGTCATCGACGACCACTACCCCGACAGCGACGTCCTGAAGGATCGGCCCGCGGGACCGGTGCTCGCCGGCATCGCCGCGGCGGTCGAGGCGGCCCGGGGCATGGACGCGGCCATCGTCGTGCTGGGCGAGACGGATGAGATCTGCCGCGAGGCGCACGGGCGCACGAGCCTCAACCTCCCCGGCTACCAGGAGGAGCTGCTCGAGGCGATCCAGGCCACCGGGACCCCGGTCGTCCTCGTCCTCTCGAACGGCCGGCCGCTGTCGGTCAACTGGGCCGCCCGCCATGTCCCCGCGATCGTCGAAATGTGGTTTCCCGGGGACCAGGGCGGCGACGCCGTCGCCGACGTGCTCTTTGGCGACGCCGATCCCAGCGGCCGCCTCCCGATCACCTTTCCGAAAACGGTCGGGCAGATCCCGTTCAATTTCCCCGCCAAACCGGGATCGCAGGACCACGACGTGGGCATGGTCGACGGCGCCCTCTTTCCCTTCGGCTTTGGCCTGAGCTACACCACCTTCAGTTTCGGCAACCTCCAGATCTCGCCCGGGCGCCAGGGCCCGCAGGGCCGGATCGAGGTCGCCTGCGAGGTGAGCAACCGGGGCGCACGTGCGGGTGACGAGGTGGTGCAGCTGTACGTGCGCGACGACTACAGCAGCGTGACCACCGACGACCGGATGCTGCGCGGCTTTGCCCGGGTTCATCTGGCGGCCGGCGAGACCGGCACCGCGCACTTTGTCCTCACCCCGGAGAATCTTGCCCTCTATGACGCCGACCATCATTGGACCGTGGAACCCGGCCGCTTCACCGTGATGATCGGCGCTTCCTCGGAGGACATCCGGTTGCGGGGCAGCTTCACCATCACCCGCCCCGACGGGACGGCCCCGCTGGAGGATCTCCTGCCGGACGAAAGGCCGCCCCTTCCGCCCCGTTGAGCCAGCGCGGCGGCGCTCGGCGCTCAGGGGTTGGGTGCGGTGAACAGCCGGTCGTAATCGCGCCAGTGCGCGTTCATGGTGTCGATCTTGTGCTTGAGCTCGGCCGCCACGTCCGGGCCCAGGCGCATGATGGTCTCCTCCGCCGGCGTCGGGGCCAGGTCGAGGATGGGGCCCTTGGCCTCCAGGAGGAGCCGCCGCAGGCCGACCATCGTGTCGATCTCCCGCCGCGCCGTCTGCATCAGGTCCGTGCGGTCCCAGCCGGACTGGGTGCCCAGCACCGGATCAGCCTCGGGCTTCTCGCCGCGGGCCTTCACGCGGTCGAGCTGCGCCTGGTAGGCCACCATGGCGTCGGCCGACTGGAGGAGATAGGCGAGCGCCTGCAGCCGCTGTCCCGTCAGGCCCCACGCCGCGCGCGCCGTCTCGTCGCCGGCCGCCGCGCGGATCCGTTCCACGCGGCCGAGCGCGGCGTGCAGCTGCGGCAGGGCGGTCTCGATGGCGCGCTGGAAGAGGAGGTGGGCGCCCCAGCCCTCATACATCCGCATCGCCTGGATATCGACGAGGTCGCCGGCCTGCTCCGGCCCCTTCGCCTGAAAAATGAACCGCCGGTAGTCCTGGACCTCCGCGGCCGTCAGCTCCTCTGGAAACGGCACCATCGGCCGGGTGAGCCAGCGGTTGAGCACGTGGCCGAACCGGAGCATGCCGCCGAAGTCCAGGACGCCCAGGTTGCGCTCCACGTCGTTCAGCTCGCTCCAGGCCTCGACCAGGTTGTCGGCCTGCCCCTCCCCCACCTCCTGCACGGCAAAGGCGCGCAGGGCCGTGATCCGCTCTACCAGCGTGCGCATCGGGACGCCCCGGGTCGCCTTCAGCAGCCGGTAGGTGAATTCGGCGGTCGTCTCATCGCCCAGGTTGACCACCACCCGGGCGGGCGCCGTCCCGGCGCCCCCGGCTCCGCGGGCGCCCTCTCCCTCGAGCGAGGGCACGACCAGGCCGACCACCGGATAAAAGGCGCGGTTGACGCCGCCGCCGGTGCCTCCGCCCGCGAAGGGCCGGCCGTCGGGGCCCTCCCGGCCCTGGACGGCCAGGCCGCGCGACAGCTTCCGCACGATGGCCTGGAGGACATCCGGCGAGAACGTCGGGATCATCCACTGCCGCGGGGCGATGGGATTGAGGGCGATTTCGATCGGATGCCCCGCGTCGCGCGCCGCCTGCTGGGCGTTGACCAGGAAGCCGGCGACGCGGTCCGCCATCGGCCGATCCTGGTGGTTGCTGTTGCCGTTGATCCCGGGATAGAGCGACGGCGCCCAGTCGAAGCCCGAACCCGCGTCGGTTGTCACCCAATTGAAGAGTTCGACCTCGGGACAATGCTGGAGGAGGAGCTGCACCGCGTCGCGGTACATCCGCAGGGTCGCGGGCTCGTCCACGCTCGGGGCAAAATGCGCCTGGCGCGAACGGTTGGGCTGGTCGATGCGCGGGCCGCGCAGTTCGGGATGGGCGGTGAAGAACGCCTCGGGCATCACCGCCGGCTCGTTCGCGTTCCACACCGCCTTCAGCCCGAGCTTCCGGAGGACCGCGCACCGGTTCTCCAGGACGGCGGCGGCATGGGCGGCGTACGCGCGGTCGACGAACGGCGCGACGTCCGCGGGCGGAAAAATCTTCAGGAGGCTGGCGTGGTGGACATACCAGGCGGGATACGGGTCGGCCTCGTCGGTTTCCCACGTGGCCAGCGGGATCCCCTCGGTGATGACGACGTGGGTGGCGCCCAGGTCCTTCGCCAGCGCGGCCCGGTGCGCGAAGCCGGCGAGGTCCGCGGCCTCGCGCTTGGCCAGGTCGTCGGGAGCCGGCTGGGCCCGGAGGCCGGCGGCCGGGAAAGCGGTGGCCACCAGGAAGGAAAGGAGCAGCGCGGGGATTTTCTTCAAGGGGGAGAAGCGGGGTTGGCTCCATGCTGCAGGGCCCGCCGGGCCATTTCCAGCGCGGAACGCGCCGCGGCATCGTCCGGGCGCAGGCGCAGCGCGGCCTCGTATTCCGGGACGGCTTCGGCCGGGCGGCCGGTCATCAGGTAGGCATTCCCCAGGTTGTGATGCGCGTCGGCATAGCCCGGGTCGAGCCGCACGGCCCGCTCGAAATGACCCACGGACTCGGGCAGCCGCCCGGTTTGCGCCAGCGCCGTTCCCAGGTTGTTCTCGACCCCGGCCGAGGCGGGCTTGAGACGCAGCGAGGTCTCATATTCGCCGATGGCCGCCTCCACCTGGTGCGTCGCCATGTAGACGGTGCCGAGGTTGTAGTGCCCCTCCGCCAGGTCCGGGTTGAGCCGCAGCGCCTCCCGGAGGTGCGCGGTGGCCTCCGGGATATGGCCCTCCTGGTAGAGCGCCTGGCCGAGGTCGTTGTGCGCCACCCAGGCGGCGGGATTTCGCTCCAGCGTGTAGGTCCAGAGGGTGATCTCGTCGTGGAAGATCTCCGCGTGTCCCCGGCCCTCCCAGGCCAGGACGGCGATCACCGCGGCGAGGATCGTCCAGCGCGCGGCCGATTCCAGGCGCTCCAGCGCTGCGGCCACCAGGCCGATAATGCCCAGGAGGGGAAGATAGGCCAGATGGTCGGCGACCCGCGAGATGCGCAGGTAGGCCATGCCCACCAGGCCTGACACCGGCAGAAGATTGAGGGCGAAGAACCCGAGCCCGAAGAGCGCCGGGCGGCCCCAGGTCGCGCGGCGACGCCATAAAATCCAGAAAAGCGCCGCGAAGCCCAGCCAGGGGATAAAATCCAACAGGGCGGGCGGCTGAAGGTCCCAGTGGGGATAAACCGGCAGCAGGCCGAAAGGCAGCAGGCTTTTCTCGAGATAGAAGGCGAGCGCCAGTCCGGCGGCCGCGAGCCGGGTCAGGGGGTCGCCGGCAAATTCGTGGCCGGCGATGATCGCCCGGTGATGCTGGAACCAGAGGGTGACCAACCCCAGGACGAGCGAAATGGCGAAGAACGGGACGCTGGCCCGGAGAACCCGCCCGTCCATCCGCCGCCGCCACCAGGCATCCAGGAGAATCACGCCCGGAAACATCACGACGGAAGTCTTGCTCAGCATGGCGCAGAGAAAGAGCAACAGGCTGGCCCAATAGAAGAGGCCGGGACTCCCGCGATTTCCGCCCAGTCCCTTGGCCTCGCGCCTGGCATCGTACTCGAGATAGGCCGTCATCGCCGCCAGCAGCAGCGCCAGGGAGAGGGTGTTCTTGAGTTCGGCCGCCCAGGCCACGGACTCGACCGCCAGGGGATGCACGGCCAGGAGCAGCCCGCCAATCCAGCCGTGGCGCAGGCCCAGCCGGCGGAGGACTCCCCAGAACAGGAGCGCGCTCAGCAGATGCAGCGCGAGGCTCACGGCGTGGTACCCGGCCGGGTCGTCGCCCCAAGCCTGCCATTCCAGCGCCTGCACCGTTCCCTTCAGGGGAAAGTAGTCCGGGCCTTCCGCGGCGGACCAGATCCGGCCGAGCGCCCCCGGCTGCCTCAGCACGGGATTCTGCGTCACTTCCTCCACATCGTCCCAAACCCAGCCCCCGTGCAGCGCAGGGCCATAAACCCACAGTCCCGCCGCCACGATCAGGAGCGCCGGCAGGAGGAGGCTCGCGAGCGAGCGCGTCGGAGGGCGTTTCATCGGGAGGGGGACGGGAGGGGCTTCGCCGCGCCCTGGGCCAGGGCAAATTGCGCCTCCGCCTCGGCGCGGCGGCCGAGGCGAAGCAGCGCGTTGGCCAGGTTATAGTGCGCCACGGCGGAATCGGGGTCAATCCGCACCGCCTCGCCGTAGTGCGCGGCCGCCTCGGGCACCTGGCCCAGCTGCAGCAGCGCGTTGCCCCAGTTGTCCTGCGCCTGGGCATAGTCGGGCTTGAGCCGCAGCGCTTCCGCATACTGGTCCGCGGCCTCGAGCGGACGGCCCAGGGCCGCCAGCGCCACGCCCAGGCTGTTGCGCGTCAGTGGCGAGCGCGGATCGATCCGCAGCGCCTCCCGGTACTGCGCGACCGCTTCCTCCAGGCGACCCATCTGGTACAGCGCAAAGCCGAGATCGTAGTGGGGAGCCGCGAGGTCGGGCCGAAGCTGCGCGGCCCGGACGAATTGCGCGGCCGCCTCGGGCAGCCGCCCCGCCTGGTCCAGCGCCACGCCGAGATTGTAGACCGCCACGGCGCCGTCCGGGCGCTTGGCCACCGTGTCGCCCCAGAGCGCGACGCCCGAGTGGTAGATCGCGTTGCGCCGGAAAGTCAGGAGGCCGCACGCCAGCGCCGCCGCGAGGAACGCGGCCAGCCGAATCGAGGGCGCGAGCCCGAGCTTCGCCGCGAGGGCGTCGGCTCCAAGCATCCCCGCCGCCAGCACGGCCGCCAGCGACAGGTACATCCGGTGCTCGGCGATGATCTGAATCATTCCCGGGGTCAGCGAAGTCGGCATGAGGATGACGAGGAACCAGGCGCCGAGAAACCCGGCGGCGCGCGCGCCCCCGTGGCCGGCGGCCGGGCGCGTCAGGCCCCAGAGGGTCGCCGCCGCCAGCAGCAGAACGAGCAGCGCGCATGGCAGGAGCCCCGGCCCGGCGGCGCGAAAGGTGCCGTATTCGAAAACCAGCGGGTGCGGCCAAAGGGCCAGCCGAAGATAGCGCGCCACCGCCTCAAATTGCGTCAACCCATAGTCCCAGCCGTTGATCGCCACCCCGAAGCCGGCCGATCCCCCGCGATTGCCGCCGGTGCTCGCCACCAACGCCGCCAGCACGAGCCAGGTGGCCGCCAGGCCGGCATAGTATCCTCGCCGTCGCCGCCAGGCTTCCGCGAAAGTGCCCGCGATGAACGTCCGGTCATAGAGGAGGACCAGCACCGGCGCCGTGACCATCACCTCCTTCGTCGCCATGCCGAAAAGGCAGGCCAGCCAGGAAAGTCCGAACCAGAAGCAACGCGTCTTTCTGGCTGCCTTTTCGTCCGCCGAAGCTGCGCGAAGCGCAGCGAAGGAGGACCGCGCCCCGTCGCCCGCTTCAGCTCCCCGGACGAAGCCGTAAAGCGTCGCCAGGTAGAGGAGCCCCATCAGGGACTCGGCGCGCTGGACGATGTAGGTGACGGACTCGGTCTGCAGGGGATGGACGGTCCAGAGCAGGGCAATCGCGCAGGCGAGCAGCGCGGCGCGATCAACGGCCATCCCCCCTCGGGCGAGGGTCCGGCGCACGAGGCCGAAGAGGACGAGCCCGGCCAGGAGGTGAATCGCCAGGTTCACCGCGTGATAGCCCCAGACCTGGTCTCCCCCCAGGGCGTGGTTCACCGCCAGCGAGAACTGCAGCACCGGCCGGCCGCTGACCGTCAAGCCGCCCGCGACCGCGCCGGCCGACCCCGCCCAGGGCCAGAGGTGGCGGAGCGCGGGATTCTCGACGATCGACGCGAAATCATCGTAGAGCATCGCGCCGGAGAAACTGCCGGCATAGGCGAGGCACCCGCCGAGGACGATCGCCGCCGCCCCGGACAGGATCGCCGGCCTTCCCTCCCCCGATCTCGTCGCCGCGGGCATGGTCTTAGCGGGGAGACGCCAGCGCCCGCCGCGCCGCCGCGAGCCGGGCGCCGAGCGCGGCGTCGTCGGGCGTCAGCCGCAGGGCCGCCTCGTACTGCGTGATTGCCTCGGGCAGGCGGCCCAGTAGGAGGAAGGCATTGCCGAGATTGGCGTGCCCCTCGGTGAGATCCGGCCGCAGCCGCACGGCCGCCTCAAATTGCTCCCTCGCTTCCGGCAGCCGGCGCTGCCGCGCCAGGGCGATGCCAAGGTCGTTTCGCATCCGGAAATCGCTCGGAGCCATGCGCACGGCGGCCTGGTACTGTCCGAGCGCCTCCGCCGGCCGCCCCGCCTCGTCGAGCGAAAGGCCCGCGGAATAGCGTTCGGCTGCATACCGTCCGCAGCTCGCCAGCACATTGAACCCGACAGAAAAGCACAGGAGGGCGAGCCAGCCGGCCCGGGCCGCCGCCAACCAGGCGCCGCGCCCGGCCAGGCTCCGCTCCAGGCCCAGGATTCCGACCAGCGCCAGCAGCAGCAGCGGCGGGAGGAATTCCACCTCATAGCGGTTGCTCGCCCAGTAGTAGAAAAGGAGCGGCGTCAGGAGCAGGACGGGCAGCAGCCCCACGGCGGTGAGAAACTCCCGCAAGGTCCTCGTCTCGCCCGGCGGCCGGCGCAACCAGGCCAGCGGGGTCGCCAGCGCCAGCAGGACCAGCGGAAGGTTCGGCAGGATCGAAATGACATTCTCCGGCGCCGCATGGCCCGGGGGCGGGGGCGGCACCATCGTCCCCTGGATGAAGGGGAAGAAGCGGCCCCAGGCCGTGGGCGCCAGGAAGTAGAGCCGGAAATTGTAGGCGAGGTAGGCCAGGCTGAAATGCCGGATCCCGTCCTGGCGCTGGGCGGCCAGCTGATAGCGTTGCCCGAATTCGAACGGGTCACCGAAGCGGAGCTGGTTGTGGAGCAGGATGCCGGCTCCGGCGGCCGCGAGCGGCAGCGCCACGGCGGCCAGCCAGCGGCGGCGCTCGGCTCCCCTCCCCGCCAGGAGGAGCGGCACGAGCAGGATCGCCGCCCCCGGCAGCTCCGAGGGGCGCGCGCCGAGCGCCAGCCCATAGGCGCCGGCGGCGGCGGCCAGCCAGCGGGCCGCCCGGCCCGGGTCATGCAGCGCGCGCCAGAGGGCCGCGAGCGCGAGCATCAGGAAGGCGTAGGCGCAGCCGATCGGCACCTCCGACACGCCCGGGCGCTGCAGCATCACCACCACCGTGGTGCCAAGACCGAGCGCCAGCGCGCCGGCGGCCACGACCCAGCCGGAGACCTCCGGGAAATAGCGCCGCCAGAGCGCGCGCAGCAGCCCCGCGGCGGCCAGGAACCCGGCGCTGCAAAAAAAAGCGGCGGCGTACTTGTGCGGCAGATCCTGCCCGGTGACCGCGAACCAGGGCCAGAAGGCGAGCAGGGCCGGGGTCACGCCAAAATACAGGTAGAACCTCCCCCGGAAATAGCTGAGGTCGTTCAGCTGGTAGGGCGCGTATAGGTAGGGGGCGTTGGCCGCCGGATCGTAGGGATCGGGCAGGCGCGCCAGCCCGGGAGGCGCCTCCTTCTTCAGCGCGAGCTGGCCGGCGCTGAAACCGCGGGCCAGCGCGTCATAGTAGAGGCCGCTCGGCTCGGCCCCGCCCCACTCCGAGCCGCCCACGCCCGCGCTGACAAAGAAGACCGCGATCACGCCCGCGCAGACCAGCCCGAATGCAGCCGTGGATATCCTCATGGCTTCCGCCGGATCAAGGCGCAGCCCCCCAACCCGCACAGGCCCAGCGCGGAGAGCAGGAGGCCCGCGTGCGCCCCCGGGGCGACGTAGCGCCAGGTGACCTCATGCCGTCCCGGGCCGACCCGGACGGCCTGCTGGAGAAAATTCACCCGGTAGAGCGGCGCCGGCTTCCCGTCCACCTGCGCCGACCAGCCCTCCGCCCAATTCTCCGCCAGCACGAGGAGGCCGGCGCGCGGGACTTCGCAGCTCACCCGGATTCCCGCGGGGCCGTACTGCAGGCCCCCGACCGAGCCGGCCCCGGCCCCGCCGGCGGGAGCTCCGCTCAGCGGGAGATCGGGCGGCGGCTGATCCCAGGCCACCAGCGCGGTGGCGGGATCCCAGCGGTTGTTGGCGATGAGCCCGAGGGCATCGGCCGCCGTCGGCACGCCGACCAGCCGCTCGACCAACCTCGCCCGGGGCAGCACCCGGTCGTTGGGGACCGCCTGGCAATGCAGGCCCGCGCCATCGACGGATCCCTGCAGGAAGAGCGTGATGTTCCAGGCGCCGAGGACGCCCTGGGCGGCGGGGGAGCCATTGGCGGCCAGCGCGTCCAGCAACGGCTGCAGCTTATACTGGTAGTCGGGCAGACCCACGCTGCCGCCGCCCTGGGTGGTGAAGACCCGCCAGCTCATCACGGTATCCTGGTTGAAAAGCCGGCGCAGCAGCCGGAATTCATCGGGCGTCGTGCTGCCATAGGCCAGGTCGCTGAAACGGCTGAAGGCATCCGGCACCAGGACCCGCGCCGAGCCGGTGTCATAGCGCTCGCCCAGGACCTGCCGCAACTCGGGCGGGGCCGGCTCGGCGTAGAGGTCGGCGGGGGACTGAAAATTCAACTCGCGGTTCGCGCTGAAAAGTTCGCCGGCCACAAGCAGGCAGGCGGCAGCGGCCAGCAGGCGGCGGGACGCGCCCCGCAGTCCGGCCCCGACCAGCGCGGCCAGGAGGGCCGCCACCAGCGCCAGCCGGGCCGCCTCCGGGGCGAGGGAGCCATCGTGGGCCAGTGAGGGCGAACGATAGATCACCATGGCCTCGCGCAGGTGGTCCCGGATCCAGGCGAGCAGAGGGCCGCCGCGGACCGCGTCCCCCGCGAGCAGCAGCGCGAAGGCGCCGGGCGGAGCCAGCCACGCGAGCCAACCGCGGGGACGGGCCGGACGGGGCGCGTCCAGCCAGCGCTGCAAGCCCGCCCCCGCCAGGAGGCTTCCGCCGATGAGGGTCAGCGACAATCCCATCGTCGGCCATTTCGCCGCGCGGCGGATGAGCGGCAGCGCCGCGATGAGCCGGTCAAGCCCCCAGGCGTGACCCACGGCAAAGAGCCAGCCCGCGAGGACGAGCAGCAGGCAGAAGCCGAAGCGGGAGCCGGAAACCGGCGAGGCCGGCCGGCGTGGGTGCAACGCCACGACGGCCAGGAACACGGCCGTCACGCCCACCGAGAAGCACTTCTGCCAGTTGGGAAAGCCCGCCAGCCACGGGCTGAGGAAGCCCAGCAGGTCGCGCGCCCGGAGTGAAAAGCTCGCCTGCATGATTTCCCTCATGTCTTCCGCGGGGACGCCGCGGACCAGGAGGAGGGTCGGCACATATTGGACGCAGGCAACCAGGAGCCCGAGGACTCCGCCCAGGCAAAGATAGCCCGCGCCCCGCCGCACCCCGCGGTTCCCGATCGAGACCACCATGGCACAGCCCAGTCCCAGCGCAGAATAGAGCGGCGGGTACGGGCTGCCCGCGAGGAGCTGCAGGCCGAGCGCGGCTCCCAGCAGCGCGGACCACCGCGCCGCCGGCTCCGCCAGGCACTTCCATCCCCCCAGCAGCACGAGGGGCGTCCAGGCGAGGCCGCCCGCCAACTCGAGGAACTCGACCTGCTTGAGGGGAAGGCCGGCAAAGCCGGCGATGATCCCCGCCAGGAGCGCCCCCCAGAAGGGCAGGCCGAGGGTTCGGCCCAGGAGATAGGAAAAGAAACCGAGGAGGAGGCTGTGGACGGCGGCGTAGAGCGCCAACCCGGGACCGAAGGGCAGCACGAAAAAAATCAGGCTGAGCGGATAGAACACGCCATTCTGGGGATTCGCCAGGAAGGGAACCCCGCAGCCGATGTAGGGATTCCAGTAGGGGATCTCCCCGGCCTGCAGGGACTGCCGGTACCACCAGCGCGGGCCCTGAAATTGCGTGAAAAGGTCGCGCAGGAGGAGCGTCTTCCCCCCGAACAGGTCTGGGGCGTAGAAGGCGGCGGCGAGCGCCGCCAGCGCCAGCAGGGCGAGCGCCGCCTGGCGCAAGGGCGTCGAGGCCCGCGCGGTCATGGCGATCCTCCGGCGGCCGCAGCCCGCCGCGCCGCCTCCAGGTTGGCCTCAATGCCGGGATCGGCCGGCTTGAGCCGGTGCGCCTCCGCATATTGCGGGACCGCCTCCCGCGCGCGCCCGGAGAACATGAGGAGGTTGCCGAGGCCGACATGGCCGTAGGCGTAGCCCGGGTCGAGCCGGAGGGTCTCCAGGTATTGATCGGCCGCGGCCTGCAGCTTTCCCTGCAGGAAGAGATCGTTGCCCAGGTTGAAGTGGGCATCGGTGAAATCGGGCACGAGCTTCAGCGCGGCGCGGTAGTGCTCCTCGGCTTCCGCCAGGGCGTGGCGCTGCGCCAGGCGGTTGGCCAGGTTGTAGTGCGCCGGCCAGGCGCCGGGATTTTGCCGCAGGGTGCAGGTCCAGAGCGTCTCCTCATCGTGGAAGACGGCCGTGTAGGCGCGGCTCTGGACGAAAAGGACGGCGACCACTGCCCCGATTGCCGCCCGCTTCACCCAGCCCACCCGCCACCGGTCGAGCCCCGCCACCGCGAGCCCGATCACCCCGAGGATCGCGATGTACGCGAAGTGATCGGCCACCCAGCTGATGCGCATGTAGGTGTTCGTCGCAAACCCAAGCACGGGCACGAGGTTGAGCGCGAAGAATCCGAGTCCGAACAGGGCCGCCCGCCCCCAACCCGCGCGCCTGGTCCAAAACCAGGCCGCTGCCGCGCCCCACGCCAGCCAGGGCAGCCATTGCCAAGGCGCCGGGGGATCCACCGCCCAGCGCGGGTAGATTGGCGACAGTCCCACCGGCCAAAGGCACTTGCCGAGATAGAAGGTCAGCGCCATCCCCGCGCACGCCAGCCGCGAGAGGAGCCCGCCTGCCAGCACGAGCTCGGTCTCCTGGGCGCGGTGATGCTGGAACCAGACGGTGACCAGGCCGAGGACGAGCGAGAGGGCAAAGAAGGGAGCGCTTGCGCGCAGGTCCCGCCCGCCGATCCGCCCCCGCCGCCACCAGGCATGCAGCAGGATCACGCAGGGGAACATGACGACGGAGCTCTTGGCCAGCAGCGCCAGGAGGAACCAGAGCAGGCTGAGCCCGTAGTCGCGGCACCGGCCCCTCGCATCGAAATCGGCATAGGCCGTCATCGCGAGGAGCAGGAGCGGCAGCGAGAGCGTGTTCTTCAACTCCGCCGCCCAGGCGACGGATTCCACCACCAGGGGATGCACCGCGAAGAGCAGCCCCCCGATCCAGGCCGCCTCCAGCCCCAGGCGGCACAGCAGCCTCCAGAACAGGAGCGCGCTCAGGAGATGCAGGACCACGCTGACCGCGTGGTAGCCCGCAGGATCGGCGCCCCAGAGCCGCCATTCGAACCACTGGACGGTCGTCTTCAGCGGGAAATAATCGGCGCCGGCACTCCCCGCCCAGATCTTCGCCAGCCCGGCGGGATCGGGCAGCACCGGATTGGCGGTCACCTCCTGGTTGTCGTCCCACAGCCAGCCGGCCGAAAGCGCCGGGCGGAAGACCAGGAGTCCGGCCCCCAGGATCAGAAGCACCCGGGCCAGCGGGAGCGCGGTCGACCCGCGCAGGATGCGGGAGGCATTCATCGCGGCGGGTTGGGAACGGCGGCCAGGATCCGCCGGGCCTGTTCCTTGTCGGGCCAGAGGCGGTAGAAGGCGTCGAGCTGCGCCCGGGCCTCCCCTTCGCGGCCCGGATGATGGAGCAGCAGGAGGGCCAGGTTGTAGTGCCCCTCGGCATAGTCGGGCTTGAGCCGCACCGCCTCCTCGTAATGGGCGAGGGCATCGTCCGCCCGCCCGGGAATCCGCATGAGGGCGACCCCGAGGTTGAGGTGGGCCTCGACGCTGCCGGGATTTTCGCGCAGCACCGCCTCATATTGGTCGATCGCAGCCTGCTCCTGCCCCGGGATCTTCAGCAGCAGGTTGCCCAGATCGATGCGGGCCTCGGGAAAGTCCGGCTTGAGCCGCACCGACTCCTCATACTGTTGGACCGCCGCCGCCTCCCGGCCCGGCAGCCGCAGCAGCGTATTGCCGAGGTTGTAATGGACGACGGCCTGACCCGGCTCCAGCCGCAGCGCCGCCTCATACTGGGCCGCTGCCGCCTCGGTTTGCCCCGGAATCAGCATCAGGGTGTTGCCCAGGTTGTTGTGGGCCTCGACGTAGTCCGGCTGAAGCCGCAGTGCCGCCTCGTACTGGGCGACGGCGTCGCCTTCGCGCCCGGGCCGCCGCGCCAGCTCCTTTCCGTATTCGTTGCGCGCCCAGATATTGGCCGGCTGCTGCGCGACGGTGTCGGCCCAAAGGGTCAGGGCATCCCGGTATGCCTCGTTGCGCTGCCAGGTTACGACCAGAAGAATGCCGGCCAGCGCGAGGCAGCACGGCAGCATCGCCCGCCGCAGCCAGGACTGGAGCCCAAGCACCACCATAACCACCACCGGAATCAGCGAAAGGTAGATTCGGTGCTCGGCCATCGTCTCGGTGGCCACGGGAACCACGCTCGAACTCGGGGCCAGGACCACGAAAAAGACCGCCCCGAGGAATCCCAGCGGCGGCCGCCGAACCAGCGCCCATCCGGTCGCGCCCAGCAGCGCAGCGATCATCACCGCGGCCGGGAGCACCCGCGACGGCCCGGTGATCAGGACGCGGCCATAGTAAAAGACCAGGGGATGCGGCCAGAAACAGAGCGCCAGGTAGTGGGGAATCGCCGGCAGCTGAGTCAGCGCATAGCTCATCCAGGAAATCCCACCGCCAAAGCCCGCCGTGCCGTTTCGGCCGTGCGCCGCGACGACGAGGTAGGCCAGGACCGCCCACGTGGCCGCCAGTGCGGCGTAGGTGCCCCGCCGCCGGCGCCACGCCTCTCGGAAGCTGCCAGCGACAAAAGTGCGATCGTAGAGCAGGACTACGAGCGGCGCAGATACCATCACCTCCTTGGCCGCCATCCCGAAGAGGCAGCAGCTGAAAAGCGAAAGGCGGAAAGCGAAAAGCGGAAACGATCTCTGCGGCTTCTCCTCTTGCTCCACGCAGCGGATGAAGCAGTAGAGCGTCAGGAGATAGAGCAACCCCATCAGCGACTCCGCCCGCTGCACGACATAGGTCACGGACTCCGTCTGCAGGGGATGGAGGGTCCAAAGCAATGCGACCGCAAACGCCACCATCACCGAAGTGGATTCCGACTCCGATTTCTGGTTTCCGCTTTCCGCCTTCCGCTTTTCGCTTTTCAGAAGCAGCGTCCGGCGAACGATGCCGTAGAGGACCAGGCCGGCCAGGAGATGGATGGCCAGGTTCAACGCGTGGTAGCTCCAGACCTCCGTCCCGCTGAGGGCGTAGTTGATCGCGAGCGAGAAGTTAAGCAGCGGGCGCCCGGCCGTGGTCGACGCGAGCGGCGGCGAGAATGCCGTCGCCCAGTGCCGGAGCGAAGGATTGTCCGCAATCGAGGCGAGATCGTCGAAGACCAGCGGCGCGGAGAAGGTCCGCGCGTAGGCCGCCGCACCCAAAAGGACGATCAGCAGGGGCGCCCAGCGGGAAGGCCCGGCGACGGCGGGAACCGGCTTCATGGGGCAGCGCCGGCTCCCCGGGCGCGCTCGAGGCGGGCCCGGAACTGCGGATCGTCCGGCTTCAACCGCAGCGCGGCCTCGTATTCCGCGGCCGCATCGGGCGCACGGCCGAGCCGCAGCAGGGCGTCTCCCAGCAGTCCGTGCGCCTCCGGAAAGGCGGGCCTCAGGCCCACGGCCGCGGCCAGCTCAGCCCGGGCATCCTCAAAGCGGCCCTCGTGCAGCAGAACGCTGCCCAGGTTGAGATGCACCACGAACAGGCCGGGCTTGAGCCGCAGGGCCGCGGCGTATTGCGCCACCCCCTCCCCCATCCGGCCCTGCCCGATCAGGGCGGCGCCGAGGTTGCTGTGCGCCTCAGCGGAGCCGGGATCCAGCCGGACGGCCTCCTCAAAATGCGCCATCGCCTCCACCGGCCGTTGCTCGGCCCCCAGCGCCATGCCCAGGTTGAGGTGCGCCATCGCCGCGTCCGGATTCTGCCGCAGGGTGGCCTCGAAGAAGGTCTCCATGTTGCGGTACCTCAGGCACTGCCGCCAGGTCAGGGCGCCCAGCAGGCCGATGGCGACCACCGCGGCCGCCCACGGCAGCGAACCGGGCATCCGCCGCCGCCACTCCGCCCAGCCGGCCCCCGCCAGGGTCGTGACGCCGATCAGGGCGAGGTGCTGGTAGTGGTCCGCCACCAGTGAGAATTTCATGAAATACACGTCGGTGAAGCCCATCACCGGGATGAGCGCCACGCAAAAGTACCCCCAAGCAAACAGGATCATTCGCCACATGCCTCCATCGCCAGGCGATGGGGAATTTGCCACGGCATGGTTTGCATCCAACAAACGACGCCGGGCGGCCGGCCGTCCTTTTATGCCCAATAGCCCGGTCACAGCGAGCGCGCCGAGCAGCGGAAGCCACCAGCCCGCGCTCGCGGGGTCGATCCGCCACAGGGGGTACGGCAGGATGAGCCGGATCGGGAGCAGGGCCTTCGCCAGGTAGAACCAGACGGCCGCGCCGGCCCCCAGCAGCCGCTCCAGCCCGCCGGCGTGCCGGATGGTCTCGACCGCAGCCAGGTGGTGACCCTGGAACCAGATGTCCACGAGCGTCAGGGCTCCCGCAACCGCGAAGAAAGGCGCCACCCGGAGGATATCACCCGCCCGGAGCGGCCGCCGCCAGGCGACCAGGCCGAGGAGCACCATCGGCAGCACCGCCACCGAGCCCTTGCTCAAGAGTGCCAGGAAGAAGGCGGC
>CAZKAH010000002.1:62550-66285 GCA_964550715.1 uncultured Opitutaceae bacterium
CCATCGGCAGCACCGCCACCGAGCCCTTGCTCAAGAGTGCCAGGAAGAAGGCGGCCAAACTAAGCGAGTAGAAGGGATCGGAGATGAAGGCAGGGCGGGTTGTCCCAAACCAGCGCGTTCGCAGGAACCAAAAAATCGACGCCAAATAAAACAGCATCGCCACCAGGTTCTTCCGCTGCGTGATCCAGGCGACGGATTCGACGTTCACCGGGTGCAGCGCGAAGAGCAGGGCCGCCAGGGTCGCGCCGGGGACCTGCAGCCCCCGGAGGATCGTCCAGAGCAGCAGCACCTCGGCGACGTGCAGGACGAGGTTCGTGACATGGTACCCGAGGGGATTCATCCCCCAGAGCCGCCATTCGGCCCACAGGGTGGTCGCCGTCACCGGCCAGTAGTCGGGCGTCCGGGTCGTGAGCCAGAAGTCATGGAGCCCCTCCCCGCTCCGGATGAAGGGATTCTGGGTCAGGGAGGCGTCGTCATCCCAGATGAAGCCGTTGGCCAGCGAAGGCAGGTAGGCGAAGGCCGTGAGGCCGATCAGGAGCGCCAGCGGCGCCCAGGCGGGAAAGGCGGACCCGGTGCGTTCACCCTTCATGGGCTTGGCCCGGCCGCCCCGCGGGCAGGGCCGTCCGGCTCCGGTAGATCTGCTCCACCTTGCCGAAGACCTGCTCGACCGTGATCGCCTGCATGCAGACATTGTCGCGGCAGGCGGTCTGGCGGTTGTTGAAGGCGTTGACGCACGGGCTGCAGGCGATTCCCGCCCAGAGCGCATGGTGGCGCGGGCCGGGCGCGGAAAACAGGAGCGGCGTCTCCGGGCCGAACAGCGCGACGACGTCGATCGGCGTCAGGGCGGCGAAGTGCGCGGGCCCGCTGTCGTTGGTCACCAGGACGTCGGCGAAGCCGTAGGCCACCAGCAGCTGCCGCAGGGTCGTGCGGCCAGCCAGGCAGAGGCAGCGCGGCGAGCCCACCTCGCGCACCAGCTCGGTCACGCGCGGGGCCTCCTCCGGCGCGCCCGTGAAGCCGACGCAGATCCCGGGAAACCTCTCGAGGAGCCGGCGGGCCAGGGCCACATAGTTGCGGGCGTCCCACTTGCGCAGGGGCAGGAGGTCGCTCGCGTTGGCGTTGAGCAGCACCAGCCGGCCCTCCGCCGGCACGCCCAGCTCGCCCAGGAGCCGGCGCACGTCCGCCTGCTCCGCCTCGGCCGGACGGAAGAGCGGCAGGGCCGGGCTGGCCGGGGGCACGACCGGGAACGTCGGGAACTTGCCCGGCGGGACGTCGAGCGCCAGGACGAGGCTCGTGAAGGTCCGGCTGGTATGCAGGTGCGCGTTGTAGAGCACGCGGTGCGTCAGGAGGTTGCCCCGGTAGGGGCCCTCTCCGAAATAGGCGTGGAAGCCCACGCGCTGCCGCGCCCCGCTCAGCCAGGCGATCGCCGCCGAAAAGCGCGCGAAGAACTCCAGGTCGATGCAGGCATCGAAGCGCCGGCGCCGGATCTCGCGCAGCCGTCGCCAGCCGCTGGTCAGCATCGTCCACGGGGACCGCGTCTCCACTGTCAGCACGTTCTCGCGGGGGATCAGCTCGAGGAGGTCCAGGATGAAGCGGTTCTCCTCGAAAACGAGGAAGTAGACCTGCTCCCGGCCCACCCGCGCCACCGCCTGCCGGATCGCCTCATGCGCAAGGACGGTCGAGCCCTGCTCGGCGAGCTTGAGGAAGAGGATGCTGCGGGCCGGGGCCGGCGGCGCCAGCCGCCCCGCGCCGTCGGTGATCCGCCGCAGGAGCGTCAGGAGAAAGCAGACGGGCGCCCCGACCCGGCGGTCGACCCATTGCAGGGTTCGGGCTTGGCTGCTGAAGCGTTTCACAGGCGGAAGGGGGTGGGCAAAAGGGGGGAAATCGGCACGGGCATCAGGGGCGGTATTCGAACATGCCGGGAGGCATTCTCCAAGCCTCCATCTCGGCCGGGGAGCGTCACCGCCCGACCTGGGGATCGAGGCGCAGCGCCTCCTCGTAGTGGGCCTGGCCCTCCGGCGCGCGGCCTACCTCCCGCAGGGCGAAGGCGAGATTGAGCTGCGCCGGGGCTGACCGCGGGTTGAGGCGGACGGCTTCGGCAAAGTGCGGCAGCGCCTCCGGGACCCGCCCGGAAGCGGCCAGAGTGACGCCAAGGTTGAGTTCGGCGTCTGCATTTTTCGGCCTCAGCCGGAGGGTGACCTCGTATTGCTGGATGGCGTCCTGGGTGCGGCCCAGGTCGCGCAGGCTGTTGGCCAGGTAGTAATGGGCTTCGGCGTACCGGGGGGTGATTTCCACGGCGCGGGCAAAGTGCCCCGCCGCGGCCGCCGTCCCGCCGGCCTCCCGCAGCACGATCAGGCCGAGGTTGAAATGCGCCTCGGCGTAGCCCGGGTTGAGCTCCAGCGCCCGGACAAAGTGCGCCCGGGCGTCCGCCCGCCGGCCGGAATTGACCTCGACGATGCCGAGGTTGTTGTCCGCGACCCAGCACTGCGGATTGCGCTCGAGGGTGGCCCGATAGAGGGTCTCGGCGTCGCGGTAGAGGCCGGCCTGCCGCCAGGTGAGGACGGTGAGCAGGGCGACGACCGCACCCGCCACGGTCAGCTTGAGCGCCCGGCTGACCTTGGCTCCCCCCCACCACCCTGCCGCCAGCAGGGCCACGACCCCGATCAGGGCAAGGTACTCGTAGTGGTCCGCCACGAGCGAGTACTTCATGAAGTAGATGTCCGTGAGGCCCATCACCGGGATCAGCGCCACGCAAAAGTACCCCCAGGCAAACAGGACCATGCGCCAAATTCCTCCACCGCCATGCGATGGGGAATTTGCCGCGTCGAAGTTCGCGTTCAGCGAACGAAGGCGGGCTTTCCGCCACAGTAGAATCGTCAGCCCAATCGCCGCCAGCAATGGCAGCCACCAGAACGGATCAGCCGGACGCACCCGCCAGAGGGGATAGATGAATGTCAGGTCGACCGGCAGGAGGGCCTTGCCCAGGTAGAACCAGGTCACCGCGCCCGCGTCGAGCAGCCGCTCCAGGGGGCCCGCCGCGCGGATCGGCGCGGTCAGCCCGTGGTTCTGGAAACGGATATTCACCAGCGTGAGCGCCACGGCCACCGCCAGGAATGGCGCGACCTTCAGGAAATCCGCCGCCACGAGCCGCCGCCGCCAGGCGACCAAACCGAGAAGGACGAGCGGCAGCACCGCCACCGACCCCTTGCTGAGCATGGCGAGGAGAAAAGCCAGCAGGCTAAGCCAGTAGAAAGAGTCAAAGGTAGGGCGGGTTGTCCCCAACCCGGCCACGCTCGGCGGGTTGGGGACAACCCGTTCTACCTCAAACCATCGGCTCCGCAGAAACCAATGGATCGACGCCAGGAAGAACAGCAGGCTGAGGGTGTTCTTCCGCTGCGCGATCCAGGCGACCGACTGCACGTTCACCGGATGCACGGCGAAGAGCAGCGCGGCCCAATAGGCGCCCGGCACCCCGAGACGGCGGAGGACGGCCCAGACCAGCAGCGCGTCGCCGATGTGCAGCAGGAGGTTAAGCGCGTGGTAGCCCGTCGGATCCATCCCCCACAGGCGCCACTCCAGCCAGAACGACGTCATCGTCACTGGCCAGTAGTCGACGGCCTCGCCGGTGAGCCAGAACCGCCCCAGGCCGTCCGCCGCCGGGATCAGCGGGTTCCGGGTCAGGAGATTGTCGTCATCGAAGACGAAGCCGCCATGGAGCGCCGGGACATAGGCGAGGAC
>CAZKAH010000002.1:66385-152468 GCA_964550715.1 uncultured Opitutaceae bacterium
GATTGTCGTCATCGAAGACGAAGCCGCCATGGAGCGCCGGGACATAGGCGAGGACGGCGAGCCCCGCCAGCAGGAGGACCGCCCCAAGCGTCTGCGATCGAGTCCGGGTCATTTCGTGAGGATCGGCCTTCGCTCGCTGGACCCGCCTTCGCCAAGGCTACGGCGCGGCAAGCTGCGAGCTACGGGGATTATTTTCATTTCGGCGCTGCGCGCGAAACGAAAACAAAAAAACTTTCCCGCCCGAAGGCAGGAAAGTTTTTGAGATTAACGGGATCCCGGCCAGGCCGGGATCGCCGATGACGGGCGTCCGGCTTAGAAGTCGAACGTCGTGGTCAGGTAGAACCGCCGGGGCGCGATGATGCGGAAGCCCTGCGGGGTGCCGTCCGGATTGACCGCGACCGTCCGGAGATATCCGTTCGACCACATGTCCTTCACGTTCAGCTGGATGGTCATCTTGATCCGATCGTCCAGGAAGGGCAGCTTGGTCTTGTAGGAGACCCAGATGTCCTCGTGGATGTATTCCTTGCCGTTGATCGGATTGAAGGCCTGCAGGCTGTCGACGGCGTTGAGGGCCGCCGGATCGGGCGCACCACCGAGGTAACCGATGGCCGACGGGGTCTGGTAGGTCAGCGCGGTGCCGACGCCGAAGCCCTTCGCGATGCCCGACACGAACTGGTAGTTCGTCAGGTAGGTGAAGTGGTACTTCGACAGGTCGGGCGAGACGTGACCCTGCTGGGCCAGCGCCACGTCGAGACCGGCCGCATCGACCGTGCCGGCGAGCCACTGCTGGGGCGAACCGCCGCCGTCGGAGAAGTTGCCGCCGGAAACCGTCGTCCAGAAGGGCCCGAGGACGGGATCCTTCGCGGTGGTCCAGATCGGGAGGCGAGCCGCGAGGTAGGCCTGAACGTGCGGCCCGAGCTGCGTGGTGATCGACTGGTCCTGGTCCGCCGTGAACTTCATGACCCACTGGCGGGTCGGATTGTAGGTGATCGTCGCCTCCCAGCCGGTGGCACCGATGGTCTGCGTGTCACCCTCGAACTGCGTCGCCGCCTGGAAGACGCTGAAGCCGCCGGGGTACTGCACGATGGTGTTCGCGAAGTTGTTGATCGCGGTCGCCGTGGCGGCGACACCGAGCGTGTTGGTGGCGACCTGCTGGGCCCACGGGATGAACATCGAACCGTCGATGCGCAGCGCGCGGTCGGCGAAGGTCGTGGTCGTGCCGGTGCGGGTGTTCTGGGCGCTCGACTTGTACCAGTTCATCTCGCCGACGAGCTTGTCGTCGAAGAGCGAGACGGTGACGCCGTAATCCTTGCCCTTGCCCGAGGGATTCGGGAGGACCGGACCGAACGGATCCACCGCGAGGCCGGCGACCTGGAAGTTGTTGGACTGGTTGTAGTGGATCGACAGCCACTTGAGGCCGGGGATGTGCAGCACGGCGCCCGCCTGGCGGGTGATGCCGCCCGCGTTCACCCAGCCGCCGGGGTTGCCGTTCGTCGTGTTCCAGAACTGCAGGTTATTCAGGTCGGTCAGGCCGGTGGCCGGGTTGACGGTGAGGCCAACCGAGCTGCGGGACCGCGAGTAGTCATGCCGCTGACCGAAGGTCAGGACCAGGTGGTCGTCGAACAGGTAGTCCTGCAGGCCGTAGGAGTAGCTCCAGACCTGCTGCTGCGCCTTGGAGGTCGAGGTCGGGAACATGGCCGGCGCCAGCTTCGTGCTCTCGCTCGTCCAGGTGCCGCCGTTGAGGGCCGTGTTGTACCAGGTCACCGGGAAGGTGTACGCGGAATTCACGAACGTGGCGGGGCTGTAGGTCACCGCGTTGCCCGCGTCGCTCAGGTAGTAGCGCTGGGAATCGCTGCCGCTCGGGCCGCTGGCGTTGTTGCCGATATCGGTCGTGCTGTTCCAGGCGTGGGCGTCCACGACCTGCTCGCGGAGGCGGATGCTGTTCGTGTCGTTCTCGCGGTGCTGGTAGAAGGCCAGGGCGTTGTGGTGACCAAGCCACCGGGTCCAGTTGGAATTCTTGGTGAAGTCCAGTTGGTACGCCAGGGAGATCCGCTCCTGCTCGTTCAGGTTGCTGAGCAGGATGTCGTCACCCTGCTGCATGGCGGTGTAGGGCCGCCCGAAGTAGGGGTTCGGCACGCCGTTGAGCAGGCGGGAATTCGGGTCGATCTGCAGGGCATTGCCGACGTTTCCACCCATGTAATTGTGCTGGGCGTTGGTGAACGCCTCCCGGTACCAGCCGGCGTCCAGGAAGAGGTCGTCGGTGATCTGCTGCTCAACCTCGACGTTGTAGATCTGCGCCTTGTCCTCGCCGTAGTTGGGCGAGAGCATGTTGACGCCGCCGTAGTTGAGCAGCTTCTTGCTGCTGACGCCCGGCTCGTGGAAGAGGGGGTACGTGACCTGGCCCACGGGAGCGGTGGACGCGAATTTCGCGTAATTGCCCTGCGAGTTGGCGAGCCGCTCGAAGCCGATCGGGCCCCAGGTGTTGACGGTCGCGTTGGCGCCCGTGCCGTTGACCGTGCCGACGGCGTTGGTCGGGGAGCCGGGGGCGGCGAAGTTGGTGCCGAGCGTGGCCTGTTCCCACAGCTGAATCTGCCCGTGGACGATGTACTTCTGGGGCGTGCCGGCGCCCGCGTTGCCGAGGCCGGAGCCGAGGCCCAGGGGAAGAAGGCTGTTGTTCGTGATCGGCGCCGTGGTGACGCCGTTGACCGTGGCCGTGAAGGTGGTCGGATCCCAGCTCGGCCGGCCGGCCGCGATCCACGGGCTGGCTTCGTCGGACGGCGTGATGCTGTTCGGGCGCTGGTTGGGATTGTCGTAGTACTCGATGTTGCCGCGGATGGTGGTGTTCGGGAGCGGCTTCAGGGTGATGGCCGCGAATTCGCGGCGCTGGATGTCATACTCCGGCTTCTGGCCGGTCGGGTGGGAATTCTGGTAGAGGCCCGCGACATCGATGGCCAGCTTGTCGGGGATCAGGGCGCGGTTGAAATTCGCCGACAGCCGCTGGTCCTGGAACGTGCCGTAACGGATCGAGACGCTGTTGAGATCCTGGTTCAGCTGGGCCTTCTGGATCGACTCGTTGACGATGCCCGCGGGGCTGCCGATGCCGAAGAGGGTGGAGTTCGGGCCGCGGCTGATGGTCACCGAGTCCAGGTTGTACACGTCCGTCTTGATCGACGGATTGGTGATGAAGAAGTCGCGCGAGACGTCGGCCGGGGCCAGGCCGCGGATGCGGTTCGCGGTCTGGGGCGAGGTCTGGATCGAGTCCCCCGTGCCCGTGCCCTTGCCCGGGCCGCCGAGGGCGGTGTAATTCTCCGTGCCCTCCGTGCTGGCTTCGTAGAGGAACATGTCGTTCAGGTCGATCGAGGAGGTGTCCTGCAGCTGCTGCTTGCTGATGACCGTGATCGAGGCGCCGATGTCCTTCAGGCTCGTATTCATACGGGAGCCGGAAAGGGTGTTCTCGGTGTAGTAGCCTTGGTCCTTCGACGAGGCCTGGACCTCGAAGGGACTCAGCTTCACCGTTTCGCTACTGGCGGCCGGGGCGGCCGTGCCACCCTGCACCTGGGCCGGGGTCGGCGTCGAGGTGGTCGTGGTCGTCGTGTCCGTAGTTGTGGTGGTGGTGGCAGTCTGCGCGCTAACGGGCAGGGCAGCAGCCAGGAGGAACGCGATCGCCGAGAAGGCGGACGCGGCATTTGTACCAATAGACACGCGAGGTATCTTCATATGAGGAGGTATCGGGGGGGGTGTTAGATCTAAACCCGGCGGCACGCAGGTGCGCGGCGTCGGTCACTGCTGGTCAGTTAATGAGGGCTAGAAGAAAGCCCCCTCCCCAGCTTGCAATCGGAAACTATTAGGGACAGTCCGATTGACAGTCAGATATTGAACGCATTGCATCGCATGCAATTCACCGAGCTGGCCAACTCTGCGAAGCGGGACCAGATATCGGGCCAAAAAAGGACCCTTTGCCAGCATCAGAATGGGGCAAAATGAAAGGGTTGCTTGAATTTCCGGCCAAAAAGGGTACTCCGGACAGTCAGAGATGCCGAATTCTGCCCCAACCGTCCGGTCGCTTGCTCGGGAACTCGGCTTGTCTCGGACCACGGTTTCGGACGCGTTGAGGGGCGCTCCGCGGGTCGACCTGCGGACTGTCCAGCGGGTGCAGGAGGCGGCGCGCATCGCGGGGTACCAGCGCAATCCGCTGGCGGCCGCGCTGATGTCCGAGCTCCGCCGGTCGCGCGGTTCCACCTTCCGGGGAGTCATTGCGGCGATCGACCTGGACGAGCCCGACCGGCCGGCTTCAGCGGCGCGTTTTCACCACGAGCTGGTCGTCGGCGCGTCCTCGCGGGGCGACGAGTTGGGCTTCAAGGTCGAGAATTTCGTCATGGGCCGGGACGGCGGCCTTTCCGTGCCCCGGCTCGACTCGGTCCTCCAGTCGCGCGGCATCCACGGCGTCCTCCTCCTGCCCGCCTGGTATGAGCCCGACCTCTCCCAGCTCGACTGGAAGCGCTACGCGGGCATCTATACCGATTATATCATCGAGCGGCCCGCCCTCCACTCCGTCTGCTCCGACCACCACCGGGCGATGATGGCGGCGCTTTCGCGCCTTGCCGCGCGGGGCTACCGCCGGCCCGGCCTGGTCCTGCACAAGCACAACGACGAGCGCCTGCAGCACCGCTGGTCGGGCGCCTTCCGCGCCTTCCAGGAAAACCATCCCGCGGTCGAGCCGGCGCCGCCGCTGATGTCGGCCGCGCTGCACGAGGAGGAATTTGTCCGGTGGTTCCGGCGCGTGCAGCCGGACGTCGTCCTTTGCCAAAACACCGAGGTGATCGAATGGATGGAGCACTGCGGGGCGGTCATCCCCGAGACGCACGGCTTCGTCAGCCTGAACCTCGTGATGAAGACCCGCCCCTGCGCCGGCCTCGACCTGCAGCCCCACGTCCTGGGCGCCCGCGCCGCCGAACTGCTCGTGGCCCAGCTGCAGCGCAATGAGCGCGGGGTGCCCGACTGGCCGACGACGACGATGATCCCCGCGCGCTGGGTCGATGGGCCGAGCCTTCGGGCCGAGGGCATCCTGCCGCCCGAACCTGCAGCGCCCGCGGCCCGCCGCCGCCGCAAATCGGTTGCGCCCTGAGATCGCCTGTCCCAGGGTCGGCCGCGGTATTCTTTCACGCCCGGGTGGTGGAATGGCATACACGACGGTCTTAGAAGCCGTTGCCGAAAGGCTTGCAGGTTCAAGTCCTGTCCCGGGCACCAACCTCGACCCCATGCCGCGCAAACATTTGGCGACGAATTCCAGGGCAACCGGCCATGCGGGCGCCTAGGCTTTCCCTCTATTGGCTCCTGCCCTTCCTGCTTACGGCGGTGCAGGCCTGGGTCAGCTGGAAATTCTGCCATGAGATCCGCAGCGAGGAGCTCGCCGAATCCGTGCGGAATGTGTACTGGCTCGAGCATCGGCTGCTGTACGACGGCGTCTCCAGCAATGTCGGGTGGTATGCCAGCCTCATGGTCTTTTACCGGGTCTGCGGATTCTCCCTCTATTCGGCCAAGCTCGTCCGCCTGATCCTCTGGCTGCTCGGCCTCTTGGGCGCCGCCGATCTCCTGCGGAGGTTTCTGGGGCCCCGGCTCGCCTGGGCGCCGCTCGTCCTCCTCGGCCTGTCTCCGACCGCGCTCTATTTCGGCGCCATGCAGACCAGCTTCGCGGTCGACGTGCCCTTTGCCGCCATCTGCCTCTGGCTGCTGCTGGCGAGCTTCCGCCGGACCCCGGGGGACCGCCTCGGCTGGGCTCTCGCCTTCGCCGGCGGCTTTGTCGCGATGGTCGCGGCGCTGGCTTATCCCGGCTTCCTCTTTTATCTCCCGAGCCTGGCCCTGGTCGCCTGGTTCGCGCCGCCCGATCGCTCCGCCCCGTGGCCTCGCTGGCTCTCCGCCGGAGCCGGGTTCGCCACGCCGCTCCTGGCCGCTCTCGCCTACGTTTCGCCGGCTTCGATGCTGATCTACGACCCCGCGACGCATACCGGTGTGTTTCGCGGCGGCGGCCAGGTCGGCCTCGACCCGGCCACGGCCTGGGCCTCGCTAGGTGTGGTCCTGCGGGATCTGTTCGTCCGCGGGGAAAGCTACTATTTCGAATTGAGCCGGCCGGAATTCTCCGGAATCGCCGCGTCCGCCGGACTCGGCTGGATCGGCCTGACGGTCATCTGCCGGTGCGTCCGCGGGCGGGCCAATCGGGTCGTCGTGGGCGCGGCGCTCCTGCTCCTCGCCCTCAACCTGACGGTGCCGAACCTGTCGACCAACGGACTGCCGGGGCTGCGGCGCTGCACGGGCGTGATCACGGCCTATGTCGTCCTGTTCACGGTGGCCTGGCAGTACTACGCGGGCCTGCCCGCCGGTCGGGCCGGACTCCGCCGGGCCGGACTCGCGCTCTGCCTGCTGCTGCCGCTCAGCCACGCCTTGAAGCTGCCGTCGCTCCTCGTCGATGCCTCGCGCGCCAGCCGCTACAATGCCGGCGACTGGTTTGTCCTTCGCCCTTCGCCGACCGCATCGCTCGCCTACGTCATGGATCAGCTCGATCATGGACAGGTGCTGGCCATCTACGGCCCCACCGGCCGAATCCTGCCGGTTCGCTACCAGGAAATCTACGCGGCGGTCAGCGGCGCGCGCCTGTGGAACCAGGGCCGGGATCGGCCGGTGCCGGCCATCGACTGGAAAACCGGGCGGCGGATCACCCTCACCCCGGCCCTCTGGACCGACTACTATTTTCCCCACTAGCCGTCCCGAGATTCAGCGCCGGGCCGCCTCGAGGTTGACGCGGGCCTCGGCGTAGTCCGGCTTGAGCCGCACGGCGGCCTCAAAATGCCCGATGGCCTCGTCCCGGTGCCCCGTGCCGGCCAGGATCACGGCGAGGTTGTTGTGCGCCTCGGCGTAGTCCGGATTGAGCCGCAGGGCGGCCTGAAAGTGATCGTACGCGCCGCGGATGTCGCCCGTGCGGAAGAGGGCGGACCCGAGGCCGTTTTCGGCCTGCGCAAAGTCGGGCCTGATCTCCAGCGCGCGCCGGTAGGCCTCGATGGCCTCGGCCGGCCGGCCGGCCCGGCTGAGGGTGTCCGCCAGGATCTTGTGGGTCGAGGCCCAGCCCGGCTGCAGCCGCAGGGCCTCGCGGTCCTCGGCCAGCGCCTCGGGCCAGCGGCCCAGCGATCCGAGCGCGTTCGCCAGGTTGAGATGGGTCGAAACGAGATCGGGTTCGATCCGCAGGGCCTCCCGGTAGTGGGCGATCGCCGCCGCCGCGTCGCCGCGCTCGAACAGCGCCCCTCCGAGATTATTTTGCGCCATCGAGGCCTGCGGATTGCCCTCCATCTCGTAGGTCCAGAAGCCCACTTCGTCGCCGAACCGCGCGGCCTGCGTCCGGCTCGCGAGCGCGAGGACCGCGCAGACCGCCGCGCATGCGCCCAGGATCGACCAGCGCAATCCCGGCGCAGTTTGCGCCCAGCGGCGTTCCGCCGCGCAAAGGCCGCCGGCCGCCAGTCCGGCCACACCCAGCAGCGAAACATAGGCCAGGTGGTCCATCGCCCAGGTGAAGCGAAAGTGGGAAATCGGGATGAAGCCGAGCACGGGCACCAGGTTGAGGAAGAACCAGCCCAGGCCGAAAATGACATGTCGGCCCCAGGTCCGCCGATTCGCCCAGCACCAGGCTCCGATCCCGCCGAGCGCCACCCAAGGCAGCAGCCAGGTCGGGGAGGAGGCGTCGATCGGCCAGCGGGGATAGATGGGCAGGAGGTGGACCGGCCAGAGCGCCTTGCCGAGATAGAAGGCGGCCACGAGCCCGGCGCGCGCCAGCCGGGTGACCGGGCCGCCCAGGGGCAGGACCGCGGCCCCTCCCGCCAGCCCGAATTCCCGCTGGAAATGGATCGCGACCAGCCCGAGGACGAAAGAAATGAGAAAGAAGGGCGCGGCCGCGCGGAGGTCGGCCGCCCGGACTTTCCCGTGCCTCCACCACGCATAGAGGAGCAGCCCGACCGGGAACATGACCACGGAACTCTTGCTCAGCATGGCGAGAAGGAAACAGAGGAGGCTCGCCCCGTAAAAGGGGTCAGGCCCTGAATTCCGCAATCCCTTCGCATCATTGCAGAATTCAGGGCCTGACCCCTTTTCGTCGGATTTCACGTAGGCGATCATCGCCAGGAGGAGGAAAGGCAGGGAGAGCGTGTTCTTGATCTCGTCGATCCAGGCGACGGATTCCACCGCGAGCGGATGGACGATGAAAAGCAGGCCGGCGAAGCGCGCGCAGCGGACGCCGAATCGGCGCAGGAGCTGCCAGAGCAGCAGACCGCTCGCGGCGTGCAGGAGGACGTTCGTCAGGTGGTAGCCGAAGGTGTCCTGGCCCCAGGCCTTCCACTGCAGCCATTCGACCGTCACCTTGAGCGGATAGTAGTCGCCCGTGTCCGGGGCGACCCAGATCCGGTGCAGGAGCCCGGGGCCGCCCAGCGCCGCGATCTTCGGAATCTCGGTCTTGTCGTCCCAGATCCAGCCGCCGTGCATCGCCGGCCAATAGATCCAGAGCGCGGCCAGGATCATCGCCAGCGACAGGAAGAGCTTGCGGCCGGGACTCATGGGGGGCCGCATCCTGGGCGGACGCCGCGCCGTTTCCAAGCCGAACCCGGCGGTCTGTCCGCTGCGTCCTTTCCTCGACTCCTCCGGCGGGGTCGCCGAGGATGGGCCAACCCCAACCCCGGATTGCCATGCACCTGCGTCGCCTTGCCCTTCTGTCCGCCGCGGCCGCGGCTTCGTTTGCCGCCTCCGCCGCCGCCTCGCCCGTCGTCCTCACCGAGGCCGACGAGGTGATTCCCACCTACCTTTCCGGCCCGCCCGATCCCGACCCGATGTTTTACTTCGGCCGGCAGTCCCAGGGCGCCGAGGGCCGGACCTATCCCTATGCGCTTTACGACAACCTCACCAACCGGAAGGGCGAGCAGACCTATCATCTCATCTACCTGGAAAATGAGTACATCAAGGTCGGCATCGTGCCGGAGATCGGCGGCAAGCTTTTTTCGGCGGTGGACAAGACGAATGGCTACGACTTCGTCTACCACCAGCACGTCATCAAGCCGGCCCTGATCGGACTGATCGGCGCCTGGATCTCCGGGGGCATCGAGTGGAACATCCCCCACCATCACCGGGCGAGCACGTTCCTGCCGGTGCAATGGAGCACCGAGACGAGCCCCGACGGCAGCAAGACGGTCTGGGTCGGAGAGCTGGAGCCGCGCCAGCGCATGCGCTGGGCCGTCGGGTACACCCTGCACCCCGGCAGCGCCGTCCTCGACTGCTCCATCCGGATCTCCAACCGGACCCCCGTCGCGAACACGATGCTCTGCTTCGCCAACGTCGCGGTGAACGCGAACCCGGACTACCAGATCATCTTTCCGCCCTCCACCCAGCACGTGGCCTTCCACTTCAAGCGGGAGTTCTCCGATTGGCCCATCTCCCACCAGCGCTTCAACGGCGCCGATTTCACGGCCGGGATCGACGTCAGCTGGTACAAGAACCACCAGGGGGCCAACTCGATGTTCGCCTGGAACTACCAGGACGATTTCTTCGCCGGCTATGACCACGGCCGGGAGGCCGGCACCATGAGCGTGGCCGACCACCACATCGTGCCCGGGAAGAAATTCTGGACCTGGGGCAACGGTCCGCGGGGCCGGATGTGGGACGATATCCTCACGGATACCGACGGGCCCTACGTCGAGCTGATGGTGGGAGCCTACTCGGACAACCAGCCCGACTACTCCTGGCTGCAGCCCTTCGAGGAGCGCTCCTTCGCGATGCACTGGTATCCCTTCCGCGACATCGGCGGCGTCAAGAACGCCAACCTGGACGCGGCGGTGAACCTCGAGGTCCGGGAGGGCTCGGCTCAGGTCGGTTTCTACGCCACCCGGAGCTTCCCGCAGGCGACCGTCCGCCTGCAGGCCGGCGGACGTGAACTCCTCGCCCAATCCGTCGCGATCAATCCCGGCCGGCCCTTCAAGGCGCAGGTTCCCCTGCCCGCGGGCCTCGACTTCCATGACCTGCGCGCCTCGCTTTCCGCCGAGGGGCGCGAGCTCATCGCCTACTCCCCCGTCCGGCTCACGCCGGAGCCCATGCCGGCCCCGGTCACCCGCCCGGCCGCGCCGCCGGCCATCGCCAATGACGAGGAACTGTTTCTCGCCGGCCAGCGGATCGACCAGTTCCACGACCCCCTGGCGCAGGCCGATCCGTACTGGGCCGAGGCGCTGCGCCGCGATCCGGGCAATACGGAGGCGAATGCCGGCCTGGGGCGGCTCGACCTGCGCAACGCCCGCTTCGCCGCGGCCGAAGCGCATTTCCGCAAGGCGCTCGAGCGGCTCACCTTCAACTACACCACCTCCAAGGACGCCGAGCCGCTCTACTACCTGGGTGTGGCCCTCAAGGCGCAGGGCAAGGCCGACCAGGCCTACGACGCCTTCTACAAGGCCACGTGGAGCCAGGAGTGGAAATCTCCCGCGTATTTCTCGCTGGCCGAGATCGCCGCGGCCCGCGGCGACTTCGCGGCCGCGCTGGATTTTTCCGACCGCTCGCTCGACTCCAACGCCCTCAATGTGCGCGCTTACGGGCTCAAGGCGGCGGCCCTCCGGCACCTGGGCCGACCGGCTGAGGCCACCGCCGTCCTGGCCGCCGCCGCCCGCAAGACCGATCCGCTGGATGCCCGGCTGATGGCCGAGCGGTGGCTCGCCGCGCCCGGCGAGGCCACGGCCCGGCCGCTTTTCGCCACCCTGGACCGTTTCACCGACGACGCGCAGGAGCTCGGCGCCGAATACGCCGACGCCGGATTGTGGCAGGATGGCCAGGCCGTGCTGGCCGAGGCCGTCGTCCGCGCGGTGGACCGGGCCAAGCTCTCGCCCATCGTTTTCTACTACCTGGGCGATTTTGCCGAGAAGCTCGGCGATGGCGCGCGGGCCGCCGCCTGCCGCCAGCAGGCCCGGCAGCAATCGCCCGCCTATGTCTTCCCGTTCCAGGCGGAGGTGATTCCCGTCCTGCGCGCGGCGATCGCCGCCAATCCGCGCGACGCCCGCGCGCCCTACTACCTCGGCAACCTGCTGTTCGACTGGCAGCCGGCGGATGCCGTCGCACTGTGGGAAAAGTCGGCGGAGCTGGATCCCGGCTACCCGATGACCTGGCGCAACCTGGCCCAGTATTATTCGCACCAGGACGATGACGCCTCCCAGGCCCGGGCGATCGCCTGCCTGGAGAAGGCCGTGGCCTTGGGCGACGACTTTCCCACCCACTTCGCCGAGCTCGACCAGCTTTACCAGGTCGCCGGCGTCCCGGTGGAAAAGCGCCTCGCGCTCCTCGAGCGCCACCAGGCCACCGTCGCCAAAAAGGACGAGGGTCTGGCCAGCCTGATCGCGCTCAAGACCTTCGCGGGCAAGCCGGACGAGGCCATCGCGCTCCTCCAGGGCCGCACCTTCAGCATCTGGGAAGGCGGCACGCGCTTCAATACCGGCGACGCGTGGCTCGACGCCCACCTCGTGCGCGGGCTGCAGCAACTGGCCGCCAAGCGGGCCGACCAGGCCCTGGCCGATTTCCGGGAGGCGCTGTCCCCGCCCGAAAACCTGCGCGCGGAGCCGCACGGTCCCGCGCGCGTGGCGGAAGTCTATTACTGGATCGGGTGCGCCTACGCCGGGCTCCACGAGGGCCGCGAAGCGGACGCCGCGTGGGAAACGGCGACAGGCATCGACCTCACGGAGGCTCCCCGCCGCGGCGGTCCCGTGCAGGGCAATCCTCTCTCCCAGCGCAGTGCCCAGCTCTACTACCAGGCCCTGGCCCGCGCGAAGCTGGCGAGCAGCGCCGCGCCGGAGAAGCCCTTCCGCGACCTGATCGCGTCCGGCCAGGCGACGCTCGCCGGCGGCACCGCCGCCCCGCTTTCCGCCCGGGTCCGCGCGGCGACCGGCCACTATCTCACCGGGCTCGGCCTGGCCGGCCTCGGCCGGAAGGACGAGGCCCGCCGTGAATTCGACGCGGCGCTGGCCGGCCTGCCCGACTACCTCGGGGCCCAGATCGCCCGGAGCCAGCTTTGAACCTCATGCAGCTTAGGATCCCGGCCCTCCCGACCCTCATTCTCCTGCTCGCCTCGCTGGCCCGCGCCGACGGCGCGCCGCCGCCCCGGCGCAGCATCGACTTCGATCCGGACTGGCGGTTCCAGCTCGGGGACTCGCCCATGGCCATGCAGTCCCGGTTCGACGACTCGGCCTGGCGCCGCCTCAGCGTGCCGCACGACTGGAGCATCGAGGGTCCGTTCCGCGCCGAGAATGCGAGCGGCAACGGCTTCGCACCCGGCGGCATCGGGTGGTACCGCAAGCATTTCCGGATGGACCCGGGCGACCGCGGCCGGGTGGCGACCCTCGAACTGGACGGCGTCTACGACCACGCGGAGGTCTGGCTCAACGGCTTCCTGGTCGGCGGCCGCCCCTCCGGCTACGAGCCCATCGCCTGCGATCTGACGCCCTACCTGCAATTCGGCGGGGCGGAGAACGTCCTGGCCGTGCGCGTCGATCATTCCCGGCTGGCTGATTCCCGGTGGTACACGGGCGCGGGCATCTATCGCCACGTGCGCCTCCGGCTCACGGGCGCGCTGCGCCTCGCCGCCGGGGGAACGTACCTGACGACGCCTTCCGTGCAGGCCGGCGCCGCGACGGTGCGGGTCGAAACGGCGATCGAAAACGGCGCCGGCCCGAGCCGCTCCTTCGTCCTCCAGTCCGAGCTCCTGGGCCCCGACGGGCAGGTCGTGGCCCAGAGCTCGGCTCCCGGCACCGCCACCGACGGCGGGGACGAGACCATGGTTCAGCAACTGGCCATCAGGCAGCCGGCCCTCTGGTCGCCGGAGACGCCGGTGCTCTACACGCTGCGGAGCCGCCTCGTCGTGAACGGCACCGTCGAGGACGAAACCGGGACCCCCTTCGGCGTCCGCTCGCTGCAGTTCGATCCCGACCGCGGGTTTTTTCTCAACGGCGTGGCGACGAAGTTCCGCGGCGTGTGCCTGCACCAGGACGGCGGCAGCGTCGGCGTCGCCGTGCCGCTGCCCGTCTGGGAGCGCCGGCTGCGGGAGCTGAAGCTCCTCGGGGTGAATGCGATCCGCACGAGCCACAACCCGCCCGCCCCGGAATTCCTGGACCTCTGCGACCGGCTGGGCTTCCTCGTGATGGACGAGGCCTTCGACGAGTACACCCCGGCGAAAAACAAGTGGGTGGTGGGCTGGAACCAGGGCGTGCCGAGCCGCTTCGGCTATAGCGAATCCTTCGCCAACTGGTCGGAGCGCGACCTCGCGACGATGGTCCGGCGCGACCGGAATCACCCCAGCATCGTGATGTGGAGCATCGGGAACGAAATCGACTATCCGAACGATCCCTTCACGGATCCGGCCCTGGGCGCCTCCTACCGGCCGGGGAATCCGCCCGCCGCCGACCTGGTCCGCTGGGGCCGCCCGCTCGTGGCGGTGGCCAAGCGGCTCGATCCCTCGCGGCCGGTGACCGCCGCGCTCGCCAGCGTCGCAATGTCCAACGCCGCGGGCTTTGCGCAGATCCTCGATCTCGCCGGCTACAACTACCAGGAACCGCGCTATGCGGGCGACCACCGGGAGTTCCCGCGCCGGGTCATCTACGGCAGCGAAAACAAGCACGACTATGCCGCTTGGCTCGCGGTGCGGGACAATCCCATGATCAGCGGCCAGTTCCTGTGGACGGGCGTCGACTACCTGGGCGAGGCGCGCAGCTGGCCGGCGCGGGCGAATGCCGCCGGGCTCCTCGATCTCGCCGGGTTCGTCAAGCCCCTCGGGCGGTTCCGCCAAAGCCTGTGGAGCAGCCAGCCGATGGTGGCCCTCGCCGTCGGCAATGAGGAGAGCTGGAACTGGCCGGATGCCCGTCCGCGCACGGTTTCCTGCTTCACCAATTGCGCGGAGGTGAGGTTGACCCTGAACGGCCGCCCGCTCGGGACCAAGCGCCTGGCCGAGGCGAACGAGGGGGTCCTCCGCTGGGAGATCCCGTTTGCTCCCGGCGAACTCAAGGCCGTGGGCCGCGCGGAGGGCCGCGATGCCTGCGAGTTCACCCTGCGGACCGCAGGGCCGGCCAGCCGGATCGAGCTGACGCCCACCACGCCTGGCCTGCGCGCGGACGGCCAGGATGTCTGTCAGGTCGAATTCAGCGTCGTGGACGCGCAGGGCGTGCGCGTGCCGGACGCCAAACCGGAATTGACCTTCGCCCTGACGGGCCCGGGCCAGATCCTCGGACTCGGCAACGGCGACATCGCCAACCGGGAGCCCGTGCGGGGCCCGGACCACGCCGCCTACCAGGGCCGCGGTCTCGCCCTCGTGCAGTCTTCGCCGGTTCCGGGGCCGATCGTCCTCACCGCGTCGGCTCCCGGCCTGGCTCCGGCCACCGTCACCCTCGACAGCCGGTGAGCCTCCGCCGGAATCTCCCATGAAGGCCTTCCCCCTGCTTGGCGCGCTCGCGGCGCTCCTCGCCGGAGTTTCGTCCGTCCCGGCGGCCCCCGGCGGCAGCCCGGACGATCGCGTGGCGGCGAAGCCGCTCTTTCGCGACCCCGTCTATGACGGCGCCGCCGACCCCACCATCCTCTGGAACTCCCATGACCGGAAGTGGTACATGCTCTACACCGTGCGCCGGGCCAACGTGCCGGGACTGAACGGCGTGGCCTGGGTGCACGGGACGCCCCTCGGCATCGCCACCTCCGCGGATGGCGGCGCCACCTGGCAGTATCTCGGCGAGGCGAAGATCAATTTTCCCGCTGCGGTCGCCGGCACGACCTACTGGGCGCCCGCGGTGGTCGAGCACGCCGGGCTCTATCACATGTACGTGGTCTACGTGCCGGGCACGTTCGCGGACGGCTGGAACCACCCGCGCGACCTGCTGCATCTCACGAGCAAGGACCTGGTGCACTGGGACTATGAGTCGACGCTCGCGCTCGAGCATCACAAGGACATCGATGCGGGCGTCCTGCACCTGCCGGACGGGAGCTGGCGGCTCTGGTACAAGGACGAGGCCGACGGTTCCTCGTGCCACTTTGCGGACAGCCCGGACCTCACCCACTGGACCGATCACGGCAAGAGCGCGGGTCTGTCCGACCGGAGCGGCGAGGCGCCGCTCCCCTTCCATTGGAAGGGCCACTACTGGCTGATGCGCGACATCACCGGCCGCCCGAACGGGCTCGCGCTCTACCGCTCCGAGGACGCGCTGGCCTGGACCCGCGTCGGCACGCTGCTGCAGGCGCCCGGGACCGGGCCGGACGACCGGGCGGTCGGCCACCATCCCGAGGTGATCCTCTCGAATGACCGGGCCTACCTGTTTTATTTCACGCACCCCGACGCGCAAGGCACCTCGGCGGTCGATGGCAATGCGCGCCGGAGCTCGATCCAGGTCACGGAGCTCACGTACGATCCGTCCGGCTCGACGCTCACCTGCGACCGAGACCGCCCCACGCGGATCAACCTGCAGCCGCCGCCCGACCCGGAAACCGAGTCGAAGTTCAACTAGCGCATCCGCTGCGCGATCTGCAGGTTCGTTCGCGCCTCGGCGTAGTCCGGATTGAGCTCCAGCGCCGCCTCGAAGTGGGCGATCGCCTCCGCCTTGCGGCCCGCTTCCCCGAGGATGACTCCCAGGTTGTTGTGGGCCTCGGGAAAACTGGGTTTCAGCCGCAGGGCCTCGGTGAACTGGGCGGCCGCCTCCGGGATATGGCCGGTGGCCCGCAGGATCAGGCCGAGATTGTAGTGGGCGTCGGCAAAATCGGGCCGGAGCCGCAGCGCTTCCTCGAACTGCGCCCGGGCCTCGTCCAGCCGCCCCAGGCTCGCCAGGGCGCTCCCCAGGCCGACCCGGGCCTGCGGATAGTCGGGCCGGAGCCGCAGCGCCTCGGTGAAATGCGGGATCGCTTCCGGCAACCGGCCGGAGCCAGCCAGCAGTCCGCCGAGGTTCCCGTGGGCCACCCACGACCCGGGATTATCCTCGAGCGTCGTCCGGTAGAGCGTCTCCACGTTCTGGTAGATCTGGTTCTGTCGAAAGGTCAGGCCGCCGAGGATCGCGATGACAATCGCAGCCGCCGCGAATGCGGAAGCGCGCTGCGTCCGTTCCCACCGGGCCCATCCGGTGGCCGCCAGGCCCACGACGCCGATCAGCGCCAGGTGCGCATAGTGGTTGGCCACCGGCGTGTACTCCATGAATGCGGTGTCCGTGAAGCCGAGCACGGGGACCAGCATGACGCAGAAATAACCCCAGGCATAGAAAGCCGGTCGGCTCTTGCGCCAGAGAATCGTCGTGAGGGCCGCCGCCGCCAGGAGCGGCAGCCACCACCCGAGGGCATGGGCCGAGATTTGCCACTGGGGATAAATGAAAAGGAGGCGGGTCGGCACCACCGCCTTCCAGAGATAGAACCAGACGATGCCTGCCGCCCCTAGCAGGCGGTCGAGCCCGCTGACCGGGCGGATCACGACGCCCGACCCGTGGGTTTGGAACCATACGTTCACGGCGGCGAGGACGCCCGCCACGACGAAGAACGGTGCCGCCCGCCACGCATCGCCGAGGGTGAGCGGGCGGCGCCAGGCAATCAGCCCGAGAAGCACGACTGGCAGGGGTGCCACCGAGCCCTTGCCGAGCATCGCGAGAGCGAAGGCCGCCAGGCTGAGCCAGTAGAAGGCGTCGGAGGCGGGGCGGCTTGTTCCCAACCCGCCTTGGGCTCCGTCGTTCTTTGGGGCCAGACCCGGCGGGTTGGGGACAACCCGCCCCACCTCATACCATCGGCTCCGTAGAAACCAAAGGACTGAGAGCAGGAAGAACAGCATCGCCACCAGGTTCTTCCGCTGGGCGATCCAGGCCACCGACTCCACGTTGACCGGATGGACCGCGAAGAGCAGCGCCGCCAGGGTTGCGCCCGGCAGCCGCAGCCGGCGCAGCACCTCCCAGAGCAGCAGCACCTCGGCGACGTGCAGGGCCAAATTCGTCGCATGGTAACCGGCGGCGTGCATCCCCCAGAGCCGCCACTCGACCCAGAGCGTGCTCGAGGTCACCGGCCAGTAGTCCGTCGCCTGCGTCGTGAACCAGAACCGGTAGAGTCCGTCGGAAGCCTTGATCAGCGGGTTCAGCGTCAGGAAGTTGTCGTCATCCCAGATGAATCCCGCGCGCAGCGACGGCAGGTAGGCGAGCACAGTCAGGCCGACAAGGGCCGCGACCGCCAGCCAGCGTCGGCGCGAATCCATGATCAGGGGGCCTCGCCCAGGCGGTCGCCCATCCGCGCGTAGGTCTCGATGCCCTGCGCGCTCTGCCCGGCGACATCGGCGTCGAAGCGGATCCGCCCGCGGGCGAAGAGCGTGATCACGCAGGAGCCGCCGAAGGCGAAGAAGCCCTTCTCGTCTCCCTTGTGCGCCGCCCGGCCGGGCACGAAGCCCTGGCGGATGCTGCCGACATTGGTCGCGCCGATCTCCAGCATCGCCACCCGCCCGAACTCCGGCGAGTCGATCAGGGTGAGGTCGCGCCTGTTCTGCGCCAGGTACCGGACATTGCGCAGGAGCGCTAGGGGATGGACCGAATAGAGCGGGCCGTTGATCCGCGTCGCGTCCCCCGGCACGCCGTCGACCGGAAAATGGAACCGGTGGTAGTCGACCGGGCAGAGCCGGGAGATGAGCATGGCCCCGCCCGCGAACTGGCGGGCCAGCGGCTGCTCCGCCCCGGGGCGGCCGCCCTCGCCCAGGAGCTCGGCCAGGGTGAACTTCCGGCCCTTGGCGTAGAAGCCCGCCGCCGCGTCGACGTCCGGAAAGGCGAGGTGCCGGCCGTCGGCCGGGAAGACCGCCACCCCCGCACCCGGCGCGATCGGCCGGGACTCCGGCTTGAGCGCGCGGTAGAAGAACTCGTTGAAGGTCTTGAAATCGAAGGCCGACTTGGCGAACTCGTCCACGTCGACGTCGTATTTCGCGATGAAGGGCAGGATGCGCAGCGCGCTGCTCCGCCAGTTCATCTTCCAGCCGTACCAGCGGGAGAAGAGGGCCCGCCGCACCACCAGCCAGACGGCCAGCCGCCCGAGGGGGTTGCCGTAGGCGAGCCGCAGCCAGCGTTCGCCGTAGACCGCCTCGACCTTCAGCGTCCGGTCGTACCGGTCGAAATAGCGGGTCGGGGAGGCGGACATCCGCGCCGGCCGGGTCACTCCAGCGCCGACCGCGCCACCTGCTTGCCGGGGACGAAGGGGTTGGTCAGGGCGCGCAGCTCCTCCGCCTCGAGCTGCCGGGCCGTCTCGACCGAGAGGCCCTTCTTCTTCCGGTTCCGCTCCCGGCGATTCTTCACGATCGCGTTCGCCGCCCGGTCGCACCAGCGGATGAACGCATACGGCCGCGGGTTGCGGAACTTCGAGGCCATCCATTCCTCCCCGTCCGCGTAGAGCGTCTCGGGCAGGACGAAGGTGCCGAAGGCGAGGTCCGCGATGGGCAGCGTGAAAAAGCCCGAGATCGACTCGTTGCACTCGATCACCGCGTGGTGGCGCAGGTGGAAGCTGTAGGCCCGCTTCCAGAGCCAGCCCCAGCGCGGGTGCTCGATCAGGGGCGCCCAGGTCTCGAAGGGCCAGTGCTCGATCGCGTGGAGGAGCTCGTAGAGGAGCATGGAGCCGGTCAGGGCCACGTAACTGGCCGAGAACCAGGGCCAGGACGGCATGAGCCACTGGCAGAGGATGAAGAGGGGCGTCAGCGTGAGGGCGAAGGCCGCCAGCGAGAACCAGGGGAAGAACGAGGCCTCCTTCTGCTCGGGCTCGATCATCGGGTAGACGTTCTCGATGAAGGGGATCTCCTTGCCCTTCGCGGTCCGGCGGCGGCCGATCCGGGTGAGGCCGTGATGCTTCGTGTGCTGCTTGTAGAGCCGGCTGAGGAAGGGCACCACCGGCTTGTGCAAGGCGTACCGATGGAAGAAGTACTCAAAGAAGCAGTCGACCAGGTTGATCGCCACGAAGACCAGCAGGAACTTCCACCAGGCAGCGTGGATTTGCGCCTCCCAGACCGCCTGCGGCGCCAGCAGCCAGAGGCCCAGGCCGAGCCCGGCGAACGTCACGAGGACGGTCAGGGTGAAGAGGGGAAGCGAGAATTCCTCCTCGACGGTGTGGGATGTGCGGGGTTGGGGAGCGATGAGGGTACCAATCTACCCGGTTCCACCCCAAAAAGCCCGCTCTATTTTCGCCCTAATCTTTGAACGCAACGACCGAGCGGCCGAGCCGCTCAATCCCCGGTCTGCGGGGAGTCGATCCCGAGGGCGTTGGCCAGGTCCATCAGGTGGTCCTGCTCCTGGGCGATGATCTTCCGCAGGACCTCGCTCAGGGAGTACTCGCCCATGGCGTCAGCCTGCCGGATCCGCTGGCGGTAATTGATGATCGTCACCCGCTCGTTCTCGAGGTCGAAGCGCAGCATGTCCGTCGCCTTGGCGGACATCTTCACCGCCTTGGGCGTCGTGACCGGCGTGCCGTTGAAATAATCGATCTGCTTGGCGATGGCGATCGCATGGGCGAGCTCCTCGCCGGCGTGCTTCTCCAACTCGCGGGCGATGTCGGTATAGGCGGCGCCCCGCATCGTCTGGCTGTAGACCGTGTAGGCGATGACGGCCTGGTACTCGCGCGCCAGGTCCTCGTTCAGGAGGGCGATCATTTGCTTGCGGGAGACCTTTAGTTTGTTGCTCATGGTGGGTGCGCGGTGCGCACCCTTCCAGACAGCGCCGGGGAAAAAGGGTTCTCCCCTGGTGGGCCCGGGGGCGGTGATTTTTGGGTAGCTTCCCCGGCCCGTCGGCGCGAATCATCCCCGCTGCATGCCCGCGTCCCCCCTCCCCGCCCCGGCCTGGTGGCAGCGACCCGGGCTGGACTATCGCGGCGGCACGCTGCACCTGGGCCGGCATGACCTGCAGCGGCTCGCGGGGAGCGGCCGCACTCCCCTCTATGCCTACCACGCGCCGCGCGTGGGGACGAACCTCGCCCGGCTCCGGGCCGCCCTCGCCGGCTCCGGCCTGCGCACCCGCGTCTTCTACGCCATGAAGTCGAACCGGTTCCCGCCGCTCCTCCGGTTCCTGCGCCGGCGGGGCGGCTGCGGTGTCGACGTCTGCTCGCCCGCGGAGCTCCTCCGCGCCCGGCGCTGCGGCTTCGCCGAGCGCGACATCTCCTACACCGGCACCGCGATGTCCGAGGCCGACGCGCGCTGCCTCGCCCGCCATCCGGGCGTCCATGTAAACTGCGACTCGCTCGCGAGCCTCCGGCGCCTGGCCCGGCTGTCGCCGGGGCGGAGCGTGGGCCTGCGTATCAACCCGGGGATCGGGCTCGGCTACCGCCGCAACCGGCAGCTGCGGTACGCCGGGCGGACCACGACCAAGTTCGGGATCTACCGCGAGCAGTTCGCCGCCGCGCTGGATCTGGCCGCCCGCGGCGGGCTCCGGGTCACCGGCCTGCACTTCCATGCCGGCTGCGGGTTCCTCACCCCGCAGCTCCCGGCGCTGGACCAGGTGCTGGCCGCCGCGCGCGGCTTCATCCGGCAGGTGCCCGGCCTGCGCTATGTCAACGTGGGCGGCGGCCTGGGCATCCCCCTCGTGGCCGGCGACCGCCCGCTCGACCTCGCGGCCTGGGGCCGGCTCCTCGCCCGCCATTTCCGGCGCGACCCGTTCGAGGTCTGGCTCGAGCCCGGCGACTTCCTGGTCAAGGACGCCGGGGTCCTGCTCCTGGAGGTCAACACGGTCGAGCGGAAGCAGCGCACGCTCTTCGTGGGCGTGAACGGCGGCTTCAACCTGCATCCCGAGCCCGCCTTCTACCGGCTCCCGCTCGAGGCCGTCCCGTGCCGCCGGGGCGCGGCCCCGCGCCGCCGCGTCACGATCGCCGGCAACATCAACGAGGCGCTCGACCTCCTGGGCGAGGGCGTGTCCCTGCCGCTGCCGCGAGAGGGCGACCTCCTCGCCTTTCTCAACGCCGGGGGCTACGGCGCGGCCATGAGCTCCAACCACTGCATGCGCGGCGCCTTCCGCGAGGTCCTGCTGCCATGACCGGCCCCCGCACGCCCGCCGCGATCGCGCTCTCCCGGATCGAGGAGGAACTGGAGGGCCGCCCCCTGCCCTCCCTGCCCCCGGGCGATCTCACCGCCCTCGCGGCCGCCGCCGGCGACGATTCCCGCCGGCTCAAGCGCTGGATCAAACGGCGGCTCGCCGGGGAGCCCCTGGCGCACATCACCGGCTCGTTCGAGTTCCGCGGCCTGCGCGTGGCCGTCGACAAGCGTGCGTACGTCACCGACCCGGAGCTCACGCACCTCGTGGAGGCCGTCCTCGCCCGCGCCCGGGCCTTCCCGGCCGCCGCCGGCCGCGGGCCGCTCCTGGCCGAGATCGGCATCGGCTGCGGGAGCCTGGCCCTCTCGATCCTGCAGGCGTTCCCCGCCGCCACGATCGTCGGCCTGGACCTCGACCCCGACGCCCTGGCGGTCGCGGCCGGCAACGCCGCCGCCCACCGGCTGCCGCTGCGGCTGGTCGAGAGCGACCTTTTCGACGACTGGCCGGCCGACCTCCTGGCGCCGGACTTCATCTACGGGGACCCGCCCTGGGGCGATGCGACCACCCTGTATGCCGGCGACCGGCCCGCCGCCCACTATGGGGCGATGCCCCCGGTGTCCGCCTTTCCCCTGGGGGGACGGACGGGCGTCCATGCCCAGATCCTCCACGCGGTCGCCCGGCGGGGCTGGACGAGCGAAATCTGGCTCAACGGGGGCGTCCTGCCCCGGGAGGAACTGGCCGCCCTCGCCGGCGGCGCCGCGGAATGGGAGGTTCTTTCCCCGGCGGCGGACGTCAGGCTGCTGCGATGCCGGATGAAATAGTCTTTGCCACCTCATCAGTTTTCGCCGGAAATGCCGCCCACCCTGACCCGCATGCCCGCCCCTTCCGCTCTCGCGCTCAGCGACAGTAACAAGTCCGCCTGGGACGAGCTCTACGCCTCGACGCCGGAACTGATCTGGGGCCGTGAGCCCATCGGATTCCTGCCGCGGCTCCTGCCGGACGCCGCCAGCCTCCCGCCCGGGCCGATCCTCGATGCCGCCGCCGGCGAGGGCCGCAACCTGCCGGTCCTGCTTTCCCTGGGCCGGCCCGTCACGGCTTGGGATGCCTCGCCCGCGGCGCTGGCCAAGATCCCGGCGGCCGTGCACGCGCAGGTGGCCACGCTGGCCTGCGACCTCGCCGAGCCGCCCGGGCCGGACGCCCGCTTTGCCCTGATCCTCCTCAGCGATACGGTCGAGACCCTCCCCGAGCCGGAGCCGATCCTCGCGGCCCTCGCGCGGCTCCTCGTCCCCGGCGGGTTGCTCCTCGCCAACGTGCCGGCGCACGATGACGGCGTCGCCGGGATCAACATGCGGCCGGCCGAGGGCGGCGGCTGGCTCTACCGCGGCCGCTACTACTATCATTTCTATGCGCGGGCCGAGGCCGAGGCGCTCTTCGCCCGCGCCGGGCTCGAGCTCGCGGCGAGCGACGACTGCCTGTGGGAGGAGCCCCCGCACCCGCAGTTCCGGGATGCGACCCACCGGCACCACAGCCGCGTGCTGCTGGGCCGCCGGCCGGCCTGAGCGCGGGCGCCTTCCGCCGGAGCCGCCGTGATGATTCGCCTGCTCCGCCGTTTCCTGCACCTGGAGGAGGGCGAGGGGAAAAAGATCGCGCAGCTCGCCCTGGTCGGCCTCCTGCTGCAGGCCGGCCTGACCATGGGCATGAACGGGGCGGACTCGCTCTTCCTGGTCAAGGCCGGGGCCGACAAGCTGCCGCGGATCTACCTGGCGATGCCGGTGATCATGCTGATCTACATCCCGGTCTATTCGGCGCTCATGACGCGCTGGGGCCTGGACCGGATCTTTGACGCCACGCTCGCCCTGCTCGTCGCCGGCGGCGCGGGCCTCTGGTTCGCCCTGGGCCATGCCGGCGCCTCCGCCCTGCCGCTCGCCTACGCCGCCAAGCTTTATGCGGCGGTCTGGTACGTGGGCCTCTACACCCTCTACTGGAACTTCATCGACGGCTATTTCAACCTGATCGATGCCAAGCGCCTCTTCGCCCTCCTGGCCGCCGGGTCGGCGCTCGGGGCCATCGCCGGCGGCACGCTGGTCGGGCCGGTCACGGCCCACTTCGGGGTGCCCGCGCTCTTCCTCTGCTGGGCGCTCCTGACCGCGGCCGCGTGGCCGGTCGCGCTCTGGGCGCGGCGGCGCCACCCCAAGCTCGAGGTCGAGGAGGCCGCCGAGGAGACGGCGCCCGGCTGGGGCGAATCCCTCGGGATCCTCCGGCGCCTGCTGCACGCCCGCTACGCCCTCGTCCTCGCCCTGGTACTGTTCTTCACCCTCATCGCCGCCACCACCGCCGAGTTCCAGTACCTGACGATCTTCTCGACCGGCCGCGACGAGGCGCAGCTGGCCACGCTGCTCGGCCACCTGAGCGCGATCGTCAACGTCTTCAACCTCGGCGTCAGCCTGCTCGTCTTCAACCAGCTCGTGGCCAAGCTGGGCGTCCGCAACGTGGCGCTCCTCCAGTCGGCCGCCTACGCGGTGGTCTTCTCCTGGCTCCTTCTCGACGGCGGCTTCCCCGCGGCCGTCGCGGGCTTCTTCGCCTACCAGGGCCTGATGACGTCGGTCGACTTCAACAACGCCAACCTGCTCTTCGCCGGCCTCCCGGCCGACTTCGGCAAGCAGATGCGCACGATCATCGAGGGCATCTGCGAGCCGCTGGCCACCGCCACCGCGGGCTTCTTCCTCCTGCTGGTGGCACCCCGCCTCACCCCGGAGCAGATCTCGCTCGCGGGCGTCGTGGTCGCGCTCGTGGGCCTGGCCCTGGTCTTCGTCCTGCGTTACGACTACGTCGCCGCGATCGGCGCCAACCTCCGCCGGGACTGGCTCGACCTGTCCCGCTCGTCCGAGCCGCTGCTGCGCGCGGCCACGCCGGGCGACCTCGACCTGGTCGAGGCGCGCGCGGCCGCCGCCGGGCCCGAGGAGGCCGCGATCGCGCTGCGCGTCCTCTGGCTCAACGCGCCCCTGCGCGGCGTGCGGGCCCTGCTGGCCTTCGTCCGCCGCGCGCCCGCCGGCTCGCAGATTCCCGTCAAGCTCCTGCTCGAGGAGGCCCTGGCCCGGCCCGATTCCGCGGACGCGCGCGAGATCCAGCGCTGGCTCGACGAATACGACTCCGATCACGACGCCGAGTTTCCCGACGCCGACCTGGCGGGCGAGCTCGGGCGGCACCGCCTCCTCTCCACCCGCCGCACCGAGGCCCTGCTGCGCCTCGGCGGCCCGGAGGCGCGCGGCGCCGCCGCGGTGGCCCTCTGGCAAAGCTGGCGCGTGCCGGAGAACCGCCAGGCCCTGCACCATGTCGCGGAGCTCCTGGCCGCGGGCGACGAGCGCTCGACCCTCGCCGGCGTGCACACGATCGGCTGGATCGGGGAGCCGCGCTACGCCTACCTCCTCCGCGACTACCTCCGCTCGCCCTCGCCCCGGATCCGCAAGACGGCCCTCAATGCGCTGCGCGGCCTGGCCGACCCCTCGAGCGGGGTCCTCCTGCCCGAGGTGCTGGCGGTGGCGGCGGAGACGACCGGCGAGGAAAGGCTCTTCGCCCTGGAGGCCTTCGAGCGGATCGGCGACGCCAGCGCGCTTCCCGCCCTGCTCGCCGGTGCGACCGGTTTCACGCCGGCCGAGCGCCGCCGCACGGGCCAGCTGATCCTGCACCTCGGCCAGGGCAGCGTCCCGATCCTGATAGAGCTCGCGCAGAACGGCCGCTTCGTGCCCGCCGGCCGCTCGGTGGCGCTCCGCGCCCTGGGCAAGCTCGCCCTCCCCCAGATGCAGCTCCTGGCCACGCCGCTCGTGGAGCAGTCGGCGCGCCGGGCCTACGCGGTCCTCGCCAGCTACGTGGCGCTGACCCGGGGCGCGGAGGCCCCGGACGAGGCCGGCCAGGCCGTCCTCGTCCGCCGCAGCCGCGAGTATGCCGCGGGGACGCTCGAGCTCATCCTGGAAACCCTCGCGGTCGCCGGCCGGCTGCCCAACTTCGAGACGCTGGTGGCGGCGCTGGGCAGCGGCGCCTCGAAGGACCGCGGCTACGCCATCGAGACGGTCGAGCAGGCCTGCGATCGCGCCACCTTCGCCCTGCTGCTGCCGCTGCTCGACGGCCGGCCGATCGCGGACCAGGTCGCCTTCGCCGTCGGCCAGGGCCTCGTCCAGGTGCTCCCCGCCGCCACCGTCCTCGCCGACATCCTGGGCAACTCCTACCCCCTCGCCACCGCGGCGGCGGCCCAGGCGCTGCTCGCCTCCGGCGCGCCCGAGGCGAAGGAACAGGTCCTCGAGCGGCTGACCCTCCGGCCGGAGGCGCTGCTCTCCGCGACCGTGGTGGCCCTCCTCGGGCGCGCGGGCCGCGCGGAGGCGGCCGCCGGGCCCCTGACGCCCCCCGAGGTGGCGCGGGCCTTCATCGCCGCCCCGGCATTCTCGGCGTACAAGTACGCCCACGTGGAGTTCCTGGTGCCCCTCACCCGCCAGGTCACGCTGGCGGCGGGCGCGGTGCTCTGCGGCCGGGGCGCGGAGCTGCCGGGCGTCTGGCTGATCCTCGCCGGCCGGGTGGCCGCGGACGCGGGCGGCGCCCCGCTGGGCCCGGGCGCCGTCGCCGGCGCGGAGGCCCTGCTCGGCGCGCGCGTCGCCGCGCGGACCCTGTCCGCCGGGACCGGGATCGAGGCGCTGTTCGTGCCCGCCGGCGTCCTCCGCCGCGCCACGGAAATCTTCCCGGACCTCGCCCTCGCCCTCCTGGCGCAAAAAATCGCCGCATGAGCCGCCGCTCCACCGTCCTCACGCTCCAGGGCTGGATGCTCGCGGTGCTGCTGCCCGGGCTCGGGCTGCTGATCGTGGTCTACGCGATGCTGATCTACTTCCGGCTGCACGACTTCATCATCGCGGGCTTCGACGCCAAGCTGACGACCGTCAGCACGACGATGGCGAGCTTCGTCGAGCCGGCCGACCACGCGCGGCTGGTCGAGCCGCTGCCGCTCGGGAGCCTGGCCCCCGACACGGCACAGCCGGCGCTCTGGGCCCTGGACACCAGCCGCCACCAGCTGATGAAGATCCGGCCCGCCGACGGCGCCGCCGCGGACACGGGCATCCGGGTCCCGGCGGAGGGGGGCCTGATCACCAATGGCCGCGCGGGCGGCGAGCTCTACCTCGCCGACACGGACGCCGGCCGCTTTTTCCGGTTCGATACCGCCACGGCCGCCCTGACGCCGGCGTTCCGCGCCGAGCCGCCGATCACCGCCATCGCCACCGCCGCGGCGCCCGGCTGGGTCTATCTGGCCGGCCGCAGCCTGCGGCGCGTGAACCTGGCGACGGGCGAGGTCGCCGAGCTCGGCCTCCTCCCCGAGACCCTCCGGGACCTGACGTGGGATCCCGACCACCAGGTCCTCTGGGGCCTGAGCGCCAAGGGCGATGGCCTCGTCGAGCTCGACCCGGCCAACGGCTCGCTCCGCCACCGCGTGAGGCTCACCTACGAAAAATCGGCCGACGCCCCCGACGCGGTGCTGCCCGACGTGGCGCTGAAGACGCTGGTCTACGATCCGTTCGGCCGGGCCCTCCTCGGCACCGGCACCTCGCTGGTCCGCCTCAATCCGGAGACCGGCGCCGTCTCCAACCAGGGCTACCTGCCGAGTTTCGGCCAGGAAGAGGGCCCCATCTACCGGCGCTACGCCGGGCCCATGACCCGGCTCATGGGCCGGACCCACCTGACCTACCTCTACACCCAGGTCGTGCAGGGGCGCGACCACATCATCTACGGCCTCGATGGCACCGTCGGGAAGGACCACTCGGCGCTGCTCAGCACGGACACGGTGCGCGAGGGCGAGGTGGAAGGCATCCAGCGGCTGCTGACCGACGGCGCCGCCTATGTGAGCCCGATCGAGGCCTGGCCGCCCTGGGGCAACCTCAAGACCGCCTTCGCGCCGATCTTCAACGAGCAGGGGCGCCCGGTCGCGATGGCCGGCGCCGACGTGAACGCGGACATGATCCAGCTGGAAATCAGCCGCGCCCTCGTCATCACCTTCGGCTTCGGGGCCGCGATGCTCGTCCTCGGCGGGGCGCTGACGCTGGCGCTGGCGCGCCGGCTCACGGGGCCCCTGACCGTCATCAAGGCGGCGGCGCTGCATGCGGCGGCCGGCGACTACGCCCGGCGGGCGGACGTGGCGCGGCCGCGCGAGCTCCGCCTCCTCGCCCAGCGCTTCACCGCGGCCTCCGCCACGCTCGGCCGCGAGATGGAGGAGCTCAAGCGGACGCTCTCGGTGCATCAGGCCACCCGCGACCGCACCGGGCTGATCGATCGGCTCGGCCGCCTGCCGCCGCTGGCCCACGCCGCCCCGGCCGGCTCGCCCTGGGCCTGGGGCCACCTCGGGCCGAGCCAGGGCAGCAGCCTGGCGGCGAGCGGCGCCGTCAGCGAGGGCAACCGGGCCATCGCCTGGATCGCCCGGCCAGGCGACGATCCGGTGGAGGCGGCCGCCCGCCGCGACGAGATCGCGGTGACCGCCGAGGCGCTGCTCACCTTCTACGGCTCCGAGACGGAGGACCTGATCGACGTCCTGCAGACCCTGTTCCCGGCGGAGATCGCCGCCTGGGTCCTGCTCGTGCCCAAGGGGCTGCACGCCTGCCTGCGCCAGCCGGGCCTTCTCTTCCGCTGCGCGGCGGACGGGCAGCGGGCGGAGATCGCCGCGCCGGATTTCGCGGCCCTGCTCCGCCCGGAAACCGGCGAGGTCCTCGTCCTGGCCGGCCCCGGGGCGCCGCTCGACGCGCTGCCCGACGCCACCTTCATCCCCGAGTCCGCCGGGCTCCTGGCGGCCTGGCGCGCGATGGCGCCCGCCGGCGGACCGAGGACCTTCGCCGTCGTCACCCTCGCCCCCGCCCCATGAGCGCCGCCCCGCCCGCCGCCTACGCGCCGTCGCTGATCGAGAAGCTCTTTGCGCTGCGGCGCGTGCAGCCCTTCGACCGCCTGCCGCCCGATGAGCTGGCGCTGCTCGCCGAGGTGGCCCGGCCGCGGAACTACGGGCCGGGCGAGCCGATCCATCCCGGCGGCGCCCCCCTGGCGCGGCTCCTCGTCGTCGTCGGGGGCCGGGCCGTCGATGCCGCCGGCGCCCCCGCCGGGCCGATCGCCGGGGCGGCCTCCCTCGTCAGCAACCTGCCCGCGCCCCTCCTCGCGGCGGACCCGGTGGCGGGCGCGCGGCTCCTCGACATCAGCAAGCGGCACTTCTTCACCCTGGCCCGCGAATGCCCGGAATTCGTCCTTGGGCTGATCGAGCTCGGCGAGCACGGGCGGGCGCCATGACGATCCGGCTCCAGATCTTCCTCTTTGTCGCGCTGCTGTTCGCCGCGCTCGGCGCCATCAGCGGCGCGGTCGCCTGGCGGCTGGAGACGAACGCGATCCGCCGCGCGCTGGACAACAACGCGGAGGCGGCGGCGGTCACGATGGCGGAATTCGTCGATCCGGCCGATGTGGCCGCGATGAAAGCCGGGACGCCCCTGACCCAGACCCGGCTCGGCCCGGTCTGGGTGCGCCTGCAGCGCTGGTCGGTCGTGCGGCGCTTCTACCTGCTCGAGCCCGGCAGCGGCCACCTCCTGGACGACACCGCGCCCGGCTCGCCCCTGCCCGCCCCGGCCGAGGTCAAGGACCTCGGCCCCGGGGAGGTGCGCCCGCTCGCCCAACGGGTCACCCCCTCCGGGCAGAACCGGCTGCCCCTGGCCGCGCTCGCCGCCCATGGCACGGCCGTGGTGGTGGTGGAAATCTCGATCGACGACTACCTGCAGGCGCGGGCGGACATCTTCTCGCACGTGAAGGCCGACGTCATCCTGGCCGCGCTGGTCGGGCTCGTCGTAGCCGGCGTCCTCAGCCGGCTCGTCAGCCGGCCGATCCGGCGCCTCGGGGACGTCGTGGAGAAGATCGGCACGCCCGCCTTCTCGGCCGAGGAGGCCGACAGCGTGATCCGGGAGGTGGCCGACCTTGGCAACACCTTCGGCGTGATGCACAGCGTCCTCGGCAAGACCGGGGAGCGGGCCCGCCGGGCGCTGGTCGAAAGCGACTTCTACCGCACGGACGTGGGCCTGGCCGCGGTCTTCCGCCGCGAACTGCAGCCGCCGAAGGCCTGGGCCGGCGCGGGCGCCGAGGCGGCCTGGCTGACGGTCGGCGCGCCGCCGCCCTCGGCCCTCGCCGGGACGACGATCCTCGGCCCGACGAGCGGCGCGGCCTTCGCCGGCCTCTCCGGCTCGGGCAGCGACCTCGGGGCCTCGGTGCGGGCGCGGGCCGCCGCCTCGTTCCTCGCCGACGCGCTTCATCGCAAGCCGCTCGGCTCCGCGGCCACGGAGGCCGAGGCGCTCTTCGGCCTGAGCAACCTGGTCGCCGTGCGCTGGGAAGGCGAGAAGCTCGAGCACTGGCGCAGCGGCGGCGGCGTGGGCGCAGCGCCCGACGCGGCCGCCTGGGCCGCGGGCCGGCCTGTGGCGGTGGCCTGCCTCGGCCCCGTCAATTGGCAGCGGCTCGAACTCTACCTCGCGAATTTCCCCGGCCACGCCGCGGAGCGCGTCCTGGTCGAGCTGCCGCCGCTTCTCGCGGCGAACGAGCTCGGGGTCATCCTCGTCCTGCGCCGGACTCCAGCCGGGTGATGCGGACCTCGCGCTTCCTCCCTTCCCGCCGCGGAATCTGGCTGGCGGCCGCCGGCCTCGTCGCCGCGGTCCTCGCCGCCTATCACGCCAGCTTTTCCGGTCCGTTCATTTTCGACGACGGTCCCGCCATTGTCGGCAATCCCACGATCCGGCACCTCTCGGCCCCCCTCCAGGTCCTGTCGCCGCCGCGCGAGCGGGGGCAGACGGTGGGCGGCCGCCCGGTGGTGAACCTTTCGCTGGCCGTCAACTATGCCCTGGGAGGCGAGGACGTGCGCGGCTACCATGCCTTCAACCTCGCCGTCCATCTGCTGGCGACGCTGGTGTTTTTCGGCCTCGCTCGGCGGACCCTCCTGCAGCCGGCGCTGGCCGGGCGGTTCGGCCCCGCCGCCACGCCGCTGGCGTTCGCGATGGCCCTCCTCTGGGCGGTGCATCCCCTGCAGACCGAGGCGGTCACATACGTGATCCAGCGCGCCGAGTCGCTGATGGGACTGTTCTACCTGCTGACGCTGTATGCCTTCATTCGCGGGGCGGAAGGAAAGGCAGGCGGGCGGCCCTCCTTCGCCAAGGCTTCGGCGGGCGAAAAGGCAGCCAGGCATGGGTCCGTTGCTTGGTTCGGGCTTTCCTGGCTGGCATGCCTTTTCGGCATGGCGACGAAGGAAGTCATGGCCTCGGCGCCTCTGCTCGTCCTGCTCTACGACCGGACCTTCATCGCCGGTTCGTGGCGGGAGGCCTGGACCCGCCGCCGGGGGTTCCACCTCAGCCTGGCGGCCACCTGGCTCCTCCTCGGCTGGCTCGTGCTCGGGGCGGACCACCGGGGCGGAACGGCGGGGCTCGGGATCGGCGACTCGCCCTGGACCTACGCCCTGACCGAGAGCCGCGCCCTCGTGCTCTACCTGCGGCTGGCCTTCTGGCCCCGGCCGCTCGTCCTCGACTACGGCACGGACGCGCTGGCTCATTGGACCGAGGCTCTCCCTTATGCGCCGGTCGTCGTTCTGCTGCTCGGCGGCACCCTGGTCGCCCTGGCGCGGTGGCCGGCGGCCGGCCTGCTGGGAGCCTGGTTTTTCGCCATCCTCGCGCCGAGCTCCAGCTTCGTGCCGATCGCCGTCCAGCCGATCGCCGAGCACCGGATGTACCTGCCGCTCGCCGCGGTCGTCGCCCTCACGGTGGCCGGCCTTCATGCGGCGGCCCGCCGGGCCGGCTGGTTCGTCCTGGGCGCGGCCGCCGCGGCCCTGCTGGCCGCGACGATGGCGCGCAACGATCTCTACCGCCAGCCGGAGCGGCTCTGGGCCGAGACGGTGGCGCGGCGGCCGGGCAATGCCCGGGCCCAGTGCTACTACGCCGACGCCTTGGCCGCGCAGCACCGGTTCCCCGAGGCGCTCGCCCACTATGACGAGGCCATCCGGCTCGACCGCCCGGCCGCCGGCCGGGGGGAACGGAGCATCCTGGGCGACGTTCTGGTCAATTCCGGCAACGTCCTCCGGTCCGTGGGGCGGGAGGCCGAGGCGGCGGAGCGCTACGAGGAGGCCCAGCGGGCCGACCCGGACCTGGCGGCGGCCCCCTACAATCTCGGATGCCTCGACCTGCTGGCGGATCGCCGCCCGGCGGCCATCGCCCGCTTCGAGCGGGCGCTGAAGCTCGATCCCAATTTCGCCGCGGCGCACACGAGCCTCGGCTCGGCCCTGCTGCTCGAGGGCCGGACCGCGCCCGCGCTGGCGCACTATGAGGAGGCGCTGCGGCTGGACCCCTCGGCCAAGGCCCACCGCAACCTGGGCCTGGCGCTGCTGTACGCCCATCGGCCCCGCGAGGGGGCCGCGGAGCTGGCGGAGGCGACGCGGCTCGACCCCGCCCTGGCGCCAGTCAATCCGGCCGGAAATCGCCGGTGAGGGGGAGGCAAGGGAGCGGGCCGCGTCAGCGCACGAGGCTGTTGAGGCAATTCTCGAGGTTCGTGTAACCGTTCGGCGCGACCGCCGCCGGCGCGGCCAGCCCGAGCAGCTCGGCGCGCGGTCCGGCGCCGCCGTCGATCTCGCCCATGCCGCCGGCCAGCGCCTCGCCCCGGTCGTCCCGATGCGGGAGCGTCCGGCCCTTCCGGCCGAGCGAGGTGAGCTCGGCGATGAGGCGGCGGTCGACGGCGTCGCGCCGCCACGCGCAGCCGGCGCCGGCGACAATCTTTTCGTAGGCGCCCGCGGCCGAATCGATCGTAACGGGCACGGCCGGATGCAGCGCCGGGGCCGGCTCGAAGGTCGGCAGCGTGTAGGACCGGTCGTCCGCGCGATGGAAGTCGGCGTCGGCGACGGGCCGGCCGTTGAGCCGGCCATCGGCGTCGAGGTCGGCCAGATTGCCCGAGTGATAGACGTGATCGGTCGCCAGGAATTGGCCGGCGAAGCGGTCGTTCGACGAGGGGCCCTTGATGAAGTAGTTGCCGATGACGTCGAGCTCGTGGTTGGCCGCGGAATGGCCGCCGCACAGGCCGGTCTCGCCCCAGTTGTAAACGACGTTGTTGATGTATTGGATCGCGCCCTTGGCCTTGGGGTTGCGGCTCTCGTTGCTCATCCAGAGATTGTGGCTGAGCGTGACGCGGGTGACGGAATCGATCAGCGCGCCGAAACTCTGCGGGTGAATGCCCTCGGCCATCAGGCAATACTGCACGGTGATGTCGTGGCTGTTGACGGTGATCCCAAGGTCGTCCCAGCGGCCCCATTCCACCGAGCAGTGGTCGATGATGATGTTGCTGCTCTGGTCCAGGCCGAGCGACTTGCGTCCCCGGTCGCTGGCGATGCCGCCCCGGAAGCGCAGGTAACGCAGGATGACGTTCGAGCGGCGGGCGAGCGAGACGCCGCCGCCGTAGAGGCAGATGCCTTCCCCCGGCGCCGATTGGCCGGCCACCGTGATATCCCCGGCGACCTCAACGCCGCTCGCCAGGCGGATGACGCCGCCGACGTCGAAGACGACGAGGCGTCCCGGCCGGCTCACCGCCTCGCGAAACGAGCCGGGGCCCGAGTCCGCGAGGGTTGTCACATGATAGACGGCGCCGCCGCGGCCGCCCGTGGCCAGCGCGCCGAACCCCTCCGCCCCCGGAAACGCGACCAGCGGCGCGCCGGATGCGCCCCGGGCCGCCCCGGCCGCCCCGAGGCAGAATCCGGCGGTGAAAGCCAGGGCGCGGCCAAAATGCATGCTGGGGCGTGGAGTGACGAAGCCGTCCCGCGCGCGGCGCGCCTTCCGGTCAGAAATTGAAGGTGACCGAGAGGATGTACTGCCGCGGGTCGACGATGCGGAAGGCGAACGGCTGGCCGTCGGGATTGTAGGCGACCGCCTGCAGGCGCCCGTCCTCGAGGACATCCTTGACGTTGAGCTGCACGCGGGCGCGCACGCGATGGTCGAACAGGCGCAGGTTGTACCCCGCCGAGAGATCCAGGTAGTAGCGCCCCTTGTCCCAGATCGGCCGATTGGGATCGTAGTTCCGCACGATCCCGTCGGAGTCGGGGGCGGCGCCATAGTAGCCGAGGTTGGCCCGGCTCTCCCAGCGCAGCGCGCCGCCCACGTCGGCGTTCTTCAGCCACTTGTTGTCGGTGAGGCCGGCGAGCTTGAAGTTGGTCAACCCGCTGAAATGGTATTCCCGGGTCTGCGAGCGCTGCTTGCCCTGGGTCGCGATCAGCAGCTTGATCGGAGCGAGCACATTGGCCGTGAAAAAGGTCTGCGGCGTGGTGCCGGAGATGGGCGTCGTCCACCAGGTGTTGCCGGTGAACGGACCCTTGATCGCGGTCCAGATCGGCATGCGCGAGTTGATGTAGTCCTGCACCTCTCCCGAGAGCGCGCCGTTGAACGCACGCGTCTGGGTCGCGGTGCCCCGGATCGTCCAGTAGCGGCTGGGATTGACGGTGACCTCGATCTCCTTGCCCCGGGACGTGGCGGTGCTGTGGTCGCCGTGCGTCTTGCCGTAGTGGCCGGCGATGTAGTTGGGATCGACCCCCACCTGCTTGATGACCTCGGCGGTGATCTGGTCCGTCGTCCAGGTGGGGTTCTTCAGCGCCACCTCGTTCCCGTACCAGGCGGTGAGGTTCGGGTCGCCGGTCGTGATGGGGTAATTCGTCACCAGGTTGGGGCCGCCGTCCATGCGCAGCGTGCGCTGGATGTAGGTGTTGACGGTGCTGTCGCCCCGGCTGCTGTCGACGTCCTCGAACTGCTGGGCGCGCAGGGAGACCCGGCCGTCGAACAGGATAACCTGAAAGCCGTAGTCCTTGCCCTTGCCCGTTGGGTCGGGCAGCGGCTTGCCGTAGACGTCGTAGGCCAGGGCGCCGGGCGTGAAGCTGTTGGACTGGTTGTAGAGCAGGTGCAGCCAGTCCGTCGCCTTCACGACGATCCCGGCCGTCTCGGTGTTCCCCCGACTCTGCACCCAGTCGTTGGCGCCATAGACCGTCGGGCTCTGGTTGAGGATATAGAAACCATCAGTCGCGGTGGTCGGGTTGATCGCGCTGTTGGCGTCATGGTTGCGGTTCGAGTCCCGGCGGACGCCGAAGGTCGGGATGATCCGGTCGTTGAGGAAGAAGCCCTGCCAGGTGCCGCCCACCGTGCTGAGCAGCCGCCGGTTGGGCCGGTTGGCATAGTAGTATTCGGCGAAGGTCTCGTTCTCGTTCACCCACTGGCCCGTCACGGCGTTAAAATAGCGCAGCGTGGCGGTGTAGGGCGGCTTGGGCAGGCCGGGTGAGCCGTAATCGACGTTGTAGCCGTTCGTATCGCCCAGCAGGAAATGCTCGAAGGGCCGGTAGCCGGCGCTGTTGCGGCTGGAGGCGACGCCGGTGGCCGAAATCCAGGGCTCGTCCGAGGCGATCGTGTCCGTGAAGCCGAAACTTCGGGTAAAGTAGGTGTTGTACTCGTTGTAGCCGGTGAAATTGTGCCGGCCAAGGTACTTGAGCCATCCCTTCTCGCCGGTGAGATCGAGCTGGTAGGCCAGCGTATAGCGGTAGCGGTCGATGTCGCTGATGGGCTTGCTGTAGCCCGGGCGCGGATACCCGAGGTAGGGACGGAGGAAATAGGGATTGGGGGTCCCGTCGAGCAGTCGCTCGTTGACGTCAATCGAGACCTGCAGCTTGCCGCCCGCGTTGCCATAGGTGCCGAGGAAGGAGCGGCTGTCGGTGGCGACGCGCTCGCCCTGCCAGCTGGCCTGGAAGGTGAGGAGTTGCCGTTGGGTGTGCAGGATGAGCTGCTCAATGTTCAGGGTCGAGGTCTCGCCCTTGGTCGTGCCGTAGTTGGGGGCGGTGACGTTCACGGAGGTCCAGTCGTAGAGCCCCTTGTTCGTGATCCCCTTCGTGACGTACAGCGGATACTGCGTGGTGAAGCGGTTGTAGAACGTGCCGCTGGTGAGCAGATGGAGGCCGGTGGAGTTCACGCTAGTGGGGCCGGTGCCCGTCGCCGTCGGCATCGCGTTGATCTCGTAGAGCTGGATCCGGCCGTTCTGGATGTACATGCTCGGATAGGTCGTGAAGTTCGCGTCGGTCGGCAGGATGCCGTAGGGCAGCAGGTTGTTTTCCTGGGCCGAGGTGACCCCCGTGATGGCCGGGCTGCCGTTGCCGAAATGGACCGTCTGGGTGAGGGGATCGTAGCTGGGGCGGCCGTCGGTGATCCAGTCGGAGATCCCGTCGCGCGGGGTGGTCGAGTTCGGGCGGTTGAAGGCGTCCCGGTACGACTCGAAGCTGGCCCGGATGGTCGTGCCGGAGAAGGGGTGGGCCGTCGCGGCCACCTCGAGCCGGCGGACCTTTTCCGAGGAGGGCTTGCGCAGGAATCCCTTCCGGTCGTCCAGGCCCAGGACCCGCACCGCGAACTTGTCCTTGAGGACCGGCTGGTTGAAGTCGAAGTTGCCGCGGTAGCCGCCGTAGCTGTCCCCGCGGACGCCGACCGTCGCGCTCTGGCGGGCGAGGTTCGCCCGGGCCGAGATGACGTTGACGCCGCCGCCGGTGTTCCCCAGGCCGAAGATGCTCGAGTTGGGCCCGCGGGAGATCTCGACCGAGTCGATGTTGTAGGCGTCGAACGGCAGCGAGCTGGTGAACCCGTCCACCGCCGTGTTGGCCGGACCGAGCCCGCGCATGCGCGAGACGCCGTAGGGATTCGCCTGGATGTCGTCGCTGACGGTCCCGCGGTCGATGGCGAAGCTCGTCCATTGGGAGCTGCCCTCGGTGTTGGCTTCGTACTTGAAGACATCGTTGATGTCGATGGCCGCGGTGTCCTGCAGCTGCTCCTTCGTCACCACCGAGATCGCCGCCGGGATGTCCTCAATCTTGGAATTGAGCCTGGTGCCGGACATCGCGGACGTCGCCAGATAGCCCCGGTCCGCGCTGGCATCGACCTCAAACGGGGAGAGCCGGAGGATGTCGCTTCCGTCCGCGGCCGACGCCGATCCCGCGTGCTCGACCGCGCTCCGGCTCGGCACGGCCTTTCCGGCCGGGGCCCGGGCCGCCGCCGAGCGCAGGGCGAAGGCGCCCGTCTTCTCGTCCTGCACCACGACGAGGCTGGTGCCGGCGAGCATCCGCCCCAGCACTTCGCGCGCGGTGAATTCTCCGCTGACGGCGTTGGTCTGCACGCCCTGCACCTGGTCGGCCGGGTACACGATCTGATCGCCGGACTGTTCGACAAAAATCTTCAGCGTCGCGGCGGCATCGCCCGCCGGAAGGCTGTACATCTTCTTCAGTTCGGGGGCGGAGTCGGCCCGCGCGACCAGGGCGAAGGCGAAGATGGCGGCAAGGCCGAGGCAGCAGCGCTGCCACGACCGCAGGGTTGGGGAGGTCATCATGGGGGTTGTCAGGGGTACCACCAGCTGAGACGGGCGAAACCCCGGTTTCCGCTAACTGCTATCCGGAATTTTGCGCCGAATTATCGCCGCCGGCGCAAAACCACCGCGCCGTTGGGCTGGCGCTCCGCGGTCACGCCAAAGCTCAATTGCAGCAGGCGGACAAATCCCTCGACATTGTCGGCGCGAAACGTGCCGCCGATCCGCAGCTGACCGGTTTCCGGGTCGCCCAGCGTCAGCTGGGTCGTGTTGCGCAAATTGAATTCCGTCACGACCTCGGCCAGCGGCAGGGAGGGGAATTCCAGGCGCACCCCCTGCCAGGCCAGCGCCCGCTCGATCTCCGCCGCGCTGACCGCCGTGACCACGGGCGCCGCGCTGACGGCCGAGGTGTCCACCACGGCACGCTCCCCGGCGACCAGCGACGTCGGCGGCACGGGCGCCGCGCCGGCCGCGGCCGGGCGCTCGACGCGCACCTTGCCCTCCGTCACGAGGACCTCCACCGCGGTCGCGGCGCGGCGCACCTCGAAGACCGTGCCGACGGCGCGCACGGCCACCGCCCCCGCCTCCACGACGAACGGGCGGGCGGGATTCTTGGCGACGGTGAAATGCGCCTCGCCGCGCACCAGGCGCACGCGCCGCTCCCCCACGGTGAAGTCGGTCGTGATCCGGCTGTCGCGGTTCAGCTCCACGACCGAGCCGTCGGCCAGCGTCAGCCGCTCGGGCCGCGGGATGACGCGTACGCCCCGGGCCGCCGCCAGCTGCTCCAGCCGGTCCGAGCGGGAGGCGGAGAACCAGACTCCCGCGGCCACCGCCGCCGCCGCCGCGACCGCCGCCAGTCCCCAGCGGGCCGCCCGCCGGCGGATGAGCCGGGGCCGGGCCAGGAGATCCGGGTTGGGCTGCGCGCTGTGCGCCGGCCGCCAGTGGGCCAGGGCATCGAGCGCCCGCCAATCATTCTCCAGGCGCGCCAGCGCGGCGCCATGCCGGGGGTCCTGCCCCAGCCACTGCAGATAGGCGTCCTGTTCCGCCGCGGTCAGGTCGCGGTCCCGCCGGGCCAGCCACGCAGCCGCCGCCTGCGCGAGCCGGTCGGCCTCGGGAGAATCAAAGAAGGAATCGGCCATGGCGCGGTTCAGGGCAGGCCGTGCCGGGCCAGGAAGCCGGCGCAGCGGCGGATGCCATTGCTCACCTGGGCCTCCACGGTATGTTCCGCGATGCCGAGCTGCGCGGCGATTTCCTTCTGGGAGAGGCCGTAAATTTTGCGTAGGGTGAGCACTTGGCGGCAGCGTTCGGGCAGGGACTGGATGGCTTGGGTGAGGAGTTCGAGCTCCTGTCGGTGGCCGAGGGCCTCGGAAACACCCAGCCTGTCATCCAAGACGGACGATTCGGCGATTTCCGCTAAGGGCTCCAGGCTGACGAGCTGGCGGCGGCGCAGCCGGTCGAGCGCCAGGTTGCGGGCGATGGCGAAAAGAAAGGCCTTCGGGTTGGCGACGGGCGCCGCGGCGTGCGCCTTGAGCAGGCGGGCGAAGCTCTCCTGCACGAGGTCGTCCAGGTCGCGCTCGGAGGGAAACCGGCCGCGCAGCCAGGCCCGCAACATCGGCTCGTGCGGTTGCACCTGCTCGGCAAACCAGCGGGCCTGGGGAAATTCCTCGGCGCTCATGGAAGGGGTGGAAGGGCGTTCGCGCGAACGGCGAAAGGGGCGTCGGGGAGCTACCGACCGCCCCGGCCGGCTGGCAAGTCTTTTCCCCGCCCCACCCCTTTCCTCGGTTGGAGTCATATGTGAATACCCTCGTGATTCTCGATCTGTGAAATTATCACAGATGCGTCTTGACGTTCATGCGCTGATGTGTGAACGATTCACACATGCTGACGCCGGCCTTGAGTCAAAATGAGTTGGAAGTTCTTCGGATTCTCTGGGCCGGGAAGGACCTGAAGCCCGCCGAAATCCAGGCAGCTTTCGCTTGGCCGATAGAAAACGCCACGCTGCGGTCGATCCTGGTCAACTTGGTAGAAAAGGGACACATCGCGCGCAGTCTCCAAGGGAAGGCGTTCCGTTATGCGGCCCGCGTGCCCAAGGCGACGCTCCTCCAAGCCTCGATGCGAACCCTGGCGCGAGTGTTCTCCGGGGGCTCCACCAGAGAGTTGGTGGCGCAACTGGTCGAGACCGCCGACATCAAGCCCGCTGACCTGAAACTAATTCGGCAAGCCGCTTCCGAACGGCCGGCTGAAACTCGGAAGAAGAAATCGTAGGAGGACGGTACCCACCTCGTGATTGTCTTTCGGAATCCGAGAGATTCAAAAAGATCCGTCGCTGAGTGGTCGGGCGACGTGCAGAAGATTTTGGCTCGTGGAGGCTTTGGGAATTTCGTCACGGGCCAGACCATGATTGGCTCAAGGTCGGTAGGAACGCTGGATTTCGACAAGCCCGAGCCCAAAGGCGGGGGAACCTGGAGTTGCCGCCATTACTTTATCCCCGACGGCACGCTCGGGTATGTCTTGGGGTTCGGCACGAACCGGAAAGCCGAAATGTTCGATTTGTACGACCGCATGGCGAAAAGCTTCCAGATTCTCGAATAGCTGCCGCTGATCGGAGAAAATCCAGGCTGACCCTCCCGGCGGAGGCCGGGCAGCCGGCCTGAACTAATCGCCGGGATTAAACCCGATCTTCCTGCCGTGAATGGGCCCGGCCGGAGCAGCAAGCCGGCGAATGGCCTCAACGATTTCGGCGAGTTGTTCGTCGTGGACGCCAATACGGGCATCCAATTCGGCCAATTTGGAAGCCAGTGCCTTGTGATCAAGGATCATGCGGCGGAGGGCGAAGAATGCCCGGACAACCACGATGCTCATTTGGACCGCATGCGGGCTGTTCAGTACGTTTGCGGCCATGAGGGCTCCGTGTTCGGTGAAGGCGAAGGGAAGGTAGCGCCGGCCGCCACGGCCCTCGTTTGAGGTCACAATTTGTGACCTCAAAGATGCAACTTCTTCATGATTAAGCTGGAAGCAAAAGTCGGCAGGGAACCGATCGGCGTTTCTCTTTAGGGCCTGATTGAGGGATTTCGTGGAGACTTCGTAGAATGCCGCCAGGTCCTCGTCCAGGATCACTCGGTGGCCCCGAAGAAGAAGAATGCAGCTCTGGATCTGATCGAGGGCCATGGCTTCGGTCTTTGTCATCGGGCGGGACTATAACAAGTCGGCGACGACTGCCCGGCTTCGCCCCTGCGGGGCTACGCCGTGGCAATTTCCCGCTCGGCGGGAAATTGGAGGCTCGGGTCGGAATCGAACTTAACCTGGTTCCAGGGTCACCATCCGGTTCGCCCAGAGATCGCGGAGTTCGGGCACGAGCGCGGCGGTCCGCGCGGAATCGAGCCCGGCCCTGGCGCCCAACTCAGCGATGGACTGACGGCCGTCCGCCGCGCCGAGCAGCGCGTGCAGGTCCGGGGAGAGCCGGCCGGACTTGCCGTGGTGGTAGGTGAAGCGGGCCTCGTGCACGAGTTCGCTCCGGTCCGGGGCCACCCAGCGGCGCTCGGCGGCGAGGGCGATCGCGGGCGGCAACCCGACCCGCAGGCCCAGCCAGTCGGCCAGGGCCGGCTCGCGCTTGGTCACGAGCCACTCGCCGATCACGAGCGCGTGCAGGCCGGTCGTCAGGAAGCAGACCACGGCGTCCCGCGCCGAATCCACGATCGGCTCGGCGTGGTTGTTGAAGGAGGTGTTGAGCAGCATCGGCACGCCGGTCCGCGTGCCGAAGGCGCGGATCAGCTCCCAATAGCGCGGGTTGGCGTCCCGCGCGACGGTCTGGACCCGGGCCGAGCCGTCCACGTGGGTGATGGCGCCGAGCTTCTCCCGCCACTCGGGCCGCACGCTGAGCACGACGCTCATCGAGGGAAACTCCTTCTGGGTCGGGGTGGTGACGAAGTAGTCGTCCACCTTCTCCGCCAGGACGGACGGGGCGAAGGGCCGGTAGGCCTCCCGCTTCTTCACCATCTGGTTGATGATGCCCTTGTTCTCCGCCGGGCGCGGGTCGGCCAGGATGCTCCGGTTGCCCAGGGCCCGCGGCCCGAATTCCGACCGGCCCTGCACCCAGCCGATCACGCGGCCGGCGGCGAGGAGATCGGCCGCGCGCTCCACCACGTCGTCATGCTTCTCGGCCTCGACGAATTTGCCCCAGCCCGCCAGCTCACGTGCGACCTCGTCCTCCGTCCCCGCCTCCGGCCCCCAGAACACGTCCGCCAGCGGCGCGACCCGCGAGGCCGGGTCCAGCTGGAGCTGGACCGCGAGCGCCGCGCCGAGGGCGCAGCCGGCGTCATGCGCCGCGGGCTGGACGAACACCCGCTGGAAGAGCCTCGCGTAGAGCACCCGGCCGTTCAGCGAGCAGTTGTGGGCGACGCCGCCGGCGAGGCAGAGCCGCGCCTGGCCGGTCGCCCCGCGGAAATGCGCCAGGACGTGGAGGCCGATCTCCTCGGTGGCGGCCTGCAGCGCCGCCGCGATATCCTGGTGCTCGCGGGTGAAGTCCTCCCCCTTGCGCCGCGGCCGCGCCACCCGGAAGAGCGCGAAGACGCGGTCCAGGTGCAGGCGGTACTCCCCCTCCGGCAGGAGCTCGTAGAAAGTCTGGAACAGCGCGCGGTATTTCGCGGGATCGCCGTAGGGCGCCATGCCCATGACCTTGTACTCGTCGAACATCTCGTAGCCGAGGAACTTGATGACGTCGCGGTAGAGGTAGCCGAGCGAGTGCTGCTCGGGGATTCGGCGCAGGAGCTTCAGCTCGCGCCCGCGCCCGTCGTAGACGGCGCCCGACACCCCCTCGCCCTGCCCGTCGAGCGTGACCACGAGGGCGGAGTCGAAGCCGGACTGCGCGTAGGCGCTGACCGCGTGGGCCCAATGGTGGTCCACAAAATGCACCTTGGCCGCCGGCAGCTCGAAACCGAGCTCCTGCCGAAAGTACCGCTGCACCATCCCGCGCGGCGTCAGCAGCTCCTTCAGCCCGAAATTCGACAGGTGCAGGGTCTGCAGCACGCGCTGGCAGTAGGGCTCCGTCGCATAGAAGGCGACCGCGTCGAGGTCCCCGGGGCCGATCCCCGCCTGCGCGAGGCAGAACCGGATTCCCCGCCGCGGGGCCTTGTTCGTGTGCTTGATCCGGTTGAGCCGCTCCTCCTCGACCGCCGCCACGACCCGGCCGTCCCGCACCAGCACCGCCGCGGCGTCGTGGATGAAGTCGAACGGCAGCCGGTACTCGTTCTCGTGTGCGGCCTCCAGGCCGCCCGTCAGGCCGAGCACGGTCATGGCCGCATCAGGTGCCCGCCAGCCACTGGACCAGCCCCGCCGGCAGCGGCTTGCGCTCGAGGGTCTTCAGGTCGATCGCCAGGTGCTCGGTCTGGGCCAGGCCGACCAGCTTTTCCGGGGATGCGAGGTGGGTGATCCGATAATCGAGGCGGAAGGTGTGCTCGGAGAGCCGCGCCCGGGTCAGGTCGACCCGCACCCGGTTCCCGCTCTGGAGGGGCCCGAGGTACTGCGCCTGGGTCTTGGCAATCGGCAGGAGCACCTGGTTCGCGACAAAGAAGGAGCGCAGCTCGATGCCGGCCGCGAGCAGGCTGGCCTCGTAGGCCTCGTGGCAGAGCACGAGGTAATTGGCGAAGAAGACGAAGCCCGCCGCGTCGATGTCGGCGAAGCGGATGAAGCGCTCGTAGGGCGCGCTCACGGGGCCGCCTCCTTCGCCGCCGGGGCGGGCTCGGCGCGGGCAGCGTCGATCGCGCGGGCAAAGGCGTCGAGCGTCGGACCCTCGTAGAGCGCGGTGGAGGAGAGCTGCACGCTGAACTCCCGTTTGATCCGGGAAATGACCTGCACGCCGATCAGGGAGTCGCCGCCCAGCTCGAAGAAGTTGTCCTGGGCGCCGACCTGCTCGATCCCGATCAGGTCCTGCCAGATCTGCGCAAGCTTCTGCTCGGTCTCGGTCGTGGGTGGGGCGTAGGCGTTCACCAGCGCCGGGCGCGGGTAGAGCTTCCGGGCGGCCGGCTTGCCCGCGCCCGCGGGGTCCGCCTCCTTCTGCCCGCGCAGGAAATCGATGATCGGCTGGAGGGGCCGCGAGGAGACGGCCACCTGCGGGGAGCCCGCGGCCAGGATCCGCGCCAGCGCCTCGACGCCCTCGGCCGGCGCGATCGCCGCCTCGTGCGCGCCCCCGCGGACCGCGGCCCCGGCGGCCTCCTTGACGGCGGCGCTCCGGCTGCCGCCCCGCAGGCCGGCGGCGACGGCCCGCGCGGGCGGGGTGATCGCGAGGACGACCTTGCCGATGTGCTTGGCCGTCGCCATGCGCTGGAAGGCCTCCGCCACCTGGGTGACCGGGAAGATCTCGGTCGGCAGCGGCCGGAAGATGCCCGAGCGGAAATAGCCCATGATCTCGTCCAGCATGTCGCGGACGAATTGCGGCCGGCTCTGCATCAGCGGGCTGAGCTCGATCGCCACAAACGAGAGGTTCTTGGCGAAGGGCCGCAGGCCGATCTGGCTGTTCTGGTAGATGTCGCGGGCCCCGATCTCGATGAAGCGGCCGAAGTTGGCGAGGACCGAGAGCCCCTTGGGGATGAACTCGCCCGCGAGGGAATTGAGGACGACGTCGACCCCGCGTCCCTCCGTCGCCTTCAGCACCTCCTCGGCGAACCCGAGCGAGCGCGAGTCGAAGATGTGTTCCACCCCGAGCGAGCGAAGGTAGTCCCGCTTGGCCGGGCTGCCCGCCGTGGCATAAATCTCGGCGCCGACCCGGCGGGCGCACTGGATCGCGGCGAGCCCCACCCCGCCGGCGGCGGCGTGGATCAGCACCTTCTCCCCCTTCTGCAGGCGGGCCTGGTGGTGCAGCGCGTAGTGCGCCGTGAGGAAGACGGTCGGGATGGTGGCGCCCTCGGCCGCGGACAGCCCCGGAGCCAGCGGTGCGGCCGCCAGGGTCGAGAGGGTCACGAAGCCGCTGAAGCACTTGGAGCCCATCGCGATCACCTGCTGGCCGGGCTCGAACCCGGCGACGCCCTCGCCGACCGCGACGACCTGGCCGGCGCATTCGCCGCCGAAGCCGATCGCCAGGCCGGCGTCGTGCTCGGTCGAGAGCATGCCCAGCGCCCGGAGGACGTCCTTGAAGTTCAGGCCGGCCGCGCCCACCTGGATCTCGATCTCGCCGGGGCCGGGCGCCCGGCGCTCCGAGGGCGCGGGAGCCAGCGTGTCCAGCTGCCCCAGCGCGGCCATGTTCACCTGGAAGTTCTCGGCGCCGGGGAGGAAGGGGAACCGGTCGCCGCCGCCGGCCTCCGGCCGCGGCTCGCGCACCTCGATCTGCTTGAGGACGTAGTCCTCCATGACCACGACCTCGTCGCCGGCCTCATCGAGGATGAGCACCTCGAGCTTGACCAGGCCCTTCCCGTCGTCGGTCACCTTGACATGGCTGAAGGTGTGCGCCGGCATCGGCCGGTAGACGTGGACGAGCCGGTGCGAGAAGGGAATGTAGACCCCGTGCCCCTTGGGCCGGATCGGATAGAAGGACGTCAGGTCGAGGAGCCCGGGGTGCAGCAGGTGGTCCCGCAGGTCGCCGACGTATGCGTCGGCGAGCCGCTGCTCGGCCACGCCCTCGTCGATCCCCATCCGGACCCACTCGGGCGTCATCCAGCGGGGGCCCGCGCCGAGGTGCGTCGCCTGCTGGACGATCACGCCGGGCGCGGCGTGCGAGGAGGCGCGGACATCGTGGAAGGACGCCGTGCAGCGGGCCGCCAGCGGCGCGAAGTCGTGCCGCTGCGCCGGGCGCGCCGCGCCGGCGGCGATGTGCCCGCGGCAGTGCTCCAGCCAATTTTCGGGATCGTGCGGGGCCGGGCTCTTCACCACGAAGTCGTAGCCGTCCCCCTCCCGGGTCAGGAGGACGTGGAGCTCGCGGCTCTGCCCCGGCTCGACGACGAAGAGGGCGAGGATGAAGACGTCGGAGATCGTGCAGGTGGCCGCGTCGGCGTGCCGCGCGAAGGCCGACCGGGCCAGCTCCAGGTAGGCCGTGCCGGGCAGCGTCGGCTTGCCGTAGAGCACGTGGTCCGAGACCAGCCAGGAGCGCTCGGCGCTCAGGTCGGCGACATAGTGGATCTCCGCCCCGTCCATCCGGACCCGGTTGAAGACCGGGTGCTCGATCGGCTGGAACGCCGCCGCCTGCTTGAACATCTGGGCCAGCTTGGGGCGAACGGCCGTCTCGACCGCCATGCCCACCTCGGCCCAGGCGTCCCAGTTGATCGAGATCGCCGGCACCCCGCCCGCGGTCGCGGCGGCCTGCGCCAGCGCGTCCAGGGCGGAGTTCGCGCCGCAGTAGTCGACCTGGCCGAAGCCGCCGACCACGGCGGCCAGCGAGGAAAAGTGCACCATGAAGTCCGGCGGGGCGTCGCGCAAAAGTTCCGTCAGCAGCAGCGCGGCGCGCACCTTGGCGTCGATCACCGCCCCGGCCACCGCCTTCTCCTTCAGCTGGATCACGCCGTCGCCCGCCACGCCCGCGGCGTGCATCACCCCGTTGATCCGGCCGAACCGGGCCCGGGCCTCCGCCACGGCGGCCTGCATCTCCCCCCGGTTCGCGGAGTCGGCCTTCACCACCAGCACCTCCGCGCCGAGTTTTTCAAGGTCCAGCACGGCGCGGATGCGCCGGCTGATCCGCTCGTCGGCGCCGGCCTGCTCGAGGCGGGCCGGCCACTCCGCGCGCGGCGGCAGCGCCGAGCGGTTCACGAGGACGAGCCGGGCCTGCACCGTGCGCGCCAGCCACTCCGCCACCTTGAGGCCGATGCCTCCCAGGCCGCCGGTGATGAGATACGTTCCGGCCCTCTTGAGCTGCGGGGGCGGGCCGCCGGCCGCCTCGAGGCGGCGCGGTTCGAAGCGCTGGATGGACCGGGCCTTCCCGCGCCAGGCCACGACGGGATCCCGGGGCGCGGCGGAGAGTTCGGCGGCGACCGCCGCGGCGGCCTCGTCGTCGGATCCCCCGACGTCGATCGCGACGCTGAAGACCTCGGGGTATTCCTGGGCGATCACCTTGCAGGGGCCGATCAGGGTGGCGCGCTCGGGCGCGGCAACCGCCTCGCCGGCCACGCTCTGGAGACCGCGGGTGACGACGCCGAGGTGCAGGGCCTCCGTCAGGTTCTGGCGGCCCAGCGCCTGCGCCAGGAAAAGCAGGCTGTAGAAGGAGCGGTCCTGGATCCGGTCGAAGTCCCGCAGGGCATCGCCCGGCGTCGCGTCGGCCGCCCAGAGATGGACGATCCGCTGTGGGAACTTGCCCTCCTCGCGGAGCGCGTCGAGCAGCGCGTTGAAGCCCTCCGGCGCTCCCGGGTCGAGGCGGTATTGCCCGATCCCGAACTTTTCGAAGGCGGCGCCGGTTTCCGCGATCGCCGGGTCGAGGCCGGCGGCGCGCAGCCGGGCTTCCAGCGCGTTGCGCAGGGGCCCCGGGTCGGCGAGGAGCAGCCAGGCGCTGGACGGAGCGGCGGCGGCACCCACCGGCGCCTCGGTCCAGCGCGGCGCGTAGAACCAGTCGGCGACGTCCGCCTGCCGGGACCACTGGCCGGGCGCACGCTTGGCCGCGGCCGGATCGGCCGGGACCGCCTGGACCCAGTAGCGCTGGCGGTTGAAGGTGTATTTCGGGAGCGGAATCCGGCGGCGGCGCTCGCCCGCGTAGTATCCCTCCCAGTCGACCTCGGCGCCGGCCGTCCACAGCCGGCCGAGGGCGCCGAGCAGCATGGCCGCGTCCGAGGTCTCCTCGCGGGGATGCCGCATGGAGGAGACCGGCAGGCCGTGCGCAGCCACGTCGGGCCGCTGCCAGGCGAGCGAACTCAGCGTCCGGCCCGGGCCGACCTCGAGGGCGGTGCGCCCGCCGGCCTTGAGCAGTTCCCCCGCCCCGTCGGAAAAGCGGACCGTGCCGCGCAGGTGCTGCGCCCAGTATTCCGGACTGGTCGCCCGCGCCGCGTCGATCCAGGCGCCGGTGAGGTTCGAGAGGTAGGGCACCCGCGGGGCGTGCCGCGGCACCTGGGCCACGAGCGCCGTGAATTCCGCCAGGATGGGATCCATCATGGCCGAGTGGAAGGCGTGCGAGGTCTGCAGGCGGCGGGCCCCGATCCCGCGCGCGGCGAGCGCGGCCTCGAGTGCGTCGACCGCCGCCGCCGGGCCCGAGACGACGCAGGCCGCCGGCCCGTTCACGGCCGCGAGCGAGAGCCCGGGGGTCAGCAGGGCGGAGGTCGCGGCCTCGTCCAGGGGCACGGCGAGCATTGCCCCGGCGGGCAGGCCCTGCATCAGCCGGCCGCGGGCGGCAACCAGCGCCAGCGCGTCCTCCGGGGCGAAGACCCCGGCGATCGTGGCGGCGACGTATTCGCCGATGCTGTGGCCGATCATGGCCTCGGGCCGGATGCCCCAGCTGATCCACAGCTGCGCGAGCGCATACTCGACGACGAAGAGCGCCGGTTGCGCGAGCCGGGTCTGCTTCAGCTGGGCGTCGGCCGCCGCCTCGCCGCCCTTGGCCGGATAGAGCACCGTGCGCAGGTCGAGCTCCAGGAGGGGCGTCAGCACCGCGCAGGCGCGGTCCACCTCGTCGCGAAAGACGGCCTCGGTCTCATACAGCCCGCGGCCCATGTTGGCGTGCTGCGCACCCTGGCCGGGGAAGAGGAAGGCCACCGGCCGCTTGGCGCCCGCCGGGACCGTCGCGGCCTTTTCCGCCGCGAGCAGGCGGATGATCTCGGCGGCGTCGCGGCCCACCACCGCACGGCGGTGGGCAAACGCCTTGCGGCCGACCGCCAGGGTGTAGGCGGCGTCGGCGAACGGGAGCGCCGGATGGTCCCGGAGATGCCGGGAAAGCTTCTCGACCGCCGCCGCCAGGCTCTCCGGCGTGCGGGCGGAGAGGACGAAGAGCTGGGCGGCCCGCGACGGGCCGGACGGCGCCGCCGCCGGCGGCTGCTCGATCACCGCGTGCGCGTTGGTCCCGCCCACCCCGAGCGAGGCGACCAGCGCGCGGCGCGGCGGCCCCTCGCGGCCCCACTCGGTCAGCCGGGTCGCGACGAAGAAGGGGCTGTGCGCGAAGTCGATCTTCGGGTTCGGGACCGAGTAGTTCACGGTGGGCGGGATGATCCCCTCCTTCACCGCGAGGACCGTCTTCATCAGCCCCGCCACGCCCGCCGCGCGGTCCAGGTGCCCGAAATTGGCCTTCACCGAGCCGAGGGCGCAGTACTGCTGGCGCTCCGTCCAAAGCGAGAAGGCCTTGGAGAGCGCGCTCACCTCGATCGGATCGCCGACCAGCGTGGCCGTCCCGTGCGCCTCGACGAAGCCGATCGAGTCGGGATGCACCCCCGAGCGCTCGAGCGCCGAGGTGATCGACTCCACCTGGCCCTGCACGCTCGGCGCGAGGAAGCCCGCCTTCACCGCCCCGTCGTTGTTGATGGCCGAGCCGCGGATCACCGCGTGGATCGTGTCGCCGTCGGCGATCGCCCGGTCGAGCCGCTTCAGGACGACCATGCCGACGCCGTTGCCGAAGACCGTGCCGCTCGCCTGGGCGTCGAAGGTGCGGCAGTGCCCGTCGCGCGAGACGATGCTGCCCTCCTCGTAGATGTAGCCCGAGGCGGGATCGCCGTTGAGCGAGACGCCGCCCGCGAGGACCATCTCGCTGTCGCCGAGGAGGATGCTCTGGCAGGCCAGGTGCACCGCGACGAGCGAGGTCGAGCAGTACGTCTGCACCGTCACGCCCGGGCCCCGCAGGTTCAGCTTGTAGGAGACGATGGTCGCCAGCGCGTCGCGGTCGTTGAACATGCTGATCGCGGAGATGGAGCCCAGGCCGGCCGTCAGCTGCTCCTGCTGGGGGAGCAGGTTGTGCATGAAATACTTGGACAGGTTGGCGCCCGCGAACACGCCGATCCGACCCCGGTAGCGGTCCGGGTCGTAGCCGGCATCCTCCAGGGCCTGCCAGGAGGTTTCCAGGAGAACGCGGACCTGCGGGTCGATGACCTCGGCTTCGCGCGGGGTGAACCCGAAGAAGGCCGGCTCGAAGCCCGTCACGTCGCCGATCTGCGGGTTGGCGTTGACGAAGCCGGGCGAGCGGATGATCTCCCGCGAGATGCCCGCAGCGTGGAGCTCGTCCTCGTTGTAGAAAGAGATGGATTCCACGCCGTTGCGCAGGTTCTCCCAGAACTCGTGGACGGTCGTCGCCCCGGGGTACCGCAGCTGCATTCCGATCACCGCCACGGCCTTCTGGTGGTCTGTAAGGTCTGCGGTTGGTGAGCCCATTTTATCGCCGGAAGTGCAAGGTTGCGAATGGCGTCATTCGCACACAAGGGGAAAATCCCCGCGGGGCGTCACGATCCGGCGGAGGGCTCGATCCAGTAGCGCTTTCGCTCGAACGGATAGGTGGGAAGGGCGACGGGCCGGCCGGGGGCCGGCTCCGCGCCCCACGCGACCTCGCGGCCTTCCAGCCAGCGGCGAACGGTCAGGGGCACGGCGACATTCTGGCCCGTGCCGCGCCGCAGCGCGGCCGCCCCTTCCGTGCTCGTCGAGACGGCGGTGGCAAACCGGTGGGCGAAGGCCCGCCGCCCGGCGCGCAGAGTGTGCGCCACATCCGCGATGTTCAACCCGGGATGGGTCGCCAGGTGGTCGGCCAGCCGGCGGCGGGCGGCATCGAGCGCCGCGGGGGTCCGCGCGGAAACGAGCAGCCACTGGGGGCCGGCCGGCGGGGCGCTGGCCGCGCGCGCCGGCGCCTCCTCCAGAACCACGTGCGCGTTCGTCCCACCGATGCCGAAGGAGCTGACCCCGGCGCGCCGCGGAAGCGCGGACTGCGGCCAGTCGATCAGCGCCGTGTTCACGAAAAATGGGCTCTCCTGCAGGTTCAGCTTGGGATTCGGCGCCGTGAAATGCAGGGTCGGCGGAATCCGGCCCGAGCGGACCGCCAGGGCCGCCTTGATCAGGCCGGCCATGCCGGCCGCCGCGTCGAGGTGGCCGACGTTGGACTTGGCGGACCCGAGCGCGCAGAAACCGCGGCGCTGGGTCTGGGCGCGGAAGACCCGGGTGAGCGCCGCCACCTCGATCGGGTCGCCGAGGGGGGTCGCCGTGCCGTGCGCCTCGATGAATCCGATCGTGTCGGGCGCGACGCCGGCCGCCGCCTGCGCCAGCGCGATCACCTCGGCCTGGCCCTCGAGGGCCGGCGCGGTGAAGCCCACCTTGCCCGCGCCGTCGTTGTTGACCGCCGACCCGCGGATGATCGCGATCACCTCGTCGCCCCCCGCGTCCTCCAGCCGTTTTAGGACCACGACGCCGCAGCCGCTGCCGGGCACCGTCCCCTGGGCCTGCGCGTCGAACGGCCGGCAGCGCCCGTCGGGCGAGGAGATCCCTCCCTCTTGGAAGGGATAGCCCGCGCAATGGGGCACCTTGACCGAGACTCCGCCGGCAAGGGCGAGGTCGCACTGGAAATTGAGGAGGTTGAGGCAGGCCTGCTGCACGGCCACGAGGCCCGTGGAGCAGGCCGTCTGGACCGTGATCGCCGGGCCCCGCAGGTCCAGCTTGTAGGCCAGCTGCTGGGTGAGGGCGTCCTTGTCGTTGGCGATGCAGACCTGGTAGAGCCCGACGTTTTCGAGGAGCTTCGGATTCGTCGCCAGGTTGTAGAGGAGATAGGTGCTCAGACCGGTGCCCGCGAAGACCCCGATCGAGCCGCCGAACCGGGCCGGGTCGACCGCCGCGCTCTCGAGGGCCTCCCAGGCGCATTCGAGGAACAGGCGGTGCTGGGGATCGAGCACCTCCGCCACCCGGGGCGTGAAGCCGAAGAATTCCGCGTCGAACTTGTCGTAGTCCTCGATCGTCCCGCCCGCGTGCACGAGCGAGGGATCGGCGAGCTCCGCCTCCGTCAGCCCGGCCTGCCGCAGCTCCTCGTCGGAAAGGCGCGTGATGCAGTCCCGGCCCTCGCAGAGGTTGCGCCAGTAGGCCGCAACGTCCGCGGCCCCGGGGAAACGCCCCGCCAAACCGACGATGGCGATCGCATTGCTGGGGGGTTCGTGGCTCATGGGCGCGCGCCCCCTGCCCTACGGGCTTCGCCCCGCCGCTGCAATGCCTGGCGCTGCGCCTCGGCGCGCCGCGCGGCCGCCTCCACCGTGGCCGCCGCGTCGCCGTCGTCGCCGGCCCCGCCCAGATGCGCCGCCAGGGCGCGCACCGTCGGGTGCGCGAAGAGGTCGAGCATCGCCACCGGCCGGCCGAGCTGTGCCTGGAGCCGGGCCTGCACCTGGACGAGCAGCAGCGAATGCCCCCCGACGTCGAAGAAGCTGCGGGTGACCCCGACCTCGCCCCTGCCCAACACATCCGCCCAGACGGCGGCGATCGTCTCCTCGAGCGCCGTGGCCGGCGGCTCCCCGCCGGCCGAGCCCGCGAGGTCCGGGGCGGGCAGCGCCCGGCGGTCCACCTTGCCGTTCGGCGTCAGCGGCAGCCGCTCGAGCCAGACCAGGTGCGAGGGGAGCATGACCGCGGGCAGCCGCTCGCGGAGCGCCGCGCGCACCGCGGCCTCGGACGCCGGACCTTCCGGGGAAGCCACGAGCCAGCCGACGAGCGCCGGCTCGCCGCCGGCGGCACGGACATCGGCCGCCGCCGCGGCGACGCCGGGCAGCGCGAGCAGCGCCGCCTCGACCTCCCCCAGCTCGATCCGGACGCCGCGAATCTTCACCTGCTGGTCGGCCCGGCCCCGGAATTCCAGCTTTCCGTCCGGGCGCCAGCGCGCGAGGTCGCCCGTCCGGTAGAGCCGCGCGCCCGGCTCGGCGGCGCACGGATCGGGGACGAAGGCCTCGGCCGTGAGCTCGGGCCGGCCGAGGTAGCCGCGGGCCAGGCTCGGCCCGGTGAGGAAGATCTCCCCGACCGCGCCGGCCGGCACGCGCCGGAAGTCCGGGCCCAGGAGCCGCAGCTGCGTCCGGGAAATCGGACGGCCGATGTCGGGCGGCTGCAGGGACCGAGCGGGGCCGACCTCTCCCGAGGTCGCCACCACCGCGTGCTCGGTCGGCCCGTAGTTGTTGCTCACGTGGAACGGCAGGCCGTCCGGAGGCGCCGCCCGCAGCCGGTCGCCGCCGGTGAGCAGCCAGCGCAGGCCCGTGGTCGCCGGCCACGGCAACCGCAGGAGCATCTCCGCCAGGGGCGTCGGCGCGAAGCTGAGCGTCGCTCCGGCCGCGACCAGCCAGTCGCGGAGGCCCTCGGGGTGGGCGGCGACATCGGCCGGGGCCACGGCGACGCACGCGCCCGCGGCCAGGGCCGGCCAGATCTCCCAGACGGAGGCGTCGAAGGCCTGGCCGGCGAGCATCGTCGCCACGTCGGCATCCCCGAGCGCAAAGGCCTCGCGGTGCCAGGCGGCGAGGTGGGCCAGCGCCCCGTGGCTGACCGCGACGGCCTTCGGCTGGCCGGTCGAGCCGGAGGTAAAAATGACGTAGGCCAGCTGCCCGTCCTCGACCGGCGCGATCGGCTGGTCCGGCTCGGGCTCGGCGTTCTCCCAATCGAGCACGGTCAGCCGGCTGCCGGCGAAGATCTCCTCCAGCGCGCCCTGGGTGATGACCGCGCGGGCGTGGGCCTGCGCGGCCAGCGCCTTCAGGCGGTCGGGCGGATGGGCGGGGTCCAGCGGCAGGTAGGCCCCGCCCGCGAACCAGATCGCCAGCTGCGCGATCACGAGCCCGGCGGAACGCGGCAGGCACACCGCCACCACCGTTTCCGCACCCACGCCCCGGGCCCGCAGCGTCCGCGCCAGGCCGCGGGCGCGGTCGACCAGGTCCCGATAGGTGAGCAGCCGGCCGGTCTCCAGCACCGCGACGGCCGCCGGCGCGCGCCGGGCGCAGTCAGCCACCTGCGCGGGAACGGACCGGCGCGCGGGGATGCCCAGATCCGCCCCGCGCTCAAGCTCGCCGAGCGCGGCCTGCTCCGCGTCGCCGGGTTCCAGCAGCGCCGAGAGCCTCGCCTGCGGCGCGGCCGAGGCCGCCGCCAGCACCCGGGTCAGCAGCCGGCCGAACTGCGCGGCGGTCTCCGGGGCGAACAGGTCCGTGCGGTAGTCGAGCGAGCCGCGCAGCCCGGCCGCCGAGTCCGTCAGCGACAGGGTCAGGTCAAATTTCGCAACCGCGCCCTCCGGCTCGATCGGGGTGAGCGAGAGGCCGGGGAGGTCGAGCCGCTGGTCGTTTGCCGGCTCGAAGGAAAGCACGGCCTGGACCAGGGGCGTGTGGCTTAGCTGGCGCTCGGGGTTGAGCTCCTCGACGAGCCGGTCGAAGGGCGCGTCCGCGTGGGCGAGCGCGGCCTGGACGCCCGCCCGCGTCCGGCGAACCAGCTCCTCGAAGGACGGGTCCCCCGCGAGATCGGCCCGCAGGACCAGCGTGTTCACGAAGAAGCCGATCAGCGGCTCGAATTCCCCGCGCGAGCGCCCGGCCACGGGCGACCCGACCGCGAAATCGCGCTGGCCGCTCCAGCCCGCCAGCGCCGCCTGGAAGGCCGCGAGCGTGACGACAAAGAGCGTCGTCTCCTCGCGCCGGGCCAGGCCGGCAAGGGCCGCGCGCGCCGGCGCCGCCAGCTCGACCGGCACGCTCGCGCCGCGGAAGCCCTGGACGGCGGGCCGTGCAAAATCCGTCGGCAGCTCAAGCGCCGGCAGGCCGGCCAGGCGCTCCTTCCACCACTGCACCGAGGCCTCCGTCGCCGCCACGCTTGGGGCCGAGCGCTGCCAGGCCGCGTAGTCGGCATATTGGAGGGCGAGCGGCGGGGGCGGGCCCTCGCGGCCCGCGGCGAGCGCCGCGTAGTGCGCGCCGATCTCCCGGATGAAGACGCCCGTCGACCAACCGTCGGAGATGATATGGTGGAGCGAACAGATGACAGCATGCTCCTCGGCGCCCAGCCGCAGCACGCGGGCGCGGGCAAGCGGACCGCGCTCCAGGTCGAAGGGCCGCGCGGCTTCCTCGGCCGCGGCCGCCCGGGCGGCGGCCAGGGGATCAGGGGCGGAAGAGACGTCGGCCGATCCGATCTCGAGCGGGGATTCGCCCGGCCCCTGGACGCGCTGCCGCGGCTCGCCGCCCGGCCCCGCGACGAAGACCGTCCGCAGGATCTCGTGCCGCGCCGCCACTGCCCGGAGGCTGCGCTCGAAGCGGGCGAGGTCGAAGGTCCCCCGCAGGAGGAAGGCGGCGGAGATGTTGTAGGCCGCGTTCCCGGGCACGAGCCGGTCCAGGAACCAGAGGCGGCGCTGCGCAAAGGAAAGCGGCGCGTCCTGCCCCGGCGGGCGGCGCGGGATCCGGGCGGCGCCGGCGCCCTCCTCCCGCAGCAGTCGCGCCAGCAGCTCGTCGTCCGCTTCGGCCGCGCTCATGCCAGAACGCCCCCGCGGCGGCGGTTCTTTTCGTCCTCCGTCATCGCCCGCAGCCGCAGCCGCACGCGGGCGTGGCTCTCGGCGACGCCGGGCGAGGCCTCGCGCTCCACCGCCGCCCGGGCGCAGCCCGCGGGGGTCGGATCCTCGAAGAGGCTCATGAGCGGCACCTCGATCGCGAGCTGTTCGCGCAGCCGCGAGATGAACTGCGTCGCGAGCAGCGAATGTCCGCCCAGCGTGAAGAAGTTGTCGTGACGGGCCACCGTCTCGACCGCCAGGAGTTCCCGCCACAGCACAGCCACGAGTTCCTCGACGGAGCCCTGCGGCGCGTCGCCGCCGCTTGAGGCCGGGCCCGCCGGCGCGGGCAGCGCGGCGCGGTCGAGCTTCCCGTTGCGGGTCAACGGCAGCGCGGCCAGGGGCACGATGACCGCCGGCACCATGTATTCGGGCAGCGTCCGGCTCAGTTCCTGCCGCAGGGCGGCCGGATCGACCGCGTGGCCCGGGACCGGGACGGCATAGCCCACCAGCCGCTTCGAGCCGGACGCGTCCTCCGGCGCGAGCACGACCGCCTGGGCCACCCCGGCCTGGCGGGCCAGCGCCGCCTCGATCTCGCCCAGCTCCACGCGGAAGCCGCGGATCTTCACCTGGTGGTCGTTGCGGCCGAGATATTCCAGGACGCCCCCCTGCCGCCACCGGGCCAGGTCGCCGGTTCGGTACATCCGGCTCCCGGGGGGGCCCGCGGGGTCGGGCACGAAGCGCTCCGCGGTGAGGGCCGACCGGCGGAGGTAGCCGCGCGCCAATCCGGCGCCGGAGACGTGCAGCTCCCCGGGCACGCCCGTCGCCACCGGGCGGAAATAGGCGTCCAGGACGCGGACGCCCAGGTCGGGGATCCCGCGCCCGATCAGGCTCCCGCCGCCGGCCGCCGCCAGCCGCGCGTCGAGCCGGAGATAGCTCACATGGACGGTGGTCTCGGTGATCCCGTACATGTTGACCAGGACCGGCGCGTTTTCCGGATGGCGGCCGTACCAGTCCGCCAGCCGGTCCAGGCTCAGCGCTTCGCCGCCGAAGATGACCCAGCGGAGCGCGAGCCGGCGGCCGAGCTCGGCGTTTTCCCGATCCGCCTGCTGCAATTGATGGAACGCCGAGGGCGTCTGGTTCAGCACCGTGACGCCCTCCCGCACGAGAAGCTGGAGGAATTCGCCGGGCGCCCGGCTCGTCAGGTAGGGCACAACCACCAACCGGCCGCCATGGAGGAGCGGGCCCCAGAGTTCCCAGACGGAGAAATCGAAGGTATAGGCATGGAACAGCGTCCACACCTCGCCGGCGCCAAAATTGAACCAGGGCTGCGTCGCCTCGAACAGGCGCGCGGTGGCGTGGTGGCTGACGACCACGCCCTTGGGCGTGCCCGTCGAGCCGGAGGTGTAAATGACGTAGGCCGGATGCAGCGGCCGCAGGGGCGCGCGGCGATCGCGGTCGGTGGGATCGGCCGCCGGGCTTCCCTCCAGCGCCGTCCGCGTCTCGGCGGCATCGAGCACGAGGCGCCCGGCGCCCGCGGGGAAGGCCGCTGCTGATTCCGACCGCGCCAGGACCGCCGCCGGCCGGGCATCGCCGAGCATGAAGGCCAGGCGCTCAGCCGGGGTATCGGGGTCCAGCGGAAGGTAAGCCGCTCCGGCCTTGAGCACCGCCAGCACGGCGACCACCAGGTCCAGCGAGCGCGGCAGGCAGAGGGCCACGAGATCCTCGGGGCCGACGCCCCGGCCGATCAGCAGGTGCGCGAGCCGGTTGGCGCGCTCGTTCAGGGCGCGGTAGCTCAGGGTTCCCTCCTCAGCCGTCACCGCGGTGGCGTCGGGCGTGCGCGCCGCCTGCTGCTCAAAAAGCGCGGGCAGCGTTGCGGCACCGGCGGCCGCGGGAGCCGACCCGGCGGCCCATGACTCGATGGCCGCCGCCTCGGCCGGGGGAACCCAGGCCAGGTCGCGCAGCTTTGACGCCGGCCCCCGGCCGGCCGCGCGCAGGATTTCCCCGAGGCGGTCCAGGAACCGCGCCCCGGTCTCCGGGCTGAAGAGGTCCCGGTTGTACTCGAGGGAGAGGGCGATCGAACCGTCCGGATTCTCGCCGGCCGTGAGCGTCAGCTCGAACTTGGCGCCCGCCGTTTCGAGTTCGAGCGGCTCGATCTCCGCCGCGCCGAAGGCCCGCTCCGCCCGGGGCGTGTTCTGCATCGTGAACATCACCTGGAAGACGGGCGTGCGGGCCGGGTCGCGCGCGGGCTGGACCGCCTCCACCACCTGCTCGAAGGGCGCCTCCTGGCGATCGTAGGCCCGGAGCGTCCGCTCCCGCACGCGCCGGACCAGTTCCTGGAAGCTGATTTCTCCGGCGACGTCGGAACGGATGACGACCGTGTTCACGAACAATCCGATCATCCCCTCCAGTTCGCGGCGCAGGCGCCCCGCCACCGGGACGCCCACCCCAAAATCTTCCTGGCCGCTGTGCCGCCAGAGCCAGACCTCCCAGGCCGAGAGGAGCACCATGAAAAGCGTCGCCCCCTCGGCGCGGGCGATCGACCGCAGCGCCTGGGCCTCGCCCGCCGCGACCGAACCCGCGGCCCCGCCCCCGCGGAAGGTCTGGACGGCGGGGCGTGCGCCCTCCACCGGAAGGTCGAGCGCGGGCATCCCGGCGAGTTCCGCCTGCCAGGCCTGCACCTGCCGCGCGATGGAGCCCTCGCCCACCCGCTCGCGCTGCCAGCGCGCGTAGTCGCCATAACCGAGCGGCAGCTTCTCCAGCTGGCCGCCCGCGTAGAGCACTCCCAGCTCCCGCACGAGGATTCCCTCCGACCACCCGTCGAAAACCGCATGGTGGAACATGAAGGCGAGGACGTGCTCGCCCGGACCGGTGGCGCAGATCCAAGCCCGCCACAGGGGACCGCGCGCGAGGTCGAAGCCCCGCGCCGCCTCCGCCTTCAGGCCGGCGCGCCAGTCGGGCCACGCGCCGTCCGCCAGCCAGGCCGCCGGCGCCGCGGCGGCCGGCGAGGCGAGTTCGCCGTCGCGCTCCTCCAGGCTCGCGCGCAACGGTTCATGGCGGGCGGCCAGCGCCGCCAGCGCGGCCTCCAGCCGCGTCCGGTCGATCCGGCCGCGCACCCGCACCGCAATCTGGATCAGGCTGCCGGAATTGCCGGGGGACAGGCGCTCGAGGATCCAGAACCGTTGCTGGCCGAGCGAGGCGCGGGCGACCGCGCCCTCCGGCCCGGGCGTGATCGGCGGCGGCACCTCGCCGCCCCGCTCGGCCGCGATCCGCTCCGCGAGCGTCGCGGGCGTCGGCGCCTCGAACACCGCGCGCAGGGGCAGGCCGGGCGCCGCGCCCTCCCGCAGCCGGGCCACAAGCCGGGTCGCGACGAGGGAGTGCCCGCCGAGCTCGAAGAAGTTGTCGTCCGGGCCGACCCGCGCCGTCCCCAGGACCTCGGCAAACGCCCCGGCGACCAATTCCACGAGCGGCGAAGAGGCCGGCCTTGTGTCAGATTCCGTTGCCGTGCGCCCGGGCTCGGGGAGGGCCGCCTTGTCGACCTTCCCGCTCGGGGTTAGCGGCAATGCCGGAATGAATGCCCAGGCACCCGGCAGGAAATGGGCGGGCAGCCGCTCGGCCAGCCAGGCCCGCAGGCTGCCGCCGTTCTCGAGACCAGCCGGGCGAAGCGCGACCCAGGCCACGAGCTCCGCTTCTCCGTCCGGCCCGCGCCGGACATCGACGGCCGCCTCGCGAACGGCGGGATGCGCCGCTAGCGCGTGCTCGATCTCGCCGAGTTCGATCCGGAACCCGCGGACCTTCACCTGGCGGTCGACCCGCCCGAGATAGTCGAGCCGGCCGTCGGCCCGCCAGCGGACGAGATCGCCCGTGCGATAGAGGCGGCCGCCCGCGTCACCGCCAAAGGGATCGGGCGCAAAGCGCTCGGCAGTCAGCCCGGGCCGGCCGAGATAGCCGCGGCTCAGGCCCAAGCCCGCGACATGCAGCTCACCGGGCACTCCGGGCAGCGCCAGCAGGCCGTGCGGCCCAAGGACATGGGCGGAACTGTGCGGGACCGGCGAGCCGATCGGCGGGGCGAGCTCGGCGGGTGCACACTCTGCCGAGGTTGCGACGACGGTGTTCTCGGTCGGGCCGTAGGCGTTGATGAACTTCCGTCCCGGAGCCCAGCGGGCGACGAGGTCCGGCCAGGAGGCCTCCCCGCCGGCGATCAGGACGCGCAGCCGCGGAAAATCCCCCGCGGGCAGGTGCGCCAGCGCGCTCGGGGGCAGCAGGACGCAGCTGATGTCCTGACCCAGCAGCGTCGCCGCGAGCGGCTCGCCCGGAAGGAGGTCGGCCGGCCGCGCCGCGACCAGCGCGGCCCCCGACGACAGCGCGAGGCTGATTTCCCAGACGGACGCATCGAAGCTGATCGAGGAAAACTGGAGCACGCGGTCGCCCGGCCCGAGCGCGCAGGCCTCCCGCTGAAACTCCGCGAGCCGCGCCCAGGCGGCATGGTCGATCATCACGCCCTTCGGACGGCCGGTGGATCCGGAGGTGTAGATGACATAGGCCAGATTCGCGGGCTGGGGACTCGGGAGCTCCGCAGCGGCCCCGACTCCGTCCGACGCCTCGATCAGTTCCTCCCAGATTGCGATGGGCGTGGGGTGGGCGGCGAAGCGTCCTGCGAGCGAGCGGTGGGCGAGAATCAGGATCGCCCGGGAATCCTCGGCCATCTCCCGGAGACGCTCTGGGGGATAGGCCGGATCGAGCGGAACGTAAGCTCCGCCGGATTTCAGAATGGCAAGAACGGCCACGATGAGATCCGCCGAGCGCTCCAAGCAGACCGCCACGACCCGTTCCGGTCCCGCGCGGAGGGCCGTCAGCCTCCCTGCCAAGCGGTTCGCCCGGGCGTCCAATTCGCCATACGAGAGGACCTCCGCGCCGAAAACCAGCGCCGGGGCCCCGGGAGCACGCGCCGCGTGCCGGGCAAAGTGGGAGAGCCAGCTGCTCCGTTCACGGGCCGCCGCAGGCAGGGCCGTGTTGCCCCAGCCGAGGAGTTGCGCGCGCTCCGCCGGGGTGACGAGGTCGATCTCGCCCAGGCGGACTCCCGGGGCGTCGGCGAGCGCCAGGACCGCCGCCCGGAAGCGCGCCGCCACCCGGTCGGCACCGTCCCGCTCGATCCGGACTCCATCATGGAGCACCCGCGCGCCGAGCCGGCCGTCGACCGAGGCGGCCGCGACGGTCAGCGGATAATGGGTCCGCTCGTGCGCGCGAACCCCGGAAACCCGGAGTCCCTCGCCCGCCGCGGCCCCGGCGGGATAGTTCTCGAAGGCAAACAGCGTCTCAAAAAGCTCGGTGTTGCGCGGGACCTCGCTGCCCTCGCGGATCTTGACGAGCGGCGTGTGCTCGTGGGCGCGGGCCGCGGCCTGTCGGGCCTGCAGCGCGCGCAGCCAGTCCGCCGCCATCGCGCCCGGAGCGAGCAGCGCCCGGGTCGGCAGGGTGTTGATGAAAAGCCCGATCATCCCCTCGACGCCGGGCAACTCGGCGGGTCGGCCCGAGACTGTGGTCCCGAACACGACGTCGGCCCTCCCCGTCATGCGGCCGAGCGCGAGGCCCCAGGCTCCCTGGCAAAGCGTCGAAAGCGTGATCCGCTCGCGCCGGCACCACTCCGCCAGCCGGCTCGTCTCCTCGGCGGAGAAGAGGACCAGCACCTCGCCGGGGGCGGCCGGGGCCGGGGCGGCCGCGCCGCCGGCGAAAGGCAGCGGCGTCGGCTCATCGAACCCGCGCAGCAGCCCGGCCCAGAAGTCCCGCGCCGCCGCCTGGTCCCGCGTGCGCAGCCAGCCGATAAATTCGCGGTAGGCCCGGGGTGCGGCGAGCCCGGGCGGCCTGCCCGCGACCCGGGCCGCATAGGCCTCGTTCAGCTCCCGCAGCAGCAACGGCAGGCACCATCCGTCCAGCAGGAGATGGCTGTGCGTCCAGACGATGTGCCGGCGCCGGGGCCCCGTCCGGAGGAGGGCGACGCGCATGAGCGGCGCCTGTCCCAGATCGAAGCCCTTTTGCCGCTCCGACGCGCCGAAGCGATCGAGCCGCTCCGGAGTGACGCCGCCGTCCGCCGTCCAGTCCTGCCGATCGATCGGCAGGGCCACGCTCCGGTGCACGACCTGCAGCGGCTTTTCGAGGCCCTCCCATTGGAAGGAGGTCCGCAGGGCCGGATGCCGGTCGATCACCAACTGCCAGGCCCGGGCGAAGGCCGCCTCGTCGAGGTCGCCCTCGATCTCGAAACTCAACTGCTCGCAATAGAGTCCCGAACCCGGGGCGCTGAGGTGGTGAAACAGCATGCCCTCCTGCAGCGGCGCCAGTTCGTAGATGTCCTCCAGGTTGCGGCGGGCGTCGGCGGGCATGGGCAGGTGATTCAAGGAGATTCCCCGGACGTGTCCAGAGCGGGGGTGATGCGGCGCACCTCAATCCGCCCCGGGGACGGCGGTTAGGGTTGCCTGCGGCCGCGCCGCGACCTAGAGGAAAAGGCCGCCCCTCCTTCGTCTCCTCCCCATGAAATTCATCCGCCGCCTGCTCTTCGTCCTGATCGGGATCGCCCTGCTGTATCTCCTCTTCCTGCCCCTCCCCTTCGGCCCGATGGCGGCCTGGAATCCCCCGACCCCGCCGGCCCCGGTCGGCCCCTATGCGCCGAACACGCTGCTCTCCCGGGTGGACCGCCTCGACCTCGGCCATTTCGCGCCCGAGGACATCGCGCTGGATGCGGCGGGCAACATCTACGGCGGCACGATCGACGGGAAGATCATGCGCCTGGATCCCTCCGGCAAGAACCCGCAGGTTTTCGCCGACACCAGCGGCCGGCCGCTCGGCCTGATCTTCGACAAGGACGGCACCCTCCTCGTCTGCGACTCGGTCAAGGGCCTGCTGCGGGTCTCGGCGGACGGCAAGACGATCACGAGCCTGGCCACGGAGGCCGAGGGCGTCCCCTTCCGGTGCACCAACGACCTCGATGTGGCGGCCGACGGCACGATCTACTTCACCGATTCCTCGTTCAAGTACCCGATCGAGCTCTTCCTCTTCAACCTGATCGAGCACCAGCCCTTCGGGCGCTTCATGTCGTACGACCCGAAGACCAAGGCCGTGAAGGTGCTCGCCTCGAACCTCTACTTCTCGAACGGCGTGGCCGTGAGCCCCGACCAGTCCTACGTCCTCTTCGTCGAGACGGCCACCTACCGGGTGAGCCGCTACTGGATCAGCGGCCCGAAGCAGGGCCAGACGGAGGTCTTCATCGACGACCTGCCCGGCATTCCCGACGGGATCCTCGGCAACGGCAAGGGTCAGTACTGGCTCACGCTGGTCACGCCCCGCAGCACGACGTTCGATTCGCTGCTGGCCCATCCCCTCCTGCGGAAGATCTTCCTCCGGCTGCCCTCGTCCCTCCGGCCGAAGGACCAGGACTTCGCCTACGTGATGGAGGTCGACGGCAGCGGCAAGCCGCTCCTGACGCTCCAGGACACCTCGCCCAACGCGTTCATCAAGATCACCAACGCGGTCGAGCGCGACGGGAACCTCTATCTCGGCAACATCGGCCAAAGCGCCATCGGCCGGGCGGCGCTGCCAAAGTAGCCGCCCGCTCTTAGTACCCCAACCCCCTAGCCCCAATGTTCCTGTTCGCGCTCTTCCCCCTCACGTGCGGCGTGGCCATCGGCGTCATCGTCACCGTCGGCCTGTGGAAAGTCTACGAGAAGGCCGGACGCCCGGGCTGGGCGGCGATCGTCCCGTTCTACAATGCCTACATCCTGGTCAAGATCGCCGGACGCCCGGGCTGGTGGCTGGTCCTTATGTTCGTCCCGCTGGTGAACATGGTCATCGCCATCATCGTGGCGCTCGACGTCGCCAAGGCCTTCGGCAAGGGCACCGGCTTCGGCATCGGGCTGGCGCTCCTCTCCTTCATCTTCTACCCGATCCTCGGATTCGGGGATGCGACCTACCGGCGTCCGCTGGCCTCCTGAAATTGATGCGGGGGCGAGTTGTTATCATCGTCGCGATGAAGACAATCAGCCTGGAGATCCTGGAGAAATCGGAGTTGCCCGCGGCGCAAGCCCATGCAATTCTAAAGGTCATGGAGTCGGAACTTGCGTCTGCCCAGGAGCCGTTGGCGACAAAAGGCGATCTCTTGGCAGTGAAAGCCGATCTATTGGCGGTAAAGACCGAGCTAAAGGCCGATATCTTGGCGTTCAGAAACGAGCTAATAGCCGATATCTTGAACCTTCGGGCCGAAATGAAGGCTGGCGAGGGCGCGCTTTCCCGCTGGGTCCTGACCTGCATCCTTGGCCAGACGGTCATGCTGGCCGGCATGGGGTATTTCGCCATCGCCCACCTGGTGAAATAGTTCAGGCGTTCCCGATCCCGGGTCCGGATCGACGAACGGATGCGGATGCCGCCGGGAGCGTCGCGGGCGGCCTCGCCGCCGCCCTTGGAATCCTTAAAATCATGACCACCACCAAACTCGCCCTGGGCCTCGTCACCGTCGTCGCGCTGGCCGGCATCGCCGCCGCCGTGCACGAACACCAGCACGCCCTGACCGCCGAACAGGCCCTGGCGGACGCCGTGCGTGCGCGCCCCGTCGCGCGGCGCCAGGTGCCCGCGAACGGTCCGGCGGCGGAGGCGAACGGGATCCGCCCCAATTCCTCGCAGCCGGCGGGCGCTCCCAGTCAGCCTGCCGGAGCCGCCAACAACGGCTTCGCCGCGCTGCTCGGCATGCTCACCAACCCCGCGATGCAGCGCCAGATGGAGCTCTCCTCGAAGGTGCGGCTCGATGGCCAGTACGGCGCCCTCTTCAAGGCGCTCAATCTGCCCCCGGCGCAGGTCGACCAGTTCAAGAACCTCATCGTCGAAAAGGAGATGGTCGGCTTCGACAGCATGGCCGCCGCCAAGGAGCAGGGCATCGATCCGAAGACCGATCCCCGCGGCTTCTTCATGGCCGTCATGTCGGCGGAGAAGACCGTCGACACGCAGATTTCCAGCCTCCTCGGAGCCGACGGCTACAGCCAATTCCAGCAATACCAGCAGACCGTTCCCGCGCGCAACACGACCAACCTGCTGACGCAGGCCTTGAGCTACACCGCCACCCCGCTCACCGACGCCCAGAACGCGAGCGTCGTCCAGGTGCTGACCCAATACGGCGCGCCGGCCCTTCCGCCCACCAACCCCTTTGCCTCCCTCAATGGCGACCTGGGGATCATCACGCTGAGCGAGCAGGGCTCGACCCAGCTCCAGGGCCTCCTCTCGGCGCCGCAGGTGGCGGCCCTCCAGGAGAAGATGCAGCAGCAGCAGCGCCTCCTCCAGGCTCGCCAGCAGGTGGGCGGGCCCTGACCGTCTCGCCCCCACCACGGTTGGTCCCACCGGACTGTCCCCGGCGTGCCGGGCTTTTCTGGGTTGCCTGCCCCGGACAATCGGGAGACTGCTGAAGCTGGCCCTTCCCCCTTTCCCGGCCCTTCCCCACTTCCCCTGAGCTGCTCCTCAGGCTGCTCGATCAGCTCTCCGCGATCTGGCGGCCCCCTCCACTTCGTTTGGGCAATGACCCCATCCCTTCCACTCCCCGCACGCAGATTCCACCGCTTGGGCCACGGCCCGATTTGGGAGAGGTGCTTTTGCCTCCTCGTCGGATGGAGCGCTCTCGGTCTCTCGCTCCTCACCACCACCGGGCGCGCCTCGAATATCGTCACGCTGCGCACCTGGGCCGACCCCGGCTACTCAGCCGGGAAGGCGGCCAAGCCGGGTTCGGGCAAGGAGACCTACGTGGTCGTCGAGGGCGAGTATTTTGACGGGGGCTACTGGGACCCGTCGATCAGCCGGCAATCCCTCAGCGACATCCTGACTTTCCTGGCGCCCACCCTCACCAAGCAGGGCTACTTTCCCGCGCCCGACGCGAAAAGCGCCGACGAACTGCTGGTGGTTCACTGGGGCACGACCATCGGCAACATCAATGACTACGAGAAGATCGAGAACACCCTGCCGGTCAGTGATAGCTTCCACCGGGAAGGCGTGGACCATATGATGGATTCCTCCGATCCGAACGTCGCGGCCGAGGACCATGCCTCCGACGCGCAGTTCGACGCCTTCCAGGCCGCCTACCTGGCCAGGCAGGCCTCACACGTCATGCAGTCATCGACCGCGGAGAGCCTCCTCGGCTACACCATGGCGCTCATCCGGGAGCGGCGGAAAATGGCCCCGACGGAATTGCTGCGCACCCTGGAGGCGAACATGCATGAGGATCGCTATTTTGTCATCCTGCAGGCCTACGACTTCCGGCAGATGCGCCAGGGCGGGGCCAGAAAACTGCTCTGGAGCGTGCACATGAGCATCCGCTCCCCCGGCATGAGCTTCACCCTGGCCCTCCCCCGCATGGGTCAGGTGGCCTCGGAATTCTACGGCCAGAACAACGACGATGTCGTCACCGGCACCTTCGTCCCCGGCAAGACGGCCACCGTGGAAATCGGGCCCCTCACGGTGCTCTCGACCAGCGCCCCGGCGGCCGGGAAAAAGTAGGGTTCGGCGGCCGGCAGGGCACAACTTACCGCCCAGGCGCGCGTCAGGCAGGGACAACCCCCCCATGCTTTCCCAAAGATCCCCCGTTCTCCCCGGCGCCTGGATCCTGACCGCGGTCCTGGCGCTCGCCTCCGGCCCCGCCCCCCTCGCCCGCGCCGCGGCCGCGACGGCCCCGCCCAAGTCGTGGATCGATCCCGACACGGGGCACCGCGTCCACCGCATCACCGACGAGCCCGATACGGCCAGCCTCTATTTCAACGACAATTCCTTCACGCCCGACGGCAAGCAGATGGTCTATACGACCCCGCACGGGATCGCGGTGCTCGATCTCGCGACCTGGCAGACCCGGACGATCATCGACGGCCCGGCCCGCGTCGTGGTCGTCGGCCGGAAGACGCCGACGGTGTTCTACATCCGGACCGAGGAGCATGCCCTCTATGGCCTGAATCTCGCCACCGGGGTGAACAGAAAGCTGGTCGTCCTGCCCCCGCGCGGCGGCATCGACACCATCAACGCCGACGAGACCCTGGCCGCGGGCGCCATGATCGTGGGCGAGGGCGAGGACTACAACGCGCGCGCCCGGCAGCGGCCCGGACAGGCGCACGCCTTGGTGCAGCCGGTGGACAAGGTGAAGATGATGGAGGCCCGGCTGGCCGCCCGGCTGCCGATGGAGATGTACACCATCGACCTGGCCACGGGGACGCGGACCGTGATCTTCCGGAGCACCGACTGGCTCAACCACCTGCAGTTTTCGCCGACCGATCCCACTCTCCTGATGTATTGCCACGAGGGCTCCTGGTGGAAGGTGGACCGGATCTGGACCATCCGCACCAACGGCACCGGCAACACGCTGGTGCACAAGCGGACCATGGGCATGGAGGCCTCCGGGCACGAGTTCTGGAGCTACGACGGGAAGACGATCTACTACGACCTGCACATGCCCTTCGGCACCTCGTTCTACCTCGCCACCTACAACGTCGGGAACGGCGAGCGGGTCTGGTACCACCTCGCCAATTCCGAGTGGTCGATCCACTACAACGCGACGGCCGACGGCTCGCTTTTCTGCGGCGACGGGACCTCGAGCGCCCCCGACTGGTGCTTTTGGGCCACCCCGGCCAACAACTGGATCTATCTCTTCCGTCCGGAGCGCATCGACGATTCCACGACGCCGGAGAGGAACCTGCCCCATCCCGGCGTGCTGCACGCCGAGCGGCTGGTCAACATGTCGCGGCATGGCTACCTCCTCGAGCCCAATGTCTTCTTCAGCCCCGACCAGAAGCTCGTCTTTTTCCGCTCGAACATGTTCGGCGCGACCTATGTGTTTGCCGTGGAGGTCGCCAAGGCCGGAGCCGCCGCGCCCGGCCGGGCCGCCCCGGAGCTCCCGGCGGTCACCGCCGCGATGCAGGCCACCGTCGACGCCCATGAGATCGCCGGCGCGGTCACGCTCGTGGCGACCCGGGACCGGATCCTGCACCTGGGCGCCACCGGCCTGGCCGACATCGCCGGGAAGAAGCCGATGCCGTCCGATGCGCTGTTCTGGATCGCGTCCATGACCAAGCCCGTGACCAGTGTGGCCATCCTGATGCTGCAGGACGAGGGCAAGCTCAGCGTCGCCGATCCCGTCGCCAAATATATCCCGGAGTTTGCCGCCCTGAAGACGCCCTCGGGCCGGCCGGCCAACCTGACGATCGCGCAGCTCCTCACCCACACCTCCGGCCTGGCGGACCCGCGGCCGGCGGCCACGCGATCGGCGAAGACCCTGCGTGACCTCGTTGGCGTGTACCTGTCCGAGCCCATGCAGTTTGAGCCGGGTACGACCTGGAGATACACGAGCTCAGGCTTCACGGTCGCCGGCCGGATCGTCGAAATCGTCTCCGGCCAGTCCTTCGATGCCTTCCTCCAGAGCCGCCTGTTCGACCCGCTGGGCATGCCCGACACGACCTTCTTTCCCAGCGACGATCAGCAGCGGCGGCTGGCGCACGGCTACCGGGTCAGCCCCGCCACGGGTGAATTTGCGCTCCAGTCCGGACTCGGGCCGAATGGGCCGATCCCGACCCGCGGGGAAACCCCGCCGGCAGGCGGCGGCGGGCTCTTTTCCACCGCGACTGACTATGCGCGTTTTTGCCAGATGCTGCTCAATCGCGGCACCCTGGAGGGCCGACGCTACCTCAGCGACGCCGCGTACGGGGAGATGACGACCATCGGCACCGGCGACTTTCCGACAGGCTACACCAAGACCAAGCTCAGCCGCGTGCTCGCCTGGGGCCTGGGAGTTGCGATCGTGCGGGCTCCGGACGGCGGGGTCTCGGCCCAGCTCTCGCCCGGGAGCTTCGGCCATCCCGGCGCCTGGGGCACTGCCGCCTGGATAGACCCGACCCGGGGCATTGCCTATGTCATGATGGTCCAGCGAACCAACATGCCGGATAATTTCGAGAACCCCCCGGCCCTCGCCTTCGTACGCGCGGCTGCGGAGTCCCTTTCGGCTACCACCTCGGCCGGCGCTTCCCCGCTGCCGGCACCCTAGGGTAACCCCCCATGGGTGGATCGGGGAAGCTATTAGGGTGCACGGTTAAGCAAGAGCGCCATTGAGTCTTTGGGGCGGGTGCCCATATTAGGGCCAGCGACATATCGTCTGAATCCGGGGGCGGATGAGACGATAGATATTTGGCGCCCCCCGTCGGCCCATGCCCTACCCCAGCATTCGACACCTCCTCCTGGCCGCAAGCGGTCTTTGCCTGGCCTCGTTGCAGGGAGCGCCTCTGCGCGTGGGCATCGACGTGAACGGCGAACCGATGACTTTCGTGGACTCCAAGGGCGTGCCCCGGGGGTTCGCGGTCGACATCATGAACCGGCTGGCCGCGGAAATGGGCTTTGAAGTGACCTATCACCCGAAGCCGTGGGCCGATATGCTGGCCGATTTCCAGGCGGGGAAGACGGACGCCATTGCCAACATCACCTACACGGACAAGCGCGGCCAATATGTCGAATTCTCCGCCCCGACCATGGTGATGAACGGGGCGATCTTCGTGCGCAAGGGCGATCCCCCGCTCAAGACCCTGAGCGACCTCCAGGAGCTCCGGGTCGCGGTCAAGCCCGGCGGATCCCCCTACGAATACCTGCTCCGCCACGGGTGGGCTGCCCACATCGTCCCCGCTGCCACCCTCCTGGACGGTCTCCGGCTGGTCACGGAGGGCAAGGCGGATGCGGTGATGGATGCCCGGATCATCGGACTGATGAACATCCGCGACGAGCATTTCACCTCGCTGGAGGCCTCGGACGTGCCGGTGATGGATTTCGCGCAGCGGCTCCACATCGGACTGCATCCGGGTGACGTCGCCCGGCTCGCGCTGGTCAATGAGGGGCTCGCCCGCCTGCGGGCCAACGGCGCCTATGACCGGATCTACGAGAAGTGGATCGATCCGTTGGATCCCCATCGCCTGCGCCCCCGGGAGCTGCGGCCCTACCTGCTGCCGGCCGCCGCCGTGTTCGCGCTCATCGTGGGGGCCTTCCTCTGGCAGCGGACGCTGCTCCGGAATCTCCGGGAGGCCCAAGCCACCCTGGCGCAGGAAGAGGCGCAATTTCGGTTCATCTACGAGCATACTCCGGTCGGAATCTCCTGGATCAAGGGCGGGGACGCGCGCACCCGCGTGGTCAACCAGGCGCACGAGCGCATCACCGGGGTGCCGCAGGCGCAGTCCTACGATACCAACAACTATGTTGCGGCCTCGCATCCTGATGACCGGGAGATGCAGCGCCGCCTGCAGGAACAGCTCGTCCGGGGCGAGATCGACCAGTTCACGATGGAGAAACGCTACCGCCATCCCGACGGAAAACTGGTCTGGGCGATGCTGTCCATGCACCTCTATCGCCACCCCAACGGCGGGGCGCCCGAGGAGCTCACCACCATGGTGGACATCTCCAGCCTCAAGCGGATGGAGGAGGAGCGGCAGCAGTTGCAGCGCAAGATGGTCGAGACCCAGAAGCTCGAGAGCCTGGGCGTCCTGGCCGGCGGCATTGCGCACGACTTCAACAACCTGCTCACCGTGATCATCGCCAACGCCAGCCTCATCCGGGTCACCCCGGAGCCCGAGTTGAAGGAGGAGCACCTGCAGGCGGTGGAAACGGCCGGCCAGCGCGCCACCGAGCTCTGCCGGCAGCTCCTCACCTATGCCGGGCGGGGCAACTATGTCACGGGGGCGATCGGGCTCACCGAGCTGGTCCAGGAAACGGCGAAGCTCCTCGAGGTCTCGATCAGCAAGAAGGCGCGGCTGGTCCTGCTCCTCAGCCGCGATCTCCCCTGCATCCAGGCCGACGGCTCGCAGATTCGGCAAGTGGTGATGAATCTCGTGATCAATGCTTCCGAGGCCCTGGCGGATGGCGGCGGCGAGATCCGGGTGTCAACCTACCTCGGCCGCTTCGAGGCGTCGCCCGGGACCCTGGCGCACTCCTTTGCCGACCTGCCGGGCGAGAGCGTCTGCCTGGAAGTCTCCGACACCGGCCAAGGGATGGAGGCGGACACCCTGCGGAGGATCTTTGAGCCGTTTTTTACGACGAAATTCACCGGCAGAGGGCTGGGGCTCGCCGCCGTCCTCGGCATCGTCCGAGCCTGCCGCGGAACGCTGGCCGTGGAGAGCGTGCCGGGACGGGGGACGACCTTTCGCCTTTACCTGCCCGCGACCGCCGGTCGCACCACCCCGGGCCAGGGCGCCCCGCCGGACGCGGCCGTGCGCGAGTCGGGCGGACAGCGCACGATCCTGGTAGCGGACGACGAACCGGAAGTGCTCATGACCGTCGAAAACGTGCTCCGTCACCAGGACTACCGGACGGTCTCCGCCCGGGACGGGCAGGAGGCGGTCGAACAATTTGCCGCGAATCCCGATTTGTTTGCGGCCGTGATTCTCGATCTCACCATGCCCGGCCTCGATGGAGCCGAGGCCCTCCGGAAGATCCGGTTGATCAGCGCCAAGACCCCCGTCCTGGTCATGAGTGGGTACAGCAGCCAAAGCGTGATCGACCGGTTGCAGGGCCTCCAGCATATCGAGTTTTTGCAAAAGCCATTCACCCGGAGCACTTTGCTGGCCGGCTTGGCCAAGGTGCTCGTGGCGGACCGCGCGCTCACGGGGGCCTGAAGCGGGAGCGCCCGGGCGCCGTCTAGGTAGAATGCCCTAAAAAAGGGCCAAAATGTGACGAGGGATGGATTGCCCCATGCCCCGATCGGCCGACAGCTTCAATATTCCCCAACGACTTCTTCTTCTGGCAGTTATCCCCGTGCTGGGGATCATCAGCCTCGGCGGAATATCGATCTGGGGCCTTTACGGCACGTATCGGGGGTACCAATCGGACATCAGGGCCGTCACCGCCTATCGGCAGGAGATCTCCGATTTCAAGAAGTTCTGCGCCACCCTGGGCGACGAGCGCGACGCAGCGCTGCTGGTCCAGAGCCATCCTCAGGATTCCGCCCTGCTGGAAAGGTACCGCGGCCGCTTCGCCGCCACCGACGAGGCGGTCACCGCGTGCCTGGCCAAGATGGAACGCCTGGCCGCGGGAAACCCGGGCTCCCTGTTCAGCGAGCGCCTGCCCATGATCCGCAGCTTCTTTGCGAGCCAGATCCCGGCGGGCCGGGCGGCGGCCCAGGACGGGCAGCATTCCGCCGGCGACGTGTTCCAGGTCTACATGAAGCTCGCCTACAATGCGCTGCTGCGGACCGAGTGTTTCCGGCAGACCCTGGCCACCCAGCCCGCCCTCAATCATTTTGACGGCGTCCTGGCCCTGCAGAAGATCGAACTGCAGGAAACGATGTGCGCCAGCCTGATGCTGATCGGCCGCACCCAGGGCGGATTGCGGAACGACACCCTCAACCTCCTTCGGCGCCAGTATTTCGCCTCGACCGAGAACGAGTACTACCTCGTGAAGTTCGAGCCGGAATTGCGGGCCTACTTCCGGGCGACCCTCCGGACCTCCGACGACGATGCCGCCTTCAACGCCTACATGGCCGCACTGGCGAGCGCGCAGCCGGAGAACCGGCCGCTGCCGCCCTTCGAGCCCAGGAGCGGCCCGTTCGCCGGCTACCTGGCCGGGCATTTCCGGTCCTACGACGAGGTCTACGGCTTCGCCGACACTCACGTGGACCGGCTCCTGCGGGCCCTGGCCCTGGGCCAGCAGCACAAGGCCGAGGGCATCGCCGGCATTCTCGTCCTCGGCATCGGCATCACGAGCGTGGCCAGCTCGGCCATGACCCGGAAAATCCGCCGCCATCTCGTCGCCGTCGCCCGGAGCATCGACGGCGCGTCCGACGACGTTGCGACCGCCTCCGTTCAGCTGGCCAGCGCGGGCACCCAGCTCTCGCGCGACGCCACCGAGTACGCGTCGGCCATCGACCTGATCGGCACCAACCTCAGCGAGGTCTCGGCCGTCGCCAAGGCCAACAAGGAGCAGGCGGACCACGCCAGCGCCATGACCGGCCGCACGCGGGACTCGGTCAACGCGGGGCTCGGCACCATCCAGCAGGTGGAGACCGCGATGAGCTCGGCGCGCTCCTCCGCGCAGAAGATCAACAAGATCGTCTCCCGCATCAACGACATCTCCTTCCAGACCAATCTCCTGGCGCTCAACGCCGCGGTCGAGGCCGCGCGGGCCGGCGAGGCGGGCGCGGGCTTCGCGGTCGTGGCCGACGAGGTGCGCCAGCTCGCCAAGCGGTGCGCGGAGGCCTCCACCGAGACCGCCGAACTGGTCACGGCCGCGGCGCAGGACACCGCCACCGCGCTGGCGAAGTCGGAGGAGCTGACCGGGAGGTTCCGCGAGGTGTCCGCGCGGATCCACGAGCTGAGCGAGATTGTCTCGAGCCTCGGGGTGAATTTCACCCAACAGTCGGCCAACATCGGCGAAATCAGCCAATCGGTGGCCAAGCAGGGCGGGATCGCCCAGAGCATCGCCTCGGCCGCCGAGGAAACCGCCACAACCTCCGATTCCATGGCCGACCAGGTCGGCAGCCTGAAGGTCAGCGTCGAGCGCCTGGGGGCCCTGCTGGGGCAGGCCGGCCCCGGTTCGCCGGCGCCGCGGCGCGCCCCGCCGCAGCCGCTTCCGTCGTCCGGGGCTAGGGACTGGAAACCAGTCCGGAAGCGGAGTGGCGCAGGACGACCAGCCGGGTCGCCCACGATTCCAGCTTGATCGGCAGGGTGACCGTGCCCTCGGCGAACCCGGCGCTGGTCAGGGGTTCGATCCGCCCGGTCCGGGCGTCCCAGCTCTGCGCCTGATCGGCCCCCTTCGCGACCGCCACGGTGGCCTCGACATCCAGGGCCGAGTCCCCCTCGTTGAAGAAGAAATACACGTCGCCGTCCTTCAGCCGCCGATGGGTGTATTTCAGGCCGGGGGCCGCCTGGTCGAGCGCCACCTCGGGCGTGGGCAGCGCCTCGATGACCTGCGGCGTCACCGCGTCGCCGGCTTCCATCATGGCCCAGCTCAGGTCGCCCGGCTCCCGGGCAGTGAGAAAGTTCCGGTCCATCGCGAGCTGCGGCGGCCCGCCAATGAAGACGACCTTCCCGCCGGCCTGGGCGAAGGCCCGGAGGCGGTCCAGCGCCGCCTGGGAAATCGCGACCGCCGGGGGGATGACGATGCCCCGGTAACCCTGGCCGCTGCGGTTCACCAGTTCGCCGTCCCGCAGCCTGAGGGAAACCGCCAGCGCGTAGTCATCGACGAAATCGAGGTCGCGCTGGTGCTCCAGGAGCGCGTGCACGATGGCGAGGAAGCTCCGGTTGGCCGCGGAGTCGCCGAACCAGAAGCTCGAGGAGGGAATGTAGACGCCGATCTCGGCGCCCGGCCGGCCCTGGCCCAGCAAGTAGGTCGCGCGGTTCGTGTAGGCCGCCAGCGCCGGAAATCCCGGGTCATTGATGTAGCGATAGCCCGCCGGGGCGACGCCCCGCGCGCGCGGAGTGGCCGGCGCCGCGGCGGCGGCCGGGGCCGGGGCAGCGGGAGCTGCGGCCGGACCGGCCGTCGAGGCCCGCAGCGACATGAATTCAAAGTGGTTGATCCCGAGGGCGATCTGGTGGTTCACGATCCAGCCGGCCTCCTCGAGGTTTGGCGCGGGGTAGAGCCCGCTCATCGCCGCGAAGGACTCGCTCATGGCCTGCGGGTGCCCGTTCAGGTGGGTGGACGACGAGGCCAGCTTGGGAAAATCGGCGACGACGTCGTGCCAGACCTGGTGCCAGATGACGTCGATCCCGGGAACCGCGAGGTCGCGCATGCACTTGAAGAAATCGCCGTTGGCGCTTGCGAGCTGCGGCAGGTTCTCCTCGTGCTCAATGTGCGTCTGCAATTCCAGGTGGTTTGCGGCGCACCACCGGGCCGCGGCCGAGAAGAAGTTCTCGCCGAAGAGATCCGACCAGACGTCGCAATAGTCGGCAAAGGCGCGATGCGCCGGGTCCAGCGAGACGGGGGCGGGCGCGGCGGGCCGGTTGCGCCCGCCGCGGCCGAGCTGGATGGCGGCGATCGCCGGCAGGAATGGCCGCACGTCGTAGCCCTTCCGCTTCAGGAATTCCGCCGGGAAGTCGGGGGTCCACGGATTGAAATTGTAGGCGGCCTCGTCGCCGCGGAACCCGAGGACCGTCCGGCCAAACTCGTCGCCGATCGCCTGCTGGTAGGATGCCAGCGTCCAGTTGACGAAGAGCCGGTCCGCCTCGGGCGAAAGGTAGTCCATCAGGGAGTGCTCCGCGTCCTTGAGGCCGGACTTGTTGTTGGCCGACTTCGTCACGCCGGACCGGAAAGCCCACTGGGGGAACGCCAGCGCCCAGCGCCCGCTGCCCGGGGCGGTCCAGGTGATGCGCCGGTCGGGGGCGTCGAGCACGGTCGCCTCGCCGGTGTCCAGGTTGACGGCGAGCGCGCAGATCGCCTTGTCGCCGAGCGCGCGGGACACGGCCTGGCCGGGGGCGACCGGCACCTGCTCGGCCGCGGCCAGCGCCTTCATGTCCAGGTCGGGACGCTCCTGCGTGAACTTGCCGCCGGCAAAGCCCGAGGGATACCCACCATCGTCGTCGAACCACAGGTGCATGCCCCGCTTCTTGGCCTCCTCGACCGCGATCCGGACGTCCTCGAAATACGCCGGGGACAGGTAGGGTGCCGCGGGATTGCGGCCCGGCTCGACCCAGGCCGAGGAGAGGTTCATCGCGCGGATGTGGTCGAGGTCGCGCGCGATCACCTCGCGGGTCATGACGCCATTCCAGCCCCAGGCGACCTGGGAGCTGTAGACCGAGGGCGGGCTCGCGAATTCGGCCGCCAGCTCCGCCACGGTGGGATTGCTCAGCTTCTGCCAGGGACGGTCGGGCGCGGCGAGGGCGACGCCGGACAGGAAGGGCAGGAAGATCTGGGCAAGGCAACGAAGCAGCTTGGCGGGCATGGGATGACAGCGTAGGACGCGCTCGCGCCCGATAAGTTGCAGCCTCGCGCGCAGTCCGCCGCCGGCCGGCCGCCCGGAGGGGTCAGGCGGTCACTTCAGAATTGGCCGCGCGGATGAGGGAGTTGATGTAGCCGAACGCCATGGAGTACCCCTCATATTTACCCGGGTCGTCGGGATGCGCTGGATTGTGGTCAGGCAGGTAGCTGCCGGCCCAGCCGGCGTCCCTCAGGATCCGGACGACTTCGATGAAGTTCATGTCCCCCTCGTCGATGTACACCTCCGCGAAATCGTGCAGTCCCCCGCGGATATTGCGCATGTGGATCTGGTGGATCTTGTTCTTCCCCGCGAGGTAGCGCACGATCGGAAGGATGTCCTCCCGCGGATTCGGGCAGCCCTCGCCGCAGGTCCCCAGGCAGAGTTGGAAGCCGTTGTAGTGGCTGTCCACGACCGCCTCGTACTTCTGGAGCGACTCCAGGACCGTGGAGGGGGCGGCATCCCAGTTGTCGACTCCCTGGTAGCCGCGCGGGAGCCCCGGGGGATCGTAGGGATGGGCCGCCATCCTGACATCGACCTGCTCGCAGACCGGAATCACCCGGGTGAGAAAATGGGTGATCCGCTCCCAATATTCATCATAACTGACGACCCCGTTTCCCTCAACCGGCAGGTCCCGCCAGTTGTCCTCGAGCTTGAAGGCCTTGTAGGTGGATCCGCCCCGGCCCGGCACATTCCGGTTCCGCCGGATGGGGATCAGCGTCCAGTGGTGGGAGATCAGCTTCACGCCGACCTGGGAGGCCTTTTGGATATTGCCGATAATCGTCTCGACCGCCCGGTCGCGTTCCGGGCCGGGCCGCAGGTAGATGTAGCGGGAGTCCATCCGGATTCCCTCCCAGCGCATCCCCGCCTGGTCGCAGGCGTCCTTCCACCGCTTCATCCGGTCGAGGTCCCAGGCCTCGATCGGGGCCGGCGCGCCTTTTCCGCTGCCGCGATAGACCGTGTCGCCGCCGGCATCCATGCTGGGGCTGAACGACGTCACGCCCTGGCGCTGGTGGAATTCGAAGTTCTTCTTCGAGGCCCAATGCTCGCCGTAGACGCAGTGGTAGTCCCCGCCGGCGTGGTGCAGGGTGTTCTTGATCGGGCGGGGCTTCGGGGGCTCCGTCGCCGGCTGGCCCTGGGCGGCGCGGCCGCCCAGGCCGGCGCCGAGAATTCCTCCGGCAAGGATCTTGGTGAAGTCCCGCCGCTTGAGCAGCGGCGAGGCCGAGGGGTCGGAACCGGCGGGGGTGGTCATCGGGGTTGGGATACCCCGGGACTGACGATTCCCGATCCGAAAAGTTTCCGCCGGCTCGGCGGCCGCCGCCCTTATCACCGACGGTCGCCCTTACTTGGCCGGCGGACTGTTCTTATAGAAATCCTTCACCATCGACATGATTTGGGGAAGCGCGGCCTCTGCCTTTAGGGCGGCAAGCTGCTGTTCCGAGAGGATCCCCTGGGCTTGGGGCAGCACCTGGTCCCAGTTGATCGATTGCTGGTTGGCCTTGCCGCCGCTGGCATACTGGGGAGTGGCGTTCGCCAGGAGACCCAGGAGTTGCGAGGACTGGCCGGGAGTGAGCGGCGAGGCAAAGGAGAGGCTCGAGACATCGTTCACCATCCCCTGCAGGGGCTGCATCCGCTGGAAATTCTGGTACTGCTGGAAGCCCTGGTCCCCCAGGATCTCCTTCAGCTGATCCTCCGGGAGGTTTGGATCGCTCGGGTGGACGCTGTTGGGTGTGACGGCGATCGTGTCGATCCAGTGCTGGGCCGTCTGGGTTTCCAGGGCCTCCGCCTGGGCCGGGGTGATTGCACCCGACTCGATCAGCGCGGCGAAGTTGCGCGCGACCTGCGCCTTGCCAATGGAAACGAGCAGGTCACGCGCCGGCTGCCCATAGGCCGCGATGAAGGCCTGGCCGTCGGCCAGCGCCTTCTCGCTGGAAACCGGGCCCGCGTTCGCCCGCGCGGGCCGGCCGGCCGCCGCCGCGGCCCTGGCCTGGGCCACCGCCTTTTCCAATTCCGCCTGCCGCTGCTCGGAGTCGGCGATCCTCTTGGTCAGCTGCTGCACGCGCGCCTGATCGGCCTGGTGGGTGCTCGTGGCGAGCGCGAGGCTGTCGGTCAGGCGCTGCGCGGCCCGAAATTCAAGGTAGAAAAAAGCGACCGCCAGGACAGTCACGAGGCCCAGCACGGGAATCAGGGCGGCGGAGTTGTTTTGGGTGTTTTTGGGGTCCATGGGGATGGCTGCTGCGAGCTGCCGGCCGCATAACTAGGCGCCCGCCGGGATCAGGGCAAGAGTCCGCATTCCTGTGCCGTTGCGTCCCGGGACAGATGCGTCCACCGTTTGCCCCATGCCCCATGACCCCCATGCGAGTTTCGATCAGTCCGTCCTCGATTTGATCGACCACAGCCCAATTGGCGCGGTCCCGGCGACACCCACCCACCAGGATGCGCTGAAACGGCTCTACGCCGCGCACCAGGTCTATGCGAGCGCTGACCGGAAGGATGGGCACGTCACCGCTCGCTCTCTCGCGCAACTGCCCTCCTTCTCCGCCCGGAACCTGGACGAGCTCATCGCCGGCCGGATCGAAGCCGACGCCCTCGAGTCCAATGCCAGCATCTACGACCGTTACGTCCAGACGCTGTCGCCGGATCGGCGCACCAAGGCCGACGCGCACCGACTCGTCGTCGTCGGCCGCCCCGTGCATCACCGGCCCCATCACGGGGGAACCGTCGCCCAGGATCCCGTGCACAGCCTTTTCCTCGTGCCCGGAGGCGGCCCCCACCCCGGCCTCCCCGGCAACTATCTCTACGGCTCCCTCTACGAGACCCGCGTCGAGTCCCATCCCTGGGCCATCAGCCTCCACGACAACGACGACGGCGTGACGCTGTTCGAGGCTCCCAGCCTGGCCGAAGCCCTGGCCAAGCTGCAGGAAGTCCTGGCGAGCGCGCCGTTCACCATGTCCGAATTGGAAGCGCTCGGATTCAAGCTGCGCTAGTCGCGCACGCCCTCTAGCGCTGCTGCTCGCCGGGAATCTCCGGCACGCCCGGCTCGTCCAGGAGCTGAATCGAAGTCGCCGGCCCGAGGTCCGCGGGATCCTCCCAGGACCGCAAGGCCCAGACAATCGCCTTGGCCGGGGTGACCTCCAGGACCTGCACCGTGTCCTTCCATTCTTCCGTCTTCTTGTCGTTGGCCACCCAGCAGCAGATCACCGTATTGCCGTTGGCGAGCCGCTGGGCAGTCTGGACATTGAAAAGCTTGAGTCCCGGCGCATCCGCCTGGGTGAACTCCCAGACAGTCCGCCCCTGCGGGTCCACCTCGCGCGCATAGCACCTGGCGTCCCCCGCCAGCAGCGTATTGCCGTTCTTGAGCCGGACCGCCGACCAGACGTTCGGCGCCTGGACCGACCAAACCACCTTCCCCTCCAGGTCATATTCCACGACTTGGCCTTCACTCATATGGGGAACGAGAATCGTCCGGTTCGCCGTCATGCGGATGTGGCGGAACTGCCCGTGGGTCTTCGCGATCGTCGTCGGAATGGGAATCTCCCGCTCCGTCCGGCCCGTGACGGTATTGATGATCATGGCCTGGGCGGGATTGCCGTTCCGCATGATCAGGACGCGGTCCCGGTCAATCGCCTCGGCGGAATGCACCTCGGTTCCGGGCGGCGCCACATAGTCCCAGACGATCTTCCTATCCGGCCCGATTTCCGTCGCGCCCGACATGTGGGAGAAGAGGATGTTGCCGTTGGAAAGCAGGGTGGCGTCGTCAAATTCCTGGATGCCGCCCCGGGCGTTTTTCAGGGGCATGGTGTATTGCCACACGATCCGGCCGCCGCGCACGATGAACATGGACTGCTTGTCCGGCTTTCGCGTGTCCCATTCACCGGCATAGAGAAAAGGATGCTGGGCCAGGCCCTGCCCGGGAAGGATGGCGGGGGAAAGGCCCGGCGCCGGGGCCTCCGCCGCCCGCGCCGGGACCAACGACAAGCCGATCAGGAGCCAGGGGGTAAAATGCTTGGTCACGGGGGAAATTTTACCCGAGGCGGGCGGAATGCCTAGCCTAAAGCAACCGCAGTTTCCACCCGCCTACAAACCGCCGGAAATCCAGTTGCCCTCGACCATCGTGATATTCGCGCGGGCCGGGACTCCCTTTTCCCCCTGCAGGATCATGCCGGACAGGAGATTGATCGCGACCGAGCCGATCTCCTCCGCGCGCTGGTCGATGCCGGCATCCGCCAGCTGGTGCGGCCAATTCAGGGTCACCACCCTGGGCCGCTTGCGGGGGGGCAGCTTCCGCAGGGCAATTTCGAGGAGGCCCCGGTCGATGGCGTGAAGCACCACCACGTCGGGATTGTTCTCCCGGAGCCAGGAGGAAAAGCCCGAATCCGCCACGGCCGGCCCCAGTGATTCGCCGAGAAAGACGGGAACCGCAATTGTGCGGCCAAACGCGTTTTGCCAGGCGATCCCGCCCGTCCAGCGATGCCGGACGCGTTCGTCCCAGTCCTGGGAGATCGCCAGTCCGATCCGACGGAAGCCGCGGCACGTGAGTTCGCGGCAGACCCGCAGCATGTTGTCAAAATGGTTGGGCATGACGCTGTGAAAGCTCGGCGCCACGACCGAGGCCGTCACCGAGACCACCGAGAAATTCCTCCAGTCCAGCAGCTGGCTCAGGTCGCGCTGCCCCGCCATCGCCATCATCACCAGGCCCTCGACCCCGCGGCTCAGGAGGACCCGCTGCAGCAACGGGCCTTTGGTGTCGGGTCCGATCTCGATGGTGTCGAAGGCGTAGCCGAGCGCCCGGGCCCGCTGCTCCAGGGCGTCGTGCTCCCGGTTGTCGAAATCGACCGTGCTGGGCCCGGCGGGGGCCTGCTTGAGTCCGCAGATGTTCGCCTCAAGGCGCGCGGAGGAACGCACCCGCAGGTGATGCATCAGCTTGGTGATCGTGGGATCGGGCCGGTAGCCCCGCAACTTCGCCAGCCGCCGCAACCGCTCCCGGGTCCGGGCCGAGATCCCCGGGCTGTTGCGCAGCGCCAGCGACAGCGCCATCGCGCTGACGCCCGCCTCGGCGGCCAGGCTCCGCAAAGTGGGGCGGCTCGAACGCATTCGATCTTTACTGTAAAGTAACCAGGGGCTTGCCGACAAACGCTAAGTTTTATCCGTCAGGGCAGTCAGGCTGCGGCGATCGCTTCCGTGCGACCGCCCCAACCCCTACCCCACCCAAAGACCGGAACTTCCCCCAGAGCCCCATGAACCTCCCCTGCAAACTAAGAATCGGCGGCTTCGCCGCCCTGCTGGCCACGGCCGCCTCCGCCCAAACGACGCCCCCCGTCCCCGGCAGCGCCGCGGCGCCCGACAAGGTCGTCAACCTTCCCGCCTTCTCGGTCTCGTCCGAGAAGGACACGAGCTATCTCGGGACCGAGGCCCTCAGCACCACCCGTATCGGAGTGAACCTGGCCGACCTTTCCCAATCGGTCACCGTGCTGAACCGGGCGCTGATCGACGAGATCGACCCGACGATCATCGCCAAGGCCCTCATCTATGTCGGCGGCGCCCAGACGGGGACGATCAATTGGTCGGTCGACCGGCTGATGATCCGCGGCTTTGTCGGCGAAGGCGACTACGTCGACGGGTTCCGGACCCAGACCGACCGGAACACCGACCTGAACCTCATTGACCATGTCGAGCTGATCAAGGGGCCCTCGGCCATCTTCATTGGCAATACCGCCAACACGGTGGGCGGGGTCCTGAACAAGATCTCGAAGAGCCCGACCGACTACGACGTCGGGACCCTGACGATGCAGGTCGGCCTGTTTGACGCCAACCGCGCCGACCTGGACGTCGGCGGCCCGATCACCAGCGACAAGAAGCTGATGTACCGGCTGCTGATCAACCGGCAGGATTCCAAGGGCCACTTCGACAATACCTACGACAACCGCAGCGCGATCACTCCCATGCTGGCGTACAAGTTCAGCGACACGAGCGAGGCCTGGATCAAGTACGAGACCTTCACCTCCCACTATTCGTCCTACAACGGCATCCCGATCAGCGGCCAGACCGCCAACGGCCTGCCGATGGGCGCGGGCGGCATTCCCATCCCCGGCGTGACCAACCAGATCCTCGGCATCCCGTATACGAGGAACCTGAATGAAAACACCCCGTACAACTGGCGCCTGGACCAGTTCTGGCGCCTGTGGGGCCAGTTCACCTCCCGGCTGAGCGACCATGTGGCGGTGCGTCTGGCGGCGTTCGATTCCGCCGACCGCCAGCGGCGCATCGAATCCATCCTCGCCCCCGCCATCGGCGGCGCGGGCGGCTCGATCACGACCAATGCGGCGGGTCAGCTCGTCTATGTCCCCTCCTATGTCGTCGGCCCGACCTTCGTTCCCGGCACGACCCTGCTGAACCGGGCCGTCACGGCCATTGATCCCGACTATCAGCCGCGCCGCGAATTGCAGAACGACTACATCATAAATTTCGACACCGGCCCCGTCGGCAACAAGTTGCTGGCCGGCGTCGACGCCATCGATTTCCCCGAGACGACGAAGACCTACAGCTCCATCGGCACCACCAGCGCGATCAATCCGTTCAATCCTGCCTTTCCCGGGACGGTCGCGGTCAACGTGGCCCAGAACCCGGCGCCCTCGTACCTGGATCAGAACCAGACCTTCGCGAAGATCTACGCCCTCGAGACCGCCACCCTGCTGGACGACCGAATCGTCGCTTCCTACGGCGCCGTGCGCAACCGCGTCGACCTGGGCCGCACCACCTGGTCGTTCAACAACACGACCGGCGTCACCACCCAGGCCACGGTGCCGGACCAGGTGCTGTACAAGAACCTGGCCCAATTTGGCCTCGTGCTGAAGCCGCTCAAGAATGTCTCGGTCTTCTTCGGCCAGAACCAGAACTTCGCCAACAACGGGTTCGATGCGCAGAACCGCCTGCAGCCGCCCCAGACCGGCCAGCAGCGCGAAGTCGGCGTCAAGACCACGTGGCTCGACGGTCGCGTCACGGCCAACGTCAGCTACTTTGACGTCAAGCAGCAGAACAATGCCGTGAATTCCTTCCCGCAGACGAGCCCGCCGTCCAATGTGCTCGTCCCCGGCACGATCTCCCGCGGCTTCGACGGCGAATGGACCGCCAGTGTCACGCACAACCTCGATTTCATCGGCGCCTTCTCCGCGTTCAAGGCCCACGTTCCCACCCCGGCGCCGTACAATCTGGTGCCCCAGCCCTACGACAACAGGATCCACTCCGACCTGCCGGTGAACAACGTGGCTGAGAACACCGCGGCCATCTCCGGCCGCTACAAGTTCACGGACGTGCTCAAGGGCCTCGCCGTCGAGCTGGGGGTCAACTGGCTCGACAAGCGGGCGATCACCGACAACAGCAACCAGGAGTTCTACGGCTACCTCCCTGCCCGCACCCTGGCCGACGGCATGATCCAATACGACACCAAGCGGATCCGCTACCAGATCAACGTCGATAACATCTTCGACAAAAAGTACATCTACGCCTCGCGCAGCAACCAGGTGATCGTGCCGGGCACGCCGACCAACGTGCGGTTCACCCTCACGTACAAGTTCTTCTAGGCCGGCGCGTCGGCTTCCTGCCCGCCCGGCGGACCTTCGCTCCGCGCGCCCCGGCGCCCGGAGCGCCCCTTTCAACCCATGAGCTCCCGTTATTCGGCGCCAAGTCTGATTGCCTATGCCCGCGCGCTGCTGCGCGGTGCCGGCCTCGAGCAGGAGAAGGCGGAAACAGTCGCCGCCATCCTGGTGGAGGGAGACCTGATGGGCCACACGACCCATGGGCTCCAGCTGCTCGATCCCTACCTCACGGAGCTGGAGAAGGGCGGCATGACCAAAAGCGGCGATCCGGTTGTGGTGGCTGATCATCCCTCGGCCGTGACCTGGGACGGCCGCCGGCTGCCCGGGCCCTGGCTCGTCGTCCAGGCGCTGAAACTCGCCGCCGGCCGCGCCCAGGGCCAGGGGACCTGCACGGTCGTCATCCGACGGTGCCATCACACGGCGTGCCTGGCCGCCTATCTCCGACCGATCGCCGAGCAGGGCTTGATGGCGCTGGTCACCTGTTCCGACCCGACCTGCGGCGGGGTTGCGCCGCACGGCGGCCGGAGGTCGCTCTACACCCCCGATCCCCTGGCCGCCGCGTGGCCGACCCATGGTCAGCCGGTGATCATGGATATCTCCATGTCGATCGCCACGAACGGGCTGACCAAGCGGCTCTACGCCGAAGGCGGACGCTTCGCCGGCCTTTGGGCGGTGGATGGGGACGGCAATCCCACGGACAATCCCGCCGCCCTCTTTGGGGACAATCCCGGCGCGCTCCTGCCGATGGGCGGCCTCGACCACGGCCACAAGGGCTATGCCCTGGGACTCATGCTCGAGGCCCTGACCAGCGGCCTGGCTGGCCATGGCCGCGCGGATCCGGCGGAAGGATGGTCGGCGAATGTCTTCGTCCAGGTGCTCGATCCGGCTCTCTTCGGCAGCCGGGAGGATTTCAAGCGGCAGACGGCATGGCTGGCCAACGCCTGTCGCGAAAGCCCCCCCCGGCCCGGCTTTGACCGGGTCCGGATGCCGGGAGAAACCGGGTTCCGGCGCCGCGAAGAGCAGCTGGCCGCGGGAGTGGAGCTTTACCCGGGCATCATGGAGCTGTTGGCGCCCTGGGCGACGAAACTGGGGGTGCCGGCCCCGGTCGGCCTCGCGGCGGCCAACCAAGCCTAGGCGCCCGCCAGCGGCCGCTTGCGGCGCGCGACCAGCAGCACGGCGAAGACCAGCGTCAGCAAGGCGGGCAGGACCGCGACGCGGCCGAGCGTCTCCAGGCCCGCGTTGGCCTGGATGTCCATCCAGAGCGAGGCTCCGCTGGTGCCGGGCGCGGCCGCGGCCAGCACCGCGGCCGATTGGCCGGCCGGCAGGCGGGAAGCGATCCCCTGGTCAAAAACCCGCCCCATCGCGGGCAGGACGAAGCTGACGCTGAGCATGCCCACACCCCCCATGATTGCGAGGCCCAGGGCGCCGGTCCGGGGGAAGGACTCGTTCACAAAACCGAGCATCGTCGGCCAGAAGAAGCAGACGCCGAGGGCGAACACGGTAGCCGCCGCGAACAGCATGGAACCGTGGGCGTGGCTCATCGCGTAAAGGCCCGCGCAGCTCAGAATCGCGCTCACCAGCAGCATGCCGAGCGGGGACAGCCGGTGCACAAACGTCCCCGCGCACTGCCGGCCGACGGCCATCAGGCCGGTGATCCAGACCAGGACGAGGATGCCGGAAACTCCCGCATTGGTCAGGATGGCCGGGATCCACTGGTTGGGTCCGAGTTCGGTGGCGGCCGTCAGCAGCATGCAGGCGACCATCAGGAGAAAGAGCGGGTGGACGCAGGCCTTGAACATCGAGCCGGTGGACACCCCCGTCTGGACGCGCTCGGTGGGAGGGAAGGTCTGGCCGAAGAAGGCGATGGCGTATCCGGCGAGCGGGATGGCCATGGTCGCGAACTGGTATTTCCATCCCAGGCCGGCCCGGCCGATGCCGTAGGCCAGGAGGCCGCCGATCACGATGCCGCCCGGAAACCAGCTGTGGAAGTGATTGAGCTTCGTGGTCTTTTCGCCGGGATAGAGGGCCGCGATCAGGGGATTGCAGGCCGCCTCCACCGATCCGTTGGCGATGCCGAAGATGAGCGTCCCGGCGTAGAGGCTGGAGTAGTTCCAGGCGAAGATCGTGAGCAGGAGGCCGGCGAGGTGCCCCGCCAGGGCGAGCCCGACGATTTTGCCGAGACCGAGCACGTCGCAGAGCGGGCCGCCAAAGAGCATCGCCAGGGTGAAGCCCCAGAACGCGGTGCCATTGACCCAGCCGACCTGCTCGTTCGTGAGGTGGAATTCGGCCGCCCAGGCATCGGAAGCGGCGCCACGCAGGGCGAAGCTCATCGCCGTCACAATCAATGCCAGGCAGCTCGCCGTAAATAGGCGCGAAGGTTTCATGGGGTAAGGGGTGGGAGTTGGTGCCGGACTGCCGGCCCGCGGACAAACCTGATTTTGCCTTACAGTCCGGGCGGCTGACTATCCGCAAGATGCAAAGCCGTCCGCGGAATCCGGACTGTATAGCATAAAATATGGAATTGTATATCGATACGCGTCCCGGGACGGGCTCGGGCTACTTGGCGTCCCTGTCATATATGCCAAGCGACCGGATCCAGATGTTGCGGAATCGCACCGGGTTCTTGTGCTCCTGCAGCTCTATAAAAACTTCCGGGGGATGCGGCGCGTGGTAGACCCCGAGGGATTTGTGCGGGATCCCGTTGATTCCATCGGTGGAGCCGAAGATTTCGCGGTGATTCTGCACGACCACGCCGTTCTGGATCACGGTCACGGCGGCCTTCTTGACCAGCAGCCCGGCCTTGTCCCAAAGCGGCGACTCGAAGATGATGTCGTAGGTCTGCCACTGCCCGGGCGGCCGGGAGGAATTCACCAGCGGGGGCGTCTGGCCATAGATCGCGCCCGCCTGGCCGTCCGGATAGGTCGGATTGTCGTGGGAATCCAGGATCTGAATCTCATACATGCCGTTGATCAACACCCCGCTGTTGCCGCGATTCTGACCTTTCCCGTTGATTTTGAGCGGAGTTGCAAATTCCAGATGGAGTTGAAAATCCGGATAGACCTGTTTGGTCCGGAAGTGATGGTGCCCGTTGGCGGGGATCACCTCGATGGCGCCGTCAACGATCCGGGCGCTCAAGACTCCTCCATCGGCCGCCTCCCATTGGGAGAGATCCTTGCCGTCGAAAAGGACGGTGGCATCCGCCGGCGGAGCCGCCAGTTCGCTGAAGGACGCTCCCGGCGCCACCACCGGCGGCTGCGGACGCATGCCGTCGTGGACATGCCACGGAGTCCCGGGAATGATCGCGGTCCCCTCGTCGGGCCCTCCCGGCTGGGCTTGGGACGCGGAGAATCCGGCGGCCGCCAGGAAAAAGCCAAATATAGTCAATCGGGGGGCACGAACGGGGGCAAAGGGCATGGCCCCACCGTCCCCGATTCGCCGCGAGACTTCAAGATTGCAATGCAAGCGCCGGCATCGGTAGTGAGTCTATATGATTTACCCCCGTTGGTCATTCCTTGCGGGCGTGCTGCTGGCCGGTTCCTCCCTGCAGGCCGCCGATTCCATGCGTCCCCTCTTCAACGGCAAGGACCTGACCGGCTGGAGCATGTTCATGGCGGCGCCGCCGCCCGAAACCGATGTGCCCGGATTGAAGCGCGACGCGAAGGGCACCTACCTCGAGCCGATCGGCTTCGATCGCGACCCGCTCCATGTCTTCACCATCGAGGAGGTCGACGGCCAGCCCGCCATCCATGTGTCCGGCGCGGGCTTCGGCGTCATCTCGACCAAGGAATCGTTCGCCAATTTTCACGTCCGCCTGCAGGTGAAATGGGGCGAGAAAATCTGGGGCTACAAGCGGACGACCCACGCCGCCCTTGATGCCGGCCTGCTCTATTTCGCGCGCGGCCCGGCGGGGATCGACCATCTGACCTGGCCCCGGTGCCTGGAATTCCAGATCCAGGTGCATGATTTCGGCGACCTCTTCGCCCTGGGCATGACGGAGGGGAACGCGACCGCGCGCATCGAGCCGGAGACCTTCAACGGCCGGAACATCAAGGCGTACTACTATGCCCCGGACGGGGTCATGACGACGTTCGTCGCGCGCGCCCCCATCGGCAATCGCTGCCGCCGCACGGTGGACGTCGAGAAGCCGCACGGCGAATGGAACACGCTCGACCTCTACTGCCTCGGCGACAGCAGCGTGCATGTCGTCAACGGCCAGGTGGTCAACCGGATCCAGCATGCCCGGATCCCCGGCGCCTCCGGCCTCGAGACCCTTGATTCCGGGAATATCTGCCTGCAGACCGAGGGCGGCGAGGTCTTCTACCGCCAGATCGAGATAGAGCCGATCACGGCCTACCCGGCGGGCATCGGGGCCCCCTGACCATGCCCCGTCCGCTCACGCTCTTCACCGGCCAATGGGCCGACCTGCCGCTCGCGCAGCTCGCCCCCCTGGTCAAGCAGATGGGGTACGACGGAGTCGAGCTCGCCTGCTGGGGCGACCACTTCGACGTGGACCGGGCCATCGCCTCCCCGGCCTATCTCAAGGCCAAGTGGCAGCTGCTCCTCGACCACGGCCTCCAGTGCTTCGCCATCTCCAGCCATCTGGTCGGCCAGGCCGTCTGCGATCCAATCGATGAGCGCCATCGCGCCATCCTCCCGGCGGATGTCTGGGGCGACGGCCGGCCGGAACAGGTCCGGCGGCGGGCTGCCGCCAAGATGATCCGGACGGGACGGGCCGCGCGGGCATTTTTTGACGCCCGGCCCGCGCGCAAAAGCGCGGCGGGCGGCTTTCCGGCGGTCGTCA
>CAZKAH010000002.1:152568-157323 GCA_964550715.1 uncultured Opitutaceae bacterium
TTTGACGCCCGGCCCGCGCGCAAAAGCGCGGCGGGCGGCTTTCCGGCGGTCGTCAACGGCTTCACCGGCTCTTCGATCTGGCATGCCCTCTACGGTTTCCCCCCGACCTCCCCGGAATTCATCGAAAAGGGGTTTCGGGATTTCGCGGCGCGGTGGCTGCCCATCCTGCAGGCCTTCGACCGCGTCGGGGTCAATTTTGCGCTCGAGGTCCATCCCACGGAGATCGCGTTCGACCTCGCCTCGGCCCAGCGGGCCCTCGCCGCGGTCCGGAATCACCGCCGCTTCGGCTTCAACTACGATCCGTCCCATCTGGCCTACCAGGGGGTCGACTATGTGAAGTTCATCCGCGCGCTCGGCGCCCGCATCTTCCATGTCCATGTCAAGGACGCCTGGTGGGGCCACGGGGATGGCTCCGTCGGCGTTTTCGGTGGGCACACCGCCTTCGGGGATCCGCGCCGCTACTGGGACTTCCGCTCGCCCGGCCGCGGCGACATCCGCTTCGAGGACGTGATGGTGGCGCTGAACGAGATCGGCTATCGCGGCCCCCTCTCGGTCGAGTGGGAGGACGGCCGGATGGATCGCCGGCATGGCGCCACGGAGGCCGCGGCCTTCGTCCGCCGGCTGGACTTCCCCCCCAATGACGCGGCCTTCGACGCCGCCTTTCGGCGCAAACGTCGATGATCCGACGCAAACTTCGCTTCGGCATGATCGGCGGCGGGCGGGGCGCGTTCATCGGCGCCGTGCACCGGCTGGCGGCGGCCATGGACGGCAAGGCCGAGCTTGTGGCTGGAGCCTTCTCCGCCGAGCCGGCGCGGTCCCGCGCCTCCGGGAAGGATCTTTTCCTCGATCCGGGCCGGGTTTACGGGACCTACCGGGAAATGGCGCGCGCGGAGGCGGCGCGGCCGCCGGCCGAGCGGCTCGATTTCGTCGTCATCGTCACTCCGAACCACGCGCATTTTCCGATCGCGCGCCTGTTTCTCGAGGCCGGCTTCAACGTCGTCTGCGACAAGCCGGTGACCCTGACCCTCGCCCAGGCCAAGCAGCTGCGGAGAATCGTCCATCGGACCCGGAAAGTCTTTGTCCTGACCCACAACTATACCGGCAACGTCATGGTCAAGCAGGCCCGGGAACTCGTCCGGTCCGGGCGCCTCGGAACCGTCCGCAAGGTTGTGGTGGAATATCCCCAGGGCTGGCTCAGCACCAAGCTCGAGGACACCGGCCAGAAGCAGGCCAGCTGGCGCGCCGATCCGAAGAAAAGCGGAGCGGCCAACTGCCTCGGCGACATCGGCACCCACGCGGAAAACCTGGCCCGTTACATCACCGGCCTGCGGATTAGGGAACTTTGCGCCGACCTGACCCGTTTCGTCCCGGGCCGGAAGCTGGATGACGACGGGAACATCCTCGTCCGCTACGAGGGCGGAGCCAAGGGCGTGCTGCACGCCTCCCAGATCAGCGTCGGGGAGGAGAACAATCTCAATATCCGGATCTATGGCACGAAGGCCGGCCTGGAATGGCACCAGGAGCATCCCAACGAGCTCATCGTCAAATACCCGGACCGCCCCGCCGAAGTCTGGCGGCGCGGCAACGCCTATGTGGACGCGCCCGCCCGGCGCTTCGCCCGGATTCCCGCGGGACATCCCGAGGGATACCTCGAGGCCTTCGGCAACATTTACCTGGAGGCCTTCCGCGCGATCGGCGCCGAGCGGGAAGGCCGGCGGCCGCGTTCGGGGCTCGACTTCCCCACCATCGAGGATGGCGTCGAGGGCATGGCCTTCATTGACGCCGCGGTGCGGAGTTCGGAGGCGGGCGGCCGCTGGAAGCGGTTGAATCGATAGCGCAGCGGGCGCTCCCCTTCGCCCGCCCTCGCGCCGACTAGGCGCGGATCACGCCTGCGATCTTGAGCGCGATGGCGTGCTCGCTGGGTAGTTGTTCCGGCAATCGGACCGCCAGCCCTCCTTCGGTCTGCGACCAGGCGAGCGGGCCGCCCTGGCCGAGCAGGGTCACGGCGGCGACCCGGCGCCCATCGAGCTGGGGCGACCGGGTGGAGAGGCTGGTCAGGAGCGCCTGGCCGCCGGCCGGCCGGCCAAGCAGGAAGGCGTAGAGGATGCCGTCCTTCGTTGTGAACCGAACATCCCGTGCCGTGAGCGGGGCCCGGTTGTCCCGCGCGCCGGAGGATCGTGTGGCACCCGGCGATGTGTCCGGGATGGGAGGCCGCATCTTAAACACGCTCGTGTCGCGCACGGTGCCCTCCACGCTTGGTCCCTCTCCGCAGACCTTCCACGGTCGGGTTCCGTAAATGCCCTCGCCGTGGGCCGCCATCCACGTGGTGATCTCGGCGATGATCCCCATTTCTGTGGAATCGAGGGTGCCGTCCGATCTCAGCGGGAAATTCAGCAGCAGGGTGCCGTTGCGGCTGACGACATCGACCAGCAGGTCGATGCACTGCTTGGGCGTCCGATAGCGGGCTTCCCGGTCATAGTGCCAGCCGGCGACGCACGTGTCGGTCTGGAACGGATTGGGCCAGATGCCCTCCGCAATGCCGCGCTCGAAGTCCAGCACCGCGGTTCCCTCCTGGCAGTCCTCCAAGCCCTTGCTCGTATAGACAGCCTCGACCCTGCCGTCGTGCCATTGCGCGCTGCGGTTGTAGAGGTGCGCCACGAGCTTCAGGCCGTAGCGCTCGAACCGGATCACGCCGTCATGGTACATGAGGTCCGGCTGGAGCTGGTCGATGAGGTCCTGGAGGCGCAGCAGGTACTGCTGCTTCCAGGATTCCGGGACCTGGCTGACATCGCCGGGCTGCGGGGCCGGCACGTGCCGCGGATGATAAAGATCGGCGTACCGCGGATCGTTGCCGTCGTAGGGGACGCCGGCCAGCGGGCCGGCGTGGTCGCTCCCAAAGCAGGTCGACATCCACTCGTAGCTCGCGTGCAGGTGCTGGCTCACGCCAAAGCGCAGGCCCTGCTTCACCGCCGCATCCTTGAACATTTGCGCGATGTTCTTCCTCGGCCCGGTGGCCACCGCGTTCCACCGCGGCTGGTGACGGGAATTCCAGAGGTCGAAATTGTCGTGGTGCACCCCCATGCTCACGAAATACTTTGCCCCCGCCTTCCGGTAGAGTCGCAAGAGGTAGTCCGGGTCGAAATTCTCGGCCTTCCAGGTGGGGATGACGTCCTTGTAGCCGAACTTCGAGGGGTGCCCGTAGGTCTTGACGTGATAGTCGTACTGCCGGTGACCCTGGATGTACATGTTTCGGGCATACCAATCTCCCACTTCGGGAGCCGATTCCGGACCCCAATGCGCCCAGATGCCGAACTTGGCGTCGCGCAGCCAGTCCGGACACCGGTAAGCCCGGAGCGATTCCCGCGTCGGCTCAAACGGACCGGGCGCGATGGGATAGGCGTCGGTCGGGGCCGCCAGCGCCCGCGATGCCCAGCCCGGCGCGGTCAGCCCGGCGCCCGTCGCCAGGGCGGACGTCTTGAGAAAGGTGCGTCGGGAAAACGGAGTCTTCATGGCAGCGATGGGGCGCGACCGGCCCCCTCTTCGATCCTAGGCCCGCAGATACGGCTTGAGATATTCGTCCAGGGCTTTCCGGATGAATTTCTTTTGCGCCTCCGATACCGGCGCGCCGCGGCCGCCCCCGCCGGCAGCGCCGCCGCCGCGGCTTCCGCCCTCCGGCCGGGCTTCCGGCTCCATGGGTTGCGGCCGGGATTTCGTCGTCTCTTTGAAGACGCCGCGGGCGACCATCAGGTATTCGGCCGCGCCGGGGATGGTGGCAAACGCCTGGACCCGGCCGAACATGTCGAACGCGTCCTGCTTCCGGCCGGCCCAGTAGAGCTCCATCACCTGCTGCAGGAGATCGGAAAATTGCGGGGTCGGACACAGGCCGACAAACCCGAGCGGGAGTTCCTGCAGAAGCAGGTTTCCGGTGCCGCCGCCCGCCGCCCAGACCGCCAGCTTGTCGCCGGTCCGCCGGCGCAGTTCGGCGATGCGTTTCAGGGGATCTCCCACCTCGTCCTTGGTCGCCTTCATGGTCGGGACCTCCTGGAACAACCGGATCATGAGATCCACGCTGATGGTGCCTCGCGTCTGGACGACGAGCGGCAGGTCCGTCGCCGCACCGATCGCCTTGTAGTAGTCGACCACCAGCTGGTCGCTGACATTCCACCCGTTGTTCGGCGGGATGGCGACGATCGCATCCGCCCCATGGGCGGCCGCATGCTTCGCATAGCCGACGGAAATCGCCGTATCCCAGGCGGTGTTCTGCACCGCAATGGCCATCGCGGCCTTGCCGCCCTGGCCGGCGGCCAGGATGGTCTCCGCGCCCTCCCGGCGCTCGGCATCCGAGAGGGTCGACCAGCTGCTGGCAAACACCGGCCAAATCATCCCGCCAAGTTGACCGCGATTGCAGAACCGGACCTCGGCCGCGAGCGCGTCGGTGTCCAATTTGTTGTCCGCGGTGAAGGGCGTCTCCAGGATGGGATACAACCCCCGCAACGGCTTGCCGCTCGGGGTAACCACGCTGGCGTCCCCGGCCTCCGCCGCCTCTGCCCGGCTCGAGAGTCGCAGGGCGCCGGCGCCGAGAAGCAGGGTGCCCGCGGACCGCAGAAATGCGCGCCGGTTCAGGTCATTCTCCGATTCATTTCCATCCATGATGTCGATCCTCGCTCTTTGGGGTTAACTGCCGGGGGAATAGGGCCAGGGTGGCTCTTGATGAGCCTCACTATGATGGCAACACGTTTATCCGCACCGGTCCAA
>CAZKAH010000002.1:157423-171690 GCA_964550715.1 uncultured Opitutaceae bacterium
GTGGCTCTTGATGAGCCTCACTATGATGGCAACACGTTTATCCGCACCGGTCCAAAAGCCGAGGAGGATCAAACCTCGGTTGTTCCGCCGGCTCAAAAACCCTTCAGGATGTTCTTGGTGCGCTTCTCAATATACGAGTCAAACTCCGGATTGGTCATGATATAGAAGCGTTCGTCCCGGATCGCAGCCAGAACCTTGTCGCCCACCGCACGCGGACTGAGGCCCAGCTTCAAGGCGTCCACCACCCGGCTCCGCATCTTGTTCGGGCCCTCTCCGGCAAAATCCCCCGCGGGCCGTCCGGACCCCTCGGATTGCCCCGGCCGATGGCGCAGCGAACTTACCATGATGTTCGTGTCGACCAGCCCGGGGCACAACACCGATACCTTCGGCTTGAATTTCCCGCGCTGAAGCTCCGCGTGCAGGTTTTCCGTAAGGCCGACCACCGCGAATTTTCCCGTCCCGTAAAGCACGCTGCCGGCCGCCACCAGGCCTCCCAGGGAAGCCGTGTTCACGATGTGGGCCTCGGAATCCTGTTCGATCATGAGCGGCAGGAAGGACCGAATTCCGTGCACGACCCCCATGACGTTGACCCCGAGCATCCAATTCCAATCGGCCAGGGAATTCGTCCAACTGTCCCCGCCGCCGATGTAAATGCCGGCGTTGTTGCACAGCACGTGCACGGCGCCGAACCGGGCGAGGGTTTGCTTCGCCAGGTTTTCCACCTGCTCGGGCCTCGCCACGTCCACCACCGCCGAATGCACCTCCGCGCCGGCGCCGCGCAAGGCGGCGGTCGTCTCCGCCAGGGCCCCCTCGTCGATATCGCTCAGCACCACCTTCATGCCCGCGGCGACGAAAGCCTCCGCCATGCCCCGGCCAATGCCGCTGGCGGCGCCGGTGATGACCGCCACCTTGTTTTTGAGGACTTTCATTGGGGCATGGCTGAATGAATCCCGGGAGCCGCCGAAGTCGAGGCGGGCTCGACGCCGGCGTCAGCGGGTTGCGCCGCGAAGTCGCAAGGCCTGCTGGTGTTCGAAGCCGGCTTCCTGCGCGCGTCCCAGCCGCGCCAGGATGATGGCGAGGTTCTCGTGGATGTCGGGATTGTCCGGCATGAGCCGGAGGGTCTCGCGATATTGCGCTTCCGCCTCCCGGAATCGCCCCTGGTGCCCCAGGAGGTTGGCGAAGTTGTAGTGCGCAGCGGCAAAGTTCGGGTCCCGGCGCACGGCATCCTCATAATACGCAGCCGCCTTGGCCTCCTGGTTGCCCTGCAGCATGTCATTCCCGAGGAAGTTGTCGATCTCGGGAGTAATATACCCAGCCCGGATGGCGGCTTCGAACTGCGGCACGGCGGCCGAATGCTGCCCAGCCTCCTGCAGGTTGAATCCGACTTGGGCACGTTCCTCCGCATAGTGCTCGACGCAATTGAACACCACAAACGTGCAGGATGAGGCCAGGGAAAGCCCCCAGGCAAACCGAGACACCCAAAGATAAAGAGGTTGCCCCGCCCACGCCCGCTCCAGTCCCAGGACTCCAACCACGGCCAGGATCGCCAGCCCCGGCAGAAAATCCATCTCGTAGCGGCTGGCATTCCAGTAGAAGAGGCCGAGCACAACGGCTGAGCCGGCGAAGAGCAGCGCGGCCCCAAGTATCGCGGCCCGAAGAAGCGACCGTTCCCCCGCCCCGCGATTGCGCAACGCCACCGGAACGGCCAAGGCCCAGCAAAGGATCGGGAGATTGGTCAGGACACCGTAGGCGTCTTCCACCCAACCGTGGTTCGTGGGCAGCGCCGGCGTGACGATCTTGCCCACAAAGGGAAAATGGGCGCCCCATCGCACCGGCTCCAGGAAATCGACGCAGAGGTTAAACCAAAGGTAACTTAGGCTGAAGTGTGGAACAGCGCCCTGATAGTCCACGGCCAGCTGGTAGAGCTGGCCAAAATCAAACGGACTGCCGAAACGCTTCTGGTTGTAGGCCATCAGCCCGATTCCGCACAGGGCGATTGGGCCGAAGGCAAAGGGCAGCAGACGCCAGATTCGGGTCTTCGCCGGGCCCCAGATGAGCGGGATCAACAGGATCACCGCTCCGAAAAGAAGCGTCGGTCGAGCACCCACCGACAATCCCATCGCCAAACTGGCGGCGCCGAGCCACCGGCCGCTCCTGGCCTCGTCGTGCAGCGCGAACCAGACGGCGCCCAAGGCCAGCATCGTCAGCGCATAGCCGCATGCGATCGGCACCTCGCAGAGGTCGGCCTGCTGGAGCAGGATCGGCGAGCCCGCGAGCAGCCCGAGGGCGATGGCGAGAATCGCCATCACACTCCCGCCGACCTGCGGGAAATAGCGCCGCCACAATCCACGCAGGAGGCCCAGGCTCGCCAGAAGCCCCACGCTGCAGAAGATCGCCGCCGCCTCGCGATGAAAGAGGTAGTGGCCCGTCAGCGCCGCCCAGGGCCACAGGAGCACCAGCGCGGGAACGACCCCGAAGTAGAGGTAAAGCTTACCCTGGTAGTAACTCAGATTATGCAGCTCATACGGCGGATGCCGGAATTGGACGTTGGCGGCCGGATCATAGGGATCCGGCAGAGCCATCAGCCCAGGCGGGACTTCCTTGTTGAGGTGGAGATGCCCGCTCTGGAAACCCTGCACCAACAGGTTGTAAGCCTCGTCCTTGGGGTCCGCATGGGCCCAGCCGGTCGGATTGGACACCGCCAAGCCAATGAATCCCGCCGAAAACAGCACGCCGATGACCGCTAGAACCAGGGTTGGGACGGGCGACCGGGCCAAGGGGCGGGATCCCGAGGTCTTAGGTTCCATGGCGGCGACGCTGGTGCGATCCGCCGCCCAGGTCAACCGACAGGGTCGGTCCCGGATCCTCCGACCTTGAGTCCGGAGCCCGCCCGTCCTTGATAGGATCCAACCTATGAACTTCCGAGACCTGACCGAGGCTCAGATTCTGGCGCTCGCCGTGAGCGCCGAGGAGGAGGATGGGAGAATCTACCGCGACTTTGCCGAGAAGCTGCGGGCGGATTTCCCGGCGAGCGCGGCCCTCTTCACCGGCATGGCCGGCGAGGAGGACGGCCACCGGCACCGGCTGATCGAGCTCTACCGGCAGCGTTTCGGCGAGCATATCCCGCTCATCCGCCGCCAGGATGTGAAGGGCTTCATGGTTCGCCGCTCGTCCCGGCTGGCCCAGACCCTGCGACCCGAGAAGGCCCGGGAAGAGGCCGCGCTGATGGAAATTGAGTCGCGTCACTTCTATGAGACGGCCGCCCAGCGCACCGCCGATGCCGGGATTCGCCAATTGCTCGGCGATCTCGCGCAGGAAGAACAGCAGCATGAGGCCACTGCCGAAAAAATCACCGCCGCCCAGGCCGCCGCCGGCGACCTGACCCGGGAAAGCGACGCGGCGCGCCGGCTCTTCGTCCTGCGCTTCGTCCAGCCGGGCCTGGCGGGACTGATGGACGGCTCGGTCTCAACCCTCGCGCCCCTCTTCGCCGCCGCCTTCGCCACCGCCAACACCGCGGACACCTTCAAGGTCGGCCTCGCCGCGTCCATCGGCGCCGGCATCAGCATGGGTTTCGCCGAGGCGATGTCGGATGACGGCAAGCTCAGCGGCCGCGGCGCTCCCCTCCTCCGCGGCATCGTCTGCGGCCTCATGACCGCCCTGGGCGGCCTGGGCCACACCATGCCCTACCTGATCTCCGACTTTCGCACCGCCACCGAAGTGGCCATCTGTGTCGTGGCCATCGAGCTGGCCATCATTTCGTGGATCCGCCGCCGCTACATGGACACCCCGCTGCTCTCGGCCATTTTCCAGGTCGTCGTCGGCGGCGTGCTCGTATTCCTGGCCGGATGGCTGATCGGCTCCGGCTAGGGCCCTGCCGGTTGGGTCGACACCGGCCGCGGGCTCGCTCTTAGTGGCCCGTTGCCCACGTCCGACGATTCCGAATTCTCGCCCGCGCAGATCGCCCTGTTTTCCAAGACGGCGCAGCAGATGCTGGCGCTCCTGCAGGCGGCCAGCGATGGGCCGGGCGCCTTGGCCGCGATTCGCTGGGGCTGGGGAGAGCTCGACCGGGCCTACGCGTCGACGCCCGGCAAGATCAAGGCCCAGGTGGCCTGCCGCGCCGGATGCGACTTCTGCTGCCGGGTTCCCATGGGCGTCCAGGCCCACGAGGTCCTGCTGGCGGCGGACTACCTGCAGGCCCATTTCACCCCGACGGAGATCGCCCAAACCATCGAGCGCGCCGCCGTCCACCGCGCTCGCGTGGCCGCCCCCGGCGTGACTCTCTACGGCGGACTGGGCCAGGCCTGCCCCCTCCTGCGCGAGAGCCGCTGCTCCATCTATGAAGCCCGCCCCCAGATCTGCCGGGCGCACCACGCCAGCAACGCCAAGGTTTGCGAGGCCTTCCTCTCCGATCCCGGGGTGGAGATCGACCGGGTTTATATTCCGCCGCTCCGTGCCCGCATGTTTGCGGTGATGCTCGGGCTCGACCAGGGAGTGACCGAGGCCGGGTTTGACGACCGCGCCTACGACTTCGGGGCGGCGCTGCATGCGGCCCTGACCGACAGCCTGTGCGCCTTTCTCTGGGCCCAGAAGAAGCCCGCCTTTCCCGATTCGTGCCTGGAGCCGGCGCCGCAGGAATAGAAGGCGCCCTTCCCGCCGGGCTACTACTCCTTTTCCCGAATCTCCCGCGTGCGAATTAGCGCCAGCTTCCTTGCCTCAACGACCCCGTGAAGCTCTAGCGCAAGGGTCACATCAAGATTCTCCAGGTTTTGCTCCTGGGCTGACCAGATCGGCTCCAGCATCACCCGCTGCCCGGGGGCCAATGCGACGATCCTGCTCTTCGTATCGCCCAGCACGCAGGTCTCCGACTGGGCCTCGATTTCCACCATGCTCCCGCTGCGGTTGGTCAAAACCGTCCACAGCGCCATGCGAACGCCGGACGATGACGGCCGGTATCCAAGCATGGGCTGGTCGTTGGCTACTTCGTCACCAAGCAGCACGGCCGCCACGCCCGACCTCCCTTTTTTCACCGGCATGAGCACCGCCGTCGCCTGAATGCCACCCGAGTAAAATGCCGCCGAATCGCGGAGAATAGGCTGCGTCGGGTCGACCGTCTCCTTGATGCCCCGCACCGCCAAGCCGAGGCAGCCGGATATGAGTGACGCCCCAAGAATACCCGCAAGAAGGGCGGCGATTCGGCGGATTCGGAAGCCCCTCATGTCCCAATCCGAGGTTGGCATACAGCGAAGTTCGACACCCAGGCGGCTACGGCGTGCCCAGAACTTCCGTCCCCGCCTTCGCCACCACCCCGTCCTGGTCGGATTTCATGCCGCTGACGCCGATCGCGCCGATGATTTCGCCGTTCGCCACGAGCGGTAGTCCGCCTTCGATCGCGATGACGTTCCGGATCGAGACGATGGCGGTGCGGCCGCCAGCCACCTGGTCCTCGAAAGCCTTCGACGGCCGCTTGAACTCGAGGGCCGTCTTCGCCTTCGCCTGCGCCACCTCGATGCTGCCGAGCTGGGTGCCATCCATCCGCTCGAGATAGACCAGGTTCCCGCCGCTATCCACGACCACGATGACCATCGTCCACTTGTTCTTCGCCGCCTCCGCCTCGGCGCGGGCGGCAATCTTCTTGGCCAGCTCAAGGCCGACGGTGGGCCTGCTCAATACCTGCGCCGAGAGGCCGCAGGCTGCGATCGGAAGCAACGCCGCAAGGAGGAGTTTGCGTGTGGTATTCATCGTCGAAAGCTAGCCCGACCGTCATGTCGCTAGCCAACTCAAAATCGGGTGCCTCCGCCCTGCCCCTTTGGATTTGATGACCCAGGTCCCCTACGGCAGGCTGGCGGTGATCCCGGGATTTCCCCGGCCTGTTCATGAATCTTCCGACCAAGCCCGAAGGCAATGGGGCCCCCACCCTGGCCTTCGGCCGGGCGCACCTGACGATTGGGCTGCCCGCCGGGACCCGCCCTACCGTCATCAGGAAGAATCCCCTGCCACTGATCGAGAATCCAGCCGCCGCCGTCCGGGCTGCCCTCGAGCAACCGATCGGGGCCGCTCCCCTCTCCGAACTGGCCCGGGGACGGCGCAGCGCCTGCATCCTCATCTGCGACAAGACGCGCCCGGTCCCCAACCGGCTTTTCCTCTGGCCGATGATCGAAACGCTGGTGGCGGCAGGCGTGCCGATCGAGGGCATCTGCATCCTGGTCGCAACCGGCCTGCACCGCCCGAACCTCGGCCAGGAGCTGGCCGAACTGATCGGGGATCCCCGGGTCCTCAACGCCGTGCGCGTCGAAAACCATTTTGCCCGGGATGACGCCGCCCACGTGGACCTGGGTCCGACCGCCACTCGGGGAACTCCCGTGAAGATCGACCGGCGCTTCCTCGAGGCCGACCTGCGCATCGCGACCGGCCTGGTCGAGCCGCATTTCATGGCGGGATTCTCCGGAGGCCGGAAGGTCGTCGCCCCCGGAGTCGCCCATGCGGACACCATTCGGACCTTTCACAGCGCCCGCTTCATGGGCGACCCACGGGCCCGGGAATGCAACCTGGAGGGCAATCCCCTGCACGAGGAGCAGCTCCAGATCCTCGGGAAGATCGGGGAGGTCTATGGGCTGAACACCGTCATCGACGAGGATCGCAACCTGGCCCAGGTGACTTTCGGCGAGATCATCGCCAGCCACGCCGCCGCCGTCGCTTTCGTCCGTTCCATGGTCGAGGTGAAGGTGCCGCGAAAATTCCACACCATTGTCACCTCCGCCGGGGGCTACCCGCTCGACGACACCTACTATCAGACCGTGAAGGGCATGGTCACCCCCCTCGACATCCTCGAGCCGGGGGGAACGCTGATCGTCGCCTCCGCCTGCGCCGAGGGCTTCGGCTCCGACGAGTATCGGACCGCCCAGGCGCGGCTCGTGCAGCTGGGCCCGGACGCCTTTCTCCGGGGCCTTCAGGGCAAGCCGCTCGCCGACATTGACGAGTGGCAGACGCAGATGCAGCTCAAGCCCATGCAACTCGGACGGATCCAGTTGTACACGACCGGCCTGAATCCGGAGGACCGGCGCCTGACCGGCGTGGAGACGATCGCGTCGGTCGAACAGGCGATCCGGGAAAGCATGGAGCACAGCGGAGACGACGCCGTGGGCATCATCCCCGAGGGGCCCTATGTGGTGCCGCTGCGGGGCTAGGCCGCCGCCGCTATCGGATGCCGGAGGTTGCTGAAACCTCGGTCCTACCCATTTGGATTTGATCGAGTCCGGGGCTATGCCGCACGCTGGCCGCGACTCCGAGCCCTTCCCTGAGCTGCTGCATGAATCTCCCAACCAAACCAGAAGGCAATGCGCTCCTGGAGAAATACGTCACCGACGAGTACCAGCGTCTCCACGCCCTTATGGTGGCTACCGCCATGGAAGGGTATGCGAACCTCTATGGTGGCGATCCGCATCTCTGGTTCGTTACCGGCCTGCTCCACGACCTGGACTTTGATCAGTACCCCGACGCCCACCCTGCAGAATCGCTCAAGTGGTTCAAGGAGTGGGGCTATCCGGAGGAGTTCATCCATGCGGTCGAGGCCCATGCGTACGGATACCACGGATTCACGGCCTTGCCCAAGACGAAGCTCGCCGCCGCGCTGCTGGCGAGCGACGAGACCAGCGGGATTTTTTACGCCTATCGAAAGCTCAACCCGGTCAGGTATGGCGAAATGAAAGTCAGTTCACTCAACAAGAAGGTGAAAGACACCGCCTTCGCGGCCAAAGTCGACCGCAGGACGATCTACCTCGGCTGCGAACATCTCGGCATTTCCGTCGATGAACATCTTGCGAATCTGGTCAGATTCTTCGCCCCGCTACCCTAAGGTCAGTCCCAACGCCTCATCTGCGCCCATCGATCACGCGGATCGAACTTGAGGTCCCGGCATAGCCAGATGGTGAAGTGCTCATCCAGGCGAGAATGCGGGCTGTCGACCACGCCCACTGGCTCGACCGATCGGAAGTGCTCACGGTCACCGGTCCCGTCGCTGCCGAGAACCAAGGTGACGGCGCCACTAAAATGCCCCGGACCCCACAGCCAATAGCTCGCATGATTGCAGACGGCCCGCGGCAGGCCGTAGCGGGGCCCAAAGAAATCGATGGCCGCGGCCTGTCCCCAACTATTGGCAAAAATATCGGCTTTCGCCCGGTCACCCGGCGAAAGCTGATCGAAGGCCTTCGCCGTCACCCGGACCATATTCTCCCATCCAAACTCGTCAGCGTAATACTGCGGCAAAAGCCCGTTAGGCTGGTGTTCGGAATCAGAGGCTCGAAAACCCAGGGCATCCTGGTATCGAATGAATGCCTCAACCGGCAGGAGCGGCACCACGTAGGGGGCAACCAACAGGGTAAAGGCGACCAGGATCGAAAGATAGCCGACCCTTGCTGCCCTCCAGCGCAACGCCGTGAGATCTTCAAAGACGATTGACCCAGCGGCAAAAAGCATCGGGTAAGCAGGCGCCACATAATAGTCTTTCCCGTGGAGAGCCAAAAAAGTGACAAACACCGCCAGGAATGTGACGCCCAGAATGCGGTACTGGCGCCCTCTCTGCCCCGCCAGCAACCATAAGAGGCCCGCGAGCCACAACGGAAAGAGCACGGGATTCTGCGCCATCGCCTGCTGACCGATGAATGCCAGCGGAGGAAGCACGACGTCGCGCCCGGACGTCCGAACGCTGTGGATGAACCCCACAAAGGGAAAGCCGTGTTGGAACTGCCAAACCAGGTTCGGCAGAAAGAGGACAAGAGCGCTTAGCACGCCCAGCCAGATCCAGGGGCTCCGAAGAATGCGCCAGGAGCCCGTGCAAAGAATCCCTATGAGCATGCCAAGGATGAAAACGGTGATCGAATACTTTGTCTCCATCCCAACGCCGGCCAGGATCCCAAAAAGCAGCCAGTACCGCGGGTTGGATCGGTTGATGAAGCGAATGACACACCAGGCGCATCCCATCCAAACCAGCGGCTCGAACGGGTTGATCGTCAGAAAATGATCCGTGATCAGATAGGTCGGGACAAGGAACACCGCCAAGGCAGACAAAGCCTGCGCAAAGCGACCTCCACCCATCTCCCTGGTCAGCATGCCTGTCAGGACGACCAATCCCGCGCCGGCAAGAGCCGGAAGGAACCGCAATCCCAAGAGCGACTCGCCAAAGACATGCCGCGCGAACCAGGCGACTACATCGATCAGCGGGGGATGATCCACGCCGCCCCAGTCCAGGTGCTGGCTGCACGCGAGGTTGTAAAGCTCGTCCCGAAAAATGCCGTATTGGCCGGCCGTAAACAGATGGAGCAGCAATTTCGCTGTCGCGACATAGAGGACCATGGCAGGCCCACCACTAAACCGGCGACCAATGATCCTCATTTCCTTAGGGCTTCATGAAGCGCTGTATGAACACTTCTAAAGAACACAGAGAACTTCGAGAAGTTTCATCAGCGCTGGACGCGGCTCAGCCTGGAGGGCCCTCCGTCGCACAACTGCCCGGCGGTTTATGTGCTCGCTGGTTCCAAGTGACTTTGGCACGTTCCGGTCCCATGTCCGGCGCCGTATTTCTCAGCTATGCTTCCCAGGATGCGGAGGCCGCACGGCGCATTTGTGAAGCGCTGCGCGGCGCCGGAGTCGAGGTGTGGTTCGACGAGAGCGAACTGCGTGGCGGGGATTCCTGGGACGCAAATATCCGCAAGCAGATCAGGGAGTGTGGGCTCTTTATTCCCGTGATCTCGGTACACACCCAGGCGAGGCGCGAGGGATACTTTCGGTTGGAATGGAAGCTGGCTGACGACCGCACCCACCTGATGGCGAAGGGCACGCCGTTCCTCCTGCCGGTCTGCGTGGACACCACAAAAGATTGGGACGCGATCGTCCCCGACTCGTTCACGGCCGTACAATGGACGCGGCTACCCGACGGTATGACTCCGCCGGCGTTCGGCGATCGGGTGAAGGCCTTGCTGGTTCCGGGATCAATGACGGAAACGCGATTGCCCGGGCCCACGAAAGGCGGGGAAGGCGGCGATGCTGCAGCTAGCGCGAAGCCACCCGCACGCCGGCGCCTGTGGCTCGGAACCGGCGTCGTCTGCCTGGCGATAGTTGGAGCACTTGGCTTCTGGCGTCCGTGGCACCGCACCGGCGGCGAGCCATCATCCGCAATCCCAGCCCTCCCCGGTCCCGCGGACCAGCTCCTCGCCCAGGCTCGGGAACAAATGGACAAAGTGAACACCACGCCGGATAACGCCACCGTCGCGGAAGATCTCTGCCGCCAGGCCGTGGAACTGGCGCCAACTTCAGCAAAAGCCTGGGCCTTACGCGCTTACGTCCAGTCATACTACATTCTGCGCACATGGGATGGTTCAGCCAAACGCCGATTGGATGTGCAAACCTATGCCAATCGAGCCCTGGCGCTCGATCCCGACCAACCGGAAGCGATGTTCGCACTGTCTCTCGTGTTGTGGTTCCAAGGGGCGAATCCCGAGGCCGAGGCAATGTTGCGACGGGCGATTGCGCTGGATCCCAACGACTCCAGGCTCCGCCGCCGATTGGCCTCTGTCCTTCAAACCGAAGGGCGTAGCCGGGAAGCCATGGCAGAGGGACTGGAGGCCGCCCGCCGATTTCCCAAGGATCCGTTGGTCTATTACGACTTGGCCTTGCTTTACTTGAATTCGAACAACCGGACCGATGCCGAAGAAGCCCTGAAATGCCTGAATACGACGCTGGCCCTCGAATACTTCCCCTCGGCCATCCTCAACAAGGCCTTGATCCTGGCCGGAGCCCGGGGTGACTTCGCCGGCGCGCAACAGACCATGGACAAATTGAACCCGGCTGATCGGACCACCGACCGCGCGGTGAGCTTCGCGATGTGGCTCGGCCTACTGCAGCATAACCCGGATCAGGTGGAGGCGGCCGCCGCGCTGACCGCCCGGCCTTATTTTGAGGACGCCTATTTTCGTGGACCCAAGTCGATGATGCAGGCCTTGGCCTATCACATGGCCGGAAAGGAAGCCTTGGCCAATCGGGAGTGGCAAGAGGCCGAAAGCGTGGTGCGGGAGCACGTGAAGCAAAATCCCGCCAATGCCAGTGACCAACTCCAGCTGGCCATTTCGCTCGCTTGGCAGGGGCGCGGCCAGGAGGCAAAGCGTGAGGTCGAGGAGGGAGAAGCGAGGGCGACGGAAGGGTCCAGTAATTTTCTTTTTTGGTACCTTGCGAAGTATTATGCCGGCACCGGCGATGCGGCGCACGCGGCGGCATGCCTCCGAAAATGCCTCAATGACCGCGAGATCTACACCGATGAGACCCTAATGTCCGATCCATGGTGGGACAAACTGCGCGGCAAACCCGAGTTCGAAGCGTTGCTCGCGGAAGCCAAAGAGCGAATCGCCCGCCGCAAGCCCTGAGGGAACAGCCGAGGCTGGTCAAACCTCCGCTCTTCGATGCCTAGTGGCCAGCGTCAGGGAGCAGCCTTCGCGACTTCGACGGCAAAAGCGTAGGTGTCGCCGAACATATCGGAGCGAAAGATGATGAATTTCTTGTCGGGTGTGAAGATGGGGTTCGGCTCGAGCAGGTAGTTGTGCTTCACCATGTGGACCAGCTTCTCCGTGTGGAAGAATCCGGGATGGACGAGGGGCTCGCCCGCCGGGGCGCCGAAGTTCCAGCGCATCGTCTTCCACGGCGCCCCGTTGATCACCGTGTCCGGCACGAAGAGGTAGATCCAGCGATTGGACGCATCCGCCCAGGGCCCGGGCGGGTTGTCCGCCCCGTCGCCGCAGAAGAGCGACTCGTCGCTCGTGGCGTTGAAGTGGATCGACCATTCGCTGCGCTCGATATGATACCAGGTGCGCTCCTTCGTCTCGATGTTGTAGCCCGCCACCCAGAAGACGACGCCCCAGGGAGTCTGCAGATCGTAATAGATCTTCTTGCCGTCGGCGCTCCAGAACTCGTGGCCGCTCGCCTCCATTTCCATGGTCCGAGGCTGGATGAGGGTGTTCTGGGTGCCGTCGGTGCGAATGGTCCAGATCCGGTCGACTTTCCACCATGGCCCCTCATGGCAATACATCAGCAGGCCGGGATCCACGGGCGAGAACTGGAGGTGGTTAAGCCAGTCGTTGTTCTTAATGAGCGTCGTCTGCTTCCCGGTGCGCAGGTCGACCGTGTAGATCTCGTTCAGGAGATGGGCGGCCAGGCGCCTCTCCATCATCTCCATCTTGTCGTCGGCCTGGTAGCCATTGCCCTTGCCGGTCACGAACTTACGCTCGGTATTCTCGCCCAGGACGCGCGTGCCGGCCGCCATCGTCTCGTCCGCGTTGATCGCCGAGATCCCGCCCCGGGCCGGCAGATCGGCCAGCTTCTGGGTCTCCCCCGTGTCGATGTTCGTGGCATAGAGGGCGTTGTCCGCCGGCTTGATGTAGAAGATCCTTGGGGTCTTGTGTCCCACCATGATCAATCGGACCTTCTCCTGCACGACCGGCCGGTTTTTCCAGGTCGCGAGGTCCAGAACGGAGACCCCGCCGTCATTCGTCGTGAAGATCATCTCCTTCCCGTCGGGCGTGAAGCAGTTGTCGTTGAAATACAGGCTCTCCGTGTTCGGCTCGTCGGTGATGCGGATCACCCGGTGGCCCGTCTCTGGGTCGATCCAGGTCCGGGGTGGATTCTTGACCACGGGAGGGGTTTCCGGAGCGGAAAACCCGACGAGAGGAAGCGTCAGGGCGGCCAGGGCGAGGAGGGAGGGGATTTTGCCGATTTTCATAGAAGTGGGGTTCAGCCGTCGGTAGACGGTTCGCCCGGGGTAAAAGTCGCACCCAATCGAACGGATTTCAGAACCAATCTGGGCCGGCAGAATTTCCCACTGGCCGCCAAGACCCTGTATAGGTTTGCTTCGGGTCGCCCCATGAATCGATTTTTTCCCTTGGTGTTCTCGCTGGCGATCTGCTCGTCCGCTCAGGCCGGGCTCACCAAGGATATCGAGTACGCCAAGGTCGATGGTTCCAGCCTCGCCCTGGATGCCTTCGTCCCCGATGGACCCGGGCCCTTTCCCGCGGTCATCATGGTGCACGGCGGCGGCTGGGACCATGGCGACAAGGAGGGAGGGAAAAAGAGGGGCTGGATGGTGCCGATGGACGAACCGCTGGCCCGCGCCGGCTTTGCCTGGTTCGAGATCAACTACCGGCTGCTGCCGAAGTATCCCTATCCGGCCTGCCTCGAAGATGTTCAGTCGGCGATTCGCTGGGTCAAGGCGCATGCAGCAGAATATCGGGTGGATCCAAACCGCATCGCGCTCGCCGGCGAATCGGCTGGCGGCTACCTCGTCGACCTGGCGGCAGCGCGGGCTGACGAGACGACCCGGGTGAACGCCGTGGTCTCGTTCTATGGCGTCTACGACATGGTGGCCCAGGCGAAGTCGGAGGGCGTCAAAGACAACCTCGGCCCACTCTTCGGCATCTCGGAGCTGAACGACCGGACGACGCCAATCCTCTGGGCGGGCTCGGCCGCCGCCTACCTCAAAGCGGGGCTGCCGCCCTTTCTGCTCGTCCACGGCGACGCCGATCAGATCTCGCCCTACGAAAACGACGTCGCTTTTCGCGCCAAGCTCCTCGCCCTGGGTGTAGCCTGCGACTTGATCACCGTCCCGCATGGCGGCCACGGCATGCTCACCTGGGGTGCGCTCGCTCCAGGGATAAAGGGCGAGGTCGTCGCCTGGCTCCAAAAAAATCTGCCTCCCCCGCCCCGCTAGTTCAATCGGCTGGATTGGAACCCGACTTCGCGAGGAACCGAGGTTGCCGCACATCGGCCTTACCCATTTGGATTGAAGCCAATCTTTCGGCGGGGCTCCGGTTCAGCAGGAGCCGCAAGCTGACGGATCGCCTCAATGACAGCACTCAGCTGTTCATCATGGGCACCCACGCGTTCATCCAATTCAGCTAGCTTCTCGGCCAACGCTTTTTGATCGAGGGCCATGCGCCTGAGCGCGACAAATGCCCGGATGATGACGAGGCTCATCTGAATGGCCCGGCGACTGTTAAGGATGGTCGCAGCCATGACAGCCCCATGTTCAGTAAACGCCCATGGCCGATACGCCGCCCCGCGGTATGGCCCGGAACTGGTCGCAATTTGCGACCAGTTAGCGCTAAGTTCTTCAGGGGTAAGCTGAAAGCAGAGGTCGCGCGGGAATCGCATTGAATTTCTCTTCACCGCCTCATTCACCCCCGTTCAACAACCGCCCATCCCATCAGGGCGGGCGGGCCAAAGACTGACCC
>CAZKAH010000002.1:171790-173526 GCA_964550715.1 uncultured Opitutaceae bacterium
ACCCCCGTTCAACAACCGCCCATCCCATCAGGGCGGGCGGGCCAAAGACTGACCCTCGCAGCGGATCGTCGTCGGAAAGATAGAGGCTACCGAAACCTCGGTTGCTCGAAGAGCCTATTCCGGGAATGAAAGCCTGAGCACTTCTTGAATCCGCTCCGTTGGGACTTTTGACAGTTTGGCTTGGGCGGCAAACTCAGGCCAGCGGGCTACAGCCTGCCCCACTTCGCCGACGATCGTTTCCGCCCTCCCCCGCTTCATCATCGTGCTCTTCGCGCACGCTTCGAAGTCCCCCATCGTGAAGCCGTCCCGCTTCCCATTTACGGTCATCTGGTGCGACCCGGTCCATTCCCCGGAGGGGTTGTAGCTGTAGATCACATCAAAGGCCGGAGAGAGCGACCAGCGGCCGGTCTTATCCATGAGGAACGCGATGTTTTTGACGTGATCATCCTGATTGCGGGCCATGATGTTGAAAACCATGCGCCGGAACTGCTCCTCGATGGACTCCATCGGAAGTCCCAGCTGCCGGATGACGAACAAGGCCCCTTCATAAGAGTAAGCTCCTGCTTGGTTGAAGTCCAAGTGGGCGATCGCACAGAGAGATTGCATATGCAGCTTGTCACCGTCCGGCAGGCGATCGAAGCGCTTGGTCATGAAATGGCGCCGTCCGTTTTCTTCAAAGAGCTCGCAGTCGCTCATGTTGATGCCGGCGGCCCGGGCCATCAGATGATAGGCATATTCGATCACGCCATATTCCTTCGGATCCTCGAGCTCCTTGTCCTTGTTGCCCGACACGCCATCAAATTTCATCAGCCAATACTCGAAGCCGGTTCCGGCCACGATTTGACCCGACCGCACTTCGTTCGTCGCCCGATTCCAGGCGATCACCGCCTTGGCCCGCGCCCCTCCCGCCGAGGTGCCCACGCGCAGGATGTCTTTTAACGCCCTCCCCCGCCCAGCCTGATGAAAGCTGCCCTGTAATACTCCACGATGCGCGAGCACCTCGGAAGCAAGACGGACCAGCGCATCGATCTCGATCTTCGTCGCGCGCTGCTTCGGACCCAGGGCCGGCGCAAACTCCAATGCCCCCATTCCTCGCGTGCCGGTGTAGCAAAGGCGCTCGACCGCGCTAAAGCCGGCGGGGGTCCTTCCCTGAGACTCCAGCCAAGCGTCGATTAGGCTGTTGCCAAATTTGTCCGGCAGCGAGTCCGCCAGGAGACCCGGCAGCCCGTGAAACGTATTTATCGGCAATTCCGGAAATCGAAAGATGCGATCGCTCAACGGCATCATCAACGGAGCGATCTCAATGCCGCTCTTGGCAAAGGCCGGTTCGTATTGGAAAGAGGCGTAGCCATCATCCTTCGCCGTGCTGACGGCGCCGATGGTTCGGCCCCAAAGTCGGACTTCGGCGATCATAGCTACTTATTCCAAGTCCACTTGGGCGGATTGCCGGCGGCAGGGCTCTCGCCCGAAGCCCTCCTTCGTCGCCGGTTGAGTAGTTTGAGTTGCGCGATTGGGCTTATCGTAGGCACTGGAATGAAAGCGTTGAGCTTTTCCATCAGACCCAGCACGCGGCAGACTCTAACAAGGCTCGCCAGGCGCGAAGCCACCTCGCCGGATTCGAGACGTTCCAGGGTACGCTTAGAGATGCCCGCTTGCCGGGCTAAGATCTCCTGGGACATGTTCGCCTGCAGGCGTGTAGTGGCGAGCCGCTCCCCCAACTCCCGGAGTACCATCTC
>CAZKAH010000002.1:173626-177029 GCA_964550715.1 uncultured Opitutaceae bacterium
AGCACCTTCTATTCGCTTCGTCTTCGCGTGCTTTCGGGCATCGGTTTCTGCCTCGTCGCAGCTTTGATTCCGGCCTGCCGTCGCAAGGCGCCTCCGGTCACACCCACGGCCTCCCCGGCTCCCGCGGTAACGCCGGCGGCTGCTCCAGTAGCGGCCGCTCCCGCTGCCGGAGTCCAACCGGAGGCCAGCCCGGGTATCCCGCCTCTTCCGCCTAACCCCGGCCAGCCCCCTGGTCCTACCCTGCCCGCCCGGGTCGCGACTCTGCCTCCGCTCGACCAACTGCTCTCGCCGATCGCGCTCTATCCCGATCCGCTGATCGCACTGATCCTTCCCAGCGCCACCCTTCCGCCCGAAATCGAAATGGCAGCCCAATTCGTCACCAACCACGGAGACCCCAGTCTGATCGCGGTGCAGCCGTGGACCGAGAGCGTCAAGGGACTCGCCCACTATCCCGAGGTTCTCCTCTGGATGAACAACAATATGCCCTGGACGCAGCAGCTGGGTAGCGCTTTCGCCAGTGACCCCGCGCAGGTCATGAACGCAATCCAGGACCTTCGCGCGCGGGCGCAGGCAGCCGGCACCCTCCAAAGCGGGCCGCAGGAGCAGGTCGTTACGGACGATGGTTCGATCGAGATCGAGCCGGTTCAGCCGGATGTCATCTATGTGCCGAGCTACGACCCGGACTTGGTCTATTTCGGGCCGCCGCCCGGCTATGCCGGCCCCTATTATTACTGGGGTGATCCCTATCCGATGGGGATTTGGCTGACCTATGATTTCAACTGGCGGGCGCGCGCTGTCTGGCGCGGCGATTGGTACAACTATCGACGCGAACATGGCGGCTGGGGCCGGCCGGTTGTGTTTGCTGAGGTGCGTTTTTCAAACGCCGGAAGACCAGCGCCCTGGAATGCCTCCGCCAATGCGGCCCGTTGGTCCGGCGCACCTCCGCATGATTTCGTCCGGGCGGCACCATTCCGTGACCGTCCTTTCGGAGCGCAGCCCCGGGCAAATTTCGAACGAGAAGGACCGAGACAGGAGGAGCGTGGAGACCGCGATCGCGGCCGCCGGTAGACTTCCGAGGCCACGGGGCAGGCTGCGCAATCCCATTTCGACATTCGGCGGAACCGGTCTGCCAATTCCCCGGTAGCCGGAACCATGGCCGGCTCCGGGAATAGGAAGCGAACGGCCTAAGCTGCCCAAACCTCCGTCGCTCGAGCCACCACGAAAGGGCGTTGGGCTCGCGAGTGCGCGGTACGCTCCAAGGACACAATTAAAGATTTTCCGATTTTCTTTAAAAGCTAAACCAGGCTTTTAAAGGCTCCGCTTGAAACATTCCTGCATGCGTCCTCTCGTCATCTCATTCTATTTCGATCTAAGCAGCTATACTTCAATTGGTTAAATCATATTGAGGATGCTGAAATTGGATCTGAGCCTTTCAGATACCAATTCCTTATTGATTGCTATCTTTGCTTAGATATGCCTATTTTCGTCAATACTTAAATAGGCAATATGAGGCAAATATCAGATATTCACAACGAGCGTGAGCTAGCTATCTCTGCCAAGGATTTTCTCCGCGAGGATCCGGACCTTTCGTGGCGTATCACAATGGCGGAAAGCGGCCAGAGTACAGCTGATGCCCTCATTCGTTTGGAAGTTGCCGGGGAAACCTATCCGTTTCTCGCTGAGTTCAAATTGAAGCCAAGCTTCGATCTGATTCAAACTCTCGCGCACAGGGCAAAGCCCGCAAATCATACTTGGCTTCTCATTACCCCACGACTTACGGATCGTTTCGTCGCCCTTTGCCGTGAAGCTAACGTGGCGTGTCTCGATCTCAATGGACGCGCTTGGATTCGTCGCGATCCGCTTTATATCGATCGCGCAGCCCGGGATGACCACGCGCGAATCATTGCGGTTCCTCCCCCACCCGACCTTTTTGCCCCTAAAAGTTCGCGCCTCGTTCGAGCGCTTCTCTCCAGTCGGCACGCCTGGACCCAAGGCGACCTCTCGGCACAGACCGAGCTAAGTCGTCCCCTTCTCTCACGCCTCTTAGCTACCGCGACTGAACAAGGTTTCGTCCAACGCTTGGGCAACCGGCGCGGGGGAAGTTGGAGCCTAACGCAGCCCGATGCATTGCTCGACGCGTGGGCTCGCCACGATGCCTGGTCTCGTCGAGTGACAGTTCATGAATATGCAATGCTTTTGCCTAAAGAGAAAGCGGCCTACGAGCTGACTGCAGCTTTTGGTCCAGCACGACTAGCCTTTACCCAATGGTTCGCCGCAGAGCTTCGGCACCCCTATACCGATTATGGAGTCATTTCTGCTTACGTCAAAGAGTTGCCGAGCGACGACATTCTAAAAACCCTGAGCGCAAGAACGGTTCCGACCGGAGGCCGCCTATTGCTCATCCGCCCTAACGATGAAGGCGTCTTTCAGTTCACACAGACGGTCCAGGGCCTTACCCTCGCTTCTGACGCACAGATCTATCTCGATCTTTTGCAAGTCGGCCAACGTGGACCCGATGCGGCTCATGCCCTGCGAAACTGGGAGGGCTTCCGTCAGTGAAATATTCCCGACATGAGGACTATCACCCCGAGATGATCACCCTCTCGGAACGAGCCCTTTTGTCCATCTGGCCCAGTCTGGCCGACTACCACCGGGATCTCGTTCTGGTTGGAGGCCTGGTTACCCATTACATCTGCGTTTCCCAGGCGGATATCCTTCCCGCGGTGACTATGGACGTGGACCTTGGCATTACCTTGGCCGCAAGCCCACTCCGTTACGAAGCCATCTCCGCACGTCTGGCTGAGCTGGGCTTCAAACGCGAAGACCGCCGGTTCGTCAAAAGAATCGGCGGTATACCGATCCCGCTAGATTTTCTAATGGAAGCAGTGGATGAGCCGAACGCCGGTGCTCAGGATCAGCTCGCCGCGGCCGTGTTCCCCGGCATTGAACGGGCACTCTTGATCAATCGGGAATGCGCGATTTCAGGGCCCGATTTTTCCGGAACCGAGCAGCGCTGCAACATCAGGGTTTGTGAAGCCGGTGCTTACTTGGTCCTAAAACTAAACGCTTTCGCTAGTCGGCAATTACCCAAGGACGCCTTTGATATTCACCGAGCTGTTTTGCACTATGATCGGGGTCCGAGGGCAGCGGCGGCATTGTTCGCCGCCGAACAGGGCGTGAATTCTGGCTATCCTCAAGCCCGAGAGGCGCTGGCTAAATATTTTTCCGAACTTGGCCAAGAAGGGCCGCAGCACGGAGCTGAATTTTTTCTGGGTAAGAATCCCATCGGGGAAGCAGCGCAAGCGGAACGTCAACGCAGGTTGGAAGAGTTTGTTACCCTAGGCCGAACCCTCTTGGAAGAGTAGTAATCTCTTGCTTGGCATTTATTCCAGCAGCCGAGATA
>CAZKAH010000003.1:0-9071 GCA_964550715.1 uncultured Opitutaceae bacterium
TGATGTCGGTCGTGCCCTTGGAGTAGAACGCGAGCTTCTCCTTCGGGTGGTCGTACTCCGACAGATGGGTCTCGGGCAACCCGATGGAGCGGAGCCAGGCGGAGCACCAGTCGATCCATTCCCGGTGGCACTTGGCCCAGTCGGCGTCCTCGTGGATGAAGTATTCCATCTCCATCTGCTCGAACTCGCGCGAGCGGAAGATGAAGTTGCGCGGGGTGATCTCGTTGCGGAAGGACTTGCCGATCTGGGCGATCCCGAAGGGCAGCTTCACCCGGCCGGTGTCGACGACGTTCTTGAAGTCGGCGAACATGCCCTGGGCCGTCTCCGGCCGGAGGTAGGCGACGCTGCTGGCGTCGGTCATCGCGCCGACGTTCGTCTGGAACATCATGTTGAACGAGCGCGGCGGCGTCAGGCTGCCGGGCTCGCCCGTCGCGGGGGAGGGGATGAGCTCGATCTCCTCCGGCTTCGCCTCGGTCATGTCCCGGGGCTGCACGGGGGCCAGCTGGCCCTGGATGGCCTTCTTGCGCTTGAAGCTTTCCGCCGCGGCCTGCAGCTCGGCGGCGGTCCCGGCGCTCTCCAGCGCGCTGACGTACCCGACGGTCTTCTCGTCGACGATGACGGCCGAGAAGAAGAGCTGGTCCGCGCGGTAGCGCTGCTTCGACACCTTGCAGTCCACCAGGGGATCGGTGAAGCCGGCCACGTGCCCCGACGCCTCCCAGACCTTGGGGTGCATGATGATGGAGGATTCCAGCCCGACGACATCGTCGCGGCGGCGCACCAGGTCGTTCCACCAGCAGTCGCGGATGTTCTTCTTCAGCTCGGCGCCGAGCGGGCCGTAGTCGAAAAAGCCGTTGAAGCCGCCGTAGATCTCCGACGAGGGGAACACGAAGCCGCGGCGCTTGCAGAGCGACACGATGGCTTCCATCAGATTGCCGGAATCAGGAGAGGCGGACATGAGAGGGGTCCGATTAGACGCCCTCGGCCGGGGGCGGTCAATTCCGCCGTTCGCGCCGGCTAGGCCATCGCCTCGGCCAGGGCGCTTTCGAACTGCTGTGCGGTGAACGGCTTGGTCAGCACCCGGTCGACCCGCAGCTGGACGAGGGCCCGCAGGTCGGACAGGCCGAGGCGGCCCCCGACGACCAGGATCCGGCCCGCATAGGCGCGTTCCCGCAGCCGCTTGACGACCTCCAGGCCGCTCAGGCCGGGCAGGTTCACGTCCACCACCAGGAGTTGGTACTGGCCGGCGCTCTCCGCGAGGTGCTTCCAGGCGGCCGCGCCGTTGTCGATCTGGCGGACCTCATGGCCGCCCCGGCGGAGAATGGCGGTCACGGTCTGCGCGACGAGCGCCTCGTCCTCGATCAGCAGGACGCGGACGGGCCCCGGGGTGGCGGCGGGCGGGGCGGCGGGCTTCGGCGCGGGAGCTTCGGCGGCCGGCCAGACCGGCAGGAGCAGGTGGAAGGAGGTTCCCGAGCCGGGCATCGAGTCGACCTCCACGCGGCCGCCCGCCTCGGTCACCAGGTGCCAGACGGTCGCCAGGCCGAGGCCGGTGCCCTTGCCGGGGTCCTTGGTGGTGAAAAAGGGCTCGAAGATGCGCTCGACGACCTGGGGAGACATCCCCAGCCCGGTGTCCTGCACCGTGAGCCTCTGCCATCCAAGGATCCGCAGGCCCGGATGCAGCTTGTGGGCCGGCTCGGCGCCGGCGGGGAGCGCGGTCACCGAGACGTGGATGCGCGCCACCCAGTCGTCGTCGTGGGGCAGGGCCAGCTTCTCCATCAGCGTGTCGCGGGCGTTGAGGAGGAGATTGAGCAGGATCTGGTTGAGATCGGTGGCGTTGAACCGGAGCGGGGGCAGGCCCGAGGGAACGTCGCTCTCCCAGGTGATGCGCCGGTCGATCGCCGGCCGCAGCAGCCCGAAGCAGTTGGCGACCATCTCGGCGAGGAGCACGGACTCGCCCTGGGTGCTGGGCTTCCGGCCGAAGGTGAGGAGGCGGCGCGTGAGCTCGGAGGCGCGCTGCGCCGCCTGCAGGATCACGGCGATCTCCTGCTGCAGCCGGGCGTCCCCCGCCCAGTCGAGCTCGATCATGCCCACCTTCAGCATCATCGGGGTCAGCAGGTTGTTGAACTCGTGCGCGATGCCGCCGACCAGCTCGCCGACCGCGCGCAGCCGCCGCGACTGGGCGACCTCGGCGTCCAGGAGCTTCCGCGCCGAGATGTCCTCCGCCAGCACGCACAGGCGCGGAAAATTTCCCGCCTCCGGCGACAGGGGGACGATCATCACCTCCAGGACCCCGCGGGTGCCCTCGATCTCGTGCTCGTAGTGCACGATCTTCTCGTCGGCCGGCCGCCGGCGCAGCACCTCCTCGAGGTGGCTGCGCGGCCCGGCGGGCAGCGCGAGGTCGGCCAGCAGGCGGTTGACGGTCTTCTCGGGGTCGACCCCGTAGAGGCGGCCGGCCGCGCGATTCATCGAGATCAGGTGCGGCCCGTCCGCCGCGAGCTTGATCACGCTCAGGCCGATGGGGATGTGGTCGTAGAGGGCCTGCAGCAGCTCCCGCTGCTCGGCCAGCTCGGCGGCCTGCCGGGCGATCCGGCGGCGCAGGGTGGTCTGCCAGACGAATCCCCCGAGCGCCGCGAGGAGGGCGAGGGCCAGCGCCGTCATCAGGTAGACGACGATCTGCCGGGGGGTGAACAGGGGCGCGTCAATCCGGCCGAACCAGCGCCGGTAGATCTCGTCGAATTCGCCGGTGCGGTGGACAATCGCCAGCCCCTCGTTGAGCTGGGCGAGCAGGAGGGCGTTGCCCTTGTGGACGGCGAAGCACTGCTGGATCTCGTATTCGGCGAGCGCGCCGCCCAGGATCGTCAGCCCCTTCAGGCCGTCGTGGTCGATGACCGAGAGGGCGGTCAGCCGCGAGACGAACGTGCCCGCGCAGCTGCCGTCCTGGACCCAGCGCAGGGCCTCGCCGGAGGAGCTGGCGTACCGCAGCTGGGCGCTGAGGTGGTGCTGCTGCAGGAAGACCTCGCCAATGCTGCCGCGCCCGATGATCGCGAATGCCTTGCCGTTCAGGTCGTCGTACTGCCGCACGGACCCGTCCGTGCGCACGAAGACGCCGCCCTGCAGGGTGAGGTAGGGCGTGGAAAAATCCGCGAAGGCCTCCCGGGACTTCGAGTGGCTGTACATCAGGACCATGTCGAAATCCCCCTGCACAAAGTGGGTCTGCATATCGATGCTCCGGGCGATCTCCCGGCGGGTGTGCAGCCCCATGGTGCGCACCACCGCGTCGAAAAGCTCCACGGTGAAGCCGTCCATGCCATTCCCCTTCCGGAAGGAATAGGGGAAGCTATCCGACGGGAAGCCGACCACGACGGGCTCGACCGCCGGCGCCCCCGCGAGCGGGCCGGGGGCAACGCCGGGTCCTTCCGCCACCGCCAGGGTCGGGGTCCCGGCGGCAAGCAGGCAATATCCAGCGAGATAGAAGAGGGTTACAAACCGGACGATCCGCACGGGTATGGGTATTCAGGCTAACCATCGGCAGATTCAGCACAATCTTAAGCCGGCCCTGCACAATCGACCCTTGCACGGCGTGGAAGGAGGGCATCCTGTAGGCTGGATGAAGGCATCTTTCCTGATCTTGGCGGTCCTGCTGGCCGGGCCGCTGGGCGCGGAGGCGCCTCCGCTCCTGCGGGACGCCCTCCTCAAGGTCGCCCAGGACAAGGGCCGCTGGGCGTTCACCGAATCCGACAAGATGAGGAACGGCCAGGACAAGGTGGTGGATTCCACGGTGCTCCGCTTCGACCCGTCGAAGCCGTATGCGGACCAGTACGTGCCCATGCAGGTCCACGGCCACCCGCCGACGAAGGCCGATTTCGAGAAATACCGCCAGCGCGGGATCCAGCGGGGCCGCGGGCTGGAGCGGGCCGAGGCCGAGGGAAAGCCGGCGCCGGGCCGCACCCTGGGCGACGTGGTCGATCTCGACCATGCCGCGGTCTCAACCGAGGATGCGGCCACCGCCACCTACGAGGTGCCGCTCCGCGCCGACAACAACGAGCGCTTCCCGCCGGACAAGTTCCAGGTCCTCGTCCGGGTGAACAAGGCCGAGCGGGCCCTCGAGCATGTCTCCGTCCGCCTGCGCGCGCCCATCCGCTACGCGCTCGTCCTCAAGGTGAAGTCCGGCGAACTCGAGGCGGACTTCGCCCGGGTGGACCCCAAGCACAGCCCGGCGATGACCACCGTGACCGGCGGGGGCGCCGTATCGGTCTTCTTCGTGCCGGTGACCCGCAGCGGCGAGATGATCCGCAGCGATTTCAGGCACGTGCGGCCGTTTGACGAACGGTTCAACGTGGAGATCGGTCCGACCAAGGCGCTCGATTTCTGAGCTTACGGCGCATGGCGTCATCCCCGGGCCACCCGTCCACGTCCCGCTGGCTGACAGCGGCGGCCGCCGCGGCGATCGGCCTGGCGGTCTGGCTGGTCTTTCGGCGGGCCAACGACGGCGGGATGCTGCAATGGGACGACGACATCAACGTCCTCAACAACGTCCACGTCCACGGGATCTCGTGGACCAACCTTCGGTGGATGTTCACCGACGCCCAGTACATGCGCCGATATCTTCCGCTGGGCTGGCTGCGCTGGGCGGCGGACTACCAGGCCTTCGGGGCGGGCCCGCGGTCGCACCATGTCGGCAACCTGGTCCTCCACCTGGCCGACGCCCTCCTGCTCTTCGTCCTGATTCGGCGGCTCCTGGCAATCCTCGTGCCGCCGCTCGCCCCCGCCTGGCCGCTGCTGGCCGCGGTGACCGGCGCCTTGTCGTGGGCGATCCATCCCCTCCGGGTCGAGACCGTGTCCTGGATTTCGACGGGGCAGTACTGCCAGGCGGTCTTCTTCCTTCTGCTTTCCCTGCTGGCCTACGTGGGGACGGCGGGACCGCCGGATCCCGCCGGCGCCTGGAAACGGCCGGGGTACTGGTGGTCGGTCACGGCGTTCGGCCTTTCCCTGCTCAGCTATCCGGCGGCGCTGGGCTACCCCGCGGCGCTCGCGGTCCTCGACCTCCTGGTGCTGGCGCGCGTTCCGGCCGGGGGTCCCGGCCGGCCGGCCGCGCTCCGCCGGATCGGGCTCGAAAAGATTCCGTTCGCGGTGGTGAGCCTGGCCATGATGGTCGCGACCCTCGTTTCGCGCTATCGGGCCCACGGCATCTGGGAACCGCCGCCCACGCTGGCGGAGTTCGGACCGGGACCGAGGATCATGCAGGCCTTTTACGTCTGGGCCTACTATGTCTGGAAGCCCCTCTGGCCCGTCCATCTCGCTCCGGTCTACACCGCCCTGGTCGCCTTCAATCCGACCGGCGCGATCTTCCTGGCGAGCCTTGTCGGCGTGCTCGCCGTCACGGGCCTCCTGGTCTGGCAACGTCGGCGGTGCCCGGGGATCCTGGCGCTCTGGCTCTGCCACCTGGCGCTCCTGGTGCCGATGCTGGGATTGAGCGAGCATCCCCACTACACGAACGACCGCTACAGCTACCTGGCATCGATCCCCTGGTCGATCGCGCTGGCCGTCGGCTGCCTTCACCTGTGGAAAAGTCCCGGGTGGCGCCGGCTCTCCCTGCCGCTGGTCGCGGGACTGCTGGCGGTCGCCGGGGTGGCCAGCGCGGCGCAGGTCCGGGTGTGGCGGGATAGCGAGACGCTCTTCCGCCACGTGCTGACCACGCTGGGGTCCGACACCTACCGCTACGACATCCTCACGCGCTTGGGCCGGACGCTGCTGGCCCAGGGCCGGCTGGCGGAGGCGGAGGCCTCGTTCCGCGAGGCGGTCGGGGTGCAGCCGGCCGCCCGCGAGGCCCGGGGCCGGCTGGGCCTCGTCCTTTTCCGGGAGGGCCGCACCGAAGAGGCGGCGGCGATCCTGGGGCCCGGGGCGCGGCTCGTGCCGGAGCGGGGCGGGGAGCGCAGCGACCTCGTCAATGCGCTGGTGCGGGCCGGCTGGGTCGCCGAGGCCCTGCAGTTCTGCGAGGACGCGGTGCGGCTCAATCCCCGCCTGGTCGACGCGCAGGGCAACCTGGGGATCCTGCTGGTCAAGTCGGGCCGCGGCCGGGAGGCCCTGGCCCCTCTCGAGGAAGCCATCCGGCTGGACGCCCGGTCGCCCCTCGCCCACTTCAACCTGGGCATGGCGTTCCGGAGCCTGGGCCGGAATGGAGAGGCGCGGGGGGAATTTGAAACCGCCCTCCGGCTGCAGCCCGACTTCCCGCCGGCCCGGGAGGCCGAGCGGGCCTTGCCCGCCTTCTGATTCCGCGTCCGGATCCGCCGCTCAGAATCCGTAGAGCTCGGCGGGATTGTCGACGAGGACCTTCCGGCGCAGGGTTTCGTCCGGGATCCAGGCCGGCAGCAGGTCCACGAGGTCCCCGTCGTTCGGCATGAACGAGGCGTTCGGATGCGGCCAGTCGGTGCCCCACACGCACCGGTCGGGCGCGGTCTCGAGCAGGGCGTGCACGAGGGGCGTGACGTCGGGAAAGAGCGGCGCCTGGCGCGACACCCGGTAGGGCGCCGTGAGCTTGAACCAGGTTCGGCCGCTGCGGGCCAGGCGAAGAAGCATCTGGAATCCGGGCGAGCCGACGCCCGCGGAGGCGGGCACCATGCCGAAATGGTCGACCACGACCGGGACCGCCAGCGACAGCAGCAGGGAATCCATGTCGGGCAGATCCGGCGCGTCCGGCAGGAGCTGCAGGTGCCAGCCGAGGCGCCGGATGCGCTCGGCCACACCCGGCAGGGTGGGCAGGACCTCCGGGGCATTGGAGGCCGACAGGTGGATCCGGCAGCCCTGGACGCCCAGCCAGTGCAGCTCATCCAGCTCGGCGTCGGTGGTCGCGGCGTCGATGAGGGCGATGCCGCGCAGGGGAAAGCTCCGGGACTTGAGGGCAGCCTTCAGCGCCGAATTGTCCGTCCCATAGGGGCTCGGCTGGACGAGGACGCCGCGGGAACACCCGATCACCTGGTGCATGCGCACGTAGTCGGCGAGGGGCGCGCTGGCCGGGATATAGCTCTGGTTCCTGACCGGGAAGTGGTCGAAGGGCCCAAAAATGTGCGCATGGGCGTCGCAGGCTCCCGGCGGCAGCTGATACCGTGGCGTGCGCGTGGCCGGATCTGGAGCCGGGTTGGGCGTGGGCGGGGACGAATTGGCCAAGGCAATCGATAATAATTGGGGATGGGGAACGGGCAAGCGGGATGCGCGGCGGGGAGTTCGCCATCGACACCGCGCGGAGCGATCGAAAAACTGGCCCTGCGATGCCGGACCCCCGCCCCTGGCTCATGTCGTTGCTCCTGATTCTCCCGGCGGCCCGGGCTCAGTGCGACGGCGCCATTTTTGACGTGCTGGATTTTGGCGCCCGCCGCGACGCCTCCGCCCCTGCGACCGAGGCCATTCGGAGGGCGATCGAGGCGGCCGAGTCCGCCGGCGGGGGGACGGTGGTGATCCCGGCCGGGAACTACCTCTGCGGCCCCATCGTCCTGGCCAGCAATCTCGTCCTGCGCATCGAAGCGGGGGCGGTGCTGCGGTTCCCGGCGGCCCGCCTGCCCCTGGCCCCCGGCCGGGTCCAGGGCATCGAATGCCTTCAGCCCATCCCGCTGATTGGCGGGACCGGCCTCGAAAACGTCACGATCACGGGGCGGGGCACGATCACCACGGACAATGCGGACTGGACCCGGCTGGCCGGCGGCCCGCAGCCGAAGACCGCAACGAGCTCCGGCTCCGCCTTTGGCCCCGCGTGGAACCGGCTGCTGGAGCTGCTCCAGAAGAAAACCCCCCAGCCGCCGGAGGCCTACCTGCAGGCCGCGCCCCTCCTGCGGCCCGCCTTCATCCGCCTGCGGGAGAGCAGGAACGTGCTCATCGAGGGCATCCGCATGGTCGGCGCCCCCTTCTGGTCGGTTCATCTGCTCTATTCCGAGAACGTCACCGTGCGGGACGTCTCGCTGGAGACCTTTCCCGGCGCCTTCACCGGCGGCATCTACGTCGACTCGAGCCGCGACGTCCGGATTTCCGACTGCTACCTCGATAACGGCGACGACGCCATCACGCTGAAGGCCGGCAAGGACGCCGACGGCCTGCGCGTCAACCGGCCGACCGAGAACGTCACGATCACGAATTGTGTCATCCACCGCGGCTCCGGCGGCATTGTCATCGGCAGCGAGACCTCCGGCGGCATCCGCAATGTCGTGGTCAGCAACATCGTCTGCCAGGGAACGCAGGCGGGCATCAACATCAAGAGCGAGCGCGGCCGCGGCGGCCGCGTGGAAAACATCCGGATCGACAACCTGGTGATGGACGATGTCGGACGCGCCATCAGCGTGGCCCAGTTCTATTCGATGCAGGGGGAGACGCCGCCTCCGCCCGAGCCCGTTTCGGCGCGAACGCCGGTCTTCCGCGACATTTCCATCAGCCATGTCACGATCACCCATTCCCGCGGCCGCCCGGACTACGGCTGGAACCCCGTCAGCATCAGCGGCAACAATTTCGGCGAGCCGGTGATGATCTCCATCGCCGGGCTGCCGGAAAGGCCGATCGAGGGCCTGCGGCTCAGCGACATCGTGGGCTCGGGGGCCGGCGGGCTCCGGGCCCGCGATACCACCGGCCTGGAGCTGTCCAACCTCCGGATCACCCGCGACCGGGGGCCGTCGCTTCTCATCAAGGACTCGCAGGGCCTTCGGCTGGAAAATATATCCACCGCGGCGCCGGTGGCCGGAGCGCCCGTCATCCGGCTCGATCGCTGCCCGGGAGCCGTCGTCGAGGGCGTCGCGGCCCCGCGCGACACCGGGACCTACCTCTCGGCCGGCCCGGGGGAATTGAAGGACATCGTGCTCGGCTCAGGGCGGATTCCCGCCGAGGAAAGGGCCGGGGATTACTGGGCCGGGTCAGACTGACACCGGCAGATCAATTCCCTGCGAGCCTTGCCAAAAAACGCGGAAACTTTTAACCTCTCGTGCCTGTTAGTTGTGCTGTGAGTCGGGCCTTTAGCTCAACGGTCAGAGCAGGGGACTCATAATCCCTTGGTTGCCGGTTCGAATCCGGCAGGGCCCACCAGTTTCTTTGCTCCCGGT
>CAZKAH010000003.1:9171-107743 GCA_964550715.1 uncultured Opitutaceae bacterium
GGAATGCCCCGCCGCCCGGGCAATCAGATGACTTCCCGATAGACGTCGGGATGGGGCCGCGGCAGCACCACCGCGTTCACCAGCATGCCAGCCTCGGAAATCACCCGCCGCCCGGCGGCCACGGCCAGCTCCACCGAGGAGACATCACCCGTCAGGGTGCAGAATGCCTTGCCGCCGAGCGCCATGGCCAGGCGGACCTCGAGCAGCGTCACGTCGGCGGACTTGACGGCGGCGTCGGCCGCCTTGATCAATGTCGCAACATTGAAGGACTCGAAGACGCCGAGCGCGCCGGTGAGGGTCGCCGGCTGCGACCGGCCTATCGCGGCGAAGACGTCCGGATGGATTTTCTGGATCACCAGCTGGTCGATCAGGCAGCCGTTGGCCCCGGCCGCCCCGGCGGCGACGGCCGACTCGACCGCCGAGGCCGTGCCGCCGACGAGGATCATGTATTTGCCGGAGCAGATCGAACGCGAGAGCAGGAGGCGCACGGTTCCGGCCTTCAGCATCGCGTCGGCGACCTGGAAGCCGGCCGCGATGCTGGAGAGTTCGAGCAGGCCGATGGAGTGTTCGTTCATGGAGAGCGCAGGAGAATGAGCGAGCGCCCGTCGGCGCTCTCGATCCGGCCAGCAAACGGCGCGTGGAGCAGCGCACCCAGTGCGTCTCCTGGCGGCTCGGCCACGATTTCACCGGCGGCCACCTCGTCGCCCGCCCGGACCCTGGGCACAGCCGCTGGCCCCGAGCTTTGCTTCAGGCGAAGCTCGACGCGCCCGGGTTGGAGAGGCTTGGGGTCCAGGGGCGCTGGATGATCGTAGGATTCAAGATGGAGCCGGCGCACGAGGGACTTGATCGGCACCCGGCGGCCCTCGCGCATCGGGTGCGGCTTTACCGTCATCGGTCCGCTCCACTTGCGGCCCGCCGTGCGCAGCGCCGCCTTGGAGTCGTCGCAGGCCTCCTTGGGGTAGAGCTCCTCCGGGCAGGCGTAGAGGGTGCAGAGTCCGCAGGAACAGCACAGAGATGCCCATTCGTTCCAGTGGTCCTGGCCCGTTGCGGTGAAAGCGAGGCTCCGCATGACCTGATGCGGCTCGACCATGTAGCCGAGCAGAAACCGCGGGCAGTACTCGGTGCAATACCGGCACTGGTCGCAGGCGGACTTGCCGATGGCAGCCTGGACCCGCGGTGGCTTGAGCTTGCGCTCCACAACGTGATGGCTCCGCGGCAGGACGATCACGCCCGTGGAGGTCTTGGTCACCGGCGTGGCGAGATCGTCGGTGGTCTCGCCCATCATCATCCCGCCCAGGCACAGCACCGGATCTTCCGTTGTGAGGCCGCCCGCGGCCATGATGCAGTCGCGATACGAGGTGCCGATCGGCACCGTGAGGCTGACCGGCCGCTTCACGGCACCGGCGATGGTGAGGGTCTTGTGCGTGACCGGTCGCCCGCCCGCCGCCGCCGTGACGTTCGCCAGCGTCTCGACGTTGCTTACGACGACGCCAACCTGGAGAGGGATCCCCGCCGGCGGAATCAGCCGTCCCGTGACCTCGTGCACGAGATCGTATTCATCGCCCGCCGGATAGTAGTCGCCGAGCAGCTTGACCCGCACGGCGGTCCCGCGGCAGGCCTCCGTGACGGCGTGCACCGCGTGCTCGTTCTTCGCCTTCACCGCGACCACGCCGTCCCGGGCGCCGACAGCGGCCATGGTCAGGACGACGCCTTGGACGACCTCCGCGGCGTAGGTCTCCATCACGACAGCGTCCTTGTGCAGGAGCGGCTCGCATTCGGCCCCGTTGGCGATGACGGTGTCGGCCTTCCCCGCGATCTTGACGTGGGTTGGAAAGCCTCCGCCTCCAGCCCCCACGACACCCGCCTGACGCACCTGTTCGACCAAGGTCACGGAGTCATGAATATGCTGCCGGGGCCGGCGAGGCAATCCAAAGCACGGCCGCTTCCGGCCGGCCTTGACCTGACCACGGGTTCGCCCCTTGTGGGCCGTTCGATGAGCCCGAGCCCGCCCCTATATCACCCACCGCCCGGCTACGACCGTGTGCGGGTCGTGGACAGCTTCCAGGAACTGGTGGCGACCCCCTTTGGCGGAGGCGTCAACGCCCTGTGCTGGCCGCGGAGCCTGACCGGCGACTTCGCCGAGGTGGTCGGGCACCTGGCCGCGACCGACGACATCACCCCCCTGGACGAAGCCGCGCTGCGGACGCTGCCGCTGAGCCCCGCCGGCCGGGCGGCCGTGGCCACCCTAGTCGAGGACTTGGAGCGGCTGCGTGCGCACGGGCTGGCCCCGGTCCTCGACTGCATCCGGCGCTATCCCCGCGACGAGGAACCGGGGGCGGTGCCGACCGACGTCTATTCCTTCCACGCCGACAGCGCCACGGTGGAGACCGATACCTATCTTTGCAGCTATACCGAGGCCGCCTCCGAGGGGCTGCGCAACGAGGAGGCGCAGCGGCATGTCGATCAACCCGAGACCCGCGCCCGGCTGCTGCGCGAATTCGGCGGGGAAGAGGGGGCCGGGTTTTGCGAGTACCTGAAGGATCATTGCTATGACCTGCACTACGTCCCGCGGCCCGGTGCCCGGCCCTTTGACTTCGGCCTGTGCCACCTCTGGCGGATTGCGGTGGACTACCCGGGCAGCCCCGTTCCGCCCTGCGTCCACCGGGCGCCCGCGACCCGGCCCGGCAGGCCGCCCCGCCTCCTGCTGATCAGTTGAGTGACCGGCGGGTGGTCCGCCAACAGGTGCTTGCGAAACCCACCTTGCCATCGAGCTCCCGGGCACCGAATGCTGGGCTCGTGGAACCAGGCGAAGATCTCTGCCGCGCGTGCGGGCTCTGCTGCGACGGGACACTTTTCGACCTCGTCAAACTGGAGCCGAATGATGATGCCAGGAAACTGAAAAGGCTCGGGCTGCCGGTCACGCTTTCGCGCGGGAAGGAGCCTGTCGCCCGCTTTCCCCAGCCGTGCGCGGCTCTGTGCGCGGATCGCACCTGTCGCGTCTACGCGGATCGGCCAACGCAATGCCGCGTGTTTGAGTGCGGCGTCCTGAAGGACGCGAAGGCGGGCCGGATCACTTTCGCCGCCGCCCTGCAATTGGTCACAAAGACCCGGCGGCGATCGGAAAAAGTCCGGCGATTGCTCCGCGAACTGGGTGATACCGACGAGCGCCGGGCCTTGGGCGAGCGGTTCCACCGCACCTCCGAGCGGTTGGAATCGGGCCTGGCCGATGACGCCGCCAAGGCCAAGTTCGCCGATTTGAGTTTGGCTGTGCACCACCTCAAGCTGCGGGCGTTCGAGAAATTTTACACCCAGGCGACGGCACCCGATTGAGGTCGCCGGTTCGAATCCGGGAGGGCCCGCCCGATTTTGTCCGGGCTGTTTCGGCGGGACGGGCGTCTGGCAGGGCAATACCCCATGAAGAACCCCGCTATTTGTCCCCCGGCCCTGGTTGCGCTCGGCCTCCTCCTTGGCCTGACCGGTTGCGCCACGGTGTCGCCGGTCGCGGAGGCCCCGCTGCCGCCGGGAATCGACGTATCGGGCGCGGCCAGCGTCCACCCGGCGCTCCCGAACATCCCCGGCCGCACTTTCTCGCTGGCAGATTTTGGCGGAGTCGGCGACGGCGTGGCCGACAATACCGGCGCCTTCCGGAAGGCGATTGCGGCGGTCAAGGAGGCGGGCGGGGGCAAACTGGTGGTGCCGGCGGGCATCTACCAGGTCCAGCCGTTCTCCCTCTGCTCCAATCTCGACTTTCATCTCGAGGCCGGCGCGGTCATCAAGGCGCCGGCGACATTCACGGCCGCGGGGTTGCCCGAGCCGGAGACGCTGCATTCGGCGGCCGAGGTGAAGGCGAGGGTGAAGACCCCGCCGCCCCTGATCACGGCGGAGAACGTCCATGACCTCGCGCTGACCGGAACCGGGACGATCGACGGCAATGGCGCCCACTGGTGGGCCTGGTCGGAGCGCGCGGCCCGCGCCTCGCCGGGCCGCATCCAGTACCCGCGGCCGAACCTGGTCTTCATCACCGGCTGCCACCGCCTGCACGTCGCCGACCTTACGCTGACCAACTCCTCCCGGTACCATCTGCTGATCCGCGATGTGATCGACCTGACGATCGAACGGGTCAAGGTCCGCGCCCCCTTCAATGCGCCCAACACGGATGCGATCGACATCGGTCCGGGCACAAATTTCCTCGTCCGCGACTGCGACGTCGACACCGGCGACGACGACATCTGCGTCAAGGGCGGCGGGAATGACGTGCTGATCGAGAACAACACCATCCGCCACGGCCACGGCATCTCCATCGGCTCCGGCACGATCAACGGGATCGACGACATGCTGGTCCGCCACTGCACCTTCGACGGCACCGATTACGGGATCCGCATCAAGTCGGAGCGGGGCCTGGGCGGCCTCGTGCGCAACGTCCGCTATACGGACATCCGGATGAAGAACGTGGGCTACGCCATCACGATCTACGCCGACTACTCGGACAGCAACCGGCCCAACTTCAAGGGCGACCCGAGCCTGGTCCCGAGCTACCACGACATCCTGATCGACCATGTCACGGTCGAGGGCGCAAAGGCCGCCGGGCGGATCGCCGGGCTGCCCGAAAGCCGGATCACGGGCATCACGTTTCGCGACGTGAAAATTTCGGCCGACAAGGATTTTGTCATCAAGGATGCCGACCACCCCACTTTCGAACGCGTGACCGTCGAGGTCCGGCCGCCGGCTCCCGCCGCCCCGGCTCCCGGGCGCCAGGGTTGACCTTGACACCGGCCGCGATTTCGGCATCCATATCCGCTCGATCATGAACCTCCACGGCTCAGCCATCGTCATCTCGTCCTTCGGCGTTTCCGCCGTCGTCGCCGTGTCGTCGCTCGACGCGCCGAGAGGGACCTGATCGTTCTGACAAAACGACTTTGCCCCTCCGGTGCCGAACCGGAGGGGCTTTTTTTTGGCTCCGCCGGACCCGGCAGAGGAGGGGCGCTCAACCCGCCCATCCCATGCACCACGAAGCCCAACCCATCGCCCTGCTCCCGCGGCAGGGCCTCCGCCCGCGGGCGGAGTTCCGCGGCCGGATCCTCCTGCCGTTCCACCAGGCGCCCAATGGCGCCGCGCACGACCTGCTCGTGATGAACCATCACCCGGACCTGGCGCCAGCCGCCGGGCCCGCGGGGGACCGGCCGTGGCCGGAAGGGGAAAGGCGCGAGCGATGAATGCGGTTGCGACCCCGTCCGGCTTCCGCCTTTCGGCGCGCTGCTCCCGGCTCCAGCCAAGCGCCATCCGCGAGATCCTGAAGACCACCAGCTCGCCCGACATCATCTCCTTTGCCGGCGGCCTGCCGGCGCCGGAGCTGTTTCCGATCGCCGACGTGAACCGCGCCGCCCGCGGGGTCCTCGCCGAGGACGGGCCCGCTTCCCTCCAGTACGGGCTCACCGAGGGCTTCTTGCCGCTGCGCCAGTGGGTCGCACGCCACCTGGCGACGACCGTGGGGCTCCGCGTGCCCGCCGAGCAGGTCCTGATTGTCAACGGCTCCCAGCAGGGCCTCGACCTCGCCGGCAAGGTCCTGCTCGATCCCGGCGACACCGTGCTGGTGGAGAACCCCGCCTATCTCGGCGCCCTGCAGGCCTTCGCCTCCTATGAGGCGCGGATTGTGGGCGTGCCCTGCGACGAGGGTGGTCTCCTGCCCGCCGAACTGCGGCGGATCCTGGAAAATTCCCCGCGGCCGCCGAAATTCCTCTATCTCGTCCCCCAGTTCCAGAACCCGACCGGGGTCAGCCTGTCCGCCGACCGCCGGGCCCAGGTCGTGTCGCTGGCCGCGGAATTCGGCGTCCCGCTTTTCGAGGACGATCCCTATGGCCGGCTGCGCTACGGTGGGATCCCGCAGGCCGCGCTGGTGACCCTGGCCGGCGCGGACAGCTGGCTCTACCTCGGCACGACGAGCAAGATCCTCGCGCCCGGGCTGCGCGTGGCCTGGCTCGTCGCCTCCGATCCTGCCATCCATGAACGGCTGGTCACGGCGAAGCAGGCCGCGGACCTGCACACCTCCGCCTTCACCCAGCGCCTGGTCTGGCACTATGTGCGGCGGCCCGGTGCCCTGGAGGCGCACGTCCAGGACCTTTGCGGCGTCTACCGGCGCCGGCGGGACGCGATGCTGGCGGCCCTCGAGCGCGAACTGCCGCCCGGGTGCCGCTGGACCCGGCCCGAGGGCGGACTCTTCCTCTGGGTGGAGCTGCCGCCGGGCAGCGACGCCACCGAGCTGTTCCGCGCTGCGCTGCGCCAGAAGGTGGCCTTTGTCCCGGGCGAGGCGTTCTGGGTCGGCGCCCCGCGGCGCAACACGCTGCGGCTCAATTTCAGCAACGCGGACGAGGCCCGCATCGCGACGGGGATCTCCCGGCTGGGCGCGGTTGTCCGGGCCGCGGCCGCCCAGTAAGGCGCGGTTCGGCCCTTGCGCTCGCTGCGGCCGCGCCTTCCCCTTGCGTCTTTCCATGAAACTCGGGCTGGGCCTCTATCGCCACATGCTGACGCGCGAGAACTTCCTGTTCGCGCGCCAGGCGGGCGCGACGCATGTCGTGGCGCATCTCGTGGACTATTTTCGCGGCGGGGTGGCGACCGACGACCAGCCGACCGGCACCGACCTGGGCTGGGGGTTGGCTGGCGACCCCAACCGGCTTTGGTCGCTCGAGGAAATGGTCGCGCTGCGCCGCGAGGTGGAGGGCGCCGGCCTGGTCCTCGAGGCGATCGAGAACTTCGATCCCGCGCACTGGCACGACGTGCTGCTCGACGGCCCGCAGCGCGCCCGGCACATCGAGAACGTGAAGACGATCCTGCGGCGGATGGGTCAGGCCGGGATCCCGGTCATGGGCTACAATTTTTCGATCGCGGGGGTCGCGGGCCGCACCAAGGGCCACTATGCCCGCGGCGACGCCACCTCCGTGGGGATGGAGGGTCCCTATGACGCGCCCATGCCCCGGGGCATGGTCTGGAATATGATCTACGATGGAAAAGCGCTGAAGGGAGGAGTCCTTCCCTCTGTTTCCCCGGAAGAACTCTGGCGCAGGCTGGGGCGGTTCCTGGACGAGGTCCTGCCTGTCGCGGAGGAGGCGGGAGTAAGACTGGCAGCGCATCCCGACGATCCGCCGCTGCCATTCGTCCGCGGCCAGCCCCGGCTGGTCTACCAGCCCGGGGGCTTTCAGAGGCTCATTGACCTCAACCCCAGTCCGTCCAACACGCTGGAGTTTTGCATCGGCTCGCTCGCGGAGATGACCGAGGGCGACATTTACGACGTGGTCGACACCTACAGCCGGCAGCGCCGGCTGGGCTACGTGCATTTCCGCAATGTCCGGGGCAAGGTCCCCACCTACCAGGAGACTTTCATCGACGACGGCGACGTGGACATGCTCAAGGTCCTGGCGATCCTGCACCGCAACCAGTTCGACGGCGTCCTCATCCCGGACCACACCCCGGCCATGAACTGCGCGGCACCCTGGCACGCGGGCATGGCCTTCGCCATGGGCTATATGAGGGCGGCGATGCGATCGCTCGGCCTGTCCTAGCTGGCGGACAATTCCGCCTCAGTTGTCCAGCAGCCGGGCGGCGGCGAGGAACGCGTCGCGCACCTGGTAGAGCCGGATCTCGAGGTCGGCGCTGGTCAGCTGCAGGGTCTGAAGGATCCAGTCCGCGGGCGCCGTCGGCAGCGGCTGCTCCTCGGGGAGGTGGGCGGCGTCGCGCAGCCACTTCGCCACGTGCAGCAGGCAGGCCAGGGTCGGCTCCGTGCGGGACCGGGCCGGCTCGTACTGCCAGCGCACGGGCTCGACGATGGCGGAGGGGAACTCCCAGAGCTGCAGCAGCGCGGCCCCGACCTCGGCGTTGGTGCAGCCGAGCAGGCGGGCCTCGCTCGCGGTGGCCTCGAGGGGCAGCTCGTCGGAATCGAAATACAGCTCGCGGCCCTCCTTCTGCATCCAGGCGTCGATCGCGATCATGCCCACGCCGTGCAGCAGGCCGGCGGTGTAGGCGAGGTTGCGGTTCACGCCCGCGTGGTCGGCGAGCTGCTCGGCCGCCAGCGCGCAGGAGACCGACCGCTTCCAGGTGTCCTCGGGCTGGAGCGCGTAGGGGGCGAGGGCCCGCATCAGCAGCTGGGCGGTCGCGGCATACGAGACGAGCTTGTAGACCTCGTTGAAACCGACCCGGTGCACGGCGTCCGCCACGCTTTCGCAGGGGGTGCCGCGGGGATTGTAGTAGGCGCTGCTGCCCATCTGGAGCGTGCGGGCGGTGATCGCGGAATCCACCCGGATGAGTTCGATGACCTCGCTCAGGGCGGCGCTGTCGCTCTTGAGCAGGCGCAGCAGGTGCGGCAGCACCGCGGCGGTGGCCGGCAGGTGCTCCAGGTTGCGCACCAGATCGGCGGGATTGGTCGCGGCAGACAAACCTTCGGCAGGGGTGGATTTCACCTACACTCAAACCTCGGTTGAAAACGCCAAAACTTTAGGCGTGGAACGCTATTTCCGGCAATAACCTGCAAAACACGCTCGCCCGATTGGCCCACGCGCTTTTTGCTGGCGGCATGGAAATATCCGACTCGCGCCAACGCCTGAACGCCGCGCGCGAAAAGCTCGACGCCCGGGACCTGGCGGGCGCGCTCGCGATCTATGAGGAGGTGCTGGCGGTGGCCGGCGACCGGCCCGACGTCCTGCTGACGGTTTCGGGCGACCTGGGCTCCTCCGGCCACATCGTGCCGATCATCGAGCTCATCGCCCCGCGGTACGACGCCCGCCGCCACGGCCCGGCCATCGGCTTCAACCTCCTGCAGGCCTACCTCACCGTCCGCCAGATCGACTCGGCGCAGCACATCCTCGACATGCTCTTCGCGCTCAACCGGCCGGAGCTGGAGGAGCGCCTCTACGGCTACTCGAACGCGATCGTGGAGGCGGCCGACCAGACCGCGGCGATGGGCACGGCCGGCTACCTGACTCCGGAATCCGAGGGCGGGCCCGCCCTCGAGGAACGCGGGGCCAAGGTTGCCCTCGCCAGCATCAGCAAGCCCATCTGGTTTTACGGCCTGGAAGCGCTGGCCGACCGGATCCTGCCCGCGAAGGACGCCCGGGTCCGGCGCGTCGCCTTTGGGCAGCTCGCCCAGCTGGGCCTGGCCGACCCGGCCGGCGCGCTGCAGCGGCCGGAGGACGAGCTCGGCCGCCTGACGCGCTCCCTGCCGCTCTGGCTCGCGGAGACCTTCGGATTTTCGCCGCTCTATTCGGCGGTCGCTGCCCTGGGCTACCTGGAGAAGCCGGACGGCGGGCGCCAGCCGATGATCTTCGCCGCCGAGTGGATGACCGACAACCTCCGGCAGCTGCTGGACACGAGCAAGGACGGCCTTGACTACGTGTTCACCGGCGCGGTGCGCCAGCAGGCCGGGGACTTCGAGCTCGTGCTGCGCGTCTGGGAGATGAAGAAATTCCGCGAGCGCAAGCAATTCACCGCCCGGTGGACGCCGAGCACCGCCGACGCGGCGCTGACCCAGCTGCACGCGGAAGTCCGCCAGTTCATGGAGTGGGCTCCGTATCCGGCGGGCGCGGGGCTGGCCTATGTCCCGCCCGCCTCGCCCACGGCCTGGCTCGACGCCCTGGGGGCCTCGCTCGGGCTTTTCCTCGTCGAGAAGAAGCTTTGCCCGCCGGAACTCCTGCTGCCGGTAGGGCCGTCGCTCGCCGGCCTGGCCCGGGGGACCGCGGACAGCGTCGCGGGCTCGCTCGCCTGGCTCACGCTGCTCGCGCGGGCGCGCGCGCTCGGCCTGGAGACCGGCGCGGCCGAGGCGCGGCTGGCGGGGGATCCGCTCGTGCGGGAGGCGCGCTCGGCGCTCGGCCTGGGCTGATCCTTCAGGCGGCACCCGCGAGCTGTCCGCAGCCGGCGGCGATGTCGATGCCGCGGCGCAGGCGCACGGTGCTCGGCAGCTTGTACCCGAGGAGGACGTCCTGGAACCGCCGCGCCGTCTCCCGATCCGTCGGCGTGCCGGCATAGCCCCCCGTGGGATTGAGCGGGATCAGGTTCACCTGGGCGTGCAGCCCGGCCAGGAGACGGCCCACGGCGTGCGCCTGGTCGGCCGAGTCGTTTTTTCCCGCGATCAGGGCCCATTCGTAGAAGATCCGCCGCCCGGTCCGCGCGCTGTATTCGCGGCACGCGTCCATCAATTCGTCCAAGGGCCACTTTTTTGCGACCGGCACGAGGGCGGCGCGCTCCGCCTGGGTCGCGGCATGGAGGGACACGGCCAGGTGGATCGGCTGGCGCTCCGCCGCGAGGCGGCGGATGCCGGGCACGACCCCGACCGTGCTCAGTGTGATCCGGTCCGGGCTGAGGGAGAAGCCGCTGGGATCACGGAGGATTTCCGCGGCGCGGACGACGGCGTCGTAGTTGTGCAGCGGCTCGCCCATGCCCATCAGGACGACGTTCCGCAGGCGGTGATAGGCCAGGGTCGGCGACTCGTCCCGCAGGATGCGGTTGATGTGCACGGCCTGGGCCACGATCTCCCCGGCGGTGAGATTCCGCTGGAACCCCATCTGCCCGGTGGCGCAAAAGACGCAGCCCATGGCGCACCCCGCCTGGCTGCTGACGCAGGCGGTGACCCGGCCCGTGAAGCGCATCAGCACGGTCTCGATCACCCTTTTGTCGGGCAGGGTCAGGAGCACCTTGCGCGTGAACCCGTCGATCGAATGCTGCTCGCGGGCGAGGGGAAGGGTGCCGACCGAGGCGGAGGCGGCGAGCCAGGCCCGGACCTTTCCCGGCAGCCTGGTCATGGCATCGGTCGAATCCACGCTCTCCCAGTACAGGTAGCGCCAGATCCGCCGCGCATGGACCGGGCTGAAGCCCGCGGCCGCCACCCGCGCGGCCAGCTCCGGTCGGATCAGGTCATAGAGATCGGTGGGTGCGTCCATGAAATAGCCTGCCGCCAGCCAAAGCGGGCCGGCGGAGGGTTGCAATCGCCGGCCCGCCCCGGTGCGATGCGGGGATGAGCCGAAGATTTGTGATCGCCGGCGGACGCGGATTTCTCGGCTTGGCGTTGGCCCGTGAACTGGCGGGAAGGGGAGAGGAGGTGGTGCTGCTCTCGCGCCGGCCCGCCGCGCCGGAGGGGGCGATCCGCACGGTGCCCTGGGACGGGCGCACGGTCGGCGCCTGGGCGGGTGAGCTGGCGGGGGCGTCGGCCCTGGTGAATTTCACCGGCCGCAGCGTCGCCTGCCTTTACACGCCGGAGAATCGGCGGGAGATCATCGCGTCCCGCGTGGACTCCGTCGCGGCGTTGGCGTCGGCCCTGGCTGTTTGCCCGCGGCCTCCGCCGGTTTGGGTGCAGGCTTCCTCCCTCGCCATTTACGGCGATCCCGGGGACCGGGTGTGCGATGAGACGGCTCCCGCGGCCGCGGGATTCTCCGCGGAGGTCTGCCGGACCTGGGAACAGGAGTTCTTCTCGCGGACCGTGCCGGCGGGCACCCGCCGCGTCGCCTTGCGCATCGGCTTCGTCCTGGGGCGGAACGGAGGAGCGCTGGAGCCGCTGGCCCGCCTGGCGGGATGGTATCTCGGCGGCACGGTCGGCGATGGCCGGCAGTACATCAGCTGGATCGAGCTGGGGGATTTTTGCTCGGTCTGCCGCTGGGTGATCGACCGTCCGGACACCCTGGGAGCCTACAACGTGACGAGTCCCGAGCCGGTCACCAACGCCGATTTCATGCGGGAATTGCGGCGCGCGCTCGGCCGTCCCTGGAGCCCGCCGGCGCCCGCGTGGGCGGTCAGGCTCGGCGCGCGCTGGCTCATGCGGGCGGATCCCGGCCTGGCCCTGACCGGCCGGCGCTGCGTCCCCCGGCGCCTCACCGAGGAAGGGTTCCGCTTCCAGCATCGGGACCTCGGGGCCACCCTGCGGGAGCTCGTGGCCTAAAAAAAAGTGTAATATTTTCCTGCCGCCAGGCGCTGGATCAGCAGGGCCAGCTCCAAGGCGTGATAGTCGCCCCACATCGAGGATTCGCCGCACGGGACTTTCCGGCCCCTGGGCACATGGTCCCAGCCATTGGGCCGGTGATAGACGCTGTGCAGGAGGAGGCCCTGATGCCTCGGATCGGTGGAGAGGTAGGGTTCGGCAAAGAGCGTGGCGGCGATCGTCAGGCCGGCCTGGGAATACTTCCGGCCCGCGGCGCGGGCCCCGTTCGCCTCCAGCCAGCGGCCGAGCCGGAGAAAACCCTGGGCGGCGATGGCAGCGGCGGAACTGTCCACGGGCTCGTGGGCGTTGAACGGGTCGGCCCGCCGGCCCTGGTAGCCCGCGAGGCTTGCCAGCCCGGGCGCGCCGTCGTCCCAATACGGGATCCCGTCCCGCGCGGAATAGCCGTCGATGTAGTGATCGCTGGCGGCCCGGGCGGTCTCAAGGAAGAGGTCGGTGACCGCCCGCCGCCCGCCCGCCGGGTCGAGGTGCGCCCCCTTCACGGTGTCGAGGAACTCGAGCTGCTCGGCGAAGCCGCAGATGATCCAGGCCGCGCCGCGCGTCCAGGTGGTGAACGGGGAATAGCCCTGCTGCGTGCTCGGGCAGCGGTACTGGCCGTCGTTGCGGTTGAAGATCGACTCGTGGGCCACGCGGCCGCGGACGTCGTAGCGGTCGCGCCCCTGCCCGAAGTAGACGTTGCAGCGGGCGGTGGTGGCGGCGTGCTCGATCGCCCGCCGGAGGAGGCTGATCGGCCGGTCGCCCTCGCCCATGAGCACGTGGCCCAGCTGGTGCGCGACCGAGAGCGAGCGCATGGAGCGGATGGTGTCGGCAAAGAGCGACTGGGGCCCATTGAAGGAGTAGACGTAGCCCGCGGGCACGACACCGGCCCGCCCCGGCAGGGGCGACCAGGGGTCGCGGAAGGCGGTGGGGGCATGGCGCGCGGCCTGGACCGCGCCGGAGGCCTTGAGCGCCAGCTCGGTGAAGGCGAGCTCGTCCCGGTTGGCGGGAATCCGGCCCTCCAGCATCAGCCGCCGGAGATTGCCGTAGGTGGAGATGTTGTTGAAGCCATGGTCGTGGACGCCCACGTGGGAGACGTGGGTTGCCATGTGCTTCACCGTCTTTTCGCGCCCGAGCCGCAGCATGGCCTCGTCGCCGGTGGCATCGAACTGCAGGAACGCCATCCCGAACTGGAAGCCCTGGGTCCACTCCGTCCACCCGCGGGAGGTATACCGGCCGCGGACGGTGAAGACCGGCGTGCCCTGGGCGGGATCCCAGGCGGCGTCGAGGGCGCGGATCTTGCGGGCGGCCAGCTCGAAGACGCGCTCCGTCTTCTTCCGCAGCTTTTCCGGGGTCAGGCTGGCGTCGATTTTCATGGATCGGATCGGAGAGGCCCACCTTGCCGTCGCCCCTCCGGTGAAACAAGGTCGAAAACCATCTTAAGCAGGTGCGTAATCGTACGATGTGACTAGATTGCGCACGTGAATCCCCCGGCCGCATCTTGACCCCATTCTGGACAATCCTTCCCTGGATCCTGGCCGTCCTGGCCAGCCTGGTGCTGGTCGCGGTCTGGCACCGGGCCCGCCGGCAGGACGCGGCCCAGCGGGAGGCGCTGGCCCGGGCGGATCTCACCATCACCCGGATCCGCCAGGCGGTCGAAGGCGCCTCGGATGCGATCGGCATCGGGGACTTTGACGGACATTCCTTCTACCACAACCAGGCCCACATCAGATTATTCGGCTACTCGGTGGACGAATTGAATGCGGTCCCCGGCGAGGGCGTCCTGTTTGCGGACCAGGCCCTGGCCCGCGAGATCCTGGCCTCGATCCGCGCCGGCCGGTCATGGACGGGAGAAACCGACGTCCTGGCCAAGGACGGGCGGAAGATTCCCGCCCTGGTGCGGGCCGACATCATCCGCGACGAGGGGGGAAAGCCGGTCGGCATCTTCGGGGTCTTCACCGACATCTCGCGCGAGCGGCAGCGGGCCCAGGAGGCGGCGCGGGGCAACACCCTGGAGTCGCTGGGGCTCATGGCGGGCAGCATCGCCCACGACTTCCGCAACATCCTGTCGACGATCCTGGCCAATGTTTCCCTGGTCCAGCTGGCGGAAAACCTGGAGGAACCGGTCCGGACCCGCCTGACGGGGATCGAGCAGGCGGTCTGGCGCGCGAAGGACGTGACCGAGCAGCTGACGACGTTTGCGAAGGGCGGGAGCCCCACGAAGAAGCTCGTCCGGCTGCTGCCGCTCATCCGGGAGGCGGCGACCCTCGCGCTGCACCACAGCAGCGTCGACCTCCGGTTCGAGCTGGCGGACGACCTGTGGGAAACGGAGGCGGACGAGATCCAGCTGCTCCAGGTGATCAACAACCTGGCGGTCAACGCGGTGCAGGCGATGCCCGGCGGGGGCACCCTGTCGATCAGTGCCGAGAATCTCGCGCTGGGCCTGGACCACCCCGATGCCGGAGGCCACGCCCGGTGGATCAGGCTGGCGGTGGCCGACACCGGGGTCGGCATCCCACCCGAGAACCTCGCCAGGATCTTCGAGCCCTTCTTCACGACGAAGCCGAAGGGGACCGGGCTCGGGCTGGCGACCTGCTACGCGGTCGTCAGCAAGCACGGCGGGAAGCTGCGCGTGGAATCGGTGCCCGAGCGGGGCACCACCTTCCATATCCTCCTGCCGGCGGTGGCGGCCGGGGTTCAGCCGGTCCCGGAGAAGGTCGTCAGCAAGTCCGCATAGATCCGCGCGGTGTCGCGGAGGTCGCGCAGGGAGGCGCGCTCGTCCACGCCGTGCTCCTTCTGCCCGCCGGGCCCGTAGCCCAGCGTCGGGATCCCGAGGTGGTGGGCGAAGAAGTGCATGTCATTGAACCCGGTGGAGACGGAGAAGGCGGTGGGCGCGCGCCGCACCCGCCGGACGCTGGCGGCCATGGCCCCAAAGAACGGATGCCGGGGCGAGTGGAAGCAGGAGAAATTCTCCGAGATCTTGGAGACGGTGATCCGGCAGTCGGGAATTTTCTGCGCCGCCGCGGCGAGGAAGGCGCGGAGGTCGCGCTCGGCCCGCGCGTGGTCCTCGCCCGGCAGGACGCGCCGGTCGATGGTGAAGGCGGCGTAGCCGGGGACGGTGTTGACCTTGCCGCCCTCGCCGCCGGTGAAGACGCCGCCCACGTTGGCGGTGGCGCGCCGGACTTCACCATCAGGCGCGGTGAACGTGTGGCGGGCGGCGATCAGCCGCTGGTAGTCGGAGAGGGCGCGGGCAAGCGCAGCCATCTTCTCGAAGGCGTTGATCCCGGCCTCGGGCTTGGAGCCGTGGGCCGCCTTGCCATGCACGGCGACCTGCAGCCAGACGACGCCGTTGTGCCCGCAGCAGATCGAGGCCCGCTCACCGCCCTCCATCACGATGGCATAGTCGGGCCGGATCGGGGCGTGCTGCACGAGCCAGCCGGTGCCGAGCAGGGAATCCGTCTCCTCGTCGGCAGTGAAGGAGACCTCGAGGTTGAGGCGCGGGGCCGTGCGGGTCGCGCGCAGGGCCTGCAGGGCGAGCAGCAGGCTGGCGATCGAACCCTTCATGTCGGCGGTCCCCCGGCCGTAGATCCAACCGGCCTCGACCTTGCCGCTGAAGGGACTGCCATGCTTCCATCCGCCGGACACCGGCACCACATCATAGTGCGCGTTGAAATGGACCGTCTGCGTGGCGCCCGGCACGGCCAGCTTCCCCAGGACATTGAAGCGCGGAAACACCTGCTGGTCCCGCGGCAGTGATTCCCGCAGGACGGCCCGGGGAATCGAATAGCGCCGGGTCCGCAACCCGAGCGACTCGAGCTCACGGACGAGAAGCCGGGTGATCGCGTCGTAGTTCTCCCCCGGAGGATTGGGGGTCTCGATCTGGACCAGCCGGCGAAGCCGGGTCACGAGCAGCTGGGGGTGGCGATCAATGTATTCGGACGGAAGCACGGTGGGAGGTTGGATTTGAGCAGAACGGGCGAACCGGGGCAATCGCGCGGGCGCGTGGCCCAGGATTCCATCATATGTTAATATTAATTAGTCAGTTAAGTCACTCGATAGCGCCGAATCAAACCGGGGCAACCGGCTCAGGATACGCCGATTATCGATGCGCGACCACCCAGAGAAGCCGCGCGACGGTTGCGGACACCACCACGAGGAAGATCGGGCGGACGAAACGCGCCCCGTTCTTGACCACCAGACCGGCGCCGAGCCGGGCGCCTGCCACCTGGCCCGCCGCCATGCAGAGCCCGACGGGATAGTCGACGTGGCCGCCCCCGGCGAAGATGAGCAGCGCCATCACGTTGCTCGCGAGATTCATGACCTTGGTATAGCCCGTGGCCTTGACGAAATTCTGTCCCAGCCCGACGACGAGGAAAATGGTCCAGAGCGAGCCCGCGCCGGGGCCGAAGAAGCCGTCATAGAAGCCCAGGCCTAGCCCCGCCCCGGCAAAAAAGCGGGCCGGGCTCATCCGGGGCGCCCGGTCCTCCAGGCCCACCTGCGGCCGGAAGATCGTGTAGAGCAGGATCGCCACGAGCATCCAGGGAATCACGCGCGCCAGGAACCCGGAATCGATCTGGCTCACGGTCCATGCGCCCGCCAGGGCCCCGGCGATGGTGCAGGCCACGCCCAGGCGGCAGGCGGCGAGGTCGACCACCCCGCGCTGCACATAGTGCCGCGCGGCAATCGAGGTTCCGATGGAGGACTGCAGCTTGCTGGTCCCCAGGGCGAGCGCCGGCGGGAACCCGAAATTGAGCAGCATGGGCAGCGCGACGAGCCCGCCGCCGCCGGCGATGGCGTCGACCAGCCCCGCGATCAGGCCGGTGGCCGCGAGCAGCAGGTAGGCGGGGAGCGAGAGGTGCACGCGGGAAAGAATTTGCTACCAGGCGGGTGACGGACAGCCTGTTTCCTGCCGCCCCATGTCGTCAACCTACGCCGATCTCCGTCGCGACTACGCACTGGCCGGGCTCTCCGAAAAGGACCTGGCACGGGATCCGTTCCGGCAGTTCGAGAAGTGGTTTGGGGAGGCCGAGGCGGCGAAGCTGCCTGAACCCAACGCGATGGTGTTGGCGACAGCGGCCCGCGACGGCCGGCCGGCCGCGCGGGTCGTGCTGCTCAAGGGGCTCGATGGCCGCGGTTTCGTCTTCTACACGAATTACGACAGCCGCAAGGGCCGCGAGCTCGAGTCCAATCCCCTCGCGACCCTGCTGTTCCCCTGGACCGCGATGGAGAGGCAGGTGACCGTGGAGGGATCGGTGGTGCGCGTGGCCCGCGAGGAAAGCGAAACCTATTTTCACAGCCGTCCCCGCCTGAGCCAGCTGGCGGCGTGGGCCTCCCCGCAGAGCGGCGCGCTCGCGACCCGCGCGGTGCTCGAGGACAGCATGAAGGCGCTCGAGAAGAAATATGCCGGCCGCGAGGTGCCGCTGCCGCCGTTCTGGGGCGGGTACCGCCTGACGCCGGACCTCGTCGAATTCTGGCAGGGTCGCCGCAGCCGGCTGCATGACCGCCTGCGCTACCGGCGGTCGGGGGACGGCGACTGGGCGATCGAGCGGCTCGGACCGTGAGCAGGAAATGCAGCTGTACCTGATCCGGCACGCCGACGCCCTCGATTCCACCGACGATTTCGCGCGACCGCTGAGTGCGCGGGGCCACGCGCAGGTCGAGAGCCTGGTGCGGCATTTCCGGGCGAACGACCTCCTCCATCCGGCGGAGGTCTGGCACAGCCCGCTGCGGCGGGCCCAGGAAACCGCCCTGGGGCTGGCCCAGGGGCTGGGCTGGAAAATCCGCTTCCGGGAGACCGACCTGCTTGAACCCGAGCGCGACCCGGAGCTGATCGCGAAGCGGCTGAAAGCGGTGACGCAGGCGCTCGCACTTGTGGCCCATGAGCCGCTCCTCAGCGCGCTGGGATCGCTCCTGGTCAACGGCTCGCCCCGGCCCGTGGTCTTTGAGATGCGCAAGGGCGACGTCCTGGCGCTGGAGCGTCCGGCGCCCGGCGGCGACGGACGGTGGGCGGAGCAATGGCACCTGGGACCGGGCCAACTGGGCCAGGATGCCTGAGCCTGGCTTGGGTCGCCGCGTTGCCATGAAGCTTCATCTCCTGCCCGTCCGCACGGCTGGCGCCGCCGAGAACATGGCGTGCGATTTCCTCCTGTTGCAGCGTTATCCCGATGCCGACATCGCGCGGTTCCGGCACTACGAATGGCGGGGGCCGGCGTTCACATTTGGATATTCGCAAAAGCTTGATGTGGTGCGAGCTGCCATAGAAGGGACAGGGCCTAATTCTATTGCTGGCGGGGGGCATCCCGAGGCGGGGACGTATGACCTCTGCCGACGGCCCACGGGCGGGGGGATTGTCGACCACCGGCAGGATTGGACCTACGCCCTGGTCATCCCGCGCGGCCATGCGCTCGAGGCGGAGCGGGCGTCAGCCAGCTACCGGGCGGTTCACGCGTGCATCGCCGAGGCGCTGCAGATCCAAGGCGTGGAGGCGAAGTTGCAGCCCACGGTCGAAGCCGGGGGCGCACCCGAAGGGATCTGCTTCCAGCGGGCGGAGGGCCATGACGTGGTCCACGCCGGCACCGGGGAAAAAATCGCCGGCGCGGCCCAGAAGCGCAACAAGCGCGGGATGCTTTTCCAGGGCTCGCTCTGGCGGCCGGCCGCCGGCCCCGGCGTGGATTGGGAGAGATTCGGCGAGGATTTTTCCGGCGCCCTGGCCGCGGCGCTGGGCGCGGCCGCGGAACGCGCGCCCTGGCCGGAATTCAACGAGGACGAGGTCAGCGGGCTCGCGGAGAAGTATGCGTCGCCGGAGTGGATGGAAAATCGCTAGATTTCGCCGGGCCGGGTCAGCGTCATGACGCATTCGAGGTGCCGGGTCTGCGGGAAGAGGTCGAAGGGCTGCACGCGCCTGAGCTCGTAACCGTCGGCGAGGAAGTGGCGGAGGTCCCGCATCTGGGTGGCCGGGTCGCAGCTCACGTAGACCACGGCGCGCGGCGCAAATGCGAAGAGCTGCCGCAGGAAGGACTCGTCGCAGCCGCGCCGCGGCGGATCGATCACGACGACGGTCTCGGCGGGCGGAAAATCCAGCCCGGCGAAGATCGTCTCGGCCTGGCCGGCGAAGAACGCGACATTGGCGATGCCGTTCGCCTCGGCGTTGGCCCGGGCGAAGGCGACACTGCTCTCGCTGATCTCCACCCCGGCGACGCGCGCGAAGGAGCGGGCGGCGGCCAGCGCGAAGAGCCCGCTGCCGCAGTAGGCGTCGATCAGGAACCGGCCGCCGGCCGCCGCGGCCTGCTCCGTCACGTGGGCGACGAAGGCGGGCAGGATGAAGGGGTTGTTCTGGAAGAAGTCCCGGGCCAGGAAGCGGAGGCGGAGGGGAGGGGTGACCGCCACGTTCTCGGTGATGGGCGCGCCCCCATCGGTGGCGATCGCGCCGCCCGCGTCCCGAAAAAGGAGCGTGGCGCCGCGGGGATACCTGCCCTCCGCCCCCTCCTCGCGCGCCCGGGCGCGCGCCGGCCCCAGCGCCGCGTTGATCGGCTCGGTCGCGATCTCGCAGCGGGGCACGTCGACGATGTCGAAGCGCGCGCCCTGCCGGAGGAAGCCGATGGGAAAGTTGGGCTCCCGCGGCGCGGCGAAATGCGGGGTGATCTTCGAGCGGTAGCCGAATTTTTGCGGCGAACCCACCACGGGTTCGACCGGGAAGGTCGTGCCGCCCAGGTGCTCGAGCAGCTCGGCGACCTGCCGGCGCTTCCAGGCCAGCTGCTCGGCATAGCTGAAATGCTGGTACTGGCAGCCGCCGCAGCGGCCGAAGACCGGGCAGGGCGGCGCCACGCGGTGGGGGGACGGCGTGAGCACCTCGACCAGGTCCGCCTCCGAGTAGTTCTGGTGGTTGCGAAAGACCCGCGCCCGCACGCGCTCGCCCGGCAGGGCGAAGGGCACCATGACCACCCAGCCGGGGGCCGGGCTGTCGGGGAGGATGACGCGGGCCAGCCCGGAGCCGAGGTTGGTGAGGGTCCCGATCTCAAGCTCGATTTCCTGGTGATAGGCGAAGGGCCGGTCGTTGAATTTTTTACTTTTGGACACGGGAGGGGAACCGGAAGAGCATCCCCGGCATTCCGCCCCATGCCCATTGAAAAAATCACGAGCCTGCAGAACCCGCGCCTGAAGCAGCTGGTGCGGCTGCGGGACCGCCGCCCGCGGGACGAGGCGGGCGTCTTCCTCGTCGAGGGCTACCGGGAGATCCGCCGCGCGCTCGAGAAGGGCGTGAAGCTGGACGAGCTCTACTACGCGCCCGAGTGGTTCCTCGGCGAGAATGAGCCGGACCTGCTGGCGCGGGCCCAGGCCGCGGGGGCGCACCTTTTCGAACTGTCCCAGGACGCGTTCGCCAAGGTGGCCTACCGCGAGCGGCCCGACGGGCTGCTGGCGGTCGCGCCCCAGTGGAAGCGGACCCTGTCCGATATCGAAAAGGGGTCAGGCCGCGAATCGCGATCGGATCGCGATTCGCGGCCTGACCCCTTCTTCCTCGTCGTCGAGGCGATCGAAAAGCCCGGCAACCTCGGAACGATCCTGCGCAGCGCCGACGCGGCGGGCTGCGACGGGGTCATCGTCTGCGATCCGGTGACCGACCTCTTCAACCCCAACGTGGTGCGGGCCTCGACGGGAGTCCTGTTCTCGGTGCCATGCGTGGTCGAGGAGAGCCCGCGGGTGCTGGCCTGGCTCCGGCAGCGGGGCATCCGCATCGCGGCCACGACGCCGGCGGCGGAAAAGCTCTACACCGACGCCGACCTGCGCGGGCCGCTCGCCGTCGTCATGGGCAGCGAGCAGTATGGCCTGAGCGAATTCTGGCTGAAGGAAGCCGACCTGCCGGTGCGGATCCCCATGGCGGGCCAGGCGGATTCTCTCAACGTCGCGATGGCCGCCATGATCACGCTCTTCGAGGCCGTCCGGCAGCGGGCCAAAAGGTAGGGCGGGTTGTCCCTGACGCGCAGTTCGCTCCGACCGCGTTCGCACGCAGACCCGGCGGGTCAGGGACGACCCGCCCCACCCTTGAGCCATGCCACCAGCTCCGCGGTTCCCTGGGCCATTTCCACGCGCGGAGCATAGCCGAGATCGCGGCGGGCCGCGGCGAGGTCGAACCAGTGGTCCTTCGCCAGCTCGGCGGCGATGAAGCGGGTCATGGGCGGCTCGCCCCGCAGGGAGAACGCGCGCCAGGCGAGTTCGCAGGCGGCCCCGAGGGCGGTGGCCGCGCCGAGGGAAATTCGGCGGCTGACCGGCGGCTCGCCCAGGGACCGCAGGAGCCCGTTGATCCAGTCCCAGAGGAGCACCGGCTCCCCGTTCGTGATGAAATAGGCCCGGCCCGCGCAGTTTCCGCGCCCGGTGGGCTTGTCACGCAATGCGTGACGAGTCCCCAGGGCGGACTCGGCCAGGAGATGCGCGTCCACCGCGTTTTCCACGTGGACCATATCGACGCGATTGGTCCCCTCGCCGACGATCCGCAGGCGGCCGGCGCGAGCGCGGGCGAGAACCCGGGGCACCAGGTGGGGGTCACCCCTGCCCCAGATCAGGTGAGGCCGGAGGGCGACCGTGGCCAATCCGGGAGAATTCGCCGCGAGGACTTCACTCTCGGCGAGGGCTTTGGTCAGGGGATAGGGGCTGGGACAGTCGGTTGTAAGCGGGAGCGACTCGTCGGCTCCCGCGATCGCGCGGCCGTTGTAAACGACGCTCGGCGTGCTGGTGTGGACGAGCCGGGTGACGCCATGGCGACGGCAGCCGGCGATGACCGCACGGGTGCCGAGGACATTCGCCCGGAAGAAATCATCGTAGCGTCCCCAGACGCCGACTTTGGCCGCGACGTGAAAGACCGTGCCCATGCCCGCGCAGGCCGCCTCGACGGCGGCAGCGTCCTCCAACGCGGCGTGGACAAGGCGCACGCCGGCCGCCGCGAGCTCGGGCGCCGGGGTGCGGGCCAGCACCGTGACCGGTCTACCCTGCGCCCGCAGGCGCTCCACCAGGCGCCGGCCGAGAAAGCCGGTGCCCCCGGTGACCAGCACGGGCGAGGTCTCCACGCTCATGTGTCGTAGCCGCGGGCGGTCGCGGCCCAGCGGGCGAGGGTGAGCCGGTGGATCTTGGCGTTGTGGCGGACGTCCACGGGAAATTTCGACCGGAAATAGAAGCGGCGAATGCCCGCCGTCGCCGGGTGCGCGAGCGCAAGCTGGCGCAGCGCGGCGGCCACCAGGATGCCGTCGCCCTGGAGGACCGTCTCGGCCACGAGCGCGGGCACCTGCCCGCCCGGACGGCCCAAGCCGACGAGGGCGCAGCGCGCCGCTCGCGGATGGGTCCGGAAGACCTGCTCGCAGATTTCGGTCTGGAGCGTGCCGGCCTCGGTCTGCACCCGTTCCGCCTTTCGTCCGCAGAACCAGAGGCCGCCCTTCGCATCCAGGTAGCCGCAGTCACCCATCCGGTGCCAGATCGAGGCCCCGTCTTGGATCTTGGCCAGGGCGGTCGCCGCGCCCTGGCTGTCGTATTCCTTGGTGACGACGGGACCGCGCACGACGATCTCGCCGATCTCGCCCCGGGGAAGCTCGCGGGCCTCGGCCCAGGTGACGATCGGGCCGTCCGCCACGGCGATGACGCGGGCCTCGATGCCGACCAGCGGCCGGCCCACCGGCGCGCCGGGCGGGGCCGATCCGGCGAGGGCCGCGACGTCATCGGCGCTGATCGAGCTGACGGGCAGCGCCTCCGTCGCGCCGTAGGGACTGTGGAGTTTTCCCTTCGGCAGGAAGTCCGCCGACTTCCGCCAGAGGACGGCCGGGACGGGCGCGCCGGCGCAGAGCACGCGGCGGAGACTGGGCAGCTGGATCCGGTTCTTTTCACAATAATCGCCGATGATCCGCCAGAGGGTGGGGGAGCCGAAGGAATTGGTGACGCCTTCCTGCCGGATGGCCTGCACGATCTTCGCCGGATCGACCGCGGCCGGCCGCCGCGGATCGATCTCCGGGATGACGCTGGTCATGCCCAGGGCCGGGTTGAACAGGGCGAAGATCGGCAGCAGCGGCAGGTCGATCTCCCCGGGCATGATGCCGTAGGTCTCGCGGAGCAGGCGGATCTGCGCCTCGAACATGCCGTGCTCGTAGCGGACGCCTTTGGGCGCGCCGGTCGAGCCTGAGGTGAAGAGGATCGCCGCCAGGTCCCCGGGGGCGTTGTCCGCCGCCGCGCCCGGAACGGCTCCCGCGGGCAGGCGAGCGACCAGGGAATGGGAGACCGGGACCCGCACCGCGACAGAGGAGAAGGAACGGCGGAACAGCCGGCTGACGATCTGCGCCAGGGGAAGGCCGACGAGCGCGCGCGGGCGGGTCCGTGCGACCCCGGCCAGGAAATTCTTCAAGCCCATGCCGGGATCGATAATGACGGGCACGGCGCCGAGCTGGAAAAGACCGAAGGCGGCGGCAATCAGGGGCAGGCCGGGTTTCACCATCAGCAGGGTGCGGTCGCCGCGCCGGATTCCGCGGGCCGTGAGCCGGAATTCCCACGCGGCAACCTCCGCCCGCAGCTCGGAGAAGGTCAGGGCCAGATAATCGATCTCGCCGGCGGGTGTGCGGCCGCGGGGAATCTTCAGGGCGACCGCGTCGGGCTGCGCCAACGCCATCCGGCCCAGGTGCCGGGCGATGTTCGCGTTGGCGGCGGCCGGCACGAAAACCTCAATCGCGCAACGAGGGGATGTCGCGCAGCAGTCCCGCCTGCCACGGCAGGAGGATGGAATCGAGCTGGCGCGGTTCCCGGGCGATCTGCGCGAGCTGGGAGCGGTTGGCGATCAGGGTCGATTCGATGCCGAGCTTCGCGGCGATCTGGTCGCGGTCCTCCTTGATCCGGTCGAGCCGGGCGATCTCGGACTGCGTCAGGGGCGCGTGGCCCGAATCCCGCCGGGCGCGGCGCGGCAGCGTCTGCGGATCGCGTTCCAGGCCCGCGCGCACCGCGCTGGAGAGCGAGGGAAACAGCCGGGGGTGGCGCTTGCCGAGATGGACGGTCGCAAGCACCGCCTCCTCCGAGCCGCCCTCCTCGGCGGCGTGGGCCAGCTTGAGCAGGACGTCATTGGAGCAAACCTTGAAGGGCGGGGTATCGAGGCGCTCCGCCGACTGCTGCCGCCAGTGCCAGACGGCGTGGAGGAGACTGAGGCCGCGGCCGCGCAGGCGTTCGGAGTGGCCGATCCGCCAGTCGTTCTCGCCGGCGGGGGCAAAGCCCTCGGAGCCGTCGGCGATCTGCTTGCGGCACTGCTGCTCGAGCCAGTCGCGGCGGCCCAGCTTCACGAGCTGCTTGGTCAGGAGGTCGCGCAGGGCGGGCAGGTGCCAGACGTCGAGGGAGGCGTAGTCGAGCAGCCGCTTCGTCAGCGGGCGCTTGGACCAGTTCGCCTTCTGGCTGTCCTTGTCGAGCTTCACGCCAAAGTGCTCCTCGAGGAGGGAGGCGAGGCCGATGCGCTTCCGGCCGAGCAGCTGGGCGGCGAGCATCGTGTCGAACAGGCTGTGGGTCTTGAACCGGCAGAGGTCGTGCAGCAGGCGCAGGTCAAAATCGCTGCCGTGCATGACGAGGTGCTTCTGCTCGAGCCGCGTCCAAAGGGGCGTCAGGTCGATCGGCGCCAGGGCGTCGACGAGAAAGACCTCCCCCGCCACGAGGAACTGCAGCAGGCACACCCGCACGCGGTAGCGGTACATGTTGTCCGCCTCGGTATCGAGGGCGACCTCGTCGCTCCGGTCGAGCGCATCCAGCAGCGGCTTCAGCTGGCCCGGCTGATCGATCAGGTGGTACTGCTCAGGGCGCAGCGGGGGATTGGTACCGAGCAGCCGGCGGACCGGATGCGGCAGGAAACGGGAAATCATCGACGGACGGCGATGGTGAACGCCGGCCCTCCGCAGGGCGATAATTTATTCGGGGTCGTCCGGCCCCGCCCACGCAGCCAGAAAAGCCTCGATCAGCTGCGCAAGGTCCTCGCCATAGCCGCCTTCCAGGATGCCAGCCGCCGGCAGGCGGCTTTGGCGCAGCCAGCTTCCGAGGACGGAGAAGTCCTCCCGTTCCAGCGTCATTTCCGTGAGGGGATCGCGGGCGGAGGCATCGAAACCCGCGGACACGAGGACGAGGTCGGGACGGAACGCGGCCACGGCGTCCCAGGAAGCGCGGAGCGCCTCGAGGTGCTCCTCCCGCGAGGACCCGGGAGCGACCGGCCAATTCCGGCAGTTGCCCACGCTGGTCGCCCCCGTGCCGGGATAACCGGGATACTGGTGGACGGAACAGAAGAGGAATCCCTCCCGGCCGCGGAGGATGGCCTCCGTGCCGTTGCCGTGATGGGCGTCGAAATCCCAGACGGCGACGCGGGCGACCGCGGGATCCTGCCGCGCGGCCAGGGCGGCGACCGCGACCGAGTTCAGGTAGCAGAATCCCATCGCCTGGCCGGCGGTGGCGTGGTGCCCCGGCGGGCGCATCAGGCTGAAGGCGGGGGACCGGGTCTGGCGGGCATGCCGGGCGGCCTCGACCGCCGCGCCGACGGACCGCCGGGCATACCCGGCGATGCCCGGGAGCCACGCGGTGTCGCCATCGAAGTCCCTGGGTTCCTCCAGCCTTCGCAGGTGGGCCGCCGAATGTGCCAGGAGCAGGACCTCGTCCGCGGCGGCCGGGGGCCGGCGCCAGGTCCAGCGCGGGTGTTCTTCCTCGAGCAGGGCCGCGGTCGTCTGCACGCGTTCCGGCCGTTCGGGGTGGCCGGGGACCCGGTAGTCGGCGCATTGCGGATCGTGGAGAATGAGCATGGGAGGACGATCAATCCGGAACCGGAGCGGGCGGGGGGACGAGAACAATTTTGCCTCCGGGGGCCGCAGTCGTCATCATGGACCCTCACATGAAAGTCGTCGTGCTCTGCTCCGGCGGGATGGATTCCGTGACCGCGCTCCATTGGGCCCGGCGGGAGCATGCCGTGGCAGCGGCCCTGAGCTTCGACTACGGTTCCAGGCACAACGGCCGGGAAATCCCCTTTGCGGCCGAGCACGCCTCCCGGCTCGGCATTCGCCACGAGGTCGTGGCGCTGCCCTTTGTGGCCAAGCTGTTCTCGTCCGCACTCCTGAAGGGGGGCGCCGAGATCCCGGAAGGGCATTACGCTGCGGACAACATGCGGCAGACCGTAGTGCCGTTTCGCAACGCGATCATGCTTTCGATCGCCGCCGGGTTCGCGGAAAGCGCGGGCGCCGAGGGCTTGGTCATCGCGGCCCACACGGGCGATCACACGGTCTACCCGGACTGCCGGGAGGAGTTCATGCGCGCCATGGCCGAGGCCATGCGCACCGGGACCTACGCCGGCATCCAGCTGCTCCGGCCCTTCATCGCGATGGACAAGGGCGGCATCGCCACCGAGGGCGCCCGGCTCGGGGTGGATTTCGCCCGGACCTGGTCCTGCTACAAGGGCGGCGAGGTGCACTGCGGCCAGTGTGGAACCTGCGTCGAGCGCCGGGAGGCATTCATCGAGGCGGGGCTGAAGGATCCGACGGTCTACGCCTCGGCCGGCCCGCTGCCGGCGAAACCGGCGGGAAGGTAGCCATGCTCGTCTCCGAAATCTTCTATTCGATCCAAGGCGAGGGCGAGCTCGCGGGCATCCCCTCCGTGTTCGTCCGGTCCAGCGGCTGCAATCTCCGCTGCACCTGGTGCGACACGCCCTATGCCTCGTGGGATCCCGAGGGGGTCACGCTCGGGGTCGATGCCATCGTGGCCCAGGTGCAGGAGCATTCCGCCGCCCGGCACGTCGTCCTGACCGGGGGCGAGCCGATGATCGCCAAGGACATGAAGGAGCTCGCCAGCGAGCTGAAGCTCCTCGGCTACCATATCACGATCGAGACCGCGGCCACAGTCGCGCCCGACGGCATTGCCTGCGACCTCGCCTCGCTCTCGCCCAAGCTGCTGAATTCCGCACCGGACGGCACGAAGCACGCCGCCTGGCGGAAGAAGCACGAGGCGACCCGCTGGCAGCCCGCGGTCATCCGCGCCTGGCTCGACGCCGGCCCCTGCCAATTCAAGTTCGTCGTGTCGAAGCCCGCGGACATCGAGGAAATCGAGGGGATGCTGGCCCAGCTGAAGCGGGAGATCCCCCGGCACAAGGTCATGCTGATGCCGGAGGGCATAACCCAGGAAGCCCTGCGCACCCGGGCCGCCTGGCTTGGCGAGCTCTGCAAGGCCCGCGGCTACCGCTACGCCCCCCGCCTCCAGATCGAACTCTACGGCAACAGGCGGGGGACGTGAAAGATCATGCCGCTGCCTTTCTTCCTTAAGGGGGCGATCATCGGACTTTCGATCGCCGCCCCGGTCGGCCCGATTGGTGTCCTGTGCATCCGGCGCTCCCTGGCCGACGGTCCCCGCCTGGGCTTGGCCGCCGGGTTGGGCGCCGCGACCGCGGATGCGGCCTACGGCAGCGTCGCGGCCTTCGGCCTCACGTTTGTTTCGGGATTTCTGATCGGCCAGCGCTTCTGGCTGGCCCTGCTGGGTGGAATATTTTTGTGCGTGCTCGGGGTCAGGACATTTTTAGCCAAGCCGACGGCGAAGGACGGGATGGCGCCGAGCCGGACCTGGCTGGCAACCTATGTTTCAACCGTTTTTCTGACCCTGACCAATCCTGCGACGATCCTGTCCTTCGCCGCGATTTTTGCCGGCTTTGGCTTGGCTGCCGGCGTCGATTATCGCGAGGCGACCGTCCTGGTCCTTGGCGTGTTCGCCGGATCAGCGCTTTGGTGGATCCTGCTCAGCCATGGCGTCGGCCTCCTGCGGTCCCGACTCAGCCCGAGTTGGCTGCAAGGCATCAATCGCCTGTCGGGCTGCGTGTTGCTCGTTTTCGGACTGATCGCGTTGCTCGGCTCCATTCGCTGAAGCCGCCCTGGCTCGGAATATTGCTAGGCCTTGGGCTTGAGCGAAGCCTTGATTTCGGCCGCGGGGCAGCCGCAGTCGCCCCCGCAGCCGGCCTTGCGCTTGGCGAACGCGCGGCGGATGAGCCAGGCGGTCGCGAGGGCGACGAGCGCGAAGGCGGCGATGGTCTGGTAGGAGGAGGACATGTCAGAAGCCGAGCCCGCGGCCGGCCTGGTAGACAATAAACGACAAAATCCACGCGGTGCCAGTCATGTAGAGCGTTTGGAAGATCGGCCACTTCCAGCCGTTGGTCTCGCGCCGCACGACGGCGATCGTGCTCATGCACTGCATCGCGAAGACGTAGTAGATCATGAGCGAGAGGCAGACGAGGGGGGTGAACAGCGGCCGTCCGTCCGGCCAGCGGGCATCGCGCAGGGCGGCCCGCAGCGGGGTGATGTCGGCATGGGTGTTATCGGCGTCGAAATTCTGGACGCTGAAGACGACGGCGGTGGAGCTCACGAACACCTCGCGCGCCGCGAAGGAGCTGATGAGGCCGATGCCGATCCGCCAGTCGAAGCCGATGGGCTTGATCAGCGGCTCCAGGGCGTGGCCCGCCTGGCCGGCAAAGCTGCGGTCAATCGCGGCGACGCCGCCCGGACCCTTGGGGTAGGTGGTCAGGGCCCACAGGATGATGCTGATCCCCAGGATCACCGTTCCGGCGCGCTTGAGGAAGATCCCGGCCCGCTGGACCATATGCAGCCCGACGTCCTTGAGGCGCGGCAGCCGGTAGGGCGGCAGCTCCATGATCATGAGGGGCGGCGCCCCCTTGAGCAGCGTGCGCTTGAAGAGCCAGGCGAAGCAGAAGGCCCCGCCCGTGCCCAGGCCGTACATCAGCAGCATCAGGCCGATCTTGGTGGGCAGCGGCACGCGGTCGCCAGGCACCAGGGCGGCGATCATCAGGAGGTAGACCGGCAGCCGGGCCGAGCAGCTCATGAGCGGGGCGACGAGGATGGTGGTGAGGCGGTCCTTGGGATCCTCGATCGTGCGGGTGGCCATGATCCCGGGGATCGCGCAGGCGTAGGAGCTGAGGAGGGGGATGAACGATTTGCCGTTCAGCCCCACCCGGCTCATCAGCCGGTCCATGATGAAGGCGGCGCGCGCCATGTAGCCGGTGTTCTCCAGCAGCCCGATGAAGAAGAAGAGGATCAGGATCTGCGGCAGGAAGGTGACGATGGTGCCCACGCCGGCGATGGCGCCGTCCGTGATCAGGTCGCGCAGGTCGCCCGGCGCCATCACCCCCTTCACCCAGCCCATGAGCGCGGCCACCTGGACGCCGATCCAATCCATGGGATATTCGGCGAGGGTGAAGATGCTGAGAAAGATCAGCGTCATCACGGCGACCAGCACGAGCCAGCCCCAGAGGGGATGCGTCACCACGGCATCGATCCGGTCGCTGGTGGTTCGGCCGGGCGGCGCTCCGGCGGTCACGGCTTCGGCCGCCAGGAGGCCGATCGCATCGTAGCGCGAGCTGACGAGGGTCCCGGCCCAATCCATGCCCTGCTCCGCCCAGCGCCGCTGCCAGCTCTGGAGGATTTCCGTGGTGCGCGGATTGAGGGGGGTCGATCCGGCCACCCGCACCGAGTCCTGATCGGTCAGGAGGAGCAGCGCCTCGGCGCGGGCAATCAGCGGGGACTTGCCCTCGCCGGCAGCCAGCGAGGCCTGCAGCTCCGCGACAGCCGGCGCGATCGCCGCCGGGACGTCCCAGGCGTGGCGCGAGAGGGGCAGGTCGGGCCGGCTCATGGCCAGCTTGAGCTCGATCAGGCCCTTCGCGTTGACCGCCTCGCACGGGATGACGGGGATGCCGAGGGCGTGCTGCAGGCGCGACACCCGCACCTCGAGGCCGCCCTGGGCGGCGAGGTCCATCATATTCAGGACCAGGATGACGGGCCGGCCCAGGTCGAGGATCTGGTGGACGAGGTAGAGGTTCCGCTCGAGGTTGGTGGCGTCGACGATGCACAGGATCCGGTCCGGCTGCGGGGTGTCGGCTCGCCGGCCCAGGAGGACGTCGCGGGTCACGGCTTCATCGGGCGAGCGCGCGGCCAGCGAATAGGTGCCGGGCAGGTCGATCACCGTCAGCGGCTGGCCATGCTGCGAATACGCGGTGCCAACCTTCTTCTCGACCGTCACACCGGGATAGTTGCCGACCTTCTGCTTCAGGCCGGTGAGGGCGTTGAACAGGGTGCTCTTGCCGCAGTTCGGGTTGCCGACGATGGCGTAGACCGGGGCGCGAGCCGGGCCGGAGGGCTTGCCGGGGGGGCTCATGCGGCGGGCTTGGCCGGTTCGACGAGGATGTGCATCGCCTCGCTGCGTCGCAGCGTCAAATGGTACCCGCGGACCTTGATTTCAATCGGATCACCCAGGGGGGCCGTCCGGACCAGCGTCACGGTTGTGCCGGGGAGGACTCCCATTTCCCGCAGGCGCAGGAATGCTTCGCCCGACTTCGGATAGCCGCGGACCACGGCGGAGGCGCCGACGACCAACTCGGAAAGCTTGAGTTCCTCCGCCACCTCAGCCCCCCGCGCGGACGAGCTCCACGACGATATAGGCGGCCGTACGGTCGCTGAGGGCGATCCGGGTCCCGCAGAGCTGGCAGAGCAGGGTTTTCCGGCCGGAAATTCTTGCGATGACCGCCGACTCGCAGAAGCCAAGTTCGCGCAGCCGGGCGCAGACGTTGGGCTCGCCGGCGAGCGCGCACACGCGGCCCGTCGCCCCGATGGGCAATTCGGTCAAAGTCATGCGTTTCGGGCGAAACGGTTCGAGGACGGCAGGAGACATGGCGGGCGAGATTGGAGACGATAATGAATGAGACTCAGTTTCACCTGTCAATAATCAACCGCTTCGAGAGGGTGGTGAAAACTATGCCGTTTTTGCCCAAAACAGCCCGTATTTTGGCCTATTTTTGGTCAATTTGACCGTCAGAAGGCCCAAAATGACCCTCCAAAAAAAGCCGAAATTCGTCAAGAAATGAGCCTCCAATTGCCTCATTTCTGCCCCCAGGGGCGAAACTGCGCTATTTCCTCACCGCATCCAGGACGATGCTGGGGGTCAGAAGGGAGGGCAGAATCGCCGGATCAGCCTGGTCGGGATACCAGACAAGATTGAAGGGCACGGCGCTGCGGTGGTACTTGGCGAGTTCAGCCGTGATCTGCGGGTCCTTGTTGGTCCAATCGGCCCGGAGGGTAGCGATATGCTTGTCGTGGAAGGTCTGCAGCACCTCCCGGGAATGAAACACGAGCTTCTTGTTTGCCTGGCAGGTCGCGCACCACCGGGCGGTGAAATCCACATAGACAATCCGGCGGTCGGCCCGCAGCTGCGCAACCGCCTCCGGACTCCACTTGTCCCAGGTGATGTCCATGGCGGCCGGAGGCCGCGGCCAGCCAGTCCACGCCCCGATGGCCAGCAGGACCACGCCAATCCAGAGGCCGAAGCGCCCGAGACCGGGTTTGGCGCCCGCCGCCTGCCAGGATCCATAGGCCCAGGCGCCCATGGCGACGAAGACGAGGCCGACGAAGACCATCAGGAGGTCATTCTCCGAGACTTGGCCGGCGAGGACCCAGATCAGATAGCCCACGGTGCCATAAAGGGGGAACGCCAGCAGCTGGCGGAAAGTGACCATCCAGGCGCCCGGCTTCGGCAGGATCTTCACGGCGGCGGGAAAGGCGGAAAGGAGGAGGTAGGGTGCGGAGAGACCGACGGCGATCGCGGTGAAGATGAGGAACGAATCCGTGGTGGAGAGCGCCAGCGCCGCGCCGAGGGCCGGCGCCAGGAAGGGGGCGGAGCACGGCGTGGCGACGACGGTGGCGAGCATGCCCGTGAGAAACGAGCCGGTGAGCCCGGATTTCGACTGGAGGTCCGAGCCAATGGCGGTGGCGGAGAGGCCGAATTCGAACACCCCGCTCATGTTCAGGGCGAAGACCAGCATGACCGCGGCCAGGCCGAAGACGAAGGCGGCCGACTGCAGCTGGAACCCCCAGCCCAGCTGGGAGCCGCCGGCGCGAAGGACGGCGAGGAGCCCCGCGAGGGCCCAGAACGAAAGCAGGACGCCGGCGCTGAAGGCCAGGCCATGCGCCACGACCTTGCGCCGCTCGTGGCCCGCCTGGTTGACGAAGCCGAGGATCTTGATCCCGATCACGGGAAAGACGCAGGGCATGAGGTTCAGGATGAGTCCGCCGGCGAGGGCGAGGAGGAGCGTGGCGGCGAGCGATCCCCCGGCGCCCGGGGCTCCGGCCGGCTGGGCGGCATCCCCGTCTGCGGCGGGCGCCGCGGCGCCCGGGACGAGGGAGGTGTCGACCCGCAGGCCGGGCAGCGTGCCGTTCGGAATCCAGCCGAATTCCGAGGTGAGGACCCCCAGGAGCCTGGTGGCGTCGGCCGTCGTGTCGGGCGTGATCGGCAGCGAGAGGACAAAGCCGCCGCGGCCGTCGCTTTTCACCGCCTGCGGCTGGTCAAACGCCACCAGGTCGCTGTCGCCGAAAAAGTGCAGCGCGGTGGGATTGAAGCCCTGGGCCGTCATCGGGCGGGAGTCATCGGGCGTCACCGTCAGGGTGATGGTCTTTCCGGCCCGGGTGGCGCTGACGTTCCAGTGGGGATGGGTGCGGGGCAGGCTCGCGAGGACGGAGCGGATCCGACCGCCCCATTTGGGATCGGGCGCCGCCGGATTGTCGGACGCTTTCAGCGTCAGGCTGACCTCGGCGCTCCCGGGCTTGCACACGTCGCGGCACATCAGCCATTCCGCGGAAGCCGCGAGCGCGATCTCCGCGCCGGCCTTCAGGTCGGCGGGAGGGGTCAGGACGACGGGAAGGAGCAGGTCGCCCTCATAGCCGTTGCCCACGACCGCTCCGGTCGCGTCCTTCAGCACCTCGGGCGCCGGCCACTGGATGGACCCGGCCGTCCAGCCCGGGGGCAGATGCCAGGCGAGCGTGGTCGGCGTTCCCGTGCCGGGATTGATCCAATACGTGTGCCATTGCGGCTGGTGGACCAGGCGCAGGGCGACGGTGAGGGGCCGGCCGGGACGGACGGAGGCATCGGCGGCGACGAGCGAGGCCTGGACCTGGGCGCGGAGACCGGCGGGGAGCAGCGCCAGCAGCGTGGCGAAAAGCAGGCTGAGGCGCCGAACCTTCATGGAGAGCATGTTGGGGATGTTACGCGGGAGAAGCAAACCGGGATGCTGGCCGCGTCCCGTGTTGTCGAGGACGCTGACGGGCATGCTTGCCCTGTCCGCACCCCCTCTCATCTTGAGCCGGATGAACACGCGTATTTTTGGGCGGACGAAACGGGCGGTGGGAGAAATCGGCCTCGGCACCTGGCAGCTCGGGGCGGGCTGGGGGAATGTCACCGAGGAGCAGGCGATGGCGACCTTGCGCGCGGCCTACGAGGCCGGCACGACCTTCTTCGACACGGCCGACGTCTACGGCATGGGCCGGAGCGAGACCCTGATCGGGCGGTTCCTGAAGGAAACCCGGGCCCCCATCTATGTCGCGACCAAGTTCGGGCGCTTCAGCCCGCCCGGCTGGCCGGATAACTTCACGCGCGAGGCCGTGCGCCAGCACACCGAGGCCTCGCTGCGCCGGCTGGGGGTCGAGACGGTCGACCTGACGCAGCTGCACTGCCTGCCCCTCGAGGTGATGCGGCGGGGCGAGATCTTCGAGTGGCTGCGCGAGCTCAGGCGCGAGGGAAAGATCCGCGACTTCGGGGCTAGCGTGGAATCGATGGAGGAGGCGCTGGTCTGCCTGAAGCACGAGGGGGTCGCGGCGCTCCAGATCATCTTCAACATCTTCCGGCAAAAGCCCATCGGCACCCTCTTCGCCGAGGCCCAGCGGACGAAGACGGCGATCATCGTGCGGCTGCCGCTCGCGAGCGGTCTCCTGGGCGGCAAGATGACCAAGGCCACCACCTTCGGGGCGGACGACCACCGCAACTTCAACCGCGACGGGCAGCAGTTCAACGTGGGGGAGACCTTCGCGGGGCTCCCCTTCGAGAAGGGCGTCGACCTGGCCGAGGCGCTCCGCCCTCTCGCGCCCCCGGGCCTGGGCCTGGCGGAGATGGCCCTCCGCTGGTGTCTCGACTTCGAGGCGGTGAGCGTCGTCATCCCCGGGGCCAAGAATCCGGAGCAGGCCCGCGCCAATGCGCGGGCGGCTTCCCGGCCGCCGCTCGGCCGCGAGCTGCACGCGAAGCTGGCCGACTTCTACGCGCGGGACGTCGCCGCGCACATCCGCGGGGCCTACTGACGGCCGGCGGGCGCTTCCGCCACGAGAGGCTGCGACGCCGTCGCCCCGGCGGCGATCCATTGCTCGATCTGCGCGATCTCGGCGGGCGCCAGCAGGTTCTTGCCGTTGTTCGGCATGAAGTCGTCGTCGTCGTGGGGCAGCGTGATGCGGCGGAGCAGTTCGCTCTTCTGCGGGTGCCACGGCACGATCTCAGCGCCGTTTTCTCCCCCCTGCATCAGCGCGGCAAAGGTATCGATCCGGAACTCGCCCTTCACCTTCTTCGGTCCGTGGCAGGATACGCAGCTGCGGTCGAAGATCGGCGCGATGCGCGCCTGGTAGAGCGTCGGCTCGCCCGCCGGCGCGGCGGCCGCGGCGGGTGCGGGCCGGGCCGGGGCCGGCACACGCAGCCATGCGCGCAGGATTCCCGGCATGCGGTCCGTGAGGAAGCCCTGGCCGTGGGTGAGTTCGCCGCCCTGGTGGCTCGTCCAGGCCATCAGCGCGACGGTGGCGATGAGCAGCGGCCCGTAAAGGAAGACGAAGCCGGGCCACGCGCCGGCATCCGGCGCCAGCCGGCCGCGGGCCCAGGCCGTGGCCAGGCACAGCGCGGCCAGCTCCACCCCGGACCACATGTGGCGGATGACGAGCGGGCCGGAATAGCCGCCGTGCTGCGCGAGGAGCCAGCCGTCGAGCGCCGCGATGAGCGCGCCCGCCGCGGCAAAATTGAGGACGAAGCCGGCGGCCGACCTCAGGTCCTCGCGCCGGCCGAAGGCTCCGGCCAGCTCGAGCACCGGGACGAGGACCAGGAGGCCGATCGGCACGTGGACCAGGATGGGGTGAAAGCGCCCCAGGAATTGCGCGACCAGCGCATATTGCCGCCCGGTGGGCGGCAGGCGCCAGGCCAGCGCCGCGAGGACGGCGACCAGGACGAGTCCCGCCCAGGCGGCGGACCGGCGGAAAAAAGGCTTACCCGGAGACACGGCGACCGGACGATGATTGTCGTCCGGCGCCCGTTGTCCAACGAACAATGGGATCAGGCCTCGTAGGGCGGCAGCGACTTGTCGATCCGCACCTTGTCGAGGCGGGCGAAGATGGGCACCCCCGTGTCGTGCGGGATGGCGACCTCGCCCTGGATCAGCGGCTGCGCATAGCGCAGGAACTGGAAATTCATGCTGACGTTGTCCTCGTTGATCCACTCGCGGGGCAGCTTCTTCACCCCGTTGGCGACCTCGCTCAGGGAGGCGAGCCCGGTCTCGCAGGTGTAGTGGTCGCTCTCGCCGCGGACCAGCGTGACCATCTTGTCGGTCTCGCCGCCGACGGCGGCGCGGACCGCGGCCTGGCCGGCGAGGAAGGCCTCGTCGGCGTCGGTCTTGGAGGCGCAATGGGCGGCGGAGCGCTGCGCCAGGCCCGGACGGGAAACGCGCACCTTGGCGCTCGGAATCGCGGCCTCGACGATCTCGGCCAGCGCCTCGCCCGCGCCGCCCAGCTTGGCATGGCCAAAGGCGTCCGTGGCGGCGTCGGCCGCGAGGTAATTGCCGTCGGTGTCCACGAGGCCCTCGGCGACGACGATCAGGCAGTATTTCTCCCGCTTGAGCACGCGGCGGACGTCATCGAGGACCTTCTCCTGGTTGAAGGGGACCTCGGGGAGGAGGATGAGGTGCGGCGGATCGTGGGGATGGTCGCGGCGCTTGGCCAGCGAGGCGCCGGCGGCGATCCAGCCGGCGCTGCGGCCCATGGCCTCGACGATCGAGACGAGGTCGCCCTGGCCCATGGCCTCGTTGTCGGCGGCGATCTCCTTCACGGTGGTCGCGAGATACTTGATGACGCTGCCGTAGCCGGGGCAGTGGTCCGTGCCGGCGAGGTCGTTGTCGATCGTCTTCGGCACGCCGACCACGCGCAGCTCGTAGCCCTGCTGTTGCGCCAGCTTCGAGATCTTGTCCGCGGTGTCCTGGGAGTCGTTCCCGCCGATGTAGAAAAAGTACCGGATGTTGTGGGCCTTGAAGACCTCGAGCACGCGCTCGTAGTCCTGGGTCTTCTTCAGCTTGTAGCGGCAGGTGCCCAGGGCGGCGCCGGGGGTGTGGCGGAGGGCCCGGATCTGCTGCTGCGACTCCGCCGCGAGGTCGACGAGGTCTTCCTGGAGGATGCCGAGCACGCCGTTCAGGGTACCGTAGATCTCCTCGACGCAGGAATGATTCAGGGCCTCCGCGATAATGCCTGCGACGCTGGCGTTGATGACGGAGGTGGGGCCGCCGGATTGGCCCACCAAGACGTTTCCTACGAGTTCAGCCATGAGAGTAGAGATAAAGGGTTTGAAACAACGTGAAGGGTCAGCAAAGCGCACCCCGGGCGGGGGAGGCAAACGAAAATTACAACAACCGGCCGGGGCGGTAGTCGGCGGCCCCCTTGTGGCGCTTGGCCAGGGCCCGGGCCTCGGCCACGAACGCGTCCACTTGGTGGGGGGCCGCCCCGACGAACCGGGCCTGGTCGGCCATGATCGCCTGCAGCGCCTTCTTGCCCAAGCCGATGCGACGGTCGCCCGCCAGCCGGCCCAGGAGGTTGGCGTCGCCGTCCCCCTTGCGCAGGGCCTGGGCGGCCGCGAGGGCGTGCTCCTTGATGGCGCCGTGCGCCGTCTCCCGGCCCGCGCCGTGCTTGACCGACTCCATCAGGATCGTGGTCGTGGCGAGGAAGGGGAGGTTGCGCTCGTTCTCGGCCAGGATGGCGGCGGGGAAGACCTCCATCTGCCGCAGGACCGTGAGGAAGGTCTCGAACAGGCCGTCGATCGCGAAGCAGGCGTCCGGCAGGGCGACGCGGCGGACGACCGAGCAGGAGACGTCGCCCTCGTTCCACTGGTGCCCGGCCATGGCCGCGGTCATGGCCACGTAGCCGCTGAGGATCGTGGCGAAGCCGCCGATGCGCTCGCAGTTGCGGGCGTTGACCTTGTGCGGCATGGCCGAGGACCCGACCTGGCCATCCTGGAAGCCCTCGGTCACGAGGCCGGCGCCGGCCATCAGCCGCAGGGTGATCGCGAAGCTGCCCGCGGCGGCGCCGACCTGGTGCAGCGCGCTGACCACCTCGAAGTCGAGGCTCCGGGGATAGACCTGCCCGATCGCGCCGAGCGAGGCGTGGAACCCGAGGTGCTTGAGGACGCGCTCCTCGAGGTTGGTCACCTTCTGCGCGGCGTTGCCCATCAGGGTCAGCTGGTCGAGCTGGGTGCCGACCGCGCCCTTCAGGCCGCGCACGGGATAGCGGGTCAGCAGCTCCTCCAGCCGGGCGTAGCCCAGCAGGAGCTCCTGGCCGAACATCGCCAGGCGCTTGCCGAGGGTGGTGGGTTGGGCGGGGACATTGTGGGTCCGCCCGGTGATCATCAGGTCGCGGTGGGCCTCGGCCTGCTCCGCCAGCGCGGCCAGCGCCGCCGCCGCCTTGAATTGCACGAGCTTGAGCGAGCTGTGGATCTGGAGCTGCTCGACGTTCTCGGTCAGGTCCCGGCTGGTCAGGCCCAGGTGGATGAACTGCCGCTTGGCCAGCTCGGAGAACTCCTCAATCCGCGCCTTGACGTCGTGCAGGGTCGCCCGCTCGCGCTTCTCGATCGCGGCGAGGTCGATCTGCCCCTTGACCCGCTCGTAGTCCTTGATCGCGTCGGCCGGGATCGGGACGCCGAGGTCGCGCTGGGCCTTCATGACCGCGATCCAGAAATCGCGCTCGCGCGCCACGCGGCCGTGCTGCGACCAGATCGCCTTCATCGCCGCCGACGCGTAGCGTTCGGCGAGGACGTTGGGGATGGCGGCTGGGGCGGTGGCGGGGGACATGCGGAGGCCCGGCCAGCCTGTGGACCCCGCGGCCAATAATCAACCCCGGGCAAGCGCCCGGGCGGATCTCAGGCGGGCGTGCGGCCGGGCTCCGGCAGGGCCAGGCAACGGATGGCGAAATCGCGCATGACCTCCTCCTGCCCGTGGGGCCGGTCGATGATGGCCTCGAACGCGGCGACGAGCTCCTGCTGGTTGTCGATCAGCCGGCGGAGCGACGGCAGCTGCGCGCTCCCGGCGAGCTTGCCGAGGTACCAGGGATTCTGGGCGAAGACGTTGTAGGCGCTCTTCTCGGCGGCGGCCTCGCCGAAGCGCTCCCGGTGGAGGGCGGCGGCCGCGGCCAGGCCGTCGACCCCGCGCGGGCCGACGCGGATCTCGCCGGCATCGAGCAGCGCGCGCACCTGCAGCAGGAGCCGGTTGCGGTTTTGCAGCGCGGCGATCACCGGCCGCGCATTGCCGCCGGCGAAGAAATGCCGCTGGAAGGCGGCCAGGGTCCAGCGCAGGTCGCCGCTGCCGAAGGCCTCCGCGGCCTCGAAGAAGTCCCCCTCGGCCGCGTTGGGCGACAGCTCGGCCACGTCAGCTTCCGAGATCACCACGGCGCCCTCCTTCGCTCCGCCGGGCGGAGCTGCGGCGGGTTGGCTCGCATAGCTCGCCAACTTGCGCACCTCCTCGATCAGCAGCCGGCTATTGGCACCGATCTTCGCCAGGAGGAGCTCGATTGCCCCCGGCCCGAGCGTGGCGCCCAGCGCCCGGGCCTCTGCCAGGACCACGGCGGCCAGCGCGTCGCCGCCCTCCTCGTCGCCCCCGACCAGGGTGAAATCGGCGTTCTTCTCGCACCACTTCGGGAAGGTGCGCCGCCGGTCGACCGGCGCCGCCGTGAGCAGCACGGTGGTCTCGGCGGGGTTCACCGCCTCGAGCACCTGCCGCAGGTCGTCGACGAGCTGGATCGTGGTTTCCGCGCGGCCGGTGACGGTGTCCGCGAGGAAATTCACGTCCTTCAGCCAGACGGCCCGCTTGCCCCCGAACATGGCCACGGTCTGCACGGCCTCGCGGAAGCGGTTCACGGCCGCCCCGACCTCGTCGACGTTGCCGGCGAACCCGCTGATGATCTCGCGCGACAGCTCGTCGGTGACGTCGGCCGCCATCGCCTCGAACCGTTCCTTGCCCTTCCGGTCGACCAGGAAGTCGTCCTGGCCGCAGATGAACGTGAAATTGCGGGCGGGGGGCACGGGGGCAATTTTTGGTTTCCCCGGGGGCAAAGTCCAGCCGGGCTTGCGTGCCGGGGAGGGGAGCGGTCACCCTGAGCCGGCTCGTGACCGCAAATCCCTCCCTCTCGACCGCCCCTTGGCGCCGCGATCTGCTGCTGCTGGCGGTCGCCTTCAGCGCCCTGTATTTCTTCGTCCTGGGGCGGGCGGCGCTCGATCCCAAGGACGAGGGACGCTACGCGGAGATTCCCCGGGAGATGATCGCCAGCGGCGACTGGGTCACGCCCCGGCTCGACGGGGTGACGTATTTCGAGAAGCCGCCGCTGCTCTACTGGGTGGTGGCGGCCAGCGAGGAGGCCTTCGGCCCGAACGAGTGGGCGGTGCGCGCGCCGGTCGCCCTTTTCGGCCTGGCGGGGGTGCTGCTGACCTATGCGGCGGTCCGGCGGATCTTCGGCCGGGCCGGCGGGCTGGCCGCCGCAATCGTCCTGGGGACGGCGGGCTTCTATGCCGCCCTCGCGCGGATCCTCGTGCTCGACATGGCCTTCTCGGTCCTCCTGAGCGCGACGCTGTTCTGCTTCATCCTCGGCGTCCGCGAGGCGCCGGGATGGCGCAGGCGGTGGTTTTTCCTGGGCCTGTATGCCAGCGCCGCGCTGGCGACCCTGACGAAGGGGCTGGTCGGCTTCCTCCTGCCCGGGGCCGTCATGTTCCTCTGGCTGCTCCTCTTCGACCAGTGGAAGAGGCTCCGGCCGCTCCACCTCCCGACCGGCCTGGCGCTGGCCCTCGCGCTCGCGGCGCCCTGGCACGTCCTGGCGGCGCAGCGCAACCCCTCCTGGGCCCACTTCTATATCGTCTACGAGCAGTGGCAGCGGTTTCTCACCACCACGGGGCACGATCGCGCCGGGCCCTGGTACTATTTCATCCCGATCGTCCTCGGCGGCCTGTTCCCCTGGATCGGGTTTCTCTGGCCGGCCCTGCGCCGGGCCGCCGCCGGCGGCTGGGCCGCGCGCCGCGCGCAGGCCGACCGGTGGTTCTTCCCGGTCTGGGCCGCCGTGATCTTTCTCTTCTTCAGCGCGTCCCAGTCGAAGCTCGCCCCCTACATCCTGCCGGTTTTTCCCGCGCTCGCCGCGATCATCGGGCCCTGGCTGGCCGACGCCTGGCGGACCAATGCCGTCGCCGCCGTGCGCGGCGGAATCCGCGTCTTCGCGGGCTTTTCCCTCCTGCTCGGGCTGGCCGTCCTCATCGTCGTGTACCTGCCCGGACGTTACAAGATCGACGCGGACATGGGGCTGGCGCTGCGCCCCTACGCCGGCGTGATCGCGGCGGTCCTCCTGGCCGGCGGCGGGTCAGCCTGGTATTGGGAGCGGAAGGCCCAGGCCCGCCTGGCGGTGGCGGTGATGGCGCTTACCGTCGTCGGCATGCTGGGCACGGCCGAGCTCGCCATGGCGTGGCTCCTCAAGCCGGGCACCAAGGCCCTGGCGCAGATCGTGGCCGCGGAGGCGCGGCCGGGCGACCGGATCTACCACTACCACGAGTTCTTCCACGACTTCACCTTTTACGCCGCCCGGCCGGTGGGGCTCGTCGCCTACGTGGGGGAGCTCGAACCGGAGAACGACCCGACGGTGGCGGCGAAGGCCCGTTTCATCGGCGAACCGGAATTCCGGCGCGAGTGGGAGGGTCCCGCCCGCGTCTTTGCCGTGGCCAGGAAGAAAGATGTGACGGAACTATTCTCCGATCCGGCGTTTCATAAACAATTGCTCGGCGAGACCCGGGACCATTACCTGTTCAGCAACCGTCCCTGACCCCGCCATGTCCGCGCCCACCGCCGCCACGCCGAAGCCCGCTGTCCCGCTGCTGCCTTTCACCCGGCCGACGATCGACGACGAGACGATCGCGGGCGTGGCCGAGGTGCTGCGGTCCGGCTGGCTCACGTCGGGCCCGCAGGTGAAGGCCTTCGAGGCCCGCCTTTCCGAGTACTGCGGCGGCCGCCCGGTGCGCGCGTTCAATTCCGGCACGTGCACGATGGAGATCGCCCTGCGCATCGCGGGCGTGGGTCCGGGGCACGAGGTCATCACGACCCCCCTTTCCTGGGTGGCGACCAGCAACGTCATCCTCGAGGTGGGCGCCCGGCCGGTCTTCGTCGACATCGACCCGGTGACAAGGAACATCGATTTGACCAGGGTCGAGGCCGCGATCACCCCGGCGACCCGGGCCATCCTCCCGGTCGACCTGGCGGGCCTGCCGGTCGACCGCGACCGGCTCCAGGCGATCGCGAAAAAGCACCGACTGCGCGTCGTGGAGGACGCGGCGCAGGCCTTCGGCAGCACCTGGCAAGGCCGCCGGATCGGCGCCTTCGGCGACTTTGTCTCGTTCAGCTTCCACCCGAACAAGAACATCACGACGATCGAGGGCGGGTGCCTGGTCCTCAACGACGAGGCCGAGGCGAAGCTGGCCGAGCAATACCGCCTGCAGGGCGTGGTCCGCTCCGGCCAGGATGGCATGGAGGTCGAGCGGGTGGGGGGAAAGTTCAACCTGACCGATGTCGCCGCGCGGGTCGGCCTCGGGCAGCTGCCGCATCTCGACGAATTCACCGCCCGGCGCCGCGAGCTCGCCCGGGCCTACTTCGAGCTGCTGGAGGCGCCGGCGGCCCGCCGGCTCGGCCTGAGGCTGCCGGTCGCCGATTTCACCCAGAGCAACTGGCACATGTTCCAGGTCATCCTTCCTGAGGAGCGGCTGAACGGAAAGCGGGCCGACATCATGACCGAGATGCAGGCGGCCGGCATCGCCACGGGCGTGCACTATCCCGCCATCCATCTCTTCGCCCTCTATCGCCGCCAAGGCTGGAAGGACGGCGATTTCCCGCAGGCGGAATACGCCGGCCGCAACATCCTCACCCTGCCGCTCTTCCCCGCGATGACCAGGGCCGACGTCGCGCGGGTTGTGCAGGCCCTGGCCGCCGTGGTCGGCGCCCGCCTCAAGCCATGAGCGCAACCCCGCAGCTTTCCGTCGTCATCCCGGTCTACAACGAGGAGGCCAACCTCCCGTCGCTCTTTGCCCGGCTCTACCCGGTGCTCGACGGGCTCGGCCGCAGCTACGAGGTCATATTCACGAACGACGGCTCGCACGACCGGTCGTTCGAGCTCCTGCAGGCGCAGCACGCGCGGCGGCCCGACGTCACGCGGGTCATCGATTTCAACGCCAACTACGGCCAGCACATGGCGGTGATGGCGGCCTTTGAGCGCGTGCGGGGCACCGTCGTTATCACGCTCGACGCCGACCTCCAGAATCCGCCGGAAGAGATTCCGAAGCTCCTGGCCCAGACCGACGCCGGCTTCGACTGCGTCGGCGGCCGGCGGCTCAACCGGCAGGATTCCTTTTTCCGCACGCAGGCCTCCCGGCTCATCAACGGCGTCCGCCGGCACACGACCAGCATCGAGATGACCGACCAGGGCTGCATGCTCCGCGCCTACAGCCGGCCGGTGGTCGACGCCATCGTGCGCAGCGGGGCGACCAACACCTTCATCCCGGCCCTCGCCTACACCTTCGCCAGCCGTCCGACGGAGGTCGATGTGCGCCATGAGGAGCGGCATGCGGGCGTCTCCAACTATTCCGTCTACAAGCTGATCCGGCTCAATTTCGACCTGATCACGAGCTTCTCGATCGCGCCGCTGGAGTACTTCACGATGTTCGCGCTCGGGAGTTCCGGCCTCAGCTTCGCCCTCTTCGTCGTCCTCCTCTTCCGGCGGTTCGTGCTCAACCTCGACCGCGAGACCTTCGGCGTATTCACGCTGCTCGCCATCGTCCTCTTCCTGCTCAGCGTCGCCATGATCGGCATCGGCCTGATCGGCGAATACGTCGGCCGAACCTACCAGGTCGTCCGCTCCCGCCAGCGGTATTTCGTCCGCGAGGTCCTGGAGACGAAGGGATGACGGCCGCGGCCGGAGCGGGGCGGCGCTACCTCGTCGCCTTGGGGGTGGTGGCCGCCTGGATTGTGGCCGGGATTTGTTTTCGATTGAGCGCGGACGCCTATCTCCTCCTGGGCGTGCCGCTCCTGGTCGCCTTTCAGCTGGGAGTTGCGCGCCGGCCGATTGACGAGCTATGGTTCAAGGCGCCGGGTCGGGTGCCGCTGCCGGGGTGGGCATGGCTGGCGGGCGCGGCGGCGATGGCCACGCCCCTCTACTACCTGATCCACGGCTGGTCCGCGCTGGGCTGGATCACGCGGGGGTGGATGCTGTGCGCGGTGGCCGGAGCGATTCCGCTCGCTCGTTCCCTGCCGCGCATTTCCCGCGCCACGATCCGGCCGCTGCTCCTTTGTTTCGGCACGGCGGGAGCCCTGGGGGTGACTTTCATGCTGGGCACCGCCCTGCTCCATCATCAGCTTGCGCCCCGGCCGCCGGCCCTTTCGGGCTGGTCCCATTCGCCCTGGTTCGTGGCGGGCCGGTCATTTCTCCTCTATGTGCCCGTGTGCTTCGTGCTGGAGGAGGTCTTTTTCCGCGGCGGCCTGGACAGCTACCTCGACCAGCCCGGCAAGACGCACCCCTGGTTGTCGGCCGCCTTTGTCTCGGTCCTGTGGGGGCTCTGGCACGTGCCCTCGGTGGTGGCGCGAATCCCCTCGCTGCCTCCGGGGGTGGCCAATCCGGTCGTGGTATTCGTGATCCTGCTGGGTGCGGTTTTGATGCTGCCCCTGATCCATGGCGTGATCGGCATACCGCTTTCCCTTTGCTGGCGGCGCAGCGGATTATTGTTTGTGCCCGCCCTCGTGCATGCGTTTATCGATGCCGTCAGGAACGGCCTGTTGGCCTGGCATTGACCTTCCACCCATGTCCTCGCCCCGCATCCTCTTCTTTGGCTACAGCGAGATCGGCTATGAATGCCTCGATCTCCTGCTGACCCGCGGCGACAACGTGGTCGCCCTCTTCACCCACGAGGACAACCCGAACGAGAAGATCTGGTTCAAGACCCCGGCGGTGGCTGCGCGCGCGAAGGGTGTGCCGATCTTCACGCCCGAGAAAATCACCACGCCGGAGTGGCTGGAAAGGATCGCCGCGCTCAAGCCCGACCTGATCCTCTCGGTCTACTACCGGAACATGATCAGCACGAAGGTCCTGGGGCTGGCCCCGCTCGGCGCCTTCAACCTCCACGGTTCGCTCCTGCCCAAGTACCGCGGGCGGGCTCCGATCAACTGGGCGATCCTGCATGGGGAGAAGCGCATCGGCGTGACCCTCCACCGGATGGTCAGGGCGCCGGACGCCGGGGCGGTCGTGGACCAGGAAGGCGTCGACATCGGCCCGCGGGAGACGGCAGAGGAGGCCTTCCGCAAGGTGCTGCCCTGCGCGCGGCGCGTGATCAGCCGGCAGATCGACCTCCTCCTCAAGGGGAAGGCCAGTGAGACGCCGCAGGATGAATCCCAGATGACCTACTTCGGGGGCCGCAAGCCGGAGGATGGACGGATCATCTGGACGCAGACCTCGGGACAAATCTTCAACCTCATCCGCGCGGTGACCGATCCCTATCCGGGCGCCTTCACCGACGTGGGCGCCGCCCGGCTCATGGTCTGGTGGGCAGAGCCCAACAGCGCCGCGGCCCGCGAGGCCGGCGGCGAGCCGGGCGAGATCCTCTCGGTCGATCCCCTGGTGGTGGCCACGGCCGACGGCGCCATTGAGCTGACCCGCACGGAGTGGAAGAATGCGCGCGCACCCAAGCTGAAAGTCGGCCAAAAACTCTAGCCCTTGGCTCGCCTTTTCCGGCGGCTCCCGTCTAGTCTCCCTCTCCCATGCCGCTCAAAGTCCTCATCCTCGGAGCCAACGGTTTCATCGGCAGCTCGCTGACGCACGCCATCCTGAAGCAAAAGGATTGGGAGGTCTACGGGCTGGATGTGGGCAACCACAAGCTCGGGGACTGCCTCGGCCATGAGCGCTTCACGTTCGTCGAGGGCGACGTCACGATCAGCCGGGAGTGGATCGAGTACCATGTGAAGAAGTGCGACGCGGTCCTGCCGCTGGTGGCGATCGCCAACCCCGCGCAGTACGTCAAGGATCCCCTGCGGGTCTTCGAGCTGGATTTCGAGGCCAACCTCGCGGTCGTCCGCCAGGCCGCGAAATATCGCAAGCGGATCATCTTCCCCTCCACCTCCGAGGTCTACGGCATGTGCCCCGATGCGGAGCTGGACGAGCAGGAAAGCACGATGGTCTACGGCCCCATCGAGAAGCAGCGCTGGATCTACGCCTGCTCCAAGCAGCTGCTCGACCGCGTGATCTACGCCTACGGCGTCCGCGACAATGTCGACTACACCCTCTTCCGCCCCTTCAACTGGATCGGGCCCAAGCTGGACAACGTCCTCGAGCCCAAGGAGGGCAGCTCGCGGCTCTTCACCCAGTTCATCTCAAACGTCATCTTCAAGAAGCCGATCCAGCTGGTGGACGGCGGCAAGCAGAGCCGCTCCTTCACCTTCATCGACGACGGCGTCGACGCGCTCCTGCGCATCATCGAGAACAAGGGCGGCTGCGCCTCGCGCCAGATCTTCAACATCGGCAATCCGGCCAACGACGTAAGCGTGGCCAGGCTCGCCCAGCTGATCATCGCCGCCTTCCGGCAGTATCCGGAGTACCGCGAGCACGCCCGGCAGGCGAAGGTGGTCAAGGTCTCCTCGGGCAAGTATTTCGGCAAGTACTACCAGGATATCCAGAAACGGGTGCCCTCGATCGCGAATGCGCGGAAGCAGCTGGGCTGGAAGCCGAAGGTGGACCTGAAGACCGCGATCAAGCGCACCCTCGACTACCACCTCGCGCACAAGGACTACTCTTTGGACTGACGCGATGCCGCTCCGCCTCGCGCTCAAGATCGACATCGACACCGATCGCGGCACGCGGGAAGGCGTGGCGCCGCTGATCGCCGATTGCCGGGAATGCGGGGCACCGGCCTGCTTCCTCTTCTCCCTCGGGCCGGACCAGACCGGCCGCGCGATCACCCGGGTGTTCCGCCCCGGCTTCTTCTCGAAGGTCAGCCGGACGAGCGTCGTCGAGCTTTACGGCGTCCGCACCCTGCTCAACGGCACGCTGCTACCCGCGCCGCACATCGGCCGCCGCAACGCCGGCGTCATGCAGGCGGCGCGCGATGCCGGCTTCGAGGTCGGCATCCACTCCTACAACCACTATCACTGGCAGGATCACCTGCCGAAACTGAGCTTGGAGGACGTGCGGGCCGAATTCGGCGCCGCGCGGGAGGAATTCAAGCGGATCTTCGCCCGGGAGGCGCATACGGCCGGTGCAGCCGGCTGGCAGAGCAACGCCCACAGTCGCGAGGTTTACGACGAGGCGGGCCTGCTCTACGGCAGCGACACCCGGGGCACGCATCCCTTCTTCCCGCGGATCGGCGGCCGGGTTTTCAAGACGCTGGAGATTCCGAGCACGCTGCCGACTCTCGACGAGCTGCTGGGCCGGCCGGAGTACCCGGATGACAGGATCGCGGCGCACTACGTCTCGCTCCTCCGCCCCGACCGGCCGAACGTCTTCACCCTCCACGCGGAAATCGAGGGCATGGGCCGCCGGGGCATCTTCCGCGCGCTGCTGGAGGCGTGGAAGAAGGCCGGCGTGGAGTTCATCCGCCTGGACGACCTGGCCCGGGCGCTCCTGACCGACCGGGACGCGATCCCCGTCTGCGACCAGGTCATGGCGCCGATCGACGGGCGGAGCGGGCGGGTCGCGACGCAGGCGGCCTAGCGCCGGCTCAGACGGCGGAAGAGCCAGGCGCCGAGCGCGATGAAGATCAGGTTGGGCGCCCAGAGGAGGAGGTCGGGGCGGTATTCGGGATGCCGGTCGAGCCAGCCGACCATCACCGTGAGAAAATAGTAGGCGAGGGCGAGGGTCACCGCGAGGCCGAGGTTGGCGCTGGTCTCCCGGCGGGAGACCTGGATCCCGAGGGGCACGCCGATCAGGGCGAAGGAGAGGACGGCGAAGGCCAGGGTGAATTTTTCCTGGATCGTCAGCTCCACCATCATGCGGGCGCGCCGCTCGTTGCCGTCCTCGTCCTTCAGCGCCTGATTCAAGCCGAGCGGGCTGCGTAGCTCCGCGTAGGTCATCCACTTCAGCTTCTGCCGCAGCTCGATGCGGCCGAAGAGGGTGTCGAGGGGCAGCGCCACGGGATCCGACACCTCGGCGGTCGCGACCGACGGGGAATCGGTGAAATCCTCGGGCTTCCGCTCATCCAGCCGCTCGACCTGGAAGTTGGCGAGGGTGACGAGGATCTGGTTCGTCTTCGCGTCGTAGTCGACCCGCCCGGAGGCGGCGCGCTCGAAGAGGATCACATGGTGGTTGGCGTCGAATTTCCAGAGCCAGAAATCCTTCAGGGTGCCCTGCTGCTTGTCCCCGATGTAGAGGACATAGCCCGGAAATTGCCGGATGAAGGTCCGGGGCACGATCAGGTTGAGCGGATTGGCATGCACGGCCGCGGTCAGGTCCCGCTCGTAGACGACTTTGGCGTGGGGCATGGCCTCGAAATTGACATAGAGCCCGAGGGCGGCGCCCAGGCCGGCGAGCAGGAAGACCGGCCGCGTCAGGCGGGGCATGCTGATGCCGGCCGCCCGCATGGCGGTGATCTCGTTGTCCGCCGAGAGGCGGCCGAGGGTGAGGAGGATCCCGGTCAGCATTCCCATCGGCAGCGCGAAGGAGGCGGCGAAGGGGACCAGCAGCGCGCTCAGGGAAAGAAATTTCGTGACCGGCAGCTGGCCGGCGAGCATCGGGCCCATGAGGTCCCGCAGGATATTCACCAGCATGAGCATGAACACGAGCAGGAGCACGGCCCCGGCGCAGCTCAGGAAGACGCTCTTGAAGATGTGGCGGTCGAGGAGGGTCAAGCGCGGCAGGGTTCTAACCCGGGAAGGGGCGGCGAGGCGAACCCGAAACGGGATCAGAACAGCTCGCCCTGGCCCGATGAGGCAGGATCCGTCCGCGCGAGCTGTTCGGCGGTGGCGGGCGCCGCCGCCTCGGCCGATTCCTGCCGCACGGAATTGAGGATCGGGTTCACCCGGTAGGACCGCATTTGCCCGGCCGGAAACGGCTCGGCGAAGGGAGCCAGGATTTCCCGGGTCATGGGGCCGGGAGCCAGCCACCGGTGCGCGGCCTCGTCGGCCAGCATGACGGGCATCCGGTTGTGGATCTGCGCCACGAGCTCATTCGGACGGGTGGTGAGGATCGTGAAACTCGGCGGTCGGGTTTCGCCTCCCCGCTCCCAGAGCCCGGCGAAGGTGAAAGGGCGGCGTTCGGGCAATTCGAACGCCCACGGCAGCTTCACCCGCCCGCCGTGGAGGTGCTCCCACTCGTAGAAGCCGTCGGCCGGCACGAGGCAGCGCCTTTGCTGGATCGCCTCGCGATAGCTGGGCTTGGTCAGGACCTCCTCCGCCCGGGCGTTCGTGCGCAGGTAGGCGTCCGGGGAGCCCGCGGCGAACGACGGGATCAGGTTCCACCGGGCGACCGTCGCCACCGGCTTGGCCTCGGTGTCCAGCACGAAGATGGGCACGATCTGGTTCGGCCCGATATTGAAGCGCGGGGAGGGCAGGTCCCATTCGATGCCGAAGACGGTCCGGGCATATTCCATCAATGCCGCCTGCCCCATCGCCCGGTATCGGTTGCACATGATCGAAATAGGTTCAGTTGCCTCCGGTCGCCTCGGTCCACGATCCGGCCGGCAGGGATACAGCGTAGGGAATTCCGCCGGGAGGCCAGCCCGAACCCGCCTGTGGGCCCCGGGGAGTGAAGGTTTGCCTCGGCACTTTGGCCGGCCGATCCTGTCGCACTCCCGCCATGCGCTCTGTTTTTCCCCGCCTGCTCCTCCCCCTGCTCTGCGCCGGGGCGCTTGTTTCCGCGCGCGCCCAGGGCACGAGCGAGACGATGCCCGAGCACAACCTGAAGGCCATCGTCGAGCGCCAGCGGAGCCTCCTCGCCCAGGCGGCCAAGGAAGGGGAGAAGCTCGATTCCGAGACCCTGCGCGTCCAGCTGCAGTCGATCCTGCACGACTACGAGATCCTGCTGCACGACAACCCCAAGTTCGCGGAAGCCTATGTCGCGCAGGGCTACCTCCTGAGCAAGGTGGGGATGCGGCGGGAGGCGGTCGACCTGATGCTCAAGGCCAACCAGCTCAATCCCGACATCCCCATCGTCAAGAACCAGATCGGCAACTACCTGGCCGAGGACGGGAAGCCGCTGGAGGCGGTGAGCTACTACCTCGCCGCCATCAAGCTCGAGCCGAAGGAGCCGCTTTACCACTACCAGCTCGGCACCCTTCTGCACGAGGCCCGCGACGACTTCCTCAAGAGCGGGGACTGGACCCGGGACGGGCTCGACCGGGCCGAGCACGATGCCTTCCGCCAGGCCGCGGAACTCGCGCCCGACCGCATCGAGTTCACCTACCGCTATGCCGAGTCGTTCTACGACCTGCCGCATCCGGACTGGGACGAGGCCCTCAGGCAGTGGGGCAAGCTGGAGGAGAAGGCCCAGTCGGACCTCGAGCGGCAGACCATGCGGATCCATGCCGCCAACATCCTGATCAAGCAGGGCAAGGTGGATTACGCCATGACCCTCCTGAACACGGTCACGGAAATGGGGCTCCAGGAGCAGAAACAGAAGCTGGTTGCGCAGATCGCGGAAAAAGCGAAGAAGTGACCGCGTTTTCTCGCGGCATGGCACTCTTGGATCGATTGGAACGCGCCCTCGGGCGCTGGGCCCTCCCCGGGGTCTCGCTCTACCTCGTCATCGGACAGGTCGGGATCTACCTGCTCGCCATGCTGGGCCGGATGGACGCGACACTGCTCATGTTCGTCCCGGAGCTGGTGCGGCACGGCGAGCCCTGGCGGCTGGTGAGCTTCCTGTTCCTGCCGCCGAACACGAACTTCGTCTTCATCGTCTTCGCCTGGTGGATGTTCTACCTGATGGGCAACGCCCTGGAGGCGTACTGGGGCGCCTTCCGCTACAACGTCTTCCTGCTGGTCGGCTACGGCCTCACCGTGGGCCTGGCCTTCCTCCAGCCCGGTGCGATCGTCAGCAATACATTCCTGGCCGGCTCGGTGTTCCTCGCCTTCGCCTACCTCAACCCGGAGTTTGAGATCATGCTCTTCTTCATCCTCCCGGTGAAGATCCGCTGGCTGGCGCTGTTCGCCTGGGCGAGCTACGCGGTCCTGTTCGTGATGGGATCGTGGGCCTCGCGGCTCCAGATCGTGGCCGCCGTGGGCAATTTCTTCCTGTTCTTCGGCCGGGACCTCTGGCTGAGCGCCGGGCTGGTCCGGCGGCGCCGGGCGCAGGCCGCGGTGCAGCGCTCCCGCGCGGCCGAGGAGGAAGAGCCGCGCCACCGCTGCCGGATCTGCGGCAAGACGGATCGGACGGACCCGCAGCTCGATTTTCGTTACTGCTCCAAGTGTGCCGGTTCGCAGTGCTACTGCCCCGACCACATCTTCAATCACGAGCACGTCCGGAGCGAGGATGGCGGTGCGACGGAAAGCTGAGGGCGACGCCTGGGCGGAGGCGTCCGACCTGGCCACCGTCGGGGAATGGCTGCGCTTCGCCGAGGCGCTCTACGCGCGCAGCGGCGCCGCCCTGGGCCAGGTCGCCACGAACGCGCATGACGAGGCGCTTTACCTCCTGCTGCGGACGCTCGAGCTCCCCCTGGACAGCGCCGCCCGGGTCCTCGCCCGCCCGGTGACGCCCGCCGAGCGCCGGCGGCTCGGCGCGATGCTGCGGCGCCGCCTGGTCGACCGCGTGCCCGCCGCCTACCTGACGCGCGAGGCCTGGCTGGGCGAGCACCGTTTTTACGTCGATGAGCGCGTGATCATCCCGCGCAGCTACTTCCTGGAGATCTTCCCGCGGCTGCCCGACGTCGGCGCGGGCACCGTCGCCGACGTCTGCACCGGCTCGGGCTGCCTCGCCATCCTCCTGGCCCACCGTTTTCCGCGGGCCACGGTCGACGCGATCGACCTCTCGGCGGACGCAATCGACGTCGCCCGGATCAACGTCCGGGCCCACCGGCTCACCCGCCGGGTCCGGCTGCGCCGGAGCGATGTGTTCGACGCCGTCCCGGCGGTCGCCTACGACCTGATCGTCAGCAACCCGCCCTACGAGCCGAGCGCGCTCATGGCCGGCCTGCCGGCGGAGTTTCAGCGCGAGCCCCGCCTGGCGCTCGACGGCGGCCGCGACGGCCTCGACGTCATCCGCCGGCTGGTGCGCCAGGCCCGCGGCCGGCTGAAGCCCGGCGGGAGCCTCCTGATCGAGGTCGGCGGCCTGCGGAAGGCGATGGACCGGGAATTCGCCGCCCTTAAGCCGCGCTGGCTGAAGACCGCCGACGGCTCGAACTGCGTGTGTGAGATCCGGGCAGCGCGGCTTGCATCGGAATATGCAGGCCCAACCGCTGAAGGCACGTGAGCGTCCGGCCGAGCGCACCATCCCGGGGATCCGTCTGCTGGATAATTGCGGCGGTGTTCGGGCTGCTGTTCTGCCTGCTCCAGGCCGGTGCGATGACGAGCCTGCTGGCGAACCAAGCCGGCTTTCGGTGGGTCGCGCCGCTTATGACGATCGGAGCGCTGGTGACTGGCTATGTCCTGGCAGGATCGGAGGGACACCTGGGGAAAAGCCGCTTCCGGCCCCTGGCCTGGTGCCTTGCGATCATGGCTGTGGCGCTGGGCGTGGCCGCCTTCTACTTCGACTTCTCGTGGGACGGGGAATGGTACCACCAGACCGCGATCCTGAGTATCGCCCGGGGATGGGATCCCCTGACGGATCCGCTGCGGCCGTTTCCGGCTCCCTTGCAGGACTGGGTGCGGCACTATCCGAAGGGGCCGTGGTATGCCGCCGCCGCGATTTTTGCGGCGACCGGGCACGTGGAACTGGGCAAGGCGATCGACGGACTGGCCTTCGCGGCCATGGCCTCCGCCATGCTCGGGGCGGCGCTCGACGCGGGCCTGCGCCGGAGCCGGGCCTTGGCCTTGGCTGCCGTCGTCACGCTCAATCCGGTGGTTCTCAGCGAGCTTACGACCTTCCTGGTGGATGAAATCATGTTCGCCTTTCTCGCGGTGGCGGCAGCCGCAGCCTGGACCTGTCTGACGGCACGAGCCCGGCCGGCGGTCCTGGTCGCCGGGATCTCCGCATCGATCGCCTGCATCAACGCCAAGTTCACCGGCTTGGTTTTCCTCTGCTTTGTCGCTGCCGCCGGAGCCCTGTGGTGCCTCGTCTCCCGCCGCGAGAAATTCCGCGGCTTTGTCGTCATCTCGGCGTCCGTGCTGCTCGCGGGCACCTGCATCTGGGGCTATAATCCCTACGTCACCAACACGCTCTACCGCGGGCAGCCGTTTTTCCCGGTGCTGGGTTCCGCGCGCTATCCGGGTACGCGGAATCCCGAACAGGGCAATGAGCACGGCGAAACGCCCAAGAACATGGTTGGGAAGGGCCGTTTGGTACGTTTCGGCTACGCCATCTTCGGTCGGCCGGGCAATCAACCCTACCAAAAAGGGCGCAATGCCTCGCTGATGGCGCCGTTCGGGGCGCGCCTGGAAGACCTGTATGCCTATAACTACCACGAGACCCGCGTCGCGGGCTTCGGGCCGTACTTCAGCGGATGCCTCTTGTTTTCCCTCGCGTTCGGCGTGTGGCTGATGGCGACCGACCGCCGGCGTTGGGCGCTGGGGTTGATTTCCGGCGCGGTGGTCGCGTCGCTGCTTGTCAGCCCGGCGCTTTGGTGGCCGCGCTACGGTCCGCAGCTCTGGCTGCTCCCGGCAACGCCGCTGATCTTCATTTTTGGCGGTGGGCGACCGCGCGGCCAGGCCGCCGCCGCCTGGAGCGTGGCCGGGTTGTTGATCGTGAACGCCGGCATCGTTGGGGCGGTGCGTTTCCGGTGGGAAACGCGGGCCAGCCTGCGGCTGCGGCGGCAACTTTCGGAAATGAGGGAATCCGGCCAGGCCTACGACGTCAGCACCCGCTATTTCAGCATGTCGGCCGATGAGCGCCTGGCGGAGGCCGGCGTGAAGTTTCACGATGTCGGAGACAAGCGCGGCCAAGACTGGATTGAACTCACGAGTGTCGTCGAAGGTTATCCCTTGGCCAACCGCTATCATCCCGCGGCTCGCTGAGATCATTCGGTCTGCCCCGGTCGCCGGGACCGGGCAGGACCGGCGCTTACCGGGCCAAGTCGTAGAGCGCGTAGCCCGCCAGGAGATTCGGCAGCATTGGGCAGGGTGTCTTCCAGTCGCCGAGCAGGTGCACGCGGCGGGTGATGCGGATTCCCTTGGTCCGGCAGAAGTCCTCGAAGTCCGCGATCGAGAGGGGATTGGCCGGGCGGCTTTCGGCCCACTCCGTCGTGTAGACCGAGTTGCGCAGCTTGCGGCCCTCCACGAGGCCGTAGAACCGGTTTTTCCAGAAGCCGTGGTTGACGAAGCCGACCGTCAGGGCGCGCCCGGCCCGCAGGGCCTCGAGGATGACCTCGGCCGGCCGGGTGAGCTCATGCGCGGTGCGCGACAGGATCACCCGGTCAAAGTGCTTCTCCGGGAAGGCGCGCAGGAACGCCATCATGTCGCCCTGGTAGGCGGTCACGCCGCGGCGGACACAGGCGGCGATCCGCTCGAAGTCGAGGTCGACGCCGACGCCGGAGACCTGCTTGGTCTGCAGGAGGTAGTCGAGCAGCTCGCCGCGGCCGCAGCCGAGGTCGAGGACGCGGTCCTGCTTCTCGACCCACTCGCCGATGATCCGCATGTCGACCGTGCGTTTTTCGATGCGCTTGCCCATGGCCGTCAGATCGCGAAGTCGAAGGCGACCGCCTCGCGCTCGAGGAAGCCGCGGACGAGCCCGTAGAGCGCCTCGCTCTCGAGCAGGAAGGAGTCGTGGCCGAGGTCGGTGGCGAGCTCCGCGTAGCTGGCCCGCTTGCCCGCGCGGAGGAGCGCCAGCACGACCTCGCGGTTCTGCCCGGGCGGGAACAGCCAGTCGCTGGCGAAGCCGACGACGAGCGACTCGGCCTGGACCGGCGCGAAGGCCTGCTCGAGCGAGCCGTAGGCGTGGGCCAGGTCGAACTGGTCCAGCGCGCGGGAGATGTAGAGGTAGGAGTTGGCGTCGAAGCGGTTGATGAAGCTCTCGGCCTGGTGGCGCAGGTAGCCCTCGACCTCGAACTGCGGGTCGAAGGTGTACGCGTCCGCCGCGGCGGTGTCCTTCTTCCGCCGGCCGAACTTCCGGTCCATCGAGGCGTCGCTGACGTAGGTGATGTGCGCCATCATCCGGGCGATGGCCAGGCCCACGCGGGGCCCGCCGTCGCGCGGGTAGTCGCCGCGGTTCCAGGCCGGGTCCTGCATGATGGCCTGGCGGCCGACCTCGTTGAAGGCGATGGCCTGCGCGCTCTCCCGCGCCGTCGTGGCCATGGCCAGGACGCGGCGGACCAGGCGCGGGAATTCGATGGCGGAGAGGAGCGCGGTCATCCCGCCCATGGAGCCGCCGATGGCGGCGTGGAGCTCGGCGATCCCGAGGTGATCGAGGAGCAGCTTCTGCGCATGGACCATGTCCCGGATGGTCACAAAGGGGAAGCTGCTGCCGTAGGGGCGCCCGGTCGCCGGATCGAGCGACGAGGGGCCGGTGGATCCCTGGCAGCCGCCGAGGACGTTGGCGCAGATCACGAAGAACCGGCGGGTGTCGACCGCCTTGCCGGGGCCGATGAGGTTGTTCCACCAGCCAGGCTTGCGGTCGGTCGGCGCGTGCCACCCGGCGCAGTGGTGGTCCCCGCTGATCGCATGGCAGATCAGGACGGCATTGTCGCGCGTGGCGTTGAGCGTGCCGTACGTCTCATAGCGCAGGGTGAAGCCGGGCAGGGTCTGGCCGTTCTTGAAGGTGAACGGCCGGCTGAAGACGAAGTCCTGCGGCTGCACGAGACCCACGTCGCCGGCCGCGAGGTGGCGCGGCGTGGCGTCGGCGGCGGGCGGAAGATCGACGTCGTCGGTCATGAAGGGGAGGGTGCCAGCCAACCAGCCCGGCCCGCCTGAGGCAAGGGCGGGCGGGCCCTATGACACGGGTCAGGCCTGGACGGCGGCGGCGACCGCCTCGTCCAGCTCCTCGTTCGAGAAGACCTGCTGCACGTCGTCCAGCTCCTCCAGGGCGTCGTGGAGCTTCACCAGCGTCCGGGCGGCCTCGACGTCGGAGACGGGCACGGTGCTCGTGGGGATGTGGGCGATCTCGGCGCTCTCGGGCTTGATCCCCTTCGCCTCCAGGGCGTGCGCCACCCGGTCGAAGGCGTGGACGTCGCAGCGCAGCTCGTAGCCTTCCTCGGTCGCGAGGACGTCGTCGGCGCCCGCCGCGAGGGCGAGCTCCATCAGGGCGTCCTCCGTCGCCTGGTCCCGGGCGATGAGGAACTGGCCGGCGTGCAGGAACTGGAAGGCCACCGCTCCCGCCCCGGCCAGGTTGCCGCCGTACTTGGTGAACACCGCGCGCAGCTCGGAGGCCGCGCGGTTCTTGTTGTCCGTCGTCACCTTGATGATCACGGCGACGCCGCCGGGCGCGTAGCCCTCGTAGGTGATCTCCTCGAAGATGACGCCGGGCAGCTCGCCGGTGCCCTTCTTGATCGCCCGGTCCAGGTTCTCGGCCGGCATGTTGGCGTCCCGCGCCTTCATCAGCGTGGTCCGGAGCCGGGGGTTCATCGCCGGGTCGCCGCCGCCCGTGCGGGCGGCGACGGTGATGTCCCGCGAGAGCCGGCTGAAGAGCTTGCTCCGGCGCGGGTCCTTGACCGCCTTGATGCGCTTAACCTTCGCCCACTTGCTGTGGCCGGCCATGGGAGGCGAGACCTACCTCTTTTTTTTGGGGGTGACGTTCTTGATCGGCTTGCCGCCGGGCTTCTCCGCCGCGCCCGGGGCGTGGGTCGGGTCGCCGTCGTCCTTCATGCGGTTCACCAGCATCTGCTGGCCGATCATGAAGAGGCCGTTGGTCGTCGAGTACAGCGCGAGGGCGCAGGAGTAGCTGTAGCAGATCGCCATGAAGAACAGCGGGGTGAACTTCATCATCCTGGCCTGGGCGTTGTCCACCGTCGGCTGGGGTGTCACCCGCATCTGCAGGAAGGTCGTGATGCAGAGCAGGATCGGGAGGATGTTGAGGTCGAGCGACCCGAGGAGGGGGATGTGCCCGTGGCCGAAGGTGAGGACGGTGTCCGGGGCGGACAGATCCCTGGCCCAGAGGAAGGGGGCGAAGCGCAGCTCCGGGGTCTTGCGCAGCATGGCGTAGAAGCCCCAGAAGAACGGCAGCGTCAGCAGCATGGGCAGGCACCCGCCGACCGGGTTGATCTTGTGCTTCTTGAAGACCTCCATCGTCGCCGTCTGCTGCTTCTGCGGGTTGTCCTTGTACTTCTCGCGGAGCGCCTTGAGCTCGGGCTGGATCTTCTGCATCCGCCGGGCTGAGCGGGAGGCCGGGATGGTGAAGGCCATCATCACGCTGCGCAGGATCAGCGTCGTGAGGACGATCGACAGGCCCCAGTTGACGCCCTGGGAATGGACCCAGGTCATCAGCGTCAGGAGGATCTCGCTGAAGAACTTGAAGATGCCGAAGTCCAGGATCTTGTTCTGGCTGGCCTTGAAGACGTCGGGGTTGGAGAGCCGGTGGTACTCGTTCGGCCCGGCGTAGAAGCTGGCCCCGAGGGTCGCGCTGCCGTGCGGCGCCAGGGCCGGGACCGCCAGATCCGCGTAGGCGGTGATGCCGTAGGCGTTGCGGGTGTCATCCGGCAGGTCGGTGAAGAGCTTGACCCGGGTGGTGACGAGGCCGAGGCCCGGTTCATCCGGCGTCAGGATCGTGCTGAAGAACTGGCTTTTGACCGCGACCCAGGCGATCGGGGTCTCGGTGGCGATGGCGGGCGTGGCATCGTGGGGGTTGAGCCCGAAGAAGCCCGCGCTGCTCTCCAGCTTTGCGCGCAGGATGAACGCCTGGTCCTTGCCGTCGGAGTAGCAGCTGGCGAGGTCCTGGCCGAGGTCGAGCAGGTTGTTCGGCGCGGCGGTGCCGAGCGCCCAGCTGATCCGCATCGGCGGGATCGCCTGGTCGGTCAGGTTGCGGAAGCTGGTGGCGATCCGCAGCTGGTACGGGTCGGTCGTGTCGGAGGCGTCGGGCGAGAGGACGTACTGGCGCGTCACCTCGATCTGGCGGCCGACGACGGCGCGATAGACGATCTCGGTCGGCGAGTGTGACACCAGCTGGAAGCGCGTCGCGCGGTCGAGGCCGGGATAGCCGATGAACGCCAGCATCGGATTGGCGTGCAGCTTGTTGATGACGAACGGATCGGGGTTCTCCAGCCCGGCCTTGTACTTCTTCAGGGACGCGTCGCGGATGGCGCCGCCAAAGTCCGTGAATTCAAAGCGGACGAAATCGTTTTCGAGCGTGGTGATGGTGACGCCGGCGATCTCCGGGGTGGCGGCGGCGAAGGCCGGTTGCGGCCCCGAGGGAGTGGCGACCGGCGGGGCGGCGACCACGCCCGGCGACTTGGGGGCGGTCGATTGCTCCGCCGTGGCGACCGCCTTGCGGATCTCGGCGGGCTGAACCACGCGCTGCGAGTTTCTGGCGCTGAGCCAGATGCAAAAGAAGGCGGCGACGATGAAGAGGACGCCGATGGCCGTATTTTTTTTATCCACGGGAAGGGGGAGGGCTGGGAGGGGGGATCAGGCGGCGACGCGCACGCAGCGCGGCTTGGCCGGGGGAACCGGGTCGAGACCGCCCGGGTGGAAAGGGTTGCACTTGGCGATTCGCCGCAGCGCGAGGACGCTGCCCAAGACCACGCCGTGGGTCCCGACCGCCTCGGCGGCATAGTGGGAGCAGCTGGGGGCAAATCGGCAGCCGCAGCCCGGACCGTTCAGGGCCGGCAGAAGGGGCGAAAACGTCCACTGATAGAGGCGGATCGCCGCCACCAACGCCGCCGCGGGGAGCTTGGTCAGCCGCTTAGTCATGCTGAACCGATGCCGGGGCGGGCCGCCCGCCCTGGCCGCAGGTTTCCACAAAGACTTTTTCCAGGTCCGCGAAGGACCGGCGGTTCACCGCCGCCCGGGAGACCATCAGCCAGTCGCAGCCGCGCGGCAGGATGTCCTGGTGGCGGCGGAAAATCTCGCGCAGGCGACGCTTGGCGCGGTTCCGCTGCACGGCGGGTCCGACCGCGGCGATCGAGGCGACCACGGCAACCCGTCCCTGCAGCGTGGGGGTCTCGGCCGGCGCCCGTTCCCGGCACCAGACCGTGAAGGCGCGGCAATCCAGGCGGCGTCCCTCTTCCCGCGCGGCGCGGATATCCAGCTGGCGGCGGAGGTGTTGCTCCGGGCGGAAGCGCATGTTCAGAAGTACGATGCGAACTTGCCAACCCGGCCCGGCGGGCCGGCGGCGTCAGACGACCGTCAGGCGCTTGCGACCCTTGAGGCGGCGGGCACGGAGCACCTTGCGGCCACCCGGGGTGGCCATGCGGGCGCGGAAGCCGATCTTGCGGGCGCGTTTCTTGCGGTGCGGGCGGAAGGTGGGTTGCATGAGATTGAGCCGTTTAAGGGATAACCCAAGTGCCCCAAGGGGAGGGGGGTGTCAAGCTAGGGACGCAGGGGATTCTGTCCGAATTTGACGGGGCCAGGCCCCCCTTCGTCGGGGGCTGCCAAGGCCCGGATCCGACGCCAAGGCCGCGCGCCAAAAGCCGCCGGCCATAGGCCGGCCAGATTGGCGCGCCGGAGGCGTCGGAGGAGGCAGCAACCTTCTCAGGAGGGCCTGGCCCCGTCAAATTCGGACAGAATCCCCCGGTCCCCTGATTTGACTTGGCGAGGAGGGGAAGCCTCACTCGGAACCATGCGCTTGATGGCTGCTGGCTGGATTGCCCTGGGGGCGGTCACCTGGGTTAGGGGAGCCGAACCTGCTGCCCTTCCGGCGGATCCGGATATTGCCAAGATGGTCGACAGTATTTCCGGCGAGCGGATCCAGCGATCGATCTTCGTCCTGGTCAGCTTCAAGACCCGGCACACCCTTTCCGATCCCCAGCCCAGTGGCGACGGCATCGGCGGCGCCTCCGCCTGGGTCCGGGCGGAGTTTGAGCGGGGCTCCAAGGCGACGGGAGGGAAACTGCGGGTGGACCTCGATACCTTTCATCAGCCGGCGCGCCTGCCGCTGATCCCGCATGCGACCGACCTCACCAACGTCGTGGCGACGCTGCCTGGTCCCGGAAAGCGGGTCTGGGTCATCTCCGCCCACTATGACTCGCGGACCCGCGATATCCTCGACGTGCAGGGCCCGGCGCCCGGCGCCGACGAAAACGCCTCCGGGGTCGCCGCGCTGCTGGAAACCGCCCGGGCCCTCGCGCCCTACGACTTCAATGCCACGATCGTCTTCCTGGCCACCACCGGAGGGGAGCAGGGAGGAGTGGGGGCGGCTCATTGGGCCGACCAGGCCAGGCAGCAGGGCCTCGAGGTCGCGGGAGTGATCGATCTCGACGCGGTGGGGCACACCCATGGGCTCGGCCCGGCCAACCGGCGAGACCTATGGCTTTTTGCCGAGGGGGTTCCCGTGGCGCGGGACACCGCCGGCCGGCGCGCGCTGATCCTGGCGGGAGGCGAAAACGACACGCCTCCCCGCTCGCTCGCGCGGGCGATCCGGACTGCCACGCTGCGCTATGTGCCGGCGGTGGACGTTCGGATCATCTACCGCGCGGCGGGCTACCAGGGGCATGGCGGGCAGCTGCCGTTTCTTGAGAACGAAATTCCCGCGGTCGGTTTCACCGAGGCCGGCGGCGACCACGACCTTGCCAACGACACCCCCGATGCCATCGATTTTGCCTATGTGTCGGGCGTGGCGCGCGTGAGCGCCGCCGCCCTGGCCGCGCTGGCCCGCGCCCCGGCGGCGCCGCGCGACGTCCAGCTGGCCCCGGCTCCGGCCGGGAAGGGCACCGTGCTTCGTTGGACGCCGGGTGAAGGCACGGTTCCCGCCGGCTATCGGGTGGTCTGGCGCGAGACCACGGCGCCCTTTTGGGAACACGCCCTGGAGGTTGGGCGCGGTGGCACGCATGCAGCCGTGGCCGACGTCCTGCCCGATGCCACGATCTTCGGCGTCGAGGCCCTCGACGCCGCGGGGCACGCCAGTCCGGCCACCTTCGCGATGCCGACCGGCGGCCGATGAGGCCGATCGAGGACGGCATCGATTACAAGACGCTCGCCAACGGGCGCGCTGCGCCCAAAATCAAGGTGTGATCCCGTCGACGGAACTGCTCGATTTGTTCGGCCTGGCGCCTGCGCCGGTCGCGGAGCCGGCGGAGGTTGTTTTTCAGCGCAGCGCGAAGGCCCGGAATTACCGGCTGACGCTCCGGCGGGACGGGCAGGCCGTGGCGATCATCCCGGCGCGCGGCTCGCAGCGGGAGGCGGAACGGTTTGTCGCGACGCACCAGGACTGGCTCGACCGCGCGCGGGAGCGGCATCGCCGGCGCCCGCGCGCCGCCGAGGTGTGGGTGCCCGGCACCTCCGTTCTCTGGCGCGGCGAGATGACGGAAATCCGCGTGGCGCTCGTTCCGCCCCAGGGCTCCCGGCCCACGACGCGCCCCATGGTCTGCCTCGGGGCCGATGTCTTTCGCCTGGTCCAGCTCACGGGCGACCTGCGGCCCGCGCTCGAGGCGCAGTTTGCGCGGCGGGCCAAGATCGAGCTGCCGGCGCGGACCTGGGAGCTCGCTGCCCAGACGCGGGCGGAGCTCAGGCACGTGACGGTGCGCAACCAGCGCTCGCGCTGGGGCTCCTGCTCGGTCGGGGGCACGATCTCGCTCAACTGGCGGCTGGTGCAGTCGCCCGAGTTCGTGCGCGACTACATCATCTACCACGAGCTGGCCCACCTCTGGGAGATGAACCATTCCGCGCGATTCTGGAGCCGCGTGGAGGACATCTGCCCCGGCTGGCGGGAGGCCGAGCGCTGGATCAAGCGCAACGGCAGCCTGGTCGGACTCTAGTGGTCAGTGGAAATCGACCAGCTCGACGTCGAAGACGAGCGTGGCCTTGGGCGGGATGGCCGGCGGCTTGCCGGCCTCGCCGTATCCCAGCCAGTACGGGATGATCAGCGTCCGCTTTTCGCCCTTGCGCATTTCCAGGATGGCCTCGTCCAGGCCCTTGATGACATCGCCCATCCCGACCCGGAAGGTCAGCACGCCCTGATGGCGGTCCGAGCTGTCGAAGACGGTCCCGTTGAGCAGCTTCCCGGTGTAGCGGATGGCGACCTCGTCGCTCAGGCGGGGCACCCGGTCGACCGGGCCGTGGGCCCGGACGATGAAGCGCAGGCCGGAGAAAACCTGGTGGGCCGTGGGATAGAGCTGGTCGATGGCCAGCTCGTCCGCGGTGCTGAGCTCGGGCCGCTCCTGCGCCAGGGCGGCGCGCATCGCCGCATTGATCGGCTCGCCGGGATTCTTGAGCGCGGCGAGGCCCGACCGGACAACCAGGGCGAGGGTCAGCAGGCCGGCGCCGAAGACAAACATGTAGAACCAGGATTTCCGGAACATGACCCCACGCTAGCGCCCGCCCAATTTGAAACAAGTTTACTTCCCGGCCGGGGGCGCTTGTCCTAGGCGCCCATGTCGCTTGCCGCCGAGCCCATCGACCCGTCCGTCCCGGCCGTGGAGCTGCGGGGCCTGGTGAAGCACTACGGGGCGGTCGAGGCCCTGAAGGGGATCGATCTCACGGTGAAGAAGGGCGAGATCTTCGGCCTGCTGGGGCCCAACGGGGCGGGCAAGACCACGCTTTTTTCCATCCTGGCGACGCTGCGGACGCCGACCGCCGGCACCGCCCGGGTCCTCGGCTACGACGTCGCGGTGCAGCGCGACGCCGTGCGCCGCGCCACCGGCATCGTCTTCCAGGAGCCGGCGATCGAGCAGCGGCTGACCGGCCGCGACAACCTGCTGCTCATGGGCCTGTTCTACAACCTGCCGGCCGCGACCGCGCGAAAGCGCGCCGTGGAACTGCTCGACCACCTCGGGCTGACCGAGGCGGCCGACCGCCCCGCGCGCACCCTGTCCGGGGGCCAGCGGCGCAAGCTGGAGCTGGCCCGGGCCCTGGTGACGGATCCGAGCATCCTCTTCCTGGACGAAGCCACGCTCGGGCTCGACGTGGACGCGCGCCGCGTCTTCTGGACGGAAGTGCGCGCGATCGCGGCGGCGGGTCGCACCGTCTTCTTCACGACCCACTACATGGAGGAGGCGGAGATCGCCGATCGCATCGCGCTGATCGACGCCGGCCGGATCGTGGCGCTCGACACGCCGCGCGCCCTCAAGGCGCGGATTGGCGGCGGCGTGATCCGCCTGCAGACCGAGGACGACGGGCAGGCGCGGGCCTGGCTCATCGAGAGGAGCTTTGCCCCCACGGATGCCCGGCCGGGGCTCATGCTGGTGCATGCGGACCCGGCGGCGGTCCTGCCCGACATCCTGCGCCACCTGCCCGTGAAGGTGCTCCGCGCGGAGGTGCACCAGCCGAGCCTGGAGGACGTCTTCCTCGCCCTGACGGGCAAGGGCCTGGAGGCGGCCGAGGGCGGCGCGGCCCCCGCGCGCCCCCCGGGAGGACGCCGCCCATGATCCGGGGAATTTACGCCGTCGTCGTCCTCGACCTCAAGCGGGCCTGGCTCGACCGCGCCCGGCTCCTCACCGGGCTCGCGCAGCCGCTCCTCTACCTCTTCGTCCTGGGCGCGGGCCTGGGCGGGAGCTCGCGCCTGGGCGGGCCGGCCTACCAGCGCAGCATCTACCCGGGCGTCATGGGCCTGACGCTGCTGTTCACGGCGGTCTTCATGGCCATCTCGATCGTTTTCGACCGGCAGATCGGCTTCTTCAAGGCGGTGCTCGTGTCGCCGCTGCCGCGCTCCGCCATCGCCTTTGGCAAGATCGCCTCCGGGGCCATCCAGGCCTTCATCCAGGGGCTGATCCTGCTGCCCTTTGCGCCGCTGGTCGGCGTCCACCTCGGCCTGGTTTCCACCGGCGCGATGCTCCTGGCCATGGCGCTCGCCGCGATGACGTTCTCCGCGATCGGGGTCGCGGTGGCCTCGCGCTTCACCTCCACCACGGTCTTTCCGATCATCAGCAACACGATCATCCTGCCGATGTATTTCCTCTCCGGGGCCCTCTATCCCCTGGCGATGGCGCCGCGCTTCATGCAGGTCGCGGCCCACTTCGACCCGGTGGCCTACGCGGTCGACCTCATGCGCGGCGCGCTCCTCGGGACGTTCTTCTTTTCCCCGCTCCTCTCGGTGGCGGTCCTCGTCGCCATCAATGCGTTGCTCAGCTGGATGGCGGTCCGCGTCTTCAACCGCGGCGAGGACGATTCCGTCCTCGGGGCCCACGGGTTCCGCTGGCGGCGCTAGTCGCTCAAAGGAACGTGCAGATGTACTCGCAGAGGCCGGCGGCGACCGCGATCGTAAAGCCGCTGTTGCCCGGCACCTCGAAGGTCGCGCCGGCGGCGTAGTCCCGCGCGGCCTTCTGCCCGTCGAGGGTGACCTGGCAGGCGCCGGCGACGATTTCCATCAGTTCCGCCGCGCCGGTCTTGAAATGGTACGAGCCCGGGCGGATCAGGCCGAGGGTCTTCTTGACCTTGCCCTGGAGGAGGAGGCTGTGGCTGACGACGTTGCCGTCGAAATAGATGTTGGCCTTGGTCGTGACCGTGGCGCCTTCGAATTGGGTGGGCAGGGACATGGGGGCAAAAAAGGAAGGTCCGGGCCCGGGGGCAACCCATTACCGTCGAAGGCTTCGGGGAAGCGCCCGGCACGAGGTAGATCGGGGATTGCAAAGTACCCCGCAAGGGAGGAAGTTTGCCCCTTTCGAACCCATCTCATGTTCAGAAAGTTGATCGACAAGCTGCGGGGCAAGACGGAGGCCGCGAGCCCCAGCCGCCCCGCCGCTCCCGCCCCCTCCTCCCCGGCCGCCCGCGCTCCGCATCGGGAGTCCGCCCACGGTCATGCGCCGCGTCCCCCGCAGCCTCCGCAGCATTCCCGTCCCCAGGCGGGCCGGAGGCCCGGCCCTGAATCCGGTCAGGCCCGGCCCGACGATCACTCGGCGCCGCGGCGCGAGGAGCGGGGCTCCTCCCGCGGCGGTCACGGCCAGGGCCGCGGTCGCGGGGCCTCCCATTCGGGCGGCGGCCGCCATGAACCCCGCGCCCGTCCGGCGCGCGACGATTTCGAACACCCCCGCAGCGCGCCGGTGAAGCCGGTCATCCCGGTGGACGTGCCCAAGATGGACACGGCCTTCTCGAAGCTGGGCCTGTCCGACGCCCTCGCCTTCGCCGTGCAGGAGATGGGCTACGTGGAGCCCACGCCGATCCAGAAGGGCGCGATCCCGGTCGTGCTCGCCGGCGGCGACGTCATCGGCTCGGCCCAGACCGGCACGGGCAAGACCGCGGCCTTCGCGCTGCCCATCATCCAGCGCCTCGGCACCCATGGCGCGCTGCGCTGCCTGATCCTCGAGCCCACGCGCGAACTCGCGCTGCAGGTCGAGGAGGCGTTCCAGAAGTTCGCCAAGTTCACCGACCTGCGCGTGACGATCGTCTACGGCGGCGTCGGCTACGGGAAGCAGACCGACGACCTGCGCCGGGGGATGGATATCCTGGCGGCGACGCCCGGCCGCCTGCTGGACCACCTCGAGCAGCGCAACTGCTCCCTCGACAAGATCGACATCCTGGTCCTCGACGAGGTCGACCGCATGCTGGACATGGGCTTCCTGCCCGACGTCCGCCGCATCGTGCAGAAATGCCCGACGGACCGGCAGACCCTCTTTTTCACCGCGACCCTGCCCCCCGAGCTGGCCCAGCTGGCCGGCTGGGCGCTGCGCAATCCGACCACGGTCGAGATCGGGCGGCAGCGGGCCCCGGCAGAGACCGTGGCGCACGCCTTTTACCCGGTGGTCGCGGCGCAGAAGTTCGAGCTCCTGCAGCTCCTGATGGAGCAGACCGACTTCAAGAGCGTCCTGGTCTTCTGCCGGACCCGCATGGGCGCCGACCGGATCGCCCACCGCCTCAAGGCCAAGGGCCACACCGTGGGCGTGATGCACTCCGACCGCAGCCAGCGCGAGCGGGTCGAGGCGCTCGACGGCTTCAAGAGCGGCAAGTTCGAGGTCCTGGTCGCGACCGACATCGCGGCGCGCGGCCTGGACATCGCCGGCGTCTCCCACGTCATCAACTACGACGTCCCGGAGAACGCCGAGGACTACGTGCACCGCATCGGCCGGACCGGCCGGGCCCAGCACACCGGCGACGCCTTCACCCTCGTGACCGAGGACGACGTGCGCGATGCGCGCAGCATCGAGCGCTACATGGGTCGGGGCGTCGAGCGGAAGAAGATCGAGGGCTTTCCCTACGTCTATTCCGCGCTCTTCGACGAGAAGGTCCTGGCGGAGGCGGCCCCGAAGACCTCCTCCAGCCGCCTGCATCGCGGGATGCGGCGCTAACCGGCGTCAGTCCCCGCTGTTGACCAGCCGGAACGTCAGCGCGGCCGCGGCCGCGCCGCCGAACTCGCCGACGAGGAAGAGCCAGAAATTGCCCCAGCTGGACAGGCCCATCAGGGTGATGCCGGTCGCGACCGCCGGATTGAAGGCCCCGCCGGAGACTCCGCCGACCGCGTAGGCCCCGGTCATCACCGTCATGCCAATGGCCAGGCCGTAGAAGGAATTGTCCTTGGTGCCCTTGGCTGTGGCGACGTTCAAGACCACCCAGACGAGGGCGAAGGTGAAGAGGAGCTCGGCGAGCAGCGCGCCCTTGACGCCGATCGGCAGGAGGTGGGCGGACCCGGGCACCTTGAAGAACTGCATCAGCCAGGCGGCGACGAAGGCGGCCGCCAGCTGCGCCAGCCAGTAGGGGATGACATCGCGGGTGGGGCAGGCGCCGCGCATCCAGACCCCGAGGGTGACCGCCGGGTTGTAGTGGCCGCCGGAGATGTGGCCGCCGGCGAAGATCATCACCATCAGCGCGGCGCCGATGGCCAGCGGGGCAAACTCGCCCGCGCCGGGCGTGATGACCGTGCTGCCCACGGTGAAGACGAGGAAGAACGTGCCGATGAACTCGACGAAGTATTTTTTCATGGGGGCGGGACGGCTCGGGGCGGGCGGGTCGGAGGAAGCGGGAGAAGCTTGTCGCGCGGTGGGGTGGAAGACAACGTGATTTCAATGCAACTCGACCTCCCGGCGGGAAAATTCGCCGGCTATATTTTCGACCTCGACGGGACATTGATCGACTCGATGCCGCTCCACTATCGCGCCTGGGACGCCGCCCTCCGGCGCTTCGGCCTGGATGTGCCGCTCGACGAGGACATGTTCTACGGCCTGGGCGGCGTCCCCACGCGGCAGGTCGCCGAGATCATGGGCGCGCACTACGGGCTCAAGCTCGACGCGGACCAGGTGATGACGGTCAAGGAGGAGATGTATTTGAAGGACATGGACGCGGTGAAGATCATCGAGCCCGTCGCGGCCGTCGCCCGGCGCGTGGCGGCGGAGGGGTTTCCCGTGGCGATCGTGACCGGCGGCACGCCGGACGTCGCGGGGCCGGCCCTGGCCGCGGCCGGATTGAAGGTCCTGTTCAAGATCGTGGTCACGCCGCTCGACGTCCCGGCCGGCCGGGGCAAGCCCGAGCCCGACATGTTCCTCCTCGCGGCGCGGCGGATGGGCGTGGCGCCGAAATCCTGCCTGGTGTTCGAGGACGCCGAGCCCGGCCTGGCCGGCGCCCGCGCCGCCGGGATGCAGGTCGTGCACGTCCCGAGCCGGCGGCCCCCGGCATGATTCCGCGCGTCCACGGCCGGCGCCGGTTCCCCTGGAGCGGGCGAGATCAACCCGGCTCCGTCTTCGCCCCCTGATTTGCGGCCGGCCTGGCGGGATGGGCCCGCCGCGATCCTTCGCGGCGAATGACGCTCCCAGCGCCGATCCGGGGAACTTGCCCCCTGGGAAGTCCACCAAGGAGGAGTTGCCCGATGAACGCCTTTCGAACCCTTCTCCTGGGCTTGCCCCTTGCCTCGGCTGTTTTCGCCCAGAATCCGCCGGCCCCGCCGGCGGAGGCCCCGGGGCCGGCAACCCCGGCCGAATCCAAGACGACGCATTTCGTGTTTTCGCTGCTCCCGAAGTCGTTCCAGAAGAATCCAATCCTCGACTACACGGTGATCTCGGAGAGGACCGACGCGGGGCGGAAGCTGTCCCCGGTCTCGCCGGACATGCCCGCCTACTATGTCGCCTTCAGTGCCGGGTTCCGGCAGATCGGCGACACCTACTATGGCGAGAAGACGCTCACGCCGGACAGCGTCGAGCGATTGCTGGCCAAGTCGCTGAAGACCAACGGGTATCTCCCGTCCGACGGCCCCGCCCACCCCCCCTCGCTCCTCATCATCTATTCCTGGGGCTCGCACAACCGGGAGACCCTGACCGAGTCGCCGACGGAGATCGAGGGCAGCATGCTGGATGCGGCCGCCCTGGTCGGGGGCGACCGGTTCGCCCAGCGGATGGGCAAAATGATCCAGGAGACGGACGAAATGAGCGGGCCGCCCGAACTGGTGTCCTTCGCCAATCCGATCCATCTCTTCAGCCTGAGCGGGCCCAAGCACGATTTCATGCTCACCCAGGCGCTGGGCGACCTCTACTTTGTGGTGGCTTCGGCCTACGACTACCAGTCGGCGGCGTCGAACCAGCGGATTCTCCTCTGGCGGAGCCGCATGACCGTGAGCTCCGCGGGCGTCAACCAGGAGCGGACGCTGCCGGCGCTGATCGCGAGCGCCGCGCCCTATTTCGGCCGGGACATGGCTGAACCCGAGGTCTTCATGCAACGGCGCGAGGGGCATGTGGAGGTCGGTCCCCTGCGGGTCATGGATGTCAACGATCCCACAAAACCGATTGAGCCGGCCCAGGCGCCCTGAGGCGGGTCATTTTTCTGGCTTCGCCGCGGCCGGGAATCCTGTTGCAGTGGCGGCATGACCCTCGAGTCGCTGGCCAAGCCCGCCGTGCTCCGGCAGCCCGTTTACGAACCGGGCAAGCCGATCGAGGCCGTGGCGCGGGAACTGGGGCTGGATCCGGCCACCATCGTCAAGCTGGCGTCCAACGAGAATCCGCTCGGCCCCTCGCCCCGCGCGGTGGCCGCGGCGCGGCAGGCCCTGGAGCAGGGGCAGCTCTATCCGGACGGCGGCTGCTTCGCCCTCCGGCAGAAGCTCGCGGAGCGGCACGGCCTGGGCCCGGACCAGTACGTGCCGGGCAACGGCTCCAACGAGATCATCGAGCTCCTGGGGCACGTCTTCCTCGGGCCGGACGACGAGGTCGTCATGGGCGTGCCCGCCTTCGTCATCTACAAGCTGATGGCCCTGCTCTTCGGCGCGAAGGCCGTCGAGGTCCCGATGCGCGAGTTTCAGCACGACCTGCCCGCGATGGCCCGCGCGATCACCCCGCGGACGAAGCTCGTCTTTGTCGGGAGCCCGAACAATCCGACGGGGGCCTCGAACTCCGCGGCGGACCTGCTGGCCTTCGCCCGCGGCCTGCCGGACCACGTCGTCCTGGCGCTGGACGAGGCCTATGCGGAATACGACGAGCAGGCCCCCGACCTGCGGCCGCTGATCGCCGAGGGCCGCAAGGTGATCGGCCTGCGGACCTTCTCCAAGATCCACGGCCTGGCGGCGCTGCGCGTCGGCTATGGCTATGGCAGCAGGGAGATGGCCGCCCTCCTTAACCGCGTGCGCCAGCCGTTCAACGTGAACGCGATCGCGCAGGCCGCCGCGGTGGCGGCGCTCGACGACCGCGAGTTCCTGGAGCGCTGTCTCCGCGAGAACCGCGCCGGGCGGGCGCGGCTCGCGGCCGGGGCCCGGGCGCTCGGGCTCGAGTGCGCGCCCAGCGCCGCCAACTTCCTCCTCGTCAAGGTCGGGGACGGTCCCCGCTGGTTTGCGGCGCTGCAGCGGCGCGGGCTGATCGTGCGCCCGCTCCAGCCCTACGGGCTGCCGGAATGGCTCCGGATCACCGTCGGCACCGCCGCGCAGAACGAGCGGCTCCTCGCGGAGATGGCCGTCCTGGCCCGGGGCTAGCTAGCGCGCCGCGGCGCGCCGCAGCCGGTCGTTGATGGCCTCGGCCAGGCCGGGACCAGGGGCGAGCTCGACATGGATCCGGCGGAACCCGGCTTCGTCGATCCGGCGCAGGACGGAAAAGAGCTCGCGGGCGGCGCGGCGAACGTCGCCCCGGGCATCCAGCCAGAAAACATTGGGCCCGCGGGCGCGCCGGGGCCGGCGCAGGAAGAGCCACGCCTCGTCGGCCGCGCCGGCGCGATCCGCCAGCCGCGGATGCAGGGTCACGGCGGCGCGCGGGCTGTAGTGGCGGGCCAGCTGGCCGGGCGCGACCTGGGCGGAGCCGGCGCGCGCGCGGGCCCGGGGCCGGCTGACCGGCCGGCCGAGCACGCGGACCAGGTCCGCATGGGAAATGCCGCCGGGCCGAAGCAGGCGCGGGCGGCGGGGATCGCGCAGGTCGACGATGGTCGATTCGAGCCCGATCTTCGCCCTTCCGCCGTCGAGAATATGCCGGAGCTTCCGCCCGAGGCCGCGTTGCACATGGTCCGCCGTCGTCGGGCTCACATAGCCGAAGGGATTGGCGCTGGGCGCCGCGAGCGGCCGGCCGGTCAGCCGGAGCAGCCGGCGGAAGAGGGGATGGGCGGGCACCCGCACGGCCACGCTGGGCAGGCCGGCCGAGACGACACCGGGCACGCCGGCGGCCTTTGGCAGGACGAGGGTGAGGGGGCCCGGCCAGAAGGCGGCGGCCAGGCGGCGGGCGGCCTCGTTCGGGACGGCCACGCGGGCCAGGTCACGGTGCGAGGCGAGGTGGACGATCAGTGGGTCGCTCGCGGGCCGGCCCTTGACGGTGAAGATCCGCCGGCAGGCCCGGGCGTTGAAGGCGTCCGCGGCCAGCCCATAAACGGTCTCGGTCGGGACTGCCACCAGGTCTCCGGCACGGAGACGCCCGGCGAGGAAGGAAAGCTGACGGGGCGTGCCGCGATAAACGCGCGCACCGCGCGGGCTCACGGGGCCAGCAGCATGTTCCGCGAGCGCTTCAGCGTCCGGGTGATGGCGCGTTGCTCCTTGGCGGAAAGGCCGGTGTACTTGCGGGGCAGGATCTTGCCCGTGTCGGTCACGTAGCGAACCATCGTCTGGGGCGTGGTGAACGGAAATTCGATGGGCGTCAGGCTCTGCTGGGTCGGTTCGGTGCTCATGGAGATGAAGGGTCAACGTGGCCGACCCGGCCCCTCCTGTCAACGCCGGAGCGGGAGTGGCGCAAGTGGCTTGCCACCCCCTGTTTGGACCGCAAAGGTGCCTCTCCGCGGGGGCCGTAGCTCAATTGGATAGAGCTGTTCCGTCCTAAGGAAAGGGTTGTGGGTTCAAGTCCCGCCGGCCCCGCCACTTCACATGCCATCGGCCTTTCGGATCAGACTTCCGCGCCTTCTCAGGTGGATTGTCGTGGGCCTGGCCGGAGTGCTGCGCGCGGCGCTCGCCCGGGACGGGGGCCAGTTCTTCTGGCCGGACGAGGCCCGCTTCTGGACCGCCGTGAATGCGATGGGGCAGTTCCGGCAGGGAGCGTGGCATGCGGGCCTGGTCACGCTTTTTTCGTCGGCCGACCACCTCCTGTTCAAGGTGTTCAGCCTCCTGCCCTCGATCCTGTTCTGGCGGGGCGATCCGCGCTGGGTCGCCGCCCTCTTCTTCGCCGGCGCCTCGACCTGGGTCGTCTGGGCGGTGGGCGATGTCAGCCGCGCGGCCGGGGCCGACGACTGGGAGGCGCTGCTGGCGACCGGCCTGGCGGCCGCAACCTCGTGCCTCTTCTACTACGCGCGCCACTTCTTTCCCTACGACCTCGCCCTCGGCATCCTGCTCGGAGCCCTCGCCACGAGCCTGCGCCATCCCGGCCGGTCCCTCCTGGTCGGTGCCGCGGTGGCCGCGGGATTCCTGACGTACAACGGTTACTGGTATCTCGGCGCGGTTGTCCTCCTCCTGCAGGCGCACCGCGTCCGCTGGCGCTTCCGCGATCTCGCCGCGCTCGCCGGGGGCCTCGCGGGCCCGGTCCTGCTCGTCCTGGCGATGGGCTATGCGCTGCGGATCGACCTCGTCCACTCCTACCTCGCCTTCAGCGGCACGGTGACGCACGGGGATTTCGGGACCGCCTGGCGCACGATTCCCGAGTATTTTTATGTCAGCGAGCACGGGCTCGCGCTGCTCTGGCTGGCGGCCGTGGCCGGGGCGGCGCTCGTCCTGCGGCCGGAGCGCCGCGTGACGCTTTGGCTCGTCCTGTCCGCGCTCCTCGCGCTTCTCCTCGTGGCCCCCTCGGATGCCGTCCACCTGTTCACGGTGAGCGCGCGCCACACCCGGCAGCTGGCCCCGCTCCTTTGCCTCCTGACGGCCGCGGTCCTGCGGGCGGCCTGGCAGCGGCTGGGGAAATTCGGCGCGGCCGGGGTGGCGGCCCTGGCGGGGCTGGTCATCCTGAACGCCGCCTTCGGCTTCGCGGCCCCCTTGCGCCAGCGGTTTCCCGACCAGTTCCTCGACGACACCTATGGCTTCCGGACCGCGGCCGCGCGTGATCTCGGCCCGTATACGGTCGTCAACGACCGCTTCTTCGACCGCCCGGAGCTGGTGGCTCCCGCGGCCGATGCCGGCCCGGTCGTCTTTGCGGAGCCGCATCCCTACCAGTTCGCGCCCTACCTCTACGACGCCTACACGGCCGCCTGGCGGGCCGATTTCCAGGGGCGCGACCTGCGGATGCGCGTGGTGCGGCTGCCCTCGGGCGGGCCGCCGATCACCGGATACCCGCGGGCGCTGCGGTTCACCCTCGTCTTCCCGCCGCCGCCCGCGCTGCACGAGCCGCTGGTTGTCACGGGCTTCCCGGGCCGGGGCGACGGACTCTATGTCGAATACGGCGAGGAGCATCCCGACCAGGTCCGCTTCGGGCACGACCACTATGGCGGCGGCGCCGTCGTGGGGTCGCCGGTGACGCTGGACCGAGCCGCCCCCCACGTCGTGACGATCCTGATGGGCTCGCTCCTGCCGCCGGCGGGGGATCCCCTTTACCGCGAGCATCCCGGCTGGCTCGCGCTGAAACGCGCGACGCGGGTGGCGGTGGATGGCCGGACGGTGCTGCGCGAGACGGCCGCCGAGTACACCGACTCTCCCAGCCAGACGATCACCGTCGGCCTGAACCTGATCGGCCTGTCGACGGCGGCGCCGGTCCTGACCGCCCGGATCATCCGGCTGGAATCGCTGGCGCCGGATGCCGTCGCTCCCTGAGGACGGCGGAGAGGCGCGCCCGGCGCCTCCCGATTAGCCGTTGCGCGCCGCGGGTGGGGTGCGCCAGAGTCGCCCGCATTCTTCGCCATGCTTGAGCGACTCCGCCGCCTCTTCTCCTTCCGCCGCCGCGAGCGGGCGCGGCAGGATGTGATTCGGAGCCTCTCGGAGGCGATCGACCAGAGCTATTCGGCGGTGATGATCACCGACCTCGACAGCCGGATCCAGTACGTGAACGCGGGGCTTTGCCATCAGATCGGCTATGCGCGGGAGGAGCTGGTCGGAAAGAGCTGGCGGGACTTCGAGCAGCCGGAGACGGCCCCGGAATTGCTGGCCGACCTGGTGGCGACCGTGCGCGCCGGCCGGCCGTGGCGGAACGAATGGTACAACCGGCGCAAGAGCGGCGAACTCTACGCGGTGCGCGGCTGCGTCAGCCCGGTCAACGACCGCGCCGGGCGACTGGCTTGCTTCGTCACGATATTTGAGGACATGACGGAGAGCAAGCGGGACGAGTCGACCCTGCGGGAGGCGCTGGAGCGGGCGGCCGAGGGCGAACGCTCGAAGAGCCGCTTCCTGGCGACGATGAGCCACGAGATGCGGACGCCCCTCAACGGAATCGCCGGCTTCACCAGCCTCCTGCGCGGGACGACGCTGACGACCGAGCAGGACGAATACGTCGAGAACATCCGGTCGAGCTGCGAGGCCCTGATCCTCCTGACCGACGACATCCTCGAGCTCGCCCGGATGGAGGGCGGCAAGGTGGTCCTCGATCCCGCCTTCTGCGATCCCCGGCAGTGCCTGGACGACGTGCTGGATCTCCTGGCGGTCCGGGCCGCCGAGAAGGACCTCGAGCTCCTGCACTGGGTCGACGAGGGCGTGCCGCCGGCCATCGTGATCGACGAAATGCGCCTCCGCCAGGTGCTGATCCACCTCATCGGCAACGCCGTGAAGTTCACCCGGAAGGGCGAGGTGGAGGTCACGATGCGCGCCGAGGAGGCGGCGGGCCAGTGGCAGATCGCGTTCACGGTGCGGGATACGGGCATTGGCATCGCCAGCGGGGACTTGGAGAAGCTGTTCAAGCCCTTCAGCCAGGTGGACGAGTCGAGCACCCGGCGCTACGGCGGGACCGGCCTCGGCCTGGCCATCTCGAAAAACCTCGTCCAGCTGATGGGCGGGACGATCGTGACCGAGAGCACCCCGGGCGAGGGCTCGACCTTCAGTTTCAAGCTGCCGGTGGCGGTCGAGGCGTTCTCCCCCCGGTCGCCCCCGGACCTCGGGCCGCGCCGGGTGGCCCTGGCCGCCAGGCCCGGCCCCTTTCGCCGGGAATTTGCGCGCCTCGCGCAGCGCTGGCGCCTTACCCTGCTCGAGGTGGACACGCCCGAGGAGATGGCGGCGATCTCCTGGGACGTCGGCTTCGTCGAGGTCGACACCACGCTGGCCCGCACCCTGGCCGCCTGCGCGCCCCGGTCGCCCGAGACCACGTACGCCATCGTGGCGTCCAACCTGCCCCGCGAGCTGCGCGCGGCGCTGCGCGGCCATTTTCACCTGCTGCTGAACAAGCCCCTGCACCACGACGCGCTGACCTACCTCATCAGCAGCGCCCGGTGAGGCGGCCGGTACGTAAAAGCCCGGGGTTGCCGGGCGGGCCCGGCGGGTGTAGCACCGTCCCCGTCCAACTCCGCCCACCCCCGGCATCCCTCCCATGAAGAAGACCCACCTGTTCACCGGTTGCGCCGCGCTGGCCGCGGTCCTGGCCGTCGGCTGCAGCCATCTCGACTTCGCCCCCCCGGGCGACCCGGACCGCGTGCTCACCGGCACCGTTTCTTTCCAGCAGACGCTGCCCGACGACGCCGAGATCCTGGTGCGGGTGATCGATCGCAATCCCCCGCCGGCCGACGTGAATTCCATGACCCCGCCGGGGCAGATGCCGCTCCTGAACAGGCCGGTCACCGCGACCATCGCGACCAGCACGCCGGCGGCGCAGCAGGAACTGGGCGTGCAGGTCATCAAGCACCCGGGTCCCTCGCCGGTCGCCTATCGCATCGAATATCATGCGGAGGACGAGACCCTGCGCCGCGGGCTCAATATCGAGGTGCGAATCTCGTATGACGGCCGGGTGCACCTTTTTAACAGCAACCAGTACTCCGTGACGCTCGCGGACGTGAAGGATCCGCATCCGGTCGAGGCGGACCCGATGCGCTGACCCGGCATGAGCCTGACCATCTGGTGCAATGCGAAATTTGCCGACGGAGTCATGCGGCGGCTGGAGGAGGGGACGCGGGGCCACCGCCTGCTCCACTCGCCCCACGGCATCCCCTCGATTTTGGCGGCGGGCGCTCCGGATCCGGCCATGGCCGGGGCCGACGTCGTCTTCGGCCAGCCGGACGTCGCCGATTGCCTGCGCTACCGCAAGGTGCGCTGGGTGCAGCTGACGACGGCCGGCTTCGCCCGCTACGATACCGACGCCTTCCGCGAGAACTTCCGGGAGCGCGGCGCCGCGCTGACCAAGGCCTCGGCGGTGTTCGCGGAGCCGGCGGCGGAGCATGTGCTCGCCATGATGCTGGCGCTCGACCGGCAGCTGCTGCCCACCTATCGCGACCAGCTGACCGACCGCTCCTGGCACATGGAGAGGCGCCGGTTCGCTTCCCACCTGCTCCTGGGGAGGACGGTCGTCCTCCTGGGTTTCGGCACGATCGGCCGTCGCGTGGCGGAGATGCTGGCGCCCTTTCGCTGCGAGGTTTGCGCGGTCCGCCGGCAGACGCGGAGCGAACTCGGCGTCCGCATTGTTCCCGAGGCCGACCTCACCGCCGTCCTGGGCCGCGCCGATCACGTCGTCAATGTGCTGCCCGACAGCGAGGCGACGCGCCGCTGGGTCAACGCCCGCCGGCTGGCCTGCTTCCGGAAGGGCGCCCGGTTCTACAACGTGGGCCGCGGGACCACGGTGGACCAGGACGCCCTGCTGGAATCCCTCCAGTCCGGGCACCTCGGCGCCGCCTACCTCGATGTGACCGAGCCGGAGCCCCTGCCGCCGGAGCATCCGCTCTGGGCCGCGCCGAATTGCTTCATCACCCCGCACACGGCGGGCGGCCGGGACGACCAGCACCAGGCGCTGGTGGAGCATTTCCTCAGCAACCTGGCGGCCTTTGACAAGGGCCAGGCCCTAACCGACCTCGCCTTCTGATCGTTTCCCCGTACGGTTTGCTTTTTTCTGCGTCCGCCCGAGATTCGGGCGCGTAGTTACTCCCGTCAACGGCCCGGCGCGATGGCAGATGCCCTTGCGACGCGGTCATCACCCAAAAAACAATCCAGATAGAACATGAAGAAATCCACCCGTATCCTCGTGACCACCGCCGCCATGGCGGGCCTCTATGCCGGCGCCCTCGCGGCCCGCACCTACGCCGCCGACAGCACGGCCGGCTCGTCCGACCAGCCCAAGAGCGACACCAGCACGAAGCATGACTGCAAGGGCAAGAACACGTGCAAGGGCCAGGGCGGCTGCAGCGCGGGCGACAACGGCTGCGCCGGCAAGAACTCCTGCAAGGGCAAGGGCGGCTGCGCCAGCAAGAGCTGATTTGGCCAAACGGTCCTAGCTTTTTCAGCGCGGCCGGCGAACATCGTCGGCCGCGCTTTTTTTTAAGCCGGTTTCTTCCCCCCATGCCCGCCAACCGCTTCAACGGCCAGACCGAGTACGGCATCGGCCTCGGCCTGCGCGTGCCGCACTACCGGCACATCCTGGAGAAGAAGCCGGTGGTGGACTGGTTCGAGATCATCTCCGAGAATTTCATGGTCGATGGCGGGCGGCCGCTCGAGGTCCTCGACCGGATCCTCGAGCAGTACCAGGTCGTGCAGCACGGCGTCTCGATGTATTTCGGCTCGGCCGACAAGCCGGACCGCGCGCATCTGCGGAAACTGAAGACCCTCGTCAAGCGGACGAAGACGCCCTGGCTCTCCGACCACCTCTGCTGGGGCAGCGTCGACGGCACCTACACCCACGATCTCCTGCCGATGCCCTACACCTTCGCGGCCGCGCGACGGACCGCCGAGAAGATCCGGCAGATCCGCGACTACCTGGAGGTGCCGATCTGCGTGGAAAACGTCAGCAGCTACGCGGAGTTCCACGTCTCCGAGATGACCGAATGGGAGTTCCTGAGCGAGGTCGTCGAACTGGCCGACTGCGGGATCCTCCTCGACGTCAATAATATCTACGTCTCCTCGAAGAACCACGGCTTCGACCCCTATGACTATGTCAACGGGGTCCCGGCCGACCGGGTCGGCCAGATGCACGTCGCCGGCCACACCAAGTTCGAGAAGTACATCCTCGACACCCACGACCACCCGGTGCTCGACCCGGTCTGGAAGCTGTACGCCCACGCCACGCGCCGCTGCGGCGTCACGGCGACGCTCCTCGAATGGGACGACCGGATTCCCTCCTTCGACGAGGTGCACGACGAGGCCCTGAAGGCCAACGCGTTCATCGACGGAGCCAAGGGTGCGGCCAAGGCGGCCCGCCGGGCCGTCCGCGCGCCATGAGCGCCGTGCCCCCCGTCGGCCTGAGGCCCCCGCCGCGGCAGGCCGCCGCGCGCATGAACTCGACGGCGGACCTGCGAAGATTCCAGCGGCTGATGACCCACGCCGTCGTGCGCCCGCTCGCCGCCGGGGACCGCCTGCAGGCGCGCTGGATCGACGGCCGGCCGATGGCCCAGGTCGCGGCCGGCTTCATCAAGCCCAACGACCGGCTGACCGCCTTCGAGCGCCTGGAAATCTACAACCGGATGTACTGGTTCCGGCTGATCGGCTGCTTCCATGAGGACAATCCCGCCCTGCGCGCCCTCCTGGGCGAGCGCCGGTTCGGGCGGCTGGCCCGCGCCTACCTGGCGAAATATCCCTCGCGCTCCTTCACCCTCCGCAACCTCTGCTCGCGCCTGGAACAGTTCATCGGGGAGGAGCCGCGCTGGACCGCCCCGCGGACCGCGCTCGCGCTCGCCGTGGCCCGCTTCGAGTGGGCGCAGACGGTGGCCTTTGACGGCGAGGCCCGTCCCGCCCTCACGACCGACGACCTGGCCGACACCGCGCCCGCGCGGCTGCGCGTGGGCCTCCAGCCCTACCTCTCCCTCCTGACGCTCGAGTACCCCGTGGACGACTACGTGCTCGCGGTGAAGAAGCGCAGCGCCCTGCGGAGCGAGGCCAGCAACGCCGTGGACCCGGCGGGGCCGGCGGCCCGGCGGCGGAAGGCGGTCGCCCCGCCGCGCCGGGGGCGGACCTTTCTCGCCGTGCACCGCCATACCAATCGCCTCTACTACAAGCGGCTCGGGCGGGCGGAGCTGCTGATCCTCCAGGCCCTGCGCGCCGGCCGGCCGGTCGGCCGGGCGGTGGCGTCCGGCGGCCGCCGGGTCCGGCCGGACCAGGTGCAGGACTGGTTTGCAACCTGGATGAAACTCGGCTGGCTTTGTCGCCGGCAGTGAACCCCCAAGAAATCCCGCTTCCATGAAGAAACTCAACAACCTCGTCGCCGGCCTCGGCGCCAACCTGCAATCGGTCACCCTCCTGGTCATGCGGGTCTATCTCGGCTGGCAGCTTATGCTCATTGGCAAGGGCAAGCTCATGAACATCGACAAGACCGCCGGATATTTCGCGACGCTGCCCTACATCCATTACGCGCCCAAGTTGAATGTCATCCTGGCGGGCGGCGCGGAGTGCTTCGGCGGCCTTCTGCTCGTGATCGGGCTGTTTTCCCGCTTCGCCGGCCTGGTGGTGTTCCTCACCATGGTCGTGGCCCTGGTGGCGGGCGAACCCGAGGCGCTGCACGCCGTTTTCTCCAATTCGGACAAATTCCTGAAGTCCGATCCCTTGCCCTACCTGGTCATGGCGCTGCTGGTCCTCGCCTTTGGTCCCGGGAAGGTGGCGATCGACGAGATGATGGGCAAGGGCTCCGCGTCCAAGTAGCCGGCTGCGTCGTAGCAGGAGGGTGATCCTGCTCCGCCGCCTTTCCCTCCTCGCACTGGCCGCCCTGGCCTGGGCGCCCCGGGCCCAGGCCCGGCCGATCGCCTGGAATCCCTGGTCCGACGAGGTGTTCGCGCGCGCCCGGCGCGAGCACAAGTTCGTCCTCCTCGATCTCGAGGCGGTCTGGTGCCACTGGTGCCACGTGATGGACGCGACGACCTACCAGGACCCGCGCGTGGCTGCGCTCCTCGGTTCGCGCTACCTCGCGGTCCGGGTCGACCAGGATTCGCGGCCCGACCTCGCGAGCCGCTACGAGGACTACGGCTGGCCCGCCACCATCATCTACGGGCCCGACGGCACCGAGATCGTGAAGAAGCAGGGCTATGTCGAGCCGGCCGGGATGGCGCGGCTCCTCCAGGCCGTGATCGATGATCCCTCGCCCGTCGACTATCACGATGGCGGGGCGTTCGCCGCGGCGGGGACCCGCGCGGCCGCGCCGGCGGCGGAGCGGGTGGCCGTCCTGCGCCGGCAGTGGCTAGGCGGCTATGACGACAAGGCCGGCGGCTGGGGCTTCGACCACAAGTTCCTCGACTGGGACAACGTGGAGTTCGCCCTCCGCGCGGCGGCGCAGGGCGACGAGCGGGCGACCCGGATGGCGCGCGACACGCTGCGGCTGCAGCGCAAGCTCCTCGATCCGGTCTGGGGCGGCATGTACCAGTACTCGGTCGACGGCGATTGGAACGAGCCGCACTTCGAGAAGATCATGCCGATGCAGGCGGAGGACCTGCGGATCTACGCCCTGGCCTACGCGCAGTGGGGCGATCCGGCGGACCTGGCGACTGCGCGGGCCATCCACCGGTTTCTCCACGACTTCCTCCGCGGGCCCGACGGCGCCTTCTTCGTCAGCCAGGACGCCGACCTCGTGCCGGGCGAGCACAGCGCCGACTACTTCGCCCTCGATGACGCGGGCCGCCGGGCGCGCGGGATCCCCCGGGTCGACCCCCACCGCTATGCCCGGGAAAACGGCTGGGCCATCGCCGGACTCGCGCAATTTGCGGCCGTCACGGGCGAGCCCGAAGCCCGCGCCGAGGCGGAAACCGCCGCGCGCTGGGTGATCGCGCACCGGGCGCTTCCCGGCGGGGGCTTCCGGCACGACGAGCGCGACGCGGCGGGTCCCTATCTCGGCGACACCCTGGCGATGGGCCGCGCCTTCCTCGGTCTCTACCAGCTCACCGCCGACGCCGCCTGGCTCGCCCGGGCGGAGGCCGCCGCCGGTTTCATCCGGATCCATTTCGCCCGGGGCGCGGAGCCGGGCTTTGCCAGCAGCGACACCACCCGCCCCTCCTTTCCGGCGCCCCGCCCCGAGTTTGACGAAAACGTGGGACTGGCGCGCTTTGCCGCCGCCCTGGCGGGGGCCTCCGGCCGGGCCGACGACCGGGGGATGGCGCCGGTCGCTCTGCGCTGGCTCCTCGCCCCCGGCGTCGGGGAGCCCCGGCACGCCTACGTGGGCGGAGTCCTGCTCGCCGAGGACGAGGCGCGCACCGATCCCCTGCATGTGGCGGTGGTCGGTCCGAAGGACGATGCCTCCGCCCGGGCGCTCTATGCCGCGGCCCTGCGGGTGCCCACGGCCCACAAGCTCGTCGAATGGTGGGATCGCCGCGAGGGCCCCGCTCCGCGGGGCGAGGCCATCTATCCCGACCTGGACCAGGCCGCCGCGTTCGTCTGCGCGAACGGGGCCTGCTCGGCGCCGCTCCTGGCCGAGGCCAGGCTGACCGCCCGGCTGAGGAAGATCCTGGCGGAACCGCCCGCGTCCTGACCGTCGCTCAATCCGGCGCCCGGGCGGCCACGACCACCTTGGTGTCGGCGATCAGGTCGTGGAGGCAGCGGCGTTCGGGCCCGAAGATGAACCCGAGGTCGAGGAAGGGAAAATAATTTCCGACGGTCGGGACGAGCCCGATCAGGTTGATCAGCCAGCTGCGGAGCAGGACGGCATGGACAAAGCCTGCCGGCGAGCCGTCGCGGTAGCGCACGATCCGGATGCCCAGCATCCGCTTGCCGATGGTCTGGCCGCGCGTGGTCAGCAGCCAGGTCTGGACGACGAACACCACCAGGAGCCCCACGGCGAGCAGGGCGAAGCCGCCCGCGACCCGGCCCACGTCAAAGTCATCGGGCCACTCTCCCTTGAGCAGGCGCAGGAGCAGGTCCGAGCCGAGCATGAGCCCGCCGGGCAGGATGCAGATGAAGCCCGCGACCATGTCGACCAGCGTCGCCCCCAGGCGGGCGGCCCGGCCGGCCAGCTCCGGCCCGTGGTCGTCGCGCATGGCGCGAGCCGCGGGTCCGGGCTCGTCGCCGGATAATTCCGGAAAATCGCCGATCGTCTTCCATTCATCGGTGCCCGCCGCCTTGGCCTTCGTGTCGTCGTCGGCCCGGCCTGCCGCGACCCAGCCACGCACCTGCTCGACCGTGACCGGCCCGTACTCCCGGCCGTCGCCGCCGATGATGGTGAACAGCATCAGGCTACTGACAGCAATTTGCCCCGCCGGGTCAATCGCGGGTGCAGGAGCTTTCGCCCGCCGGGGGCCGTCGCGGCCTAGCCGGAGGGCTTGGCGCGCAACAGCTTGTCGGCGCGCTCGTAGTCCTCGTCCTCGACCTGCAGCCGGACGCCGCCGATCGCCGGGATGCCGCTCCAGCTGTTCGAGGCGGCGAACTCGTCCGGCACAAAGGAATCGATGCCGTCGCCCGCGAGCCGCGACCGAGCCAGGAATGCCTCATCCAGCCGATTGTAGGTCGCGACGGTCTTCATAAGGCGTTTTTCATGGGGTGGGGAACGCGTGCGACCATGAGGTATCCTATAGTGTTCCCAACGGGAACTATATATTGAAGCGGGCCCCTGGGATCAGGGGGCGGGCGGCCGGCCGGCGGCGCGGGCGATCGCCTGGCGCGCGAGGACGCAGTCGAAGCGGGCCTGCAGGCGCGCCAGCTCGGCGGCGCGGGCGGCGCTTTGGGCGTCGAGCAGCTCAAAATTGGTGACCACGCCGCCGGCGTAGCGCGCCCGGGCGAGCTCCAGGGCCTCCTGGGCCTGGGCCACCAGCGCGTCGGCGTTGGCCAGGCGCGCCTGGGCGGCGGTCCAGTCGGAGAGCGCATCCTGAACGTCGGTGGTGATCGTGGCGGACATCTGCCGCACGCGGGCATCGGAGGCCCGGACGTCCGCCCGGGCCGTGATCCGCTCGCCGGTCGTGCGGCCGCCGGTGAAGAGGGGGACGGAGAGGCTGACGCCCCCCGTCATGTACCCCCTGTTGTCGTAGAGGGCGGGCAGCTGGGCGTCCTCCACGCCGCCGGCAACCTGGGCGGCGAGGGTGGGACGGTCGGCGCGGTCCGCCACGCCGAGCTGCCGGCGCGAGGTCTCCGCGGTATCCCGCGCGAGCTTGATCTCCGGCCGGTTCTGCAGGCCCTCGGCGATGGTGGCCGAGAGATCGGGCGCGGCGCCCGCCGGGTTCATTTCACCCAGGAGCGGGAGCGGTGTGCCGGGCGCGTAGCCGAGCAGTTCGCGCAGCACCGCCTCCTGCTTCTGGAGCGAGGCCAGCGTGTCGGTGCGGCGGTTGCGGGCGTTGGCCAGCCGGACCTGGGTCGTCAGGACGTCGAACTTGGTCGCTGAGCCGCCCGAGTACTTCTGGGCGGAGATGCGGCCCGCCTCCTCGAGCGCCCGGATCTCCTCGTCGGCCACGCCGACGGAGTCCCGCAACAGGAGGACCCCGTAGAAGGCCTGGATCGTCTGGTAGCCGAGCTGGCTGCGGACGCCCTCGAGGGCGTCCCGGGCGGAGATCTCGCCGGCGCGGGCGAGATCGACGAGGGCGTCCGTCCGTCCGAAGTCGCTCAGGACCTGGCGCACGGTCACGGCGCTCACATAGCTGTCGTAGATGGCTGGATAGAAGGTCGCGGGGCCGAAATCGATCGCGGGACGCAGGCTCAGGTGGGTGTACGCGGCGCTGGCCGAGACCTGGGGCTTGCGATCGGCGCCGTCCCGGTCGGTGCGGCCGCGCGCGGCGTCGATCGCGGCCTGGGCCGCGTCGAGGGAGGGATGGCGGGCCAGCACGGTGTCGAGGGCGCGCGCCAGGGTCAGCGGGCCGTCGTCGGCGCGGAGGGGGAGGGCGAGGGCGACGGCGAGCAGGGAAAGGGCGAGGGAGGATTTCATCGGTTCAATGGGATTCGGTGGCGGCGGCCCGGGCGATCGCCGGGGCGACGCGCTTGGGCTTGCCGGCCACCAGGATGAGCGGGAGGCAGCCCACGCACATCAGGGCGACCAGGTGGTAGGCGTCGAGATAGCTGAGAAGGGTGGCCTGGCGCTCGACCATCGCGCCGAGCACGGCCAGCGCGCGGTGCGGCGCCGCCCACGGGGAGACGCCGTGGGCGATCATGCCCTGCGTGAGGCTGTGCAGGCGCGCGACCGTCGGCGCGTGCCCGGGCACGAGGTCGGTCACCAGGTCCTGCCGGTGCGCCGCGAGGCGGTGGTCGAGGAAGGTGTTGATGAAGGCGATGCCGAAGGAGCCGCCCACCTGCCGCATCATGTTGTTCAGGGCCACGCCCTGCGGGATGTCCCGGGCGGGCAGGCCCGACACGGCCAGCTGCGTCAGGGGAATGGCCATGAAGCAGAGGCCGACGGCGCGGAGGATGATCGGCCAGAAGAAGTCGCGCGAGCCCGCGGCGAGGCTGAGGTCGCCCAGCATGTAGGCGAAGACCGCGACGATGAGGTAGCCGATGACGATGAGCAGGTGCGGCGGGACGCCCTTCACGAGCATGCGGCCGATCATCGGCAGGAAGAGGAGCGAGACGCCCGCCCCGGGCAGGAAGAGCATGCCGGTCTGCATGGCCGTGAAGCCGAGAAGCCGCTGCACGAAGACGGGCACGATGAAGACGGTGGCGAAGAGCGCGAAGCCGAGGACGAACGTGAGCGCGGCCGCCGAGGCCAGGGTCCGGCTGCGCAGGACGCGGAGGTCGACGACCGGATGCTCGGCGATGAGCTCCCAGATCACGAAGGTGACCAGGCTGACTGCGGCGACGACCGCCAGGACGACGATGTACCGGGTCGAGAACCAGTCCTCGCGCTCGCCCCGCTCGAGGACGATCTGGAGCGAGCCCAGGCCCGCGATGAGGAGGCCGATGCCGGCCCAGTCGATGCGGTCGGATTGCCGCTGGTGGACCGGTTCCCGGACATAGGCCCACGAAAGGGCGGCCGCCGTGATCCCGATCGGCAGGTTGATGTAGAAGATCCACGGCCAGGAGTAGTTGTCGATGATCCAGCCGCCCAGCGTCGGCCCGACCGTCGGGCCGATGAACACCCCCACGCCAAACAGGGCCGACGCGAAGCCCCGCTGCTCCAGGGTGAAGGTCTCGAAGAGGATGGCCTGGGAGGTCGAGAGCAGGGCGCCGCCGCCGATGCCCTGGATGAAACGGAAGGCCACCAGCTGCCAGATGGTGTGGGCCTGGCCGCAGGCCATCGAGGCGCAGGTGAAGAGGAGGATCGACCCGACGTAGTAGTTGCGCCGCCCGAAGCGCGCGGCGAGGAAGCTGGTCATCGGGATGATGATGACGTTGGCGATGGCGTAGGCCGTCACGACCCACGCCACGTCCTCGAGCGTCGCGCCGAGGTTGCCGCTCATGTCCGAGAGCCCGACGTTCACGATCGAGGTGTCGATCAGCTCGATCACCGCCGCGACGATGACCGTGACCGTGATGATGAACTTGCGAAAGCCGTGCTCAGCCATGGCGGCCGGGAATCACTGCTCCACGCTGACGGTGACGTCCGCGCTGGCGCCGGGGCGCAGCACGCGGCCGTCGCCGGCGGGGTCCACCGCGATCCGGACCGGGATCCGCTGGGTGACCTTCACAAAGTTGCCCGAGGCGTTGTCCGGGGGCAGGAGGGCGAAGCGCGCGCCGGTGGCGCCGGAGAGGGACTCGACCTTTCCGTGGAAGACCACGCCGTGATAGCCGTCGAGGCGGATGGTGGCCGGCTGGCCGGGGCGCATGCGCGCGACCTCGGTCTCCTTGAAGTTGGCCACGACCCAGGCGCCGGCGTCGGAGGTGACGGAGAGCAGGGTCTGGCCCGCCTGGACGAACTGGCCGGGCTCGAGGTCCTTGTGGGAGACGAGGCCGGCGATGGGGGCGGTGACCGTGGCGTAGGAGCGCTGCAGCCGCGCGAAATCGAGGTCGGTCCGGCGCTGGTCGATCTGGGCGCGCGCGGAGTCGACCTGGGCGCGCCCCGAGACGATCTGGGCCGCCGCGGCATCCGCCTGCCGGCGGGCGGCGGCGAGGCGCGCGTCGGCCTCGTCCCCGGCGGCCTGGGTGTCAGCGAGCTGGCTGGCGGAAATGGCGTTGTGCTTGAAGAGGCCCGTGTCGCGGGCCAGGTCGGCCGCGGCCTTCCTCTGCGTGACCTCGGCGGTGACGACGTTGGCCTGGGCGACGGCCCGGGCGGCGACCGCGTTGGCCAGCGCCGCCTCGGCGGTCCGGGCCGCCGCCTCGGCGCTGCGCTGGGCGGCCTCGGCCGAGGCCACCTTCAGGTCGAGCTCATGGGAATCGATCACGACCAGCGGCTGACCGGCCGCGACCTGCTCGTTGTCGTTCACCAGCACCTGGGCGACGTAGCCGGAAACCCGGGGCAGCACGGGACTGATGTGGTCCTCGACCTGGGCGTCGTCCGTTTCCTCATGCGAGCGGAAAAAGAGAAAGTGCTGGAGGCCAAAATAGCCGCCGACCACCACGGCCAGGCCGAGGATGCCGATGAGAAGGGGCGTGCGCGAGGAGGAGGGGGAGTCTGTGGTCTCTGCAGAAGGGGAAGGTGTGGTCATGGAGGGCCCAATGGATAGTTAGGTGGATTATAATTAGGAGCCTAACTACATCGCTTATGCAAGCGGATTTAACCTTCGCCCTCAATGGGCCACCGCCCGTAGCAATCACGGATGTCTCGCTGGATTCCATTTGGACTTTCGCTGGTCATGGCCGGGCTGGGACTGCTGACGACGTTCAAGGCTCCCGCCTGGCTGGATTGGCGGCTTGCGATCCTGGCGGGCGAGTTCGGCACCATGGTCGCGCTGGTCCCCCTGGCGATTTTCGCCCTTGAGGCCTGGCGCGCGGAGAATTCGGTTTTGTCGACGCTCACGCTTGCGGCCGCGGGCGTCGCGGCCGCCCTCCTGTTCAAGCCTGTCTTTCAGGCGGGCCGGTTGGCGCGCCTCCTCCCGGGTCGGCTTGAGGCGGCCTTCGGACCGGCCGAGCCTTCGCGGCCGCCGTTTGCCTTCACGGCGCTTTTTGCGGGCGAACCGAAGCCCATCGCGACCGAGACGATGATCTATTCCGGCAACCTGGCCCTCGATTTTTACCGGGCCCGCGGCCGGACGCCGGCGCCCTGCGTCATCGTCCTGCACAGCGGCGGCTGGAACAGCGGCGACCGGGGCGAACTCCCCTCCCTTGACCGGTGGCTGGCCGCCCGAGGCTATGCCGTGGCCGCCCTCTCCTATCGCCTGGCGCCGCAATCGACCTGGCCGGCCCAGCGCGACGACGTCGTGGAGGCCGTGGCGTTCCTGCGCGCGCATGCCGGACCGCTGGGCATCGATCCCGCCCGCCTGGTGTTGTTTGGCCGCTCGGCGGGTGGGCAAATCGCGGAGGCCGCGGCCTATGGCGTTCCCGGCCTGGCGCTCCGCGGCGTCATCGCGCTCTATGCGCCGGCCGACCTCAATTTCGCCTACGCCTTCGGCAAGGAGGACGACGTCCTGAAGTCCCCGCTGCTGCTCCGGCAGCTGCTCGGCGGCCCGCCCGCCACCGCGCGGGCCGCGTACGACAGCGCGAGCGCCATCCTGCATGTGACGCCGGCCAGCCCGCCGACCCTGCTCCTGCACGGGCAGCTCGACGACCTCGTCTGGCACAGGCAGAGCGAGCGCCTGGACCAAAGGCTGACGGACGCGGGCGTACCCCATGTGTTCATCTCGCTGCCCTGGGCAACGCACGCCTTCGAGTACAATCTCTGCGGCCCCGGGGGCCAGCTCACGACCTTTGCGGTCGAGTGGTTCCTGGCCGCAACGACGAAATAAGGGGTCAGGCCGCCCTGGTAGAGCACGGTGAGGAGGCCCACCAGGAGATAGGTGCCCCGGTAGAGGAGCCGCAGAAACGCTTCCACGGTCAGGCCCGACTGGACGATCGCCTGCTGCTGCGCATCGCTGAGCAGGGGCCGCATCATCGTGGTGTCGACGTGCGACAGCCGGAGGACGACGTAGCCCAGGATCACGACCAGGAGGAGGAGCTGGCTGCCGAGGAGCCAGAGCATGCCGCGCTCGACGCCCTGCCGGAGGAGCGCCACCCCGTGCAGCTCGACGGCGCCCGCGCCGGCGACCGCCAGCCCGATCGCGGTCCCCGGCTGGTCATGGAGGACGGCGGAGATGAGGGCGAAGAGGCCCGCGATCGTCAGGACGCTCAGGCCGTCCAGCCGGGCGACGTGCATGACGCGGCGCAGCGCAAAGGCGGGGAGGAGAGGGGGTCGCATGGCGGTCAGGAAGGGAGAAGGTGGGCGGATCAGTCGACCTCTTCAACCGCATCCGCCGCGGGGGCGGTGGGCGCGGCCCCGGGGGGGAAGTGCGCGGCGAGCAGCGTTCCGGCGCGCTCGATCCCGTGGACCAGGCCGTCCGTGAAGTCGCCCTTCTTGAAATACCCGGTCATCGCCGCGGCGAGCTCGCGCCAGAAGGCATCCCCGCATTTCTCGTGCACCCCCGTGTCGCCGATGACGGCGAACGTCCGCGAGCGCGGCGCGACGAAGAGGAGGACCCCGTTGCGGGCGGGAAGCTGCGCGATGCCCAGCCGCTGAAAGTGCCTCTGCGCGGCGGCGACGGGCTGCGGCGCCCGGTGGCGCGCGATCAGGACGCGGATCCGGCCCGAGGTCCGGGCTTCGGCCGCGACAATCGCCGCGTTCACGCGGTCATGATCGACGGGCAGGGGACTGGAGAAAAGCCAGCGCATCACCAGCTTCCTCCCGCGCCGCCGCCGCCGAATCCGCCGCCGCCTCCCGAAAATCCGCCACCCCCGCCCCCGCCAAAACCGCCGCCGCCCCCAAACCCGCCCCCGCCGCCGGGGAAGATCCACGGGCCGCCCCCCCAGACGCTGCGCCGGCCCACGCCGCGATAGACGGTCTGCTGGCGGCTGCGGATGAAGGAAAAGACGACAAAGACGAGGATCAGGAGGACGATGACCGGCAACGGCAGCCCGCCGCCGTCGCTGCGCCGCCGGCCGCCGACGGTTTGGCCCGTGCCCTGGTATTCCCCGCGGGTGGCGGCCAGGATCGCCGCCACGCCGGCCCGCAACCCGCCGTCGTAGTCGCCCTGGCGAAAATGCGGCACGATCTCGTCGTCGATGATCCGCTTGCAGAGGGCGTCCGGCAGCGCGCCTTCCAACCCATAGCCCGTCGCAATGAAGAGCTTATGCTCTTTGACGAAGACGAAAAGCACCGCCCCGTTGCTGACGGCCTTCCGCCCAACCCGCCAGGACTGCGCCACCCGCACCGCGTAGTCCTCGATCGAGGAGTCCGACTGCATCGTGGGATAGACGGCGACCAGGATCTGGCTGGAGGTCGCGCGCTCGAACTGCTCCAGCGTCGCGTTGAGCGCCTGGGCGGTGCCGGACTGCACCACGCCGGCGTAATCATTGAAATAGGCCGGCGGCGCCGGCGGGATGACCTCGGCGGCGTGCGCGCCCGCCAGCGCGAGGGCGGCGAGCAGCGGAAGGAGGAGAAGGCGACGCATGGGGGGAACGCCCGCCCGGCCGGTCAGGGCTTCCCGCTAAAGTCGAAATTCACCTTGGGCGCGGTCTCCGCGCCCGCGGCGGCGGTGAAGTAGGGGTGGACGCTGTGGCCGAACATGCCGGCGATGAGCACGGCGGGGAAGCTGCGGATGGCGGTGTTGTAGGCCTGCACCGCGTCGTTGAACCGGCCGCGCTCGACCGCGATGCGGTTTTCCGTCCCCTCGAGCTGCGCCTGCAGGTCGCGGAAATTGGCCGTGGCCTTGAGGTCGGGGTAGTTCTCGGAGACGACGAGCAGCCGGGAGAGCGCGGCGCCGAGCTGGCCCTGGGCCTGCTGGAAGGCGGCGAGCTGGGCGGGATCGGTGGGCGCGGCCCCGGCCGGCAGCTGCACGCGGCCGACGGACGCCCGGGCGTCGGTGACCGCCGTCAGGGTGGACTTCTCAAAATTGGCGGCGCCGGAGACCGTGCTCACGAGGTTCGGGACGAGGTCGGCCCGGCGCTGGTAGACGTTCTGGACCTGCGCCCACTGGGAGTTCATCCCCTGCTGGAGCGAGACCAGGTTGTTGTAGGTGCCCATGGCCCAGAGGCCGAGGACGATCACAAAGGCGGCCAGGGCCGCCAGAATGACGAGGAGGGTTTTGCCGGCGCTCATTTCCCCCAAGGAAATCCCCCCTCCCGGTGGCGTGCAAGCTTCCGTGGGGGGTTGCCAAACGCTTCCGCCGGGATACGGTGGCGCTGCTGCCAGAACCCCAGTTACCCATGAAAACTCCGATCTCCGCGCTGTTGGAGCGCAAGGGTCCGCTAGTCCACGCCGTGGCCCCGACGATGACCGTCGCCGAAGCCGTGGCCGAAATGAACCGGCAACGCGTCGGTTCCGTCCTCGTGATGGAGGGCGCCCGCCTCTGCGGCATCTTCACCGAGCGCGACGTCCTGCGCCGCGTGGTGGGGGCGAGCCTCGACCCGACGGCCACCCGGGTCGCCGACGTGATGACCGACCAGCTCATCACGATCGTGCCCGAGACGACCGTCGAGGATGCCCTCCTCGTCTTCACCGAGAAGCGCTGCCGGCACCTGCCGGTCGTCGTCGACGGCCGGCTGATCGGCGTCCTGTCCAGCGGCGACGTCTCGCGCTGGATGAGCGACGTTCATCGCGCCGAGGCCGAGCACCTCAAGAACTACATCGCCGGCGGGCTGCCCGGCTGAGTCCCGACTTCCCATGAATAAATCCGCCCTGACCGGCTTGGCTTTCCTGGCCATGGCCGTAGCTTCCCCGATGAAAGCCAAATTCGTTTCCAAGGCCGTCGACTACGAGCAGGGCGGCGTGCAGCTTGAGGGCTACCTGGTCTATGATGACGCCCGCACCGCGGTGGAAAAGCTCCCCGGCGTCCTGGTGGTGCCCGAGTGGTGGGGCGTCAACGATTACGTGAAGCGCCGCGCCACCCAGCTGGCGGCGCTGGGCTATGTCGCCTTCGTGGTCGACATGTATGGCAAGGGCGTGGTCACGACCGACGCGAAGAAGGCGGCGGAGCTCTCGGGTCCCTTTTATGGGAAGCCGCTGATGGCGACCCGCGCCCAGGCCGGGCTGGACCAGTTTTTGGCGACCCGCCTGGCGGATCCGGCAAAAATTGCGGCGATCGGCTATTGTTTTGGCGGTTCGACCGTGCAGGCCCTGGCCTACACGGGCGCGCCGCTGGCCGGCGTCGTGAGCTTTCACGGGGGCCTGATTCCGGTTCCGAAGGACGCGAAGGCCCGCACCCAGGCCAAGATCCTCATCTGCCAGGGAGCGGCCGATCCCCTGGTGCCGAAGAAGGACCGCGACACCTTTGTCACGGCGATGGACGAAGGGAAATTCGATTATCAGTTCATCACCTATGCGGGAGCGGTGCATGCCTTCACGAATCCCGATGCCGACAAGATGGCCGAGCTGAACGGCCTCCAGGGCAAGATGGGCTACAGCGCCGCCGCCGACCACCGCTCCTGGGCGGCGATGCAGGCGTTCTTCAACGAAATCTTCGCCCGCCCGCCGCCGACCTGAGCCGGGCGGGCCTCACGGTCGCCTGGTAGCGGCCGTTCTTTTCCCGGACCGAGACCGCCCCGCCGAGGGCGCCGCTGAGCGTGCGCGTCGTCACGACGCGCCGCTTCAGCCCGGCGGCAAAGACGGCGCCGCCGCGCAGGAGGAGGACATGGGTGAAGGCGGGGGTGATCTCCTCGACGTGGTGCGTCACCAGGACGAGCGCGGGCCCGCCCCGCCGCCGCGCCAGGGCCTCGACAAAGCGCAGGAATTCCTCCCGGGCCACCGGGTCGAGCCCCGCGCAGGGCTCGTCGAGGATGAGGAGGCGGGGCCGCGCCATCAGGGCCCGGGCGATGAGGATCCGCTGGCGCTCGCCCTGGGAGAGGAAGAGCCACTCGCGCGCCGCGAGGGGCAGCGCGCCGACGAAGCCCAGCCACCGCCGGGCTTCCCGGCGGTCGGCGCGGCCCGGAGGCTCCCAGAGGTCGAGCTGCGCGTACTTGCCGCTCACGACGGTTTCCAGCGCCGGCTCCGCGGCGGGGATCGAGGCCTGCAGGGCGCTCGTCACCAGCCCGAGCTCGAGGCGCAACTCGCGCCAGTCAGCCTCGCCATAGCGGCGGCCGAGCAGCCGCACGTCGCCGGCGGTGGGCGACAGGTAGCCGGTGATCGCCTTGAGGAGGGAGGTCTTCCCGGATCCGTTCGAGCCGAGGATGGCCCAATGCTCGCCGCGGCGGACACGCCAGTCCACCTCCCGGAGGATGGTCGTGGCGCCGCGCGCCACGGTCAGGCCGGAGACCTCGAGGATGGGAAGCGGCGTCGCCATGCCGCCAGCCTGCGGGCAAACTTGCCTTGGGCAATCCCCGGAATAAATTGCGCGCCTTCGCCGGCGCATGAGCATCATCGACACCCACACCCACCTGGATTCCTTCGCGCGCTCGGGCGCGCTGGACGGGGTGCTGGCCCGCGCCGGGGCGGCGGGGGTCGAGGCGATGATCGCGATCGGCACCGAGCCGGGGGACTGGGCCTTCCAGCGGGAGATCGCCCGCGCGCATCCGGGCCGGGTGCATTTCACGGTGGGGCTGCATCCCTGTTGCGTGGACGGCGGCTGGGCGGCGGCCGTGGCCCGGCTCGAGGCTTTCTGGACGGAGGGCCCGCCGCCGGTGGGCCTCGGTGAGACCGGGCTCGACCGGTTTCACCTGCCCAAGGACGCCGCGGAGGCGGCGCGGGTCTACGCCTGGCAAAAGGAGGCATTCACGGCGCAGCTCGCGCTGGCGAAGCGCCTGGGCTGCCCCCTCGTGATCCATTCCCGCGAGGCGTTCGCGGAATGCGTGGAGATGATCGACGGGAGCGGCGTCGACTGGACCAGGGTGGTCTTCCACTGCTTCAGCGAGGGCGCGGCCGAAATGGCCGAGCTTTCCCGCCGGGGCGGCCGTGCGTCCTTCACCGGGATCCTGACCTACAAGAATGCGGCGGGCGTCCGGGCGGCCGCGGAGACCCAGGGGCTGGCACGCTGCATGATTGAGACGGATGCGCCGTACCTCGCGCCCGCCCCGCACCGGGGAAAGCCGAATGAGCCGTCCCTTCTCCGCCACACGGCGGAATATGCCGCGGAACTATTCGGGGTGAGCTACGAGACCCTGGCGGCCACGACGACCGCGAATGCCCGGGCGTTCTTCAGCTTACGATAAAGTAAGGGGTCAGGCTGCAAAAGTTGACCTCGCCGCGAGGTCAACTTTTGCAGCCTGACCCCTTCGCCTTGACTCAAGCCTCGTCGAACTTGCGGGTGAACAGGAGCTCGAGCTCCGTCAGCATCTGTGCCGCGTCGTCGCCGGTGGCGATAAACTTGACGGTCGAGCCCTTGCCCGCGGCCAGCATCATCAAGCCCATGATGCTCTTGCCGTTGACCTGCTCCTCGTCCTTTTCGACGAAGACCTCCGCCTTGAACTTGTTCGTGATGCGGACAATCATGGCAGCCGGACGGGCGTGGATGCCCATCTTGTTCTGCACAACCAGCTCCTTGATAAGCTGTTCACCGGCAGGCGTGGCGTCGGTTTTATTCATGGGATTATCCGCGAAAAAAGAGGGGTGAAAAGTCCGTCAGCCCGGACCGGCTTGCAACCTCAAAACCAGCTGGCACCATGCCAAATCATGTCCCGTACGGCAATAATCGTCCCTTGCCGCCTCGAATCTACCCGCTTCCCGCGCAAGCTCTTGCACATGATCAAGGGCCGGCCGCTGCTCGTTTGGGTCGCGGAACGGATCGCAGCCCAGGCGCCGGAATATCCGCTGTATTTGGCTGTGGATCATGATCTTCTATACGACTGTGCCATATCCGCCGGATTCAAGGCTGTCCGGACCCGCCCGGACCACCCCAGCGGCACCGACCGGATCGCCGAGGCCAACCGTGAAATCCGGGCCGAATGCGTAATCAACGTGCAGGCCGACGAGCCCCTGGTCTCGGCCGGCCAGATCCGGCGGCTGGCCGGGTTGATCGCCGGTCCCGCCGAGATGGCGACCCTGGCCACCCCGTTCCGGACGGCGGCCGATTTCCACAATCCCAACCAGGTGAAGGTGGTCTTCGATGCGCAGGGCCGGGCGCTGTATTTCTCGCGCTCGCCGATGCCCTACGCCCGGGAGGCGGCGGGAAAAGTCGACGATGCGTGGCTGCGCGCGAATCCCGCCTACAAGCACCTCGGGCTCTACGCCTACCGGGCCGACCTGCTGCAGCGGATCGCCCGGCTGCCGGTCGGCCGCCTGGAGCAGCTGGAGAAGCTCGAGCAGCTGCGGGTCCTGGAAAATGGCCATGCGATCGCCGTGGGTATCACCGAGGACCCTACGATCGGCGTGGATACGCCGGAGGACGCGAGGAAGTTCGAGGCCTGGCTGTCCCGCGGGACGCCCTAGATCTTCCCGGCCTTCCGCTTTTCCACCATCCGGTAGAAATCGAGGAAGAGGGGATCGGCGTCGTTGGGGCCGGGGGCCGCCTCGGGATGATACTGGACACAGAAGACGGGCAGCTCCTTGTGCCGGAGGCCTTCGACCGTCTGGTCGTTCAGGTTGATCTCGGTCACCTGGGCGCCGCGGTTCTCGATGCTCTTCGGATCGGTCGCGAATCCGTGGTTCTGGGCGGTGATGGAGACCTTGCCGGTCTCGAGGTTCTTGACCGGCTGGTTGCCGCCGCGGTGGCCGAACTTGAGCTTGAAGGTGGTGCCGCCCAGGGCGTGCGTGATCATCTGGTGGCCGAGGCAGATGCCGAAAATCGGATACTCCGGCAGGAGGGCGGTGACCGTCTTGTGGATGTAGGGCAGCGCGCCGGGATCGCCCGGACCGTTGGACAGGAACACGGCGTCGGGCTTGTGCTCCCTCACCTGCGCCGCGTCCGCGCCCGCGGGCAGCACCAGGACGTCGAAGCCGTGCCGCACCAGCTTGCGGTAGATGCTGTACTTGGCGCCATAGTCGAAGGCCGCGACCTTGAAGCGACGGGCCGGCGCCGCGGCCTCGCCGAAAGTGGTGCCTGGCGGCTGGTAAGCCTCGTTGTAGTTGGCCGGATCGTCGGCTTTCCAGATGAAGGCTTTCGCGCAGGTGACGTCCTTGACGTAATCGCTGCCCGCCATATCCCGCGTGGCCCGGGCCCGCCGGACCGCCTCCTCGGCGCTGAGGGGGAGCGTGCTGAGGCAGCATTTCATCGAGCCCTGGACGCGGAGCTTCTTGGTCAGGGTCCGGGTATCGACCTCGCTGATGCCCGGGATGCCGGCCAGCTTGAGGTAATCGTCGAGCGAATGCTGCGAACGCCAGTTGCTCACCACCGGGGAGAGCTCCCGGACGACGAAGCCGCTCACCTTGGGTGCGGCGGCCTCGGCATCCTCGGCGTTCACGCCATAGTTGCCGATCTGCACCGCCGTCATGGCGACCACCTGGCCGAAGTACGACGGGTCGGTCAGGATCTCCTGGTAGCCCGTCATGGAGGTGTTGAAGACGCATTCCCCGGCGAAGGTCGCCGCGGCGCCGAAGGCCACGCCGTGAAACACGCTGCCGTCTTCGAGGGCGAGGATGGCGGGTGGGCGCGACATACCGGGCCATTTCAGGAATGAAATCGGCCCCTGCCAAGGGTTTTTGGGCCAAAATCGCCCTTCGGGCGCCGCCATTTGACACCGGGCGGGTCTTGGTAATCATTCTCGCGCACCACGATGCCCTATACCGAAGACCGCTCCGCCTGGTTCGAAGGCCAGGGATTGTGGGCGAATACCCCGGAAAGCGACTGGCAGGACTGGGTCTGGCAGCTCAAGAACCGGCTGACGACGACCGAGCAGCTCGAGCGCCTCATGACCCTCACGCCCGAGGAGAAGGCCGGCTGTGACTTTGCCAACCAGAAGCTGGCCCTGGCGATCACGCCCTACTTCTTCAACCTGATCGACCGGAACGACCCGGATTGTCCGATCCGGAAGCAGGTCATCCCGCGCGCTGACGAGAGGGTCGTCAGCGAGGAGGAGCAGATCGACTCGCTGGGCGAGGACGAGCATTCGCCCGTCCCCGGCCTCGTCCACCGGTACCCGGACCGCGTGCTCTTCCTCGTGACGGATCGCTGCGCCGCCTACTGCCGGTACTGCACCCGCAGCCGCCTCGTCTCCAACGCGCAGGACTATAATTTTCACCCGGAATACGAGCAGGGCCTGCGCTACATCGAGGCCCACCCGGAGATCCGCGACGTGCTGCTCTCGGGCGGGGATCCCCTCCTGCTCTCCGACAAGAAGCTGGAGCACCTGCTGAGCCGCCTGCGCGGCATCCCGCACGTGGAGTTCATCCGCATCGGCTCGCGGATCCCGGTTTTCCTGCCGCAGCGCATCACCCCGGCCCTCTGCGGGATCTTCAAGAAATACGGGCCGATCTGGATGAGCATCCACGTGAATCATCCCCGCGAGTGCACCGCGGAACTGCGCGACGCCTGCGAGCGGCTGTCGTTTGCCGGCGTGCCGCTGGGCAACCAGAGCGTCCTCCTGCGCGGGGTCAACGACGACGCCGACGTGATGAAGGCGCTCGTGCACCGCCTGCTGCGGATGCGGGTGCGGCCCTACTACCTCTACCAGATGGACCTCATCACCGGGGGGAGCCACTTCAAGGTCGATGTGCGCAAGGGGATCGAGATCATCCGGGCGCTCCGCGGCCACACCACCGGCTATGCGGTCCCCCAGTACGTGATCGACGCCCCCGGCGGCGGCGGGAAGGTCCCGATCAATCCCGATTTTGTGGAAAAGGTGACCGACGAGGAGATCGTCTTCCGCAATTACGAGGGCCGGGTCTTCCATTATCCGCTCAAGAGCACCCCAAAGCGTGCTTTGCATCCTGATTTGCTTCCATCGGAAGCAACTATCATACAATAAGTTGTGAGATCAGACGGGTCCTTTCCCGTTTTTGGATCTTTTTTTGAGCATTGCGGGGCCCCCTGCGTCTATCTCCGTGCACCTCATTGTTCGCAAGAATGGTGGGTGTTTGTAGTTCTTACGGTTTGCTTGGTGTTAGGTCACACGGGCCGCCTCGAAAGGGGCGGCTCTTGTGTTTACGGAGTCCAACGGCCACGCTGAATGCGTCATGCTGGGTGCCACTCCCATCATTGGTTTCATCCCGACGAAAGATTATCGCCGGGCGAAGGCCTTCTACAAGACCGTCCTCGGATTGAAGTTCGTCTCCCAGGACGCCTTCGCGCTGGTTCTGGAGGGCGGCGGCTCGATGATCCGCGTGACGAAGGTCGGGGATTTCACTCCCGGCGGCCACACGATCTTCGGCTGGAAGGTGGCTGACATCGCGAAGGTGGCCGCGGGACTGAAGAAGCGCAGGGTCGTCTTTGAGCGCTACGCGTGGATGGAGCAGGACGAGCTGGGGGTCTGGAACTCCCCTGCCGGCGCCCGTGTGGCGTGGTTCAAGGATCCTGACGGGAACCTGCTCTCGCTCTCGCAGCACCCGTGACCCGCGCCCGCCCGGCGCCCTCTCAGGCGCCGGCCGCGAGCGCGATCTTCTCGCGGAGGTGCGTCACGCGCTGCTTCGCCTCGCTGTTGCGCACCGCCATCCCGTAGGCGGCGGGTTCGCCGACCAGGAAGACTTTCTTCCGCCCGCGTGTGATCGCGGTATAGAGAAGGTTGCGCTGCAGCATCATGAAATGCCCCTTGAGGAGGGGGATGACGACGACGGGATATTCCGAGCCCTGGCTCTTGTGGATCGTCACCGCAAAGGCCAGCGCGAGGCTCCCGAGGTCGCCGCGGTCGAACTCGTGCCGGTCGCCGTCAAAGTCGGCGGTGAGCGTGCTGGCGGCGGCGTCCAGGCCGGTCACGATGCCGATGTCGCCGTTGAAGAGGTTCTTGTCGTAGTTGTTGCGGAGCTGGATGACCTTGTCGCCGATCTCGTAGGTGGCGCCGCCGGCCTTGAGCGCCGGGGCCGCGCCGCGGTTCCGGTCCTGCCAGCGCGGCACGAAGTCCGCCTTGCGGCCCTTGTGCTTGAACGGCGCGAGCGCCTGCTGGAGCTGCACGTTGAGGTTGCTGACGCCGGTCACGCCCTTGTGCATCGGCGCGAGCACCTGCACGTCGCTCACCGGGTTGAACGCGGGATAGTGCTTCGGGAGAAACTCCGTGCAGAGCTGGATGACCTTGTGGAGGCAATCCTCGGCGTCGCGGGCCTCGATGAAGGCCAAGTCGTCCGCCCGCGACACGTCGGCGACCGCGGGCACGATGGGCGGCAGGGAGGGGTCCCCCTCATTGATGGCGTGCGCCGTCCGCACGATGAGGCCCTGGCCCTCCTGGCGATAGATGAAGGCGAGGCGGGTGACGGGGGTGCCCTCGGAGCGGATAAGGTCCTTCAGCACGTTGCCGGCGCTCACGCTCGGCAGCTGGTCGGTGTCACCCACGAGGAGGAGGTGCGCGCGCGGGGGCACGGCCTGGAGCAGCGCGGCCGCGAGCCGGGTGTCGAGCATCGAGGCCTCGTCCACGATGAGGAAATCGGTGGCGAGGGGGTGCGATTCGTCGACGGTGAAGCCGCTGGCGCCGCCCTCGTACTTGAGCAGCCGGTGGATGGTCGAGGCCTCCCCTCCGGTCGCCTCGGCCAGCCGCTGCGCCGCCCGCCCGGTGGGGGCGGCCAGGTGCACGCGCACCTTCTTCGCCTTGAGGATATCCACCAGGGCCCGGAGGCAGGTGGTCTTGCCGGTGCCCGGCCCGCCGGTCAGGACGGAGAGCTTGTGGGCGAGGGCGTTCTGGATCGCGGCGCGCTGCAGGCCGTGGAAGGCGAAGCCCGCCTGCTTCTCGGCCCATTCGGCCGCGGCGCCGATCCTGATCGGCGGCAGGCCGCTGGCGGCCCGCTGCAGGCGCGCGACCGATTCGGCGATCTTGCGCTCGGCCCAGTCGAGCTTGGGCGACTGGATCAGGAGGGAAGCGGGGGCCGCGCCGTGGCGCACGAGCTGCCGGGCCTCGACCAGGGCGTCGATCCGCGCGGCGAGGTGCTCCGTCGAGGCGCTGAGCATCTCCGCGGCGTAGTCCAGCAGCGCCGCCTGGGGATAGGCGGTGTGTCCCTCCTCCTGCAGGGTGTCCAGGGCGTAGAGCAGCCCCGCCTCGAGCCGCGGCGGGGCGTCGTTGGCAAAGCCGAGGTTGATGGCGATCCGGTCGGCGGTCTTGAAGCCGATCCCGTCGATCTCGCGCGCCACGCGGTAGGGATCCTTCAGCAGGACCTGCTTGGCGTCGTTGCCATAGCGCTCGACGAGCTTCACGCACTGCGAGGGGGTGACGCCGTAGGTCTGCAGGAAGATGTAGAGCTCCCGCTCGGTCCGCTTTTCCTCCCAGGCCTGCTTGATCGCCGTGGCGCGCTTGCGCCCGATCCCGGGGACGTCGCGCAGCCGGCCGGACTCCTCGCTCAGCACGCGCAGGGTGTCGGTCCCGAAGGCGTCCACGATCTTGTTCGCGTAGACCTTGCCGATGCCGGAGACGAGGCCGCTGCCGAGGTACTTCCGGATGCCGTGCACGCTGGAGGGCAGCTCGCTCTTGAAGCCCGCGATCTTGAACTGCGCGCCGTGCTGGGAGTGCTGGGTCCACTCGCCGGTCAGGTGCAGGGTCTCGCCGCATTCCACGCCGGGCAGGGCCCCGACGATCGTGACCGCCTCGGCCCGGGCCTTCGGGTCCGGCAGGTCCGGCAGGAATTCCGCGATGGTGTAGTGGTTCTCCTCGTTGAGGAAGATGATGCGCTCGACCACCCCGGTGATGGCGGCGGGAGCGGCGGGCGCGGGCATGGCGCAGAAGATAACAAAGGCCACGGCATCGGAAGAACTATTTGCGCCGCGGCCCGGGGCAGACAGGCTGGGGCCTTGCCCTCCCGCCGATCCCCCCTGCCCGGACTGCTCGCGCTCGGACTTCTGCTGGGCGGGCCGGCGCCGGCGCGCGCCGAGGGGGCCGGTGACGAGGCGGCCCTGCGCCGGCTCAACGAGGACTACGTGCGGGCCTTCCTGGCCTGCGACGTCGCGCGGTTCCGCGACCTCCTGGCCGACGATTTCTGCGGCGTCCTGGCGGACGGCCGTGTCATCGACAAGGCGGAGTTCCTGCGGCAGGC